>JAEUGX010000024.1 GCA_016795545.1 Opitutaceae bacterium
GCTGGTGGCGCTGCGGACGGAGCAGATGACGATGACGGCCTTCCAGCTCGAGGGCGTCGAGCTGGCGGCGCGGCTGACGGACGCGCGCTTCCCCGCGCAGCTGCGGGTGGCGGCGGCGGTGCCGGCGGAGCCGAACAACGTCGATCCGCGGACGAGCCTGCGGGGGCCGCAGGGCGCGGAGAACGAGGCGGTGCTGCGGCGGGTGATCGCGGAGATCGGCGGGGCGGAGCTGCCGCCGCTGGAGTTCGCGCGCCGGGCCACGGCATGGCTGCGAGCGCGGCACGCGTACGCGCTGTCGGTGCGGCTGCCCCCCGGGGCGGGCCGGGACGACATCGTGCGGTGGCTGGATTCCAACGAGCCCGGGTTCTGCGAGTACTTCGCCGGGGCGCTCACGGTGCTCTGCCGCGCGGCGGGGCATCCGGCGCGCGTGGTCGCGGGCTTCCACGGCGGCGTGCTGAACGGCTTCGAGAACTATTACATGGTCCGGAACTCGGACGCCCACGCCTGGGTGGAGGTCCACGACGGGAAGGCGGCGTGGGTGCGGCACGACCCGACGCCCGGCGCGGTGGCGGGGGAAGCCGGCGCCGGGGCGGCGGCCGTCCGGCAGGAGCAGGACAGCAGCTGGTCGGCGCGGGTCGACAGCCTGCGGATCCTCTGGTACCGGCGGATCGTCAATTTCGACTCGCGCGCGCAGCTGCAGATGTTCGACCAGGTCAAGACGCTGACCACGGAGTCGGGCCAGGCGCTGCGGCAGCGGTTCGACGCGTGGTCGAAGGACGTGAAGGCCTGGCTGCAGCAGCCGTGGGACTGGGCCCGGGCGGGGCGCAGCGCCGGCTACGCGGCGGCGGCGTTGGTGGCGGCGGTCGCGGGGCTGCGGCTGCTCCGCTGGGGCTGGTCGCGGTGGCGCGGCTGGGGCGGCCGGGACGCTCCCGACCCGGTGCGCCAGGCGGCCGGGCGGTGGCTGCGGCGGCTCCGGCGTTCGGACCGGGCCGACGCCACGGTGGTGGCCGACCTGCAGCGGCTGCGCTTCGGCCGGCGCGAGACCTGGCCTGAACCGCGCGCCGTCTTCCGCCGCGCCCGGAGGGAGCGGAACCGGAAGGCGGGGAAGGCCTAAAGGCCGGAAAGGCTCAAGGTCGGGAGGTCGAAGGTCTGCAGCTCGGGACCGATCCCTTGACGGTCGGACTGCCCCTGCCTGGGTTTGGCTCTTGGCGAAGGAGCGCGCGGGCCGCGGCGGCGCTACTCGATGCGGAAATTCACCGGCTTCTCCGGCGGGCGTTCGGATTTCTGCTTCCAGGCGGCGAAGATGGCGTGGACGACGGGGGCGGCGAACACGCCGCCGCCGAAATTGTTGTCCTCCTCCTCGCCCTCGAGCACGACGGCCACGGCAATGCGGGGGTTTTCGAGGGGGGCGAAGCCGACGGTCCAGGCGAGGTCGATCCGGCCCTTCTGGGCGGTGCCCGTCTTGGCGGCGCCGGTCAGGCCATCGACCCTCGCGAAGCGGCCGGTGCCGAGCTGGTAGCACTGCTCCATGCCGCGGAGGATGGTGTTGTAGTCGGACGGGGACAGGCCGATGGGGGTGGTGTGCTGGGCGGGGCGCTTCGGGTCGTGGAGGATGGTGGGGCGGGTCTCGGTCTCGCCCCGTGCGAAGGCGGCGACGGCGCAGGCGACCTGGAGGGGAGTGACGAGCGTGTCGCCCTGGCCGATGGAGATGTTGGCGGTGTCGCCGGGGACCCACCGTTCCTTCATGTTGGCCAGCTTCCAGGCGGGATCGGCCACGCGCGGGTTCCGGAACTCGGCAGGCAGCTCGATGCCGGTGGGATGGCCGAGGCCGAAGCGTCGGCCTTCGGCGGCGATGAGGTCGGGTCCGGTCTCGAGGCCGTACTTGTAGAAAAAGACGTTGCAGGAGAGGGCGATCGCCTTGACCAGGTCGACCTCGCCGTGGCCGCTGCGGGCGTTGCAGGGGAAGCGGCGGTTGCCGACCTGGTAGAAGCCGGGGCAGATGACCTTGGAGACGCCCGGCTCGATGGAGCCGGCGCGGAGCCCGGCGACGGCGGTGAAGATCTTGAACGTGGAGCCCGGCGGGTACTGGCCCTGGATGGCGCGGTTGAGCCAGCCGCCGGATTCCTGGATGGCCTTGGCGGTCTCGTGGGAGAGGCGCGGGACGAAGTCGTTGAGGTTGTAGCCCGGCTTGGAGACCATGACGAGCACCTCGCCGGTGGGGATGTCGATGGCCACGACCGCGCCGGTGCGGTCCTTGCCCTCGCCGTCCTTCATCGCGGCCTCGGCGGCCTGCTGGAGGTCCATGTCGAGGCTGGTGACGATGTTGCGGCCCTGCGTCGGCAGGCGGGTCTCGACTGGCTTGGGCAGCTTATAGCCCGCGGGATCGACGAGGTAGATGGCGCCGCCGGTGCGCCCCTGGAGCTGCGGGTCGAAGATGAGCTCGATGCCGGTGCGGCCGATGGACCCCTTCATCTTGAAGGTCAGCAGGTCCTCGCCCGGGAAATCCTCGGTCTCGGGGTCGCTGTCGACTCCGGTGTAGCCCAGCACGTGGGCGGCCGCGGCGTCGAACGGGTCGAAGCGGGTGCCGGCGGCGTAGACCTGCAGGGGCGAGACGACGGGCAGGCGTTCGATGAGGCGGGCGTACTCCTCGGGCGCGAGGTCGTCGAGGAGGACATAGGGCAGCAGCAGGGTGTGGTTGATGTGCCGGTTGAGCTCGGCGCTGCGCACCTTTTCCTGGCGGCCGAGGATGAAGTTGACCTGGTCGAGGTAGCGCTGGGCCACGCTGGCGCGGGCGATCATGGCGTACTGCTCGGCGGTGGGGCGTTCGGCCGGGGGCAGGCTGCGGAAGTTGCGCTCGACGACGCGGTATTCGTTGCGGAACTCGGCGCGGAGCTCGGCGAGGCTGAGCACGACGGAGAAGCGGGTGCGGTTGCCGACGATGACGCGGCCGTCGCGGTCGTAGATGTTGCCGCGGGGGCCGGGCATGATGACCCGGCGCTGGTTCTGCAGGCGCTCGCGGTCGCTGTAGAGGCTGGTCTTGAAGAGCTGGCGGTAGGCGAGCCCGGCCGTCAGCACCACCAGCAGCCCGCCGACGATGCCGTAGAACAGCAGCAGGCGCGGGTTCCGGGCGCTGTGGGTCTCGACGAGTCGGCTCACGGCGGCGGCAGGACGGCGGCAGGGGTGGCGGAACGGCTCATCCGGGGCGCAGGGGTCAGAGGCTCACGCGCCGCCCGGTTTCCGGGTGGATGCGGGCGAGGGCCAGGGCGCGGGTCTGGAGGGCGAGGAACCACGGGGTGACCAGGACGAGGACGAACTGCGAGGCGAGGAGGTCGACAAAGAGCCGGAGCCAGGCCTGGCCCGGACGCGGGTTGGCGCCGACCAGCAGGAAGGAAAGGGCGATGAAGAGGAAGAGGTTGACGAGGAGGGCCAGCACGACGGCGAAGACGTCGCCCTCGCGCGGGAAGCGCTGGCGGCCGTACAGGAGGGTGGCGAGGACGAGCAGGAGGAGGACGACGCTGGTGCCGAAGGGCACGGGGAGCAGGGAGTCGACGGCGAGGCCGGTGAGGCCGGTGGCGATGACGGCCTGGCGCCGGTCGAGGCGGAGGGCGGCGAAGACGACCAGCAGGCCGCCGAGGTAGAGGTGGACCGAGAATCCGGCCAGGTAGTGGTTGGCGAGGCCGGCCAGCCAGCAGAGCAGGAGGTTGGCGAGCAGGACGATGAGCCAGCGGGGGTCGAAGCGCCGCATGTCACAGCTCCTCCGGGTTCAGCGGCACGAGGACGGTGACCTCCGTGAGCGCGCCGAGGCGCTCGTCGAGCCGGACGTCGCCGGCCTTGAAGAGTCCGTCCGCGCTGGGCTCCAGCTTGTAGAGCTCGCCGATGGTGAGGCCGGGCGGAAAGATGCCGCCGAGCCCGGAGGTGACGAGGCGGCGCGGAGAGTTGGGTGACGCATAGATGTCCAGCGGCACGAAGTCGACGGTACCGCGCGGCGACTGGAAGGCGTCGTTGAGCCCGCCCTGGTAGCTGACCGGGCGGTTGTCGCCCGCGACGCTGGCGGCGAGGCGGAAGGTCGGGCTGGTGAGGAGGTCGACGACGGCGGTGTAGCGGTGGACCTCGGTGATGCGGCCGACGACGCCGCCCGCGAAGATGACGGGGGCGCCGACGGGGATGCCGTAGTTCTCGCCCTTGCGGATGATCATCCGCTGCCACCAGCCGGAGAAGTCACGCCGGGCCACGCGGGCCGGCTCGAAGCGGAACTCCGGCATCGACGGCAGCTTCAGCAGGTTCTCGAGGCGGACGATGTCGGCCTCGAGCTGCTGGTTCTGCTGGACGCCGTACTCGTAGCGGGCCACGAGTCCGGCGAGCTGGCGGCCGGCCTGGAGGAGTTCGTCCTTGGAATGCAGGCGGTTCGACCAGAACGTCTGGAGGTCGCGGACGAAGGAGTCGGCGACCACGAGCGGGGCCTGGATCTCGAAGAAGGTGGCCCGGGCAAACGTCTTCACGACCAGCGGCACAAAGACCCACGCGAGCAGGATAAGGCCCAGCACAAAGAACGGTCGGACCTGGTCGAAGCGTTGGGGGAGCACGGCTGGTTAGGTAGGCGGGATCGGCAGCCGGTGACAAGCTTGGGATGGGAAGGGCGAGGGGGGAGGGAGTACGGAGAAGGGAGAAAGGAG
>JAEUGX010000075.1 GCA_016795545.1 Opitutaceae bacterium
CAGCACGAGGCGCCGGCGTACCGGAAGTGGACCGCGGTGGTCCACCAGGCTCCCGCCGCCCCCGCGTCATGACCCCGTCGCTGCAACTGCCCCGTCGCTGCTGGGTCGAGATCGACCTCGGCGCGCTCGAGCGCAACCTGAAGCTGATCCGGGCCTCGCTGCCGGCCGGCATCCGGTACGTGGCCGTCGTCAAGGCCGACGCCTACGGCCACGGGCTGCCGCAGGTCGCCGCCCGGCTGATGCATGCCGGCGTCGACCTGTTTGCCGTCGCCAACGTCGCCGAGGCCGCGGCCCTCCGCGAGGTCAGCGGCGACTGGCCGGTCCTGCTGCTGAGCCCGGTGCTGCCGGAGGAGGACCGCTACCTGGCCGAGCTCGACCTGGCCGCGACGGTGTCCTCGCTGGCCGAGGTCGACCGCTTCGACGCCGTCGGCCGCGCGGCCGAGAGGCCGGTGGCGGTGCACCTCAAGATCGACACCGGCATGGGTCGGCTCGGGGTGTGGCACCGCGAGGCCGCCGGGGTTTACGCCCGAATCCGCGCCGCCGCCGGAGTGCGGCTCGCGGGCGTCTTCACGCATTTCTCGAGCGCGGACGAGGATCCGGGCTTCACCGCGCAGCAGCGCCGGCTTTTCCTGGAGACCCTCCGCGAGCTGCCCGGCTTCGATCCCGCCGGGTTGTTCGTCCACGCCGACAACAGCGCCGGGCTGGAAACCACCCCCGGCGAAAGCGGGTTCAACGCCGTCCGGGTCGGCCTGCTCCAGTTCGGCATCCTGCCCCACCCCCACTCGCTGCTCGCCCGCGTGCGCACCGAGCCGGTGTTCAGCTTCCACACCCGCGTCGGCCTCGTCAAAACCCTGCCCGCCGGCACCGGGGTCAGCTACGGCCGCACCCGCATCCTCGACCGGCCCACCCGGGTCGCCATCCTGACCGCCGGGTACGGCGACGGCATCGCCCGCGCCTGCAGCAATCGCGGCCAGGTCCTCGTCCGGGGCCGCCGCTGCCCGATCCTCGGCCGGGTGACGATGGACCAGACCATCGTCGACGTCACCGACGTCCCCGAACCCGTGGCCGCCGGCGACGCCGTCGTGCTGGTCGGCCGCCAGGGCGCCGGCGAGGTCAGCATCGCCGAATTCAGCGCGTGGTCGGACACCATCCCGTGGGAAACCCTCTGCTCCGTCACCAAGCGCGTGACCCGGCTGTACCGCACGGCGCTCGGGATCTAGCCGGAGGCCGCGCGCCGGTGAAACCTCCCGCCGCACCCGGCGTCTAGAGGCCGGACCCGTCCTCCCCCGCCATGCCCCCGGAATCCCTCGCCTCCCTCAGTCCCCAGGACGCCTGGCGGGCCCTGCCCGCGGCGCAGTGGGACGAGGCCGCCGCCCGCCACCTGCTGCAGCGCCTCGGCTTCGGCGCCGACCCGGCGGAGCTTGACCGCGCCCGCCGCGACGGGCCGGTCGCCACCGTGCAGCGTTATTTCGCCCGGATGCCCGAGCTGCCCAAGCCGCGCCTGATCGCCGAGCTCGAGGCCGCGGCGCCGGAGATGGGGCGCCGGATCGCCGGCGGCGACCCGCAGCAGCGCCGGCTGGCCGCGCAGGACGCCCGCGAACGCTCGCGCGAGGCGCTGTTCGACCTGACCATCAAGTGGCTCCAGCTCGCGGCGCAGCCCGCGCACGGGCCCGCCGAAAAATGGCTGCTCTTCCTCAGCGACATCTGGGTCGTGGGCGTGCAAAAGGTCAAGAACTCCGCTCTCATCTACCAGCACCAGGACATCCTGCGCCGGCACGCGCTCGGGCCGGCGCCGCAGCTGGCCAAGGCCGTGTCCCGCTCGCCGGCGATGATCGTCTACCTGGACCTGCAGCAGAGCCGGCGCGACGCCCCCAACGAGAACTTCGCCCGCGAGCTGTTCGAGCTCTTCACGCTCGGCGAGGGTCACTACACCGAGAACGACATCAAGCAGGCCGCGCGCGCCTTCACCGGCTACCGCCAGCGCCTCGGGCAGTTCCAGTTCGCGCCGCGCCAGCACGACGACGGCAGCAAGACCGTGTTCGGCCGGAAGGGCGCCTTCGACGGCGACGGCGTCATCGACCTCGTCTACCGCCAGCCCGCCGCCGGCACGTTCCTGCCGAAGGAGATGGTGCGCTTCTACCTGAGCGACACGCCTCTGCCGGAGGCGTACACCGACGTCCTCGGCGCCGCCTGGGCCCGCACCGGCCACGACCTGCGCGAGCTGGCGGTCGGCTTCTTCAGCAGCCGGGTATTCTTCGCCCGCGAGTTCCGCGGCGGCTTCATCAAGAGCCCCGTCCATTTCTACCTGGGCCTGGTCCAGGACCTCGGCCTCAGCGTCGCTCCCCTGCCCCGGCAGGTGATCGGCACGCTGCGGCAGATGGGCCAGATGCCGTTCGACCCGCCCAACGTGCGCGGCTGGGTCGGCGGCCGCAACTGGATCAACTCGGCCACGCTGGCCGCGCGCCGCCAGCTGATCAACGGCCTGCTCCAACCGCTGAACGAGAACGCCCTGAACGGCGACGAGCAGATCGAGCTGGCCGCGGCCTATGCCGAGGGCGTCCGCCACTTCACCCTCGATCCGGCCCGGCTCGCCGACTGGGCCCGGCAGCCGGCCGCCCCGCGCGCCCGGCTCCTGGCGCAGCGCTACCTGCCGGAAATCGTCGGCACCGGCCTGGAGCACCAACTCGCCGCCTACCTCGAGCGCGGCGGCGAGCACGGCCGCGCCGAGGCCGCGACCCGCGCGGCGCTGGCCACCCTGCTCGAATCCCCCGGCTACCAGCTCTGCTGAGCCGTCCCCTTTCCCATGAAAAACCCGACCCCGCTGCTTCCCTCGACCCGGCGCGAGTTCATCCGGTACGGCACCCGGGGCATCGGGCTGCTCGCGTTCAGCCGCTTCGCCCCCTCGTTCCTCGTCGAGTCGGTCGCCGCCGAGGCGCCGCCCGCCGAGAAGGACCGGACCATCCTGGTGCTGGTGCAGCTGGCCGGCGGCAACGACGGCCTCAACACCGTGGTGCCCAGCGCCGACCCGCACTACCGGCGCCTGCGGCCGACGCTCGCGCTCGGGCCGGACCAGCTGCTGCGCCTCGACGACCGCACCGCGCTCAACGCCGCCTGCGCGCCGCTGCACCGGCTGTTCCAGGAGGGCCGCCTGGGCATCGTGCAGAACGTCGGCTACCCGAACCCCAACCGCAGCCACTTCCGCTCGACCGAGATCTGGGAGACGGCGAGCGACAGCAGCCAGTTCCTCGCCACCGGGTGGCTCGGGCGTTACCTGGACAACGCCTGCAGCGGCGCCCCCGGCGAGCCGTGCGGGGTCAACTTCAGCAACGAGGTGCCGCAATCCTTCCTCAGCGAACACGCGCACCCGACGTTCAGCTTCTCCGCCAACGGCCGCTCCGGCCGCGGCGGCCGCGAGAACCTCGCGCTGCTCGAGGGCATGCTGCGCGCCCACGACGGCGGCGCCCCGGGCGCGGACAACGCCGGGTACCTGCGGCAGACCATGATGGACGCGCTGGTGACCGAGAAGCGCTTCCAGTCGATCCTCGCCGGCTACCGCGCCGGCGCCGAATACCCGTCCACGCCCTTCGCCAACTCCCTCCGCCACGTCGCCGCCCTGATCTCCGCCGGCGTCGCGACCCGGGTCTACTACGTTTCCCTCTCCGGCTTCGACACCCACGCCAACCAGCTGAACACGCAACACAACCTGCTGCGCCAGCTCAGCGAGGGACTGGCCGCGTTCCAGCGCGACCTCGAGTCGCGCCGGCTGGACGGGCAGGTGCTCACCATGACGTTCTCGGAGTTCGGCCGCCGGCCGAGCGAGAACGAGAGCCGCGGCACCGACCACGGCACCGCCGCCCCGCTCTTCGTCCTGGGCTCGCGCGTCAAAGCCGGGCTCCACGGCGACGCGCCGAACCTCGCCGTCGACCGGCGCCAGGACCTCCAGTTCTCGACCGACTTCCGCTCGGTCTACGCCACGGTCCTGGACCGCTGGCTGGGCTGCGACGCCGAGCGCATCCTCGGCCACCGCCACCCGCCGCTCGGCTTCATCTGAGCCCGACTCCGGCAGTTGTCCGCAGGCAAAGGAGGCGGAAATCCAGGTGAGCGAGTTGAGCGACGAGCGTTGGGAGCCCCGACGTTCGGACTTCCGCCTTTCGCGCGCTCCCCTCACCGCCTCTCTCCGCGCTTCGCGTTCTTTCGCGCCTTCCGTGGTTCCCGATCTCTCCCCGTGGCCCGGCCCGGGAGGGCGGGGATCGGCCAAGGCCGATCCTTTCCGGGAACGGCGTTCCCGCCCCGCTCAAGCCGGCTTGCCAATGCCGTGCGCCTTGAACCCGATCCGCCGCAGGGCGGCGAGGTCGACGATGTTGCGGCCGTCGAACAGGAAGGCCGGCTTGGGCATCCCCGCGAAAATCCGCGCGTAGTCGAGCGTCCGGAACTCGTCCCATTCGGTGACAATCGCGACGGCGTGCGCGCCGGCGCAGGCCTCGTACGGATCCGCCGCGACCGTCAGGCGCGGGTTCTCGACGCCCCGGCCGAGCGTGTCGGCCCGGATCTCGTCGGCCGGCACCTTCGGGTCGTACACACACACCCGGGCGTGCTCGCTGAGCAGGTCGCGGCACACGTTGATCGCGGCCGACTCCCGCGTGTCGTTGGTGTCCTTCTTGAAGGCGAAGCCCAGCACCGCGATCTTCTTTTCCGCCACCGTGTTGAAGAGCTCCTTCACGATCCGGGACGCGAAGCGGCGCTTCTGCCAGTCGTTCATCGCCACCACCTGGGTCCAGTAGGCGGCCACGTCGGGCAGCCCGAAGCTCTCGCAGAGGTAGGTCAGGTTGAGAATGTCCTTCTGGAAGCACGATCCCCCGAAGCCGACGGAGGCTTTCAGGAATTTCGGGCCGATGCGGCTGTCCTTGCCGATGGCGTTCGCCACCTCGTCGACGTCCGCCCCCGTCGCCTCACACAAGGCCGAGATCGAGTTGATCGACGAGATGCGCTGGGCCAGGAAGGCGTTGGCGACCAGCTTCGACAGCTCCGAGGACCACAGGTTGGTCGTGAGGATGCGCTCGCGCGGCACCCAGCGGGCATAGACGCCCGCCAGCGTCTCGCAGGCCCGCTCGCCCTCGGGCGTGCGCTCGCCGCCGATGAGCACGCGGTCGGGATTGAGCAGATCCTTGACCGCGGTGCCCTCCGCCAGGAACTCGGGGTTCGACAGCACCTGGAACTTCAGGCCCTTCGCGTTGGCGGCCACGATCGCCTTGATCGCGTCGGCCGTCTTCACGGGGATGGTCGACTTCTCGACGATGATCTTCCCCCGGTCCGCATGCTCGGCGATCGTCCGGGCGACCGACTCCACATACCGCAGGTCCGCCGCGCGCCCGGCGCCGACCCCGTAGGTCTTGGTCGGGGTGTTGACGGCGACAAAAATAATGTCCGCCCGCTTGATCTCGCCCGCCACGTCGCCGGAGAAGAACAGGTTCCGGCCGCGGGCCTCCTTCACCACCTCCTCGAGTCCGGGCTCATAGATCGGCAGGCTGGACGAGTTCCAGGCGGCGATCCGGGCGGCATTCATGTCCACCACCGTGACCGTGATGTCCGGGCACTTCAGCGCGATCATCGCCATGGTCGGACCGCCCACGTAGCCGGCGCCTATGCAGCAGATTTTCATAGAATATGCCCCCAGGCTCTAGGTCGCCAAACCCCTGTCCACAACCAAATTGTGCCCCCGGCGCGGGCCTGGGGCCGCGCCGGCGCCGGTCTCAGGCCGGGCTTGGCGCGGGGGCGCCGGGAGCGTCGGGCGACTCCTTGGTCACCGGCTTGTCCGCCGTCTTGCCCGTGGCGGACGGCGGCAGCTTGGGCGGACGGGCGCTGACGATCGGCGACTTGATCTCGCCGTGGCGGAGGATCTCCAGCACGTGCTTGCCCTCGATCGTCTCGTGCTCGAGCAGCGCGGCCGCGACCTTGTCGAGCGCGGCGCGGTGGTCGGCGATGATCTGCTGGGCCCGGCTGTACTGGGTGTGCAGGATATTGGAGATGGCGGCGTCGATCTTGCGGGCCGTGTCCTCGCTGACGTGCTGCGACCGGGTGATGTCGCGGCCGAGGAAGACCGTGTCCTGGTTCTCGCCCATCGCCACGGGCCCGAGCTCGCTCATGCCGTAGTCGCAGACCATCGCGCGCGCGATCCGGGTCGCCTGGCGCAGGTCGCCGTAGGCGCCGTTGCTGAAGTCGCCGGTGACCAGCTCCTCCGCGATCCGGCCGCCCATCGCCATCGCGATCTGATTGAGCAGCTTTTGTTTCGGCTGGGTCAGGATGTCCTTGGTCGGCAGGTAAGTCGTGCTGCCCAGGCTCTGGCCGCGCGGGATGATCGTGACCTTGTGCACCGGGAGCGTGCCGTCGTCGAGGACCGCCTGCACGACGGCGTGCCCGGCCTCGTGCCACGCCACCAGGCGCTTCTCGGCGTCGTCCATCACCCGGCGCCGCTCGCGGCCCCACAGGACCTTGTCGCGGGCGTCGTCGATGTCGGTCATCTCGACCTTCTTCTTGTTGCGGCGGGCGGCCAGCAGCGCCGCCTCGTTGAGCAGGTTCGCCAGCTCGGCGCCGGACAGGCCGGGCGTGCCGCGGGCGATGATCGCCAGGTCGACGTTGTCAGACAGCGCGATCTTGCGGGCGTGCACGCGCAGGATCTGCTCGCGGCCGATGATGTCGGGCAGGTCGATGTAGACCTGGCGGTCGAAGCGGCCCGGACGGAGCAGCGCGCTGTCGAGCACGTCGGGGCGGTTGGTGGCCGCGATGATGATGACGCCTTCCTGCGTGTCGAAGCCGTCCATCTCGACCAGCAGCGAGTTGAGCGTCTGCTCGCGCTCGTCGTTGCCGCCGCCCAGGCCGGCGCCGCGCTGCCGGCCCACGGCGTCGATCTCGTCGATGAAGATGAGGCAGGGCGCGTTCTTCCGCCCCTGCTCGAACATGTCGCGCACGCGGCTGGCGCCGACGCCGACGAACATCTCGACGAAGTCGGAGCCGCTGATGGAGAAGAACGGCACGTCGGCCTCGCCCGCGATCGCCTTGGCGAGCAGCGTCTTGCCCGTGCCCGGAGGGCCGACCATCAGGATGCCCTTCGGGATGCGGCCGCCGATGCGCTGGAACTTCTTCGGGTCCTTGAGGAACTCGACCACCTCGCTGACCTCCTCCTTCGCCTCGTCGCAGCCCGCCACGTCGGCGAACGTCGCCCGGTCCTTGTCGCGCGTGAGCATCTTGGCGCGGCTCTTGCCGAAGCTGAGCGCGCCCTTGCCGGCCTGCCGGAGCTGCCGGACGAACAGGAAATAGAGCAGCCCGATCACGATGATGAACGGCAGCACGTTGTAGAGCAGCTGCGTCATCGCCGTCGTCGCCGGCTTTTCCACGAACACCTTCGACTTCTGCAGCAGCTCGAGATTGGTGTCGGTCAGCCGGCCCGTGGCCACGAACGCCTTGGTCGCCCCGGACTCATTCTTCAGGATCGGCTCCTTCGTCTCGCCGGTCAGCACGGACCAGTCGCGGCCGCCCGTCGCGTCGCTGCGGATCGCGCCCTCGGCGATCTGACCCTGCGTCGCCAGCTCCACCACGCGCTGGATGTTGAGCGTCGCGGGCTGCGGCGCCTTGGCCGGATTGAAGTAAAAGAGCGCCACCACGGCGGCGATGATCGCCATCCAAATCAGCAAAACCTTCGGCTGGAAGCTCTCCGGGGGAAGGTTTTTGAGCGGGCGCCTCTTCTTGTTGTCTTCGTTTTCGGCCATGTGGAGGTAGTTTAGTGCAGCGCGGAACGTGGAGGTTCCATGGCCATAAGTCAAATGAAGCGCGGTTGAACTTTGCGCGAGTTTTCCACCCGCGGCCGGGGCCGCTACGTCCGCTGCTGGGTCAGGCGCCCCCGCCGGATGACGGCGAACCAGCGGTGTCCGAGGCTGAACCGCGACGGCCGTCCGCGCTCGACGAGGGTGAGCAGGGTCTCGAAGCCCTGGCGGGAAAGGTCGGGGGGCGGCGCGAGGGAGAGCAGCCACCGGTGCAGCGCCCGCCGCACCACGGCCCGCGGCCGGCCTCCGAGCACCGCCAGGTCCAGCGTCCGGCGGCGGCGGTCGAGCGGGCGCAGGGTGTCGACCCAGGCTTCCAGCGCCCGGTCGTCCTCGTCGAGGCGTTCGCGGGCCAGGGCCGCGCCGGCGAGCGCATCGCGGCCCGACGCGCGGATCCAGCCGGGCAGCACCCGGTGCCGGAGTCGGTTCCGGAAATGATCCATGCCGGCATTGCTCCGGTCCTCGCGCCACCGCAGGCCGGCGCCGCGCAGGGCGGCCACCAGCGTCGCCTTCTTGACGGGCAGCAGCGGGCGCAGGAAGGTCCGCCCGTCGGCCATCGCCTGCACCGGGCGCGGTGCCGCGAGCCCGGCCGTGCCGCTGCCGCGGGCGAGCCGCATCAGCAGGCTCTCGGCGATGTCGTCCTGCTGGTGGGCCAGCCACAGCGTGCGCACGCCGGCCGCCCGCATCGCGCGCGCCAGGAAGCCGTGCCGGGCCGCGCGGGCCGCGGCCTCGCTGGCGCCGCGGTGGCGGCCGGCCCATCTCCCCACCCGGCAGCGGAGGCCGAGGGCCGCGCAGACCCTCCGGCAGAAGCGCTCGTCGGCGTCGGATTCCCGTCCGCGCAGGCGGTGGTTGAAGTGCAGGGCGACCAGCCGGTCACGCCGCTCCGGCCAGTGGGCCCAGAGCGTGAGCAGCAGGGCCAGCGAGTCGGCTCCGCCCGAGAACGCCACGCCCCAGGGGCCGCGCCGCGACCGGGCCAGCCAGGCGGCGACCTCCGGGTGGAAGTCGGCCGGGCGCAGCCGCTCGCCCAGGCGCGCGGCGCGCGAGCGCCAGGCGGAGCGGGACTGGGCGGAGCCGGTCATGCGGGATCGGGCGCGTCCGCCGCAGCCGGTTCCGCGGTCAGCGGAAGGCCACGTGCTCGCGGCCGAAATAGGGCACCAGCGCGGCCGGCAGCTTCACGCGGCCGTCGGCCTGGAGGTTGTTCTCGAGCAGCGCGGCCAGCACCCGCGGCACGGCGAGGCCGGAGCCGTTGAGCGTGTGGACCAGCTCGGGCTTGCCGGTCGCCTTGACCCGGAAGCGGATCTGGGCGCGCCGGGCCTGGAAGGCCTCGAAGTTCGAGCAGCTCGAGACCTCCAGCCAGCGTTTCTGTCCGGCCGCCCAGACCTCGAGGTCGTATTTCTTCGCCTGGGCGAAGCCGAGGTCGCCGCCGCACATCAGGAGCACGCGGTACGGCAGCTCGAGCTTGCGCAGGAGCCGCTCGGCGTCGGTCCGCAGCTTCTCCAGCTCGTCGTAGCTGGCGGAGGGATGCACCCACTTCAGCAGCTCGACCTTGTCGAACTGGTGCACGCGGTTGAGCCCGCGGACGTCCTTGCCGTAGCTGCCCGCCTCGCGCCGGAAGCAGGGGGTGTAGGCGCAGCGGAGCACCGGCAGCGCGTCCTCCTCGAGGATCTCGTCGCGGAAGAAGTTCGTGAGCGGCACCTCCGCCGTCGGCACCGCGTAGAGCCGGTCGGGCGTGGTCTCGTACATCTGCCCCTCCTTGTCCGGCAGCTGGCCGGTGGCGGTGGCGCTGGCGGCGTTGACGAAGATCGGCGGGCTGACCTCGGTGTAGCCGGCCTTGACGCCCTCCTCCAGGAAGAACTGGAGGAGCGCCCGGGACAGCCGCGCGCCATCGCCGATCAGGAACGGAAAGCCGGCGCCGGTCACCTTGGCGCCGCGGGGAAAGTCGATCAGGTTGCCGAAGCCCGGGATCTCCCAGTGCGGCAGCGCGTGCGGCGAAGCCGCGTCCGGGGACCCGTGGGTCGCGTGCACGCGGTTCTCCTCGGGCGTGCGGCCGTCGGGCACCGTGGGGTGCGGGATGTTCGGCAGCGTGAGCATGGCCGCGTGCCATTTTTCCTCCAGCGACTTCAGGCCCTCCTCCTTGGCCTTCACCTCGGCGGAGACGGCCTTCATCTCCTGGACCTTGGCGAGGAATTCCGGCGACCCCTTCTTCAGGGCGGCCATGTCGTGGTTGGCCGCCTTCTGCCGGCCGCGCAGCGTCTCCACCTCGGCCAGGAGGGCGCGCCAGGCCGTGTCGAGGGCGATCACGCCGTCGAGGTCCACGTCGAGGTGCTTCCGCGCGATGGCGGCGCGCACGGTTGCGGGCGATTCACGGAGAAGCTTGGGATCGAGCATGCAGGCTCCCTTCAAAGGATATCCCGGGAATGAACAATCCAATTATCCTGCCCGGCCCCGGGACGCCGGCGGGGCGCGGCTCAGGCGTGCGCCAGGTCCGCCCGGGCCTGCGCCTTGTGCAGCGAGGCCTCGATGCGGTTGAAGAGGTAGAAGACCTCCTTGGCGGAAAGCAGGCGCAGGTCGCCGACCGGCGCCTGGATCGTGTAGTTGGTCGGGCTCTTGAGCGGGTACGGCCCGTACTGGCGCGGGTCGGTCGGGCCGAAGAGGCCGAGGGTGCGCAGCCCCATGGCCGCGGCCAGGTGCATCGGGCCGCTGTCGTTGGAGATCACCCAGTCGGACTTGCCCAGCAGCGCCGGCAGCGACGTCAGGCTGGTGTTGCCCGTGAGGTTGAGGAAGGTGCCGTCGGGAAAGGATTCGCGGCACGGCAGGTAGTTGATCCCCGCCCACACGACCTTGCGTCCCGCCTCGCGGATGAACAGCGACGTCAGCTGGGCGAAGCCCGGCCACTTCTTGATGCTCTGCCCGCTGTCCGGAAACAGCAGGATCGGCCGCAGCCCGCGGCGGGGCTCCATGAAGCTGAGGTTGAGCCGCTCCAGCTCGCGGAAGCGGAGCGGGCCCGCCAGGCGCGGCTCGGCGCCGACCGCGGTGCAGAACTGGAGCAGGATGTCGAGCACGTGGCTCGGGGCGCCGTCCGGCGGGAGCGGCACCTTCTCGCTGTAGAACATGCCGGCGCCCTCGCGCGCGTCGCGGCGCCCCGCCTTGCGCCGGGCGCGGGCCCACTTCGTCATGAGCCCGGTCCGCAGCAGCCCCTGCAGGTCCATGAGCAGGTCGAACTCCACCTTGCGCACCTCGCGCATCAGGTGGACGAAGCCCCGCGCCCCCGCGTTGCGCCGGAACACGTAGACCTGGTCGACCGCGGTGCACGAGCGCACCAGCGGCGAGAAGATGTCGCGCACGATCCAGGAAATGCGCCACTCCGGCCGCTGCGCCTTGATCGACGCGGCGACCTGCAGCCCGTGCACGATGTCACGGAGCGCGGAGGGCTTGATGATGAGCAGTTCCGGCATGGGGGACCGCGCGCGGCGCGGCGACGTGGTTAAGGTTGTTGGCGCGCAACCAAACGCAAATGCGAATCCGGGGCCCGGCGGTTTTTTCGCCGAATTTACCCGGCCGCGGGAAGGTCATCAGCGCCGCTGATCGGCCGCGTCAGTCCCGGGCTCCCAGCTCGACGAGCGCCGCCAGCACGGCCGCCGGCTCGAGCCCGGCCAGCACGCCGCCGGGCGCCGCCACGACCTGGTGCCGGGGCGAGGTCAGCGGGAACGGCCCGAAGCGCCGCGGCGAGGTCGGGCCGAAGATGGCCAGCACCCGGTTGCCGGACGCCGCCGAGAGATGCATCGGGCCGCTGTCGTTGCCGACGAACGTCGCCGGCCGCCGCACCAGCGCGATCATCTCCTCCAGGGGGCAGCCCGTCAGGTTGAGGAAGCGGTCCGCCGGCACCGGCACCGCGGGCGCGCCGGGCCGGCCGGCGCACCAGGCCACGCGGCTGCCGGGGATCCTCTCCAGGATCAGCGCGGTCAGGGCGTCGAAGTGCGGCCACTCCTTCCCGGCCCCGCGGCTGTCGGTGAAGATGACGAAGGTGGTCCGCGGGTCGCCCGTGAAGAAGCCGTGCCACGGCCGCGGCCCGGGGTCCGGGCGGAGCTCGAGCGGGAACTCCAGCCGGGGGACCACGCCCGCGGTCGCGAGGAACGGCTGCAGGATCTCGAGCGCGTGGTGCGGCCCGGGGCCCGGCGGCGGCGCCACCCGGCGGTGGTAGAAGAGCCCCGCCCCCTCGCGCGCGTCGGCCCGGCCGACCTTGAGCGGCGCCCGCGCGGCCGCGGTCATCAGCCCGGAGCGCGCCAACCCCTGCAGGTCCCAGACGGCGTCGAATTCGCGGCGCCGCAGGTCGCGCAGCAGCCGCAGGAACGCGCCCCAGCCGTCGCGGCGCCGGAAGAGGACGGTCTCGTGGACGAACGGCGCGGCGGCGACCAGGCCCGCGAAGCGCTCCCGCACCACCCAGCTGATCCGGCATTCGGGCCGCGCGCGCGCGAACGTCTGCACCACCTGCAGCCCGTGCACGATGTCGCCCAGCGAGGACGGCTTGATGACCAGAAGTCGTTGCATCGCGCGGAATCCGCAGGCTTGTGTCCGGCCCTGTTTTGTCCAACTCAATCTGCGCACCATGAGAATCGACGCCCAGGAATGCGCCGCCCGCCAGGCCGAGCTCACCGCACGCTGGCACCAGGCCGAACCCGCCGCCGCCGGCGACGGCTTTCTCCGCCTGCTGGAGGAAAACCACCTCCGCAACTTCTCCCTCTGGCATGAGGAGGACGTTGCGCGGCGCGAGGACCTGGGCTTCGAGGCGGTGTACCGGGCGAAGCGGCGCATCGACCGCTTCAACCAGGAGCGCAACAACTTCATCGAGAAGATGGACGAGGCCATCGTCGCCGCCCTGGCGCCGCCGGCGGCGGGCTGCCCGCGCAACTCCGAGACGCCGGGCATGATGCTCGACCGGATGTCCATCCTGGCCCTCAAGGAATACCACATGCACGAGGAGGCCGTGCGCGCCGACGCCACCGCGGAGCACCGGGAGAAGTGCGGCGAGAAGCTGGCGCGCATCCGGCGCCAGCGTTCCGACCTGGCCGATTGCCTGGCCGAGCTGCTGGCCGACGTCGCCGCGCGGCGGCGCACCTTCGCGGTGTACTACCAGTTCAAGATGTACAACGACCCCGCGCTGAACCCGCAGCTCTACCGCCACGCCCCGCCCGGCGGCCGCGCATGAGCCGCGCCAGCGAGCAAACCCGCCTCTGGATGCCGCGCCACTGGCCGGCTTGGGTCGGAATGGGGGTCATGCGGCTCGCAAACCTCCTGCCCTGGCCCGAGAAGCGCCTGCTGGCCCGCGGCCTCGCCGGGATCATGTTCCACGTCATCGGCATCCGGCGCCGCGTCGTGTTCACCAATCTCCGGCTGTGCTTCCCGGAGAAGTCGACGGCCGAGATCACCGCCCTGGCCCGCGCCCACTTCGAGTCGCTCGCCCTCGGGCTCTTCGAGGTCTGCGCCGGCTGGTGGGCCCCGGCCGCCGAGCTGCCGCCGCACCGGATCGTGGGCCTGGAGCACCTCACCGCCGCCGCCGCCCGCGGCCGCGGTGTCATCCTGCTCACCGCGCACTTCACGACCCTCGAGATCTGCGGCCGGTTCATGGCCGAGGCCGCGCGGGTCGGCTGCCTGTACCGCGACCCCAACAACCCCGTCGTGGCCCACCTCATGCGGGGGCAGCGCGAGCGGCACATGGCCGTGGCCGTCCATTTCGACGACCTCCGCGGCCTCGTCCGCGCCCTGCGCGAGGGCTACGCTATCTGGTACGCCCCCGACCAGGGCAAGCGCACCAAGTCGTCCGAGATCCTGCCCTTCTTCGGCGTGCCCGCCATCACCAACACCGCCACCGGCAAGATCGCGGAGATGACCGGCGCGCCCGTCGTGCCCTACTTCGCCCGCCGCGAGGCCGACCACTCCTACACGCTGACCGTCCTGCCGCCGCTCGAAAGCTTCCCCACCGCGGATGCCGCGGCGGACGCGGTCCGGATCAACCGCCTGATCGAGGAGCACGTCCGCCGGGCCCCCGAGCAGTATTTCTGGGTGCACCGGCGCTTCAAGGCCCGCGGCCCCGGTTATCCGGACGTCTACTGAGGAGCCACGGATGCGGCGCCAGGAAAACCGCCGGGGCCAGATGGGGATTGAGTGCCCGCGCCGCGCCTGCCTTTGTCCCTCCTGCCGCCTCGCTCCCCCGCCCCCCACCCGTCGCTCATGACCTGGCCCGACCCGCGCCCGCTGCGCCTGCTCGTGATCCGCTACCGGTTCATCGGCGACACCGTGCTGGCCATTCCCTTCCTGCGGAACCTGCGGCAGGCGTTCCCCCGCGCGACCATCGACGTGCTCGCCGAGCCGGTCTCGGGCGACACCCTGGCGCTCTGCCCTTACAAGGACGAGCTGCTGTACTTCGCCCCGCGCCTCAAGGGCGAGAAGCGGCGCCAGGCCAAATTTCCGACCAGCCTGCTCGGCGCCGCGCGCTTCCTGCGCGGCCGCCGCTACGATCGCTGCTACATCCTGCGCCGCTCGTTCTCGAGCGCCATCCTGCCGTGGCTGGCCGGCATCCCGCACCGCGTGGGCTTCGCCACCGAGGGCCGGAGCTGGCTGCTCCAGCGCAGCACGCCCTACGCCGACCGGCATGAGGTGGAGTGCTTCCTCGACGTGCTGCGGGCCGACGGCATCCCGGTCACCGACACCGGCAACGAGAACTGGAGCGACCCCGCGACCGACCGGCGGGTCGAGGCCGCGCTTCCGCCCGGGGACCGCCCCCGGGTCTTCGTCTGCGCCAAGTCGGTGTTCCCGCTCAAGGACTGGGCCCCCGACCGCTTCGCCGCGCTGATCGCGTGGCTGGTCAACGACCGCGGCTGCGAGGTGCACCTCTGCGACGCGCCCGCCAACGCCGGCTACTACGCGGAGATCCGCGCCGCGCTCCCGGTTCCGCTGGCCCGCGACTGGATCGACTGGAGCCGGGAGCTCTCGCTGCGCGAGTCGAACTCGCTCTTCCGGCGCATGGACCTGGCGGTCGGCGTCGATACGGGCCTGCTCCACCTCGCCGCCTCCTTCCACGTCCCGGTCGTCGGCCTCTACGGCCCGCTCGAACCGTGGCGCTGGCATCCCTGGGACACCCGCCACGCCGTCCTGCGCCCGGCCGACGTCTCCGGTCCGCGGCCGCTGCTGCGGCTGTCCGTCGCGGAGGTGCAGGCGGCGGTGGACGCCCTCCTGCCCCGGCGCGCCCGGCCATGAACCCGCGGCCGCGGATCCTCCACTTCGTCACGGGCGGCGGCTCCGGCGCCACCAAGGTCGCGCTCGAGCTCGCCTGCGGCCACCTGCGCAGCGGGCGCTACGAGCCGCTGCTCGTGCTGCGCCGCAAACGCGCGCCCCTGCCGGCGCCGATGCAGGAGCGGATCGCCGCCGCCGGCCTCCGGACCGCCTGGGTCGACCGCGGCTTCAAGCACCGCACCCTGCGCCAGCTCGCGGCGCTCCTGGCGGAGTTCCGGCCGGAGGTCTTCGCCGCCCACGGCAACAGCGAGCACCTCTGGGGCCGCCAGGCCGCCTTCCGCGCCGGCGTGCCGGTGGTCCTGCACATCGAGCAGAACTGCGAGCGCTACCCCTTCTGGCGCCGCTGGGCCGCCCGGCGCCTCGCGCCGCGCACCACCGCCACCATCTGCGTCTCCCGGGGCGTGGCCGACCACGTGCGGAGGCTCGGACTCGCCGGGCCGCGAGTCGAGATCGTCCCCAACGGGGTCGAGGCCGCCCGCTTCGCCGTCGGCGCGCCGCCGTTCGCCCGGCGCGCGGCGGACATCATCATGGTCGCGCGCTTCGCGCGGCAGAAGGACCAGCCGACGCTCATCCGCGCCGCCCGGCGCCTGGCCGACGCGGGCTGGACCGGCCGCCTGCTGCTCGGGGGCGGCGGCAGGGCCGCGCACCGCCGCGCCTGCGAACGGCTGGTCCGCCGCCTCGGCCTCGCCGAGCGCGTCGATTTCCTGGGCCAGGTCAACGACCCGGCGCCGCTCTACCACCGCTGCCGCGCGGCTGTGCTCTCGACCCACTACGAGGGACTCCCGCTCGTGCTGATCGACTACATGGCCGCCGGCTGCGCCGCGATCGGCAGCGAGGCCTCCGGCGTCGCCGACATCATCGAAAACGGGGTCAACGGCTGGAGCTTCCCCCGGGGCGACGACGCCGCCCTTGCCGCCGTCCTGACCCGCGTCCTCGCCGGCGGACCCGAGGTCGAGGCCGTGGTCGCCCGCGGCCAGGCCGACGCCCCCGCCCGCTTTTCCCTGTCGCGCATGATCGACCGCTACGAGACGCTCTGCACGGAGCTGCTCGGACAGGTCCGCCCCACCTGAGGCGCGGCGACGGACGTACCCGCCGCCTGGCCTACGCGGGCAACCCGAGTTTGACCTTGCCGCCCGGAGTGGCGTTACCAGCCTCACGCCCAAACCATGCCCCTGCTCGAGGTCACCGATCTTCGCACCTACTTCCACACGCGCCGCGGCGTGTACCGGGCGGTGGACGGCGTCAGTTTCAGCCTGGAAAAGGGCGAGACGCTGGGCCTGGTCGGCGAATCCGGTTCGGGCAAGTCCGTGACCTGCTATTCGCTGCTGGGCCTGATCCCGAGCCCGCCCGGCCGGATCGAGAGCGGCCGCGCGCGCTTCGACGGCACCGATCTCCTGCACTGCTCCCCGGCGGAGCTGCGGGCCATCCGCGGGCGGCGGATCTCGATGATCTTCCAGGATCCGATGACCTCGCTCAACCCGTACCTGCGGGTGTCGGAGCAGCTCATCGAGCCGCTGCTCATCCACGAGAAGATCGCGAAGGCCGACGCGCTCGCCCGCGGCCTGGCGATGCTCGAGGCGGTGGGCATCAACGACGCGGCCGCGCGCATCCACGGCTACCCCCACGAATTCTCGGGCGGCATGCGGCAGCGGGTGATGATCGCCATGGCGCTCATCACGCGCCCGGAGCTGCTGATCGCCGACGAGCCCACCACGGCGCTCGACGTGACGGTCCAGGCGCAGATCCTCGAACTGATCCGGCGGCTCCAGCGCGAGATGGGCATGGCCGTCATCTTCGTCACCCACGACCTCGGCGTCGTCTCCGGGCTCTGCGACCGCGTGCAGGTGATGTACGCGGGCCGCATCGTGGAGACGGCCGACACGCGCACGCTCTTCAAGGCGCCGCGGCACCCGTACTCCCGCGCCCTCCAGTGCTCGATTCCCTCGCTCCAGCCGAAGGGGCGCGAGCTCTACACCATCCCCGGGCTGCCGCCCGACCTGTCGAAGCCGCCCGCCGGCTGCGCGTTCGCGCCGCGCTGCGACCAGGTTGCCGAGGGCTGCCAGCAGCGCGACCCGCGGCTGCAGGCGGTCGGCGCGTCCCAGGCCACCGCCTGCCTGCGGGTGCAGGCCGGCGAACTCTGAGGCCCATGCCCGAGACCATCCTCCAGCTGCAGGACGTCCGGACCCACTTCGCGGTGGAGTCCGGCTTCCTCCTCCGGCGGCAGACCGGCACCGTCAAGGCGGTGGACGGCGTGACGCTGGCGATCGGCGCCGGCGAGGTGGTCGGCCTCGTCGGGGAATCGGGCTGCGGCAAGTCGACCCTCGCCCGCACGATCATGCAGCTGGTCCCGACCACCGGCGGCGCGGTCGTCCTCGAGGGGCGCAACCTCACCACCGGCACGACGGCCGAGGTCAAGGCGGTCCGGCGCGACCTGCAGATGGTCTTCCAGGATCCGTTCGCCTCGCTCAATCCGCGCATGACGGTGTTTGCGACGCTCGCCGAGCCGCTGCTGGTCCACCGCGTGGTCCCGGCCGCGCAGGCGCGGGCCCGGGTCGGCCAGCTGCTTGAACGGGTCGGGCTCTCGGCCCGGTACATGGACAAGTACCCCCACGAATTTTCCGGCGGCCAGCGCCAGCGCATCGCCATCGCCCGGGCCCTGGCGCTGGAGCCCAAGCTCATCATCGCCGACGAGCCGGTGTCGGCCCTCGACGTCTCGATCCAGGCCCAGATCCTGAACCTGCTGTCGCAGCTCTGCCGGGAGATGAACCTCGCGCTGCTGTTCATCGCCCACGACCTCTCGGTGGTGAAGCACATCTCCGACCGCGTCGCGGTGATGTACCTCGGCCGCATCGTCGAGCTCGGGCCGGCGGTGGAGGTCATCGAGCGCCCGCGGCATCCCTACACCCGCGCGCTGGTGAGCGCCATCCCGATCCCCGACCCGGACCGGGAGCGCTCCCGCCAGCGGGTCGTGCTGCCGGGCGACCCCCCCTCGCCCCTGAACCCTCCCGCCGGCTGCGCCTTCCACCCGCGCTGTCCGCACGCCCAGGACCGCTGCCGCGCAGGCGTGCCCCCGCTGACACCGGTCGACGCCACGCACGAGGCCGCCTGCGTCCGCTGGCAGGAAATCGGCTGAGCCGGCGCGGCCTGAAAATAAATTGTGATAGTGCCGGCGGCGGTCGCCCGCGCCCCGAACGAGGTGGACATCGCCCCGGTCCCGGCATTGAAAGTGGCCTGCCTCTTTTCCGTCGCATGAAACGTCTCCCGTTCCTTGTTCTCGCGCTCGTCCTGGGCGGATGCACCACTCCGGCCATGAAGGATCCGGCGGCGGCGGACGCGCCCTCCGCGACGGCACCCGCGGTCGCCACGCTGACACCCAGCCCGGCGAGCCGCTTCGATTTCTTCCTCGGCCACGACGTCGAGTGCCGGATCGAGACGATCGACGGCATCGCCCTCGAAAAGGACCCGCCGCTGACCCCGGGCAAACACCGCCTGCTCGTCGTGCTCCAGAGCGCCGGCAAGGAGTTTGTCGGCGAAGTCGACCTCGTGATCCCGGCCGCCCGGCAATACCAGCTCAAGGCCAAGCGCAAGGACGACGCCTTCACCGTCTCGCTCGTCGACACCGAGACCTCCGCCATCATCGCCACCTCGACCGCTCCCGCCGCCGCCCGGATGAAGTTCCTCGTCTTCGTGGTGCAGCACTAGGGCCGACCGCCGGCCCCGCCGAGCCCCACCCTGCCCGGCTCGACAGGCTGATTTGCCAGCGTACCGCCTCCCGCGCCGGGAGGCACGACCGTGACGCTTTCCGTGATTCATTTGCATGGCGCCGCCTCGGGGCAAAGGCAGATTGTCTGCGATTTTGCATCCCATCGCCGTCCTCAATTTCAGGGCAAATTCATCTCATACCGTAAGGTTGATTCCAGCAAACGAAGCGCTCGTCTTATTCGGCTAGTAACAATTCACTATTAAAGACTTGCTAATACGTCCAACCGGAATAGACGTTTGGACTGCCGCACGGGCCATGCGGCGTTAATCATGCCGACATTTAATATTGTCAGGTGCTGGCCTGAGCGCGTGAGCCCGGCTTCGGCCGGCGTAAAAACGCTTATCCTTTGCGTTTTCAGGCGCGAGGAAACTTCAGGTCCGGCCTGGCACTAGCCCATGCCTATGCTTGCCGAATCCACGCCCCGTTCCGCCCTTCGTCTGCTGCACCTCGAGGACAACCTTGCGGATGCCGAGCTGGTGCAAGCCCGGCTGCAGGACGAGTGGCCCGACTGCCAGATCAAGCGCGTCGACACACGTCATGATTTCGAGTCGGCGTTGCGCGACAATGACTACGACCTGATCCTCTCCGATTTTTCGCTGCCCGCCTTCAACGGGCTCGAGGCGCTGGACATCGCTCGGACCATGGGTTCGTCGACGCCCTTCATCTTCGTCTCGGGCACGATCGGCGAGGACAACGCGGTCACCGCCCTGAAGCGCGGCGCTTCCGACTACGTGATCAAGGACCGGTCGGCGCGGCTGGTCACGGCCGTGCGCAACGCGATCGAGCAGAAGCGCGAGTACCTCCGGCGGCGGCAGGCGGAGCAGCGGCTGCAGGAGCAGGCCGAATACCTCGACAAGGCGCGCGACGCGATCTGCGTGGCCGACATGACCGGGCGCGTCACGTACTGCAACCAGAGCGCCAGCCGCCTCTTCGGCTGGGGCGCCGACGACCCGCGCCCGCGGCTCCTGCAGGAGCTCTTCGGGCTGTTCAACCAGAACCTCGTGCCCGAGGCCATGCGAGAGGTGCAGGAGAAGGGCAGCTGGTCGGGCTCGATGCAGCTGGCGCTCGAAAAGTCCGAGCTGCGCTACATCGAGAGCCGCTGGACGCTGGTGCGGGACGGCGACGGGCGCCCCAAGGCCGTGCTGCTGATCAACACCGACATCACGGAGCAGAAGAAGCTGGAGTCGCAGCTCCTGCGCTCCCAGCGGCTCGAGGCCATCGGGACGCTCGCCGGTGGCATCGCGCACGACCTGAACAACGTGCTCGCCCCGATCCTGATGTCGGTGAACCTGCTCCAGCTCAAGTCGCAGGACAAGGAGGTGCATCGCCTGGTGGGCGTACTCGAGCGCAGCGCCCAGCACGGCGCCGACCTGCTCCGGCAGGTGCTGGCGTTCGCACGCGGGGCCGAGGGCGAGCGCTCGGAGATCATGCCGCAGCCCGTGATCAAGGACGTGGTCACGCTGCTGAGCGAGACGCTGCCGCGCTCGATCGTCATCCACCGCGACGTGCCGAACGAGACCTGGCCGATCCTCGCCAACTCCACCCAGTTCAGCCAGGTGATGATGAACCTGGGCGTGAACGCGCGCGACGCCATGCCGGGCGGCGGCCAGCTGCGGATCCGGACGCGCAACGTGGTGGTCGACGCCGCCCTGGCCCAGGCCAATCCCGGCGCCCGCCCCGGGCCGCACGTGATGATCTCCGTGTCCGACACCGGCTGCGGCATCCCGCCCGACCTGATCGACCGCATCTTCGACCCGTTCTTCACCACCAAGACCGCCGGCAAGGGCACCGGCCTCGGCCTGTCGACCGTGCTCGGCATCGTCAAGGGGCACGGCGGCTTCCTCCAGGTGCGCAGCGAGGTCGGCCACGGCACGGAATTCATCCTCTTCTTCCCCGCCGTCCGCGCCAAGACTTCCACCGACGCGGACGTCGCCGCCCTCGAGGCGCCCCGCGGCAACGGCGAGACCATCCTGGTCATCGAGGACGAGGCCGCCGTGCGCGAGATCGCCCGCTCCCTGCTCGAGGTCTACGGCTTCCGCCCGATCGTCGCCACCGCCGGCCCGGCCGGCCTCCAGATGTACCGCACCCAGCGCGACCAGATCCACGCCGTGCTCACGGACATGATGATGCCCACCATGCAGGGCGCCGAGGTCATCTCCGAGCTCCGCGCCCTGAATCCCGACGTGCGCATCGTCGCGATGAGCGGCGTGGTGAGCGACCGTCCGCCGCCGGAGGTGCGCGGCCGCCTGGCCTTCGTCGCCAAGCCCATGACCGGCTCCGATCTCGTCCGCGCCATCCACCGGGTGCTCGTCAATCCGCAGGCCCCCCTGCCCGACGCCTAGCGGCTCCCGGACTTGCCTTGCGGCCGGCGGGCGTTGCATGCTGCGCGCGTCACCGCCTCCATGCCGACGCCCACCTCTCTCCTCGCCCTCGTTTCCGGGCTGGCCTTGGCCGCCCTGGTCGGCGGGTGCGCCAGCGCTCCGCCGCCGCCTTCCGGTCCCGCCGCCCCGACGGCCGCCGCGCCCGCCCCGACGCCGGCCGCGCGTCCGGCCACCGCCACCGTGTTCGGCTCGGAGGAGTCCAGCGCGCTCCTCGACAACTTCACCGCCTTCGTCACCGCGGTCGACGGCCAGCCGGTCGCCGCCGGCCGCAGGGGCTGGAACCTCCCGCTGATCCTGCCCGAGGGCCCGCACGTCCTCGCCGTCGAGTTCAACCGCGGCCTTTTCCAGGCCCGCGCGGAGCTGCCGCTCCACGCCCGCGCCTACCGCACCTACGAGGTCCGGCACGCCAGCGACGTCCAGATGTTCGGCCAGAACTCGCACTGCGACTTCTGGATCGTGGACCGCGCCACCGGCGAGATCGTGACGCCGCGCCAGCGCGCGCGCGTCATCAGCCTCAAGCCCCCGCCCTGATCCCGGGCGGGGCCGCGTTTCCGGGCGCTACTTGCGGTACCAGCGTCCGCCGTCGTCCTGCAGCCACACGCCGGGGCGGCTGTTCGCCGCGATCTGCCGGGCCCGGGCCCGGGCCACGGCCTCGACGCTGGCGCCCGTGTCCTTGGCGATCAGGGCGTAGACCGCCTCGCGGTCGCGGTTCTCGTCCGCGATCACGCGCCCGGCCTCGGCCGAGCCGGCCTTGCGCTCCTCGAGCAGGCCGCGGTTGTTCTCGCCCAGCACCTCCTGCGCCTTGAGCGCGTCGATCTGCGGCAGGCGCTGCTCCATGCGTCGGCGCAGGTCCGCGGCGTTCTGGGCGAAGGCGGGCGCCGCCAGCAGGCAGGCGGCCGCGAAAAGGGTCAGCAGGCGGGCGATCATGATTTTGTGGTCTCCTCGTGGGCGATGGTCGTGGATTTCTTGTCGAGATCGCCGAAGAAATCCTCGAGCGCCTTCTCGACCTTCACGTTGACGTCCACGGTGATGTGGATCGGCTTCACCTCGATGGGTTCGGTTTTCACATGCAGGCAGCCGCCGAGCAGCAGGGGCGCGAGGGCAACCGCGAGAAAGTGGCGTCGATTCATTGGCTGATATAGACCGCGATGGAGGGATAAGGTCCCGCAGGTTTCCGCAGATTCGTCCCGATGACAAGCCTCGGCACCGAACGAAGCCGCCGTTTCGACCGGCTCAGGCCTGACTCCGTCAGGCATGGGATTGGGGTTCATCGGAGTTTCTTCTGCAGCGTAGGATCGGGCTGACGGCTCCAGGCGCCGACCTTGCGGCTGACTTTGGGGAAGTTGCCCATGGCCATGACAGAAACCTTTGCGTCTTGGCGGCTTCGCGTGCGCCATACACCGACCGGGAGAATGGGCTCACGCAAAGCCGCCAAGACGCAAAGAACAAGAGTAGACCACGGATTGCGCGGATGACACAGATGGGGTGTTGGCGACCGACGCCAGCCCGAATGCCCTGGACCCCGTTTGGCTTCCAGGGGAGGCGGTGCCGACCGTCGAAGCTGCGCTCGACGGCGAGATCGTCGAGGAAACCGGCGGCGGCCGCACCCGGGTAAAGCCGCACTCAAAATCTCCCGCCTTGAACCGCAGGAGGTTGTCTCATGGCCGACATGAACCCCATTCCAGTGCCCATGGCCATGGCAGAAACCTTTGCGTCTTGGCGGCTTCGCGTGCGCCATACACTGACCGGGAAAATGGGCTCACGCAAAGCCGCCAAGACGCAAAGAGACAGTGAGATGGCCCATGCCTTGACTATTGACCAGGCTGGCTGAAACCCCGGCGCCACATTTTCAGGTAATTCCCAATTTGCGCATCAGCGGTTCAAACCGCCTACCCCTCATGGCGTCTTCTTGCCTTCGCGTTTAACCAGAATCGCCCGCAACCCAGGCATCCCGGTTCACGGCTTTGTCCCGAAGCTCACCCGCGAGTCGAATCCCAGGTTGAGCAGCTTTTCGAGCGGCCCGTTCACGTTGAGATCGAGGATCACCGGGGCTTTCACGTCGGGGTCCACCGGCGAGCCGGTCAGGTGCAGCTGCGCCGTGCGCCCGGGAGGCGCGTCAGGCGGCCGAATGTCCAGGCGCAGTTCGCCGATCTTCAGCTTCAGCAGGCCCGACTCGATCTTTTTCAGCACCGCGTAGCTGGGATGCCCGGGCGCCACGCCGCGGGTCAGCAGCCCGGTGGCGTTGAACTGGACCTCCGCGTAGACCCCGGGCTGGAGCGCCAGCCATCCCGTGCCCAGGCGCAGCCCGCTGTCGTCGAGCCGGATCGGGAAACGCCCGTCGACCCGCCCGGTGGCCTGCGCGGGCAGGTCGCGCGTGAGCGCCATCACCTGCTCGATGCTGATCCCGTCCACCGTCACCGCCGCCTCCAGCACGCGCTGGCTGAGCGTGTAGCGGAAGGGTTCCGCCGCGACGGTCCCGCCGAGCGCCGCCAGGCTGAGCCGCGGGACCACGATCCGCTCGCGGCTCTCGAAGGCCACCTCCGCATCGAGCGCGGCCAGGGTCAGCTGGCCGACCCGGATCTCGCGCACCCGGAGGGTGCCGGGTTTCGTCACCAGGCGGGGGAGGTCCTTGATGTCCAGCCGGGCCTCGATGCCCTCGGCTGTGACGTCGCGGCGGGCATAACGCACGCGTCCGTCCGCCAGCGCCACTTCCCCGCCGACCGCCAGTTCCGAGCCGGCCCAGCGGCCCTGCGCCCGGCCGGTCAGCCGGCCGGCCAGCTCCCAGTCGCCGCCCGGCAGCACCACCAGCCGCTGCACGAACTGCTGCCACGGCTGGAGGTCGAGCGCCGCCTCCGTCACCTGGAATTCGAGCGCGTCCTGCCCGAGATCGTAGCTTCCCGCGGCCTGCAGCGCCAGGCCGGGGCCGGCCGCCTCGGCCTGCACCTCCCACCGGCCGGGGCCGGCCAGACGGGCGCGGGCCTTGACCGCCAGCGCCTGCTCGGGCAGCGCCGCGGCCTGGACCAGCAGTTGGCCGTCGACCGTGATCTCGTCGACCGGCAGCCGCGCCGGGCTCGCGCTCACCTGGCCGTTGCGGTAGGTCGCCCAATCCCAGGGATTCGTGTCGGAGCCGTCGAGGTTGAGCGGCACGCGGGCCTGCTCCACGCTGACGCGGCCCAGGGTCGGCGACCACCAGTGGTCGCGCGCCAGCGTGATGCGCTTGGCGCCGAAGGACTGGGTGCGGACGCGGAAATCGAGGTCGGCCACCTCCACCCGCCAGGGTGTCGCCTGGGCGACCGCGAAGCGGATCTCCGACGCGCCGGCGCTCTCCAGCAGGGCCCGCACCGCGAAGCCCGTGAGCAGGGCCCGGGCGAGGACGCCGAGCAACAGCCCGCCCAGCGCCAGGGCGCCCGCGGCCAGCACGATCCGGCGGAGCGTGAGGGGGCGTTTCATCGGGCAAAAAGGCTCGGCATGGGCGGCGGGACGGCTAGGATCGGTGCGTCCAGTCCTACCACCCGCGAACCGATTCGCCATGAAAAAGTCCCTGGCCCTCCTCGCCCTCGCCCTCGCCGCCGCCACCCTGGCCGGCGCCGCCCCGAGCACCCCGCCGCCGCCCGACGCCGCACCCGGCCCGCCGGCCCGCCGCGCCCCCGCCGAGCTTTCCTTCTACAACGACGGCACGGTGCTGCTCTTCCAGAAGCAGTGGGCCGGCGCGCAGAAGCAGTTCGAGGCCGCCCTGGCCATCAACGAGGCATTCGCCGAGGCGCACAACAACCTCGCCTACGTGCTCCGCAAGCAGGGCGAGGCCAACTACGCCCGGGCGCTCGAGCACTACGACCGCGCCCTCGCCCTCAAGCCGAAGCTGGCCGAAGCCTACATGTACCGGGGCACGCTGCACGCCCTGGCCGGCCGCGCCGAACTGGCCAGGGCCGACTACGACACCCTCGTGCGTCTGAAGTCCAAGCTCGCCCCCCACCTCAAGAAGGTCATCGACACCGGGCGGGAGGAGGAGCCGGAGCAGTTCTACGGCGTGATGAAGAAGCGCAAGGCCTGAGCCTGCGCCTTGCCTGATCCCTGCCCTCCCGGGCGGACTACGGAACGGGGACCGGGTTCCGGCGGTGCTTTTCCGACTATCCTGAGTTCCCCGGCCTGCTTTTCCGTACGGTCGTCCTGGCGGGAGCGAATCCCTGCCGAAGCTTCCCCGGAGAACGACCGCGGCCGGCCGGCGCCACCAGCGGCGCAGGCGTGGCCCGGATTACCTCAGAGCTTGGTCGCGGCGACCTTGACGGGCTTCAGGCTCCAGATCTCCCGGGCGTATTCGCGGATGGTCCGGTCGCTCGAGAACTTGCCGACGCGAGCGGTGTTGAGGACGGCCATCTTCGCCCAGCGGCCCTTGTCCCGGTAAGCCGAGTCCACCTGCGCCTGCGCCTCGCAGTAGCGCCGGAAGTCGGCCAGCACCAGGTAGGGGTCGCCGCCGGCCAGCAGGCTGCCGTGGACGAGGCCGAAGGCGCCGTGCTCGCCGGGCGTGAAAAAGTCGCTGCCCAGCCAGTCGACGACGGCCCGCAGTTCCTCGTCGGCCTGGTAGTAGTCGCGGGGCTGGTAGCCGCGCGCCCAGAGGGCGCGGACCTCGTCGACGTCGTGCCCGAAGATGAAGATGTTCTCCTCGCCCACCTCCTCGAGGATCTCGACGTTGGCGCCGTCGAGGGTGCCGATGGTCAGGGCCCCGTTGAGCGCGAGCTTCATGTTGCCCGTGCCCGAGGCCTCCTTGCCGGCGGTGGAGATCTGCTCCGACAGGTCCGCGGCCGGGATGATGCGCTCGGCGAGGGAGACGCGGTAGTTCGGCAGGAACGCGACCTTCAGCTTGCCGCCGATCCGGGCGTCGGCGTTGATGTGCGCGCCGATGACGTTGATCGCGCGGATGATGTTCTTCGCCAGGTCGTAGCCGGGCGCCGCCTTGGCGGCGAACACGAACACGCGCGGCACGATGTCCAGGTCCGGCTGCCGCAGCAGCCGCCGGTACAGGGCCAGGATGTGCAGCAGGTTCAGGTGCTGGCGCTTGTACTCATGCAGGCGCTTGATCTGGACGTCGAAGAGCGCGTCCGGCGAGACGTCCACGCCGCAGTCGGCCTTGATGGTCTGGGCGAGGTCGACCTTGTTGGCCCGCTTGATCGCCATGAACTCCCGCTGGAAGGACGGGTCGCCGGCGAACTTCTCGAGGCCGCGCAACTGGTCGAGGTCGCGCGCCCAGCCCTCGCCGCCGAGCCGCTCCGTGATGAGCGCGGCGAGCCGGGGGTTGGCCTTGAGCAGCCAGCGCCGCGGCGTGATCCCGTTCGTCTTGTTCTGGAAGCGCCCCGGAAAGAGCACATCGAACTCCGGAAAGAGGTCTTTCTTCAGCAGCGCCGTGTGCAGCGCGGCGACGCCGTTCACGGCATGGGAGCCGGCGACCGCGAGGTTGGCCATGCGCACCTGCTTGTGGCCGTTCTCCTCGATGAGGGAGCAGATCCGCTTCTTGTCGTTGTCGCCGGGCCAGTGCTGCTCGACCACCTGGAGCAGCCGGGCGTTGATCTCGTAGATCAGCTGGAGGTGGCGCGGCAGCAGGCGCTCGAACAGCCCGACGCTCCACTTCTCCAGCGCCTCGGGCAGCAGCGTGTGGTTGGTGTAGGCGAAGGTCCGGGTCACGATCTCCCACGCCGGCTCGAGCCCCATGTTCTCCTCGTCGACCAGGATCCGCGCCAGCTCGACCACCGCGATCGCCGGGTGCGTGTCGTTGAGCTGCACCGCCACCTTGTCGGCGAAGTTCGCCCACGTGTTCGCCGGGTTGCGGAAATGGCGCCGGATGATGTCGCGCAGCGAGCACGCCACGAAGAAATACTGCTGCATCAGGCGCAGCTCCTTGCCGTTCTCCGTCTTGTCGTTCGGATACAGCACCTTCGACACCGTCTCGCCGACGGCCTTCTCGCGGACGGCCTCGACGTAGCCGCCGCGGTTGAAGGCGGCGAGGTCGAAGTCCTCGGAAGACTTCGAGGCCCACAGTCGCAGCAGGTTGACCGTCCCGGTGCCGTAGCCGGCGGTCGGGATGTCGTGCGGCACGCCGAGGATCGTCTTGGTGTCGACCCAGCGCGGGCGGTAGTTGCCGGTGCTGTCGAAGACGTTCTCGACGCGGCCGTAGAAGCGGACCTCCTGCGTGTATTCGGGCCGCACCACCTCCCAGGGATCGCCGAAGAGTATCCAGTTGTCGGGATGCTCGACCTGGTGGCCGTGGGCGAACTCCTGGCGGAACAGCCCGAACTCGTAGTAGATGCCGTAGCCGAGCGCCGGGTAGTCCAGCGTGGCCAGCGAGTCGAGGAAGCAGGCCGCCAGCCGGCCCAGGCCGCCGTTGCCGAGGCCCATGTCCACCTCCGCCGCCCGGATCTCGTCGAAGTCCTGGCCCAGCGACTCCAGCGCCGCCTTGGCCGTGTCGTACAGCCCGGTCGCCAGCAGGTTGGTGCCGAAGAGCCGGCCCATCAGGTATTCGAGGGAGAAATAATAGACCCGGCGGACGTTCTGCGCGTTGTGCGCCGCCTGGGTCGCGATCATCCGCTCGTGGATGGTGTCGCGGGCCGCCAGGCTGGCCGCGATCCACCAGTCGCGCGGCGTCGCCGACCCGTCGTGGCGGGCCAGCGTCGACACCAGGTGGCGCTGGATCAGCGAGCGCAGGACCTCGACCGGGCCGTCGCCCGAGGCCACGGGGTGATGGATCGTATGCGGCGGCCGGATCGGCTCGAACGGCACCGTGCTGCCGGCCTGGGACCGCGGCAGGGGGGTTTTGGCGATGACCTTGGCTTTCCGGGCGGACGGACGTTTGGCGGGCATGGTGATGCCGTATCACAAGTCGTGCCAACGCCCCAGGCAAGGCGCGATTCCGGCCGGCCGGCGCGCGAGCGGCGCCGGACGGGGGGTCAGCGCTGGAACCGCCGGGCCAGCTCGCCGCGACCCAGCTCGAAGTGGGTCGGCCGGCCCGCGGGGCTCGTGTGCGGCTGGCGGCAGGCGAAAAGCCGGGTCACGAGCGCCTGCGCCTCGGCCTCGCTGATCGCGGCCGGCAGCCGCACCGCCTTCTGCGCCGCCAGCCGGGCCAGCTCCTCGCGCGCCAGGTCGGCCTGCCGCTCGTCGAGCCGGCCCTCGCGCAGCAGCCCGATCACGTCGCGCAGGAAGGTCTCCGCATCCTCCGGCTCCAGCCAAGCCGGCACCGCCTCGATCCGGAAGAAGTTCCGCCCGAACTCCGCCACCTCGAGCCCGTGCCGCCGCAGGAACTCGCGCCGGTCGAGCAGCAGCGCGCTCGCGATCGCGTCGAGCTCCACCGGCAGCGCGAAGAGCAGCCGCTGGCTCGCCGGCTCGCCCCGCGTGAACTGGTCCTGCAGCCGCTCGAACCACACCCGCTCGTGCGCGGCCCGCCGGTCCAGCACCACGATCCCGCCGGGGGCCTCGAAGAGCGCGTAGTCGCCGTGCGCCGTGCCAAGGAAACGCCAGCCGAGCAGGCGGGCGGCGTCCGCAGGCGCCGTCCGCGGCGCGGCCACCGCCGGGGGGGCCGCGGACCGGGCCGGCACC
>JAEUGX010000025.1 GCA_016795545.1 Opitutaceae bacterium
GGCCAACGTCATGATGCGCGAGCGCGAGGAAAAGGGGGTGGCGGATTACCCGCTCTTCACCCACGAGGAGATCGACCGGGTGGCGCCGAGGATGTACCCGCACGCGTTCAACAACCCGAAGCGTTTTTCGGGCGCGCGCGACGAGATCGAGTTCACCCTCCACCCCGCGGGCCACATCCCGGGCGCCGCCGGCGTCGAGATCGTGCACAAGCACCGCCGACTTTTCTTCACCGGCGACGTCCTCTTCACCGTGCAGCGCATCCTGGCCGGCGCCAAGTTTCCCAAGGCGCACTTCGACACCCTGGTCATGGAGACCACCCGTGGCGTCACGGAGCGCCCGCCCGGGCACTCGCGCTCGAACGAGATGCTCCGGCTCGTCAGCACCATCAACGCCACCCTCCAACGCGGCGGCTCGGTCCTCATCCCGGTCTTCGCCCTCGGCCGCATGCAGGAGATCATGGCCATCCTGCATGACGCGCGGAAATTCAACCGGCTGGCCGACGCCCCCATCTTCGCCTCGGGGCTGGGCATGGACCTCGCCGACTATTTCGACCAGATCACGAAGAAGACCGGCGCGGTGCATTTCACCCGCAGCATCCTGAAGGACTTGCAGGTGCGGAAAGCCCCGCGCGACCTGGTCGCGGGCAAGGAACCCTCGCAGCAGGGCATCTACGTCGTCAGCTCGGGGATGATGGTCGAGAACACCCCCTCGTACACCGTGGCTTCGTGCCTGGCCGGCAGCCCCAAGCACAGCATCTGCTTCGTCGGCTACTGCGACCCCGACACGCCCGGCGGCCACCTGCAGGCGGCCAATCGGGGCGATTCCTTCCTGTTCGACGCCGTGAATGTGAAGGTCAAGCTCCGCGCCCAGGTCGAACGTTTCGAACTGTCGGGCCACGCGGATCGCGAGGAACTGCTCGACTTCGCCGTCCAGTGCGACCCGCGCTCGATCGTCCTGACCCACGGCGACCCGCCCGCCCGCGCCTGGTTCGCCGAGCAGCTCGCGCAGAAGCTGCCCCGGGCCAAGGTGCTCGACCCGGTGCCGCTGCAGACCTACCAGGTCTGAGAGCCGCGCCCGTCAGCGGCCCAGGACTTCGCGCAGCCGGGCCACCATCGCCTTCCCCCCGGCGACGTACTGCACGCGCTTCGCCTGGAGCGTAAACTCGCGCAGCGGGAACGGCGGATTCTCGAGGTAGTGCACCTCGACGCCGGCCTCGGCGCACAGCGCGCAGGCGGCGGCGATGTCCCACACCTTGTTGTTGTGATCCACCACCCCGTCGAGCAGCCCGATGGCGGCGTAAGCCAGGTGCAGCGTGCTGCTGCCCAGGCCCCGGATCTTGAAGTGCTCGATCAGGCGCTTGCCCTCCATCGCCCGGCCCTTGTCCACGGGCGAATGGAAGCCGATCAGGCTCTGGGCGTTCGGAGGCTCGCGGCGCGGCGCGGCCGGTCGGTCGCCGTCCCAGACGCCCCGCCCGGGTCCGCCGTGGATCAGAACGCGCCGGCCAAGATCGTAGATGACCCCGTAGACCGGCAGGCCGTGCTCCAGCAGTCCCAGCGAGATCGCGCAGTGGCTGATGCCGTTCGCGTAGTTGTTGGTGCCGTCGATCGGATCCAGCACCCAGCAGAAGCGCGAGGTCACCGGCACCGCCGCGTCTGCCGGCGTCAGCTCCTCGCTGAAGAACTGGTCGTCCGGAAACTGCCGGCCCACGGCTTCCTGGATCTGGCGGGAGATCGCCAGGTCCACCGGCGTCACCTTGGTGCCGTCGTGCTTGAGGACCGGCTTCGCCCGGCCGAATTCCCGGTGCAACAGCCCGGTCTCGGCCAGCACGATTTGCTTGGCCACGTCGATACGCTTCTCGATGGGGGAAAACACAAGGCAGCAAAGACACAATCCGGGCGGGATTTGAACCCCAATCTTGCCCGCCTCAGATCTGATGCCCGTGGCGCACGACGCTCTTCCGTCCCTGCTCGTTCAGCTTGTCCAGCACCGCCGCCAGCCGGCGCTTCTTCTCCTCGCCCTGGCCGAACATCTCGAGCTGGCCTCCCTGCTCCGTGATGCCGGAAAAGCGCACGCTGACCAGGCGCAGCGGGCGCCGGGCCGTCCACGCGGCCCGGAGCAGCGGCCGCACCAGCGCGTAGAACGGCGCTTCTAGGTCGGTCGCCTCCGCGAGGCTCCGGCCGCACGAGCTGTCCTCCATGCCGGGATACCGCACCTTCACCGTCATGGTCCGCGCCCGCTTCCGGTCCGCGCGGATCGCGGGCATCAGCTCGTCGATCATCCGCTTGGCGATCCGCTCGATCTCCGCGAAGTCCCCGATGTCGGCGCCGAACGTTTCCTGGGTCGAATACGACTTGGCGTCCTCCTCCTCGACGTGTACCGGCCGGTCGTCCTCCCCCCGGGCCATCGCCAGGACCTCCGTCCACCCGACGCCGAACAGGGAGCGAAGTTCCGCCTCCGGCCGGTCGAACAGGTCGCGCACCAGCCGGATGCCCGCGGCTTCCAGCCGGGCCTCGCTCTTGCGCCCGATGCCGGGGATGACTCCCACCTTCAGCGGCGCCAGGAACGCCGCCTCCGCGCCCGGCGGCACGACCGTGAAGCCACGCGGCTTGCGCGCCTTGCTGGCGATGGCCGACACCAGCTGGTTGGCCGCGATGCCGAACGACACGGGCACCTGCAGCTCTTCCCACAGCTGCCGCTGCAGCGCCCGGATCCGCGTCTCGATCTGCTCCTCCGACCGGAAGCCGCAGGGCCCGAGGTCGAGGTAGCCCTCGTCGATCGAGTTGCGCTGGACCAGCGGCGTGATGGCCTCGCACGCGTCGAACATCCGCCGCGACACCCGGCTGTAGAGCCCCGTGGTGTGCGGGAGGAGGACCAGGTCGGGACAGACCTTCAGCGCCCGGGCCGTGGGCATCGGCGTGTACACGCCGCAAGCCCGCGCCTCGTAGCTGGCGGAAGAGATGATGCCCCGCTGCCGGCCGCCGACGGCGCATTTGGTCCCGCGCAGCTCGGGTTTGAGCGCCAGCTCGCACGACACGAAGAACGCGTCGGCGTCGAGATGGACGATCGTGGGCAGCGGGCCGGGCATCTGCCCCAGGGAGACACGGAATGCCCGCGGGGGCAACTCCTCGCGCCGGGCGGCTACGACGGCTTCGCGGCCGGCTCCGGCGGGCTCCGGCGGTGCCCGCGGCGCCGCAGCTCCAGGTCGAGCCGTTCCGCGAGCGCGGCCAGCTGCGCGGGGTCGATCCGGCCGACGACATTCACGAAGACCACCTCGCCCCGGCGGTCGACCGCCGTCACCGCCAGCCCGTCGATGCCGTCGTCGGGCCCCGTCTTGACGTGGACGTCGACATCCTCGCCGCCGGCGCGTTCGGACACGGCCGCCACCCGGGTCCAGCCCTGCCGAGCCAGGTGCTCGCGGACCGCGCCGACCCGCGCGACGGCGTCGGCCCGGCCGGCCCCGGCCGGGCCGGTCACGTGCACCCGCACGCGCTTCAAGCCGCGCAGCAGCTCGGCCGCCTCCGGCTGCTCCCGCCACGCGGCCAGCTTCGCGGCCAAACGCAGGAGGCCGGGGGAAAGATCGATCTCGACCCGTCGCCCCTGGGCCGACGGGGCGAACGAGGCGAAATCCACCTCGCCGGGATCCGCGGCATCGGCGGAGGCGAGGACGGGCAGCGATAGGGCGGCCAGGACGAGGGCGA
>JAEUGX010000031.1 GCA_016795545.1 Opitutaceae bacterium
ATGAAGCGCTCGCCCGCGTCGTTACGCAGGATGCCGCCCTCGCCCCCCCCCCCCCCCCCCCCCCCCCCCCCCCCCCCCCCCCCCCCCCCCCCCCCCCCCCCCCCCCCCCCCCCCCCCCCCCCCCCCCCCCCCCCCCGGGCCGCCTAGCGGGCGGTCGCCAGCACGCTCTTCGCGCGCATGCCGACGCTGGTCTGCGCCAGGCCGAGCTTCTGCGCCACGCGCTCGACGATCTCGCTGACCTTGAACGTGAGGCCGTCGGTCTTGGTGATGCCGGTGATGGCCGGGTTGCAGTAGCGGGCGCGCAGGAGGGTGGCCAGCTGCCCGTAGCCGTAGAGGCCCTCGTCGTTGATCTCGGCGACGATGATCTGCCGGTACCGGGCGAAGGTCTGCTCGAGGCCGTTGGGCAGCGGATGGAGGTGGCGCATGTGGAGGTGCGCGCCCTTGACGCCGGTGCCGCGCAGGCGGCCGAGCGCCTCGCGAATCGGGCCGTAGGAGCAGCCCCAGCCCACGAGCAGCACGTCGCCGGCGTCGTCGCCCGCCAGTTCGGGCGGCGGCAGCGTGGCCGCGACGGCCTTGATCTTCTCGCGGCGCTTGGCGGTCATCTTCAGGTGCAGGCCCGGATTGGCGGTCGGATGGCCGAACTCGTCGTGCTCGAGACCGGAGACCGTCGGGTATTTGCCGGAGGTCATGAGCGAGCCGGGGGGAGCGGGGCGGGTGGGGCCGTCGAGGGGGTAGGGCTTGAATTCGGGCGGGCGCGGGCGCAGGTCGGGCTGGGCGGCGACCATCAGCTGGGCGAGGTCGGGTTCGTCGAACGCCTCAATGCGCGTGGCGATGGCCTGGTCGGTGAGGATGAGCACCGGCGTGCTGTATTCGCGGGCGATGCGGCCGGCCTCGAGCGCGAGGTAGAAGCAGTCCTCGACGTTCTTCGGCGCGACGACGACGCGTGGGGTGTCGCCGTGGCTGCCGTAGATGGCCTGCAGCAGGTCGCTCTGCTCGATGTTGGTCGGCATGCCGGTCGACGGGCCGCCGCGCTGCACGTTGATGACGATGAGCGGGATCTCCGCCATGGTCGCCCAGCCCAGCGCCTCCATCTTGAGCGACAGGCCCGGGCCGGAGGAGCCGGTGACGGCGAGGTGCCCGCCGTACGCGAAGCCGAGCGCGGTCGAGATGGAGGCGATCTCGTCCTCGGCCTGCACGAAGATGCCGCCGTACTTCGGCAGCTCCGTGCGCAGGGTCTCCATAATCGAGGACCACGGCGTGATCGGGTACCCGGCGCCGTAGCGCACGCCCGCGGCGATGAGGCCGTAGGCGAGCGCCGAGTTGCCGTCGGTCGTGACCTGCGGACGGCCGCTGGCGGCCTGGGCCTTCTCCAGGCGGTAGAGGATGTGGGTCAGGTGCTCCGCGGGGTAGGCGTAGCCCGCGTCGAACGCCAGCAGCGCGTTGCGGACGATGTCCTCGGTCTTGCCGCCGAAGCGCTCGCGGATCAGCTGGGTCAGCTTCGGCACGTCGAGGTCGAACATGCGCGCCAGCAGCCCGAGGACATAGATGTTCTTGCCCTTGTCCTTCGTGCTGCCGCCGACGGCCTCGACGGTGGCGGAGGTCATCGGCACGCCGACGGCGGTGACCTCGCGGTCGTCGGGCCGCGGCTGGACGTGGTCCGTGTCGTAGAGCAGCACGCCGCCGGGACGGAGCGAGGCGCGGTGGTTCTCGTAGCTGTGCTGGTAGAACGCCACGAGCACGTCGGCGCGGTCACCCGCGGAGAGGATCTCGCCCGAGCCCATGCGGACCTGGAAGATCGAGGGGCCGCCGGAGATCGTGGAGGGGATCGTCATGTACGTCATGACCTCCTGGTCGGAGCGGCCGGCGAGGCGGGCGAGGAAGCCGCCGATGGCCTGGATGCCGTCCTGGGAATCGCCGGCCAGGCGAATCACGACGTCGGGAATGAGGGGGGTGTCGCCGGATGGACGCGCTGCGTTGTCCATGGGCCCGGGGGTAGTGGGGCTGACCATGATCCCGCGACTATGCGCCACGAATCCGCTTTCGTAAAGCCGGGCTTGAAGAATTTGCGCCGAAATTTTTCGGCGGCCGGATCGCTTGCTATAAGAATCCGGCGGGGCTGGGCGCCGGCGGGATTTCACCCGCTAATGGGCCGGAGCTTCAGATCCGCACGGGCTGCACGCGCATGCCGTCCTGGACGCGGTCGCCGGGATAGAGGACGACCTCGTCGCCCTCCTGCAGGCCGGCGAGCACCTGGACCTCGGTGCCGCTGGAGCGGCCGGCCTCCACGGGCACGAGCGCGGCGCGGCCGCCGCGCACGACGTAGGCGGCCCAGGCGCCGCCGCGCCGGAAGAGCGCGGACACCGGCACCTTCAGCACGCGGTCGCTTTCCCAGAGGAAGACGCGGGCCTCGACGCGGAAGTTGTCGCCGAGGGTGGGGCGCTCGGCGAGCGGCGTGACGATGTCGGCGACCACGTTGACGCGCTGTTCCTCGACTCCGAGCGCCGAGATCTTGGTGAACGCGGCGGGCTCGACGAGGCGGACGCGGGCCGCGAGCGGCTGCGGCCCGCCCCACTGGTCCAGCTCCACGCGCGCGCCCGGCGCGAGCGCGGCGCCGTCGCGGGACAGCAGTTCGATCACCACCTCGAGGTCGGACGGATCCCCGAGCTCGAGCACGGGCGTGCCGGCCGCCAGCGGGCGTTCGCTTTCCTGGAAGACGCGCAGGACGCGGCCGGCCACGGGCGCGCGGACCTCGACCAGGCCCGGCCCGGCGTCGCGGCCGGACCCGGCGCCGGCGAGCTCGGCCTCGGCCGCGCGCAGGGCGCCCTCGGCCGCCACGACCTCGCGGGCCGCCACGGTCTCGCGCAGCTGGGCGCCCTCGAGGTCCTGGGGCGAGACGGTCTGCTCGGCGAACATGCGCTCGACCCGCCGCAGCTCGCTGACGGCGAGGGCGTGGGCCGCGGCCACCTTCTCCAGCGTGGCGGCGGCGGCGGTCCGGCGCGCCTCCGCCAGCGCGCGGCTGCGCGGATCGAGGGGCGTGGCGGCCATCGGCTCGATCGCGGCCACCACGTCGCCGGCCGCGACGACGGCACCCGGCTTGAAGGGCACGCGCCGCAGTTGGCCGGTGACGGGGGCGGAGACCACGAAGCGGTCCCGGATGCGCGTCTTGCCCTCCTCGCTGACGGTCGCGTGCAGCGGGCCGGTGACGGCGCGGGCGGTCTCGACGACGGAGGGGCGCGGGCGGAGGCCGAATCCGAGCAGGAGCAGGAGCACGACGCCGGCGGCGTAGGGGAACCAGCGGCGGCGTGTGGCGGGAGCGGAGGGGGGAGGGCTCATGGCGATGGGCGGAAAGGGTGCGGGCGGGAGCGTGCCGGCTGGGGGTGGGGGTGTCGATGCGGGTTCACGGGGCCGGGCGGTGCTTCACTCGGGCGCCTTGAGGGCCGCGATGAGATCGAGCTGCTTCAGGCGGCGGAGTACGAAGACGGCCGAGAGCGTCGATGCGACGACGACCGTACCCACGGCAAAGGAGTAGGTGTAGAGGGTGAAGACGAGGGGCAGACGGATGGTCTCGGTGTTGACGGACTGGATGATGAGGGTCGTCAGGCCGGTGCCCAGGAGCAGCCCGGCCGGCACGGCCAGGCTCGCCAGGATGACGAGCTCGATGACGAGGATGGCGCCGACCTCGCGCTGGGTCATGCCGACCACGCGGAGGGTCGCGAGCTCGCGCGCCCGCTCGGCCAGGGAGATGCGGGCGTTGTTGTAGATGACGCCGAACGCCACGATCACGGCGAACGTCAGGTAGATGCTCTGGATCAGGCCCATGCTCTGGGCGGTGGTCTCGCGGAAGCTCCGGCGCATGGTTTCCTTGATCGCGATGGTGCTGACGCGCGGGATCGCCTTCAGCGCGGCGAGGAACTCGCCGCGCCGCGCCTGGTCGAGCCCGATGCTGGCCCCGGTGATCACGTCGCCCTCGCCGAGGAAGCGGTTGATGGCGTGCAGGTCCATGTAGGCGGCGATCCCGGTGAAGTCTTCGGCCAGCGCCACCAACCGCAGCTCGCGCACGGGCCGGCGGCCCTCGAGGGCCTCGACGACGACCGGGTCGCCGAGGCGCGCGCCGAGGACGTCCGCCAGCTTCGCGGAGAGGACGATGCCGTCGGGCGGCGGCGCGATTTCGCGGCCCGCGGCGTCGACGGCGCGGCTGTGGCGCCCGTCCGGCAGCAGGCTGCGCAGGCCGATCTGGCGGCTGCGGCCCTGGAAGTGGATGCGGACGGCGGCGCTGCGGGCCGGCTCGAGGCTGGTGACGCCCGGCAGCCGGGCCAGCTCGTGGGCGGTGCGCGCCGCGGACGGCTCGGACAGGCCGAGGTTCAGGTCCTGCCGCTGCACGACGTCCCATTGGAAGTCGAGCACCTCGGCGATGCCGGCCTTGAACGTGTTGGGCAGGATCAGGAGGGCGGTGGCCAGCGCGAGGCCGGCCACCGTGAAGAGCGCCTGCATGGGGCGGCGCTCGAGGTTGCGCACGGCGATGCGGAAAGAGTGCGACAGCAGCCGGCCCAGTCCCGTGCGCTCGACCAGCGCGGGGCGGTAGCGGGCGGGCGGTTCCGGGCGCATGGCCTCGGCCGGCGGCAGCCGGGCGGCGCGGCGCACGGCGCCGTAGACGCCGAGCGTCACCGCGCCCAGGCCGACCGACAGCGCGGCGGCCACGGCGGCGCCGTCGAGGCGGAAGGTGAGCTCGGGGAAGCGGAAGAACAGCTCGTACATCACCACCAGCTTGCGGCCGAGCGCGCCGCCGCCGAGCAGGCCGAGCAGCACGCCGGCCGCGACCATGACGAAGGCGAACTTGAGATAGTGGCCGACGATGGTCCGGTTCGCGAAGCCAAACGCCTTCAGGATCGCGATCTGCTCGCGCTGGAGCGCGAGCAGGCGCGACAGCACGGCGTTGGTCATGAAGGCCGCCACGCCCAGGAAAACCGTCGGGAACCCGATCGAGAGGATCTCCAGCACGCGGATTTCGTCGGAAACCCGGATGTGCGAGGGGTGATCCTGGCGCCCGAACGCGCCCAGTCCGCCGTAGGGGCGCAGCAGGCGGTCGGCCGCCGCGATGACCGTCTGCTCGTGGGCGCCCGGGGCCAGGGTCAGCGCAGCGTGGTTGAACGCGCCGTAGAGGTTGAACGCCGTGGCGGCTTCCTTGTACGGCAGCCAGAAGATGCCGTAGGTGCGGTTGTCGGGCAGTGCGGCCCCGGGGCGCGACTCGAAGACATACTCGGGCGAGAGGACGATGCCCGCGATCCGGAACTCCTCGCGCCGCCCGTAGAGCAGCATGGCCAGCGTGTCGCCGGGCTGCAGCCGGTTGGCGTCGGCGAAGGCCTCGCCCACCAGCACTTCGCCGCGGGAGCCCGGCGCCAGCCAGCGGCCGCGCCGCAGGAAAAGCCGGTTCAGCTCCGGCGCGCCGAAGTCGGGCAGCGTGCGCACGAGGCCGCTCGCCGGCTCGGCCAGGCCCGGGAGGTCGAGCGTGACGGGCACGGCCAGGTCGGTCTGCACGGTGGCGACGCCGGGTATCGCCGCCAGGCGGGCGGCCAGGTCGTTCGGCGCGCGCTTCAGCGCGACGAACACGTCCGCGAAGCGGTTCGTCCGGTAATAGTCGGCCCGGGTCGAGTCGAGCGAGTGGATCAGGCTCCGCGCCATGATGAGCATGGCGAGGCCGCACGCCATCACCAGCGACACCGCGGCCGCCTGGCCCTTTAGGCGCCGGAGGTCGCGCAGCAGCTTGCGGTCGAGGTGCGGAAGCATGCTTCGGGGCGGGCCTACCACCGCAGGGTCGCGGGCGCGGCGCGGGCGGCATTGCGGCGCTCCTGCTGCACGCGTCCGTCCGAGAAATGGATCACCCGGTCGGCCATGTCGGCCATCACGGCGTTGTGGGTGATGATGACGGTGAGTGTGCCCAGCTCGCGGTTGGCCCGTTCGATGGCCTCGAGCACGACGATGCCGGTGCGGACGTCGAGCGCCCCGGTGGGTTCGTCGCAGAGCAGCACCTCGGGCCGCTTGGCGATGGCGCGGGCGATGGCGACGCGCTGCTGCTCGCCGCCGGACAGCTGGGCGGGGAAATGGTCCATGCGCGCGGCGAGCCCGACCATCGCGAGGGCCGTCTCGGGCGCCAGGGGGTGGGCGGCGAGCTCGGTGATGAGGCCCACGTTCTCCCGCGCGGTGAGGCTGGGGATCAGGTTGTAGAACTGGAAGATGAAGCCGACCGACTCGCGGCGGTAGCGTGTCAGCAGGTCCTCGTCGGCGTGCGTGAGGTCGAAATCGCGGTAGCGCAGCTCGCCGCCGCTCGGGATGTCCAGGCCGCCGAGCTGGTTGAGCAGCGTGGTTTTGCCCGAGCCGGACGGGCCGAGGAGGACGATGAGCTCGCCGGCGCGGAGGTCGAGGTCGACGCCGGCCAGCGCGCGCACCTGGGCGGCGCCGTCGCCGTAGGTCTTGGTCAGCCCGCGCACGTGAAAGACCGTTTCGCCGGCGGCGGGGCGGGTGGTGGTGGGATCGGGTGGCACGGGGGAGCGGGCAAGCTAACCGGGCCGGCTGCGGGCGCAACCCTAAGCCCGGCGGGCCGGGAAATCGGATTGCGCCGGGCGCCCGCGGGCTTCTGCTGGCGGCATGAATCGGACCGACCGGCTCGTGGCGATGGTGCTGCACCTGCAGGGGCGGCGCGTCGTGCGCGCGGAGGAGCTGGCGCGGCATTTCGACATCAATGTCCGGACCGTCTACCGCGACATTGCGGCGCTGGGCGAGGCGGGCGTGCCCATCTCCGGCGAGGCCGGTGTCGGCTACAGCCTGCGGCGCGGCTACCAGCTGCCGCCGGTGATGTTCACGGCGGATGAGGCGTCGGCGCTGTTCGTCGGCGGGGAGCTGGTGAAGCAGTTCACCGACGCCTCGCTGCACGCCCCGATGGCCTCCGCGCTCGACAAGCTGCGCGCCGTGCTGCCGCGCGACCGGCAGGACCACGTCGAGCGGCTGGCCCAGCGGACGCTGGTGGTCGGCCGGACGGGGAGCGTGGCGCCCGAGGCCGCCGGCCAGCGCTGGCTGCTGCCGGTGCAGCAGGGGGTCGTGCGGCGGCGCGTGCTGCGCCTGGGCTACCGCGGCCGGGAGCGGGCGGAGGAAACCGCGCGCGACGTCGAGCCGCTGGGGGTCGTGTTCTACGGGGGCTCCTGGTACCTCGTCGCCTGGTGTCGGCTGCGGCAGGACTACCGGCATTTCCGGGTCGACCGCATTCGCCGGCTCGAGGTCACGCCGGAGCCGTTCGAGCCGCGCGAGGGCTTCTCGCTCGAGCGGCACATGGAGGAATCGAGCCGACGGGAGCAGGCGCTGCCGGTGCAGGTGTGGTTTCACGACGCGGTGCTCGAGCGGGCGCGGAGCGAGAGCTACGCCACGCTCATCGAGGGGCGGTCGCGGGACGGCGGCGCCGAGTTTTCGCTGTACACCTGGTCGCTGGAATGGACGGCGCGCTGGCTCCTGTCGTTCGGGGCCGGCGCCGAGGCGGTCGGGCCCGCGAAGCTGCGCGCGCTCGTGCGGGCGGAGGCGGAGCAGGTCGCGGGCCGGTATCGCTGACCGCGGGGCGGAGGCGGCCGGGCGCCGGCTCCTGACATAGGGCTGTCACGCGGGCGTGCTAGGATCGCCACCCCTTACGATTCCATGAACATCCAGACCATCGCCGTCACGGTGTGCGCGCCGCGCGCCGACGTTTTCAACTTCCTGGCCGACATCGAGAACCTTCCGCGCTGGGCCGGCGGCTACTGCGAGCGCATCGCGCTCGTGCGCGGGCGGTGGTGGGCGCTGACCGCGGAGGGCGACCAGGTCGTCGAATTGGAGGCGGACGGCCGCGACGGCGTGATCGACCTCCGCGCCGGGCCGCATCCGGCGCGCCTGAACCTCATGCCGATGCGGGTGGTCGGCTTGTCGGAGCGGCGGACGCTGGTGACCCTCACGGTGATCGAGGCGGCCGACCAGACCGCGGCGGCGTGCGCCCGCCGTTATCGAATCCTGCGGGAGGCGGCCCGGGGGCTCCTCGCGCGCTTCGGCGGCGGCGAACTGCATGGGCCGGCGGCGGGCCTGTTCGCCGTGGTCGGTGGACGGAACTAGCTCGCTTCCGGGCGGGCTACTGTGCTGCCGGAATAGAAGCGGGGAAAGATCAGGTTCGGGCGCGCCGGCAGGTGCTGGTCGCGCACGAGGTGCAGCACCAGTCGCACGAGGCGGTGGTTGTAGGTGTCGCCTTCAAACGCGTAGTGGGCGACCGGAGTCGCAATGTGGGCGAAGAGGTTGTCGTGGTCGCGTGCGATCAGGGACACTCGTCCGGGCACAGTCAGGCCGCGACGGAGGAGGTGGAGGATCACGCCCATCACATGGTGTGGCCGCGCCACCAGGAGTGCGGTGGGCGGGGTTGGAGAGGCGAACAGCTGGTCGAGCCGAGTCGGCAGATTGCGCGTCACCGGGTCATGGCGTAAGACCATGGCCCGGACCCCGGCGACCGCCCGCGGAGCGGATCCGGCTTCGAGAAAACCTTGCTCGCTCGCCAGGTCGCCCGCCACGCCGCTGTCTGGTACTACGAACGCGATCCGCCGGTGCCCCGCGCGGTAGAGGACGCCGGCGGCATGGCGGCACACAGAGCGGTAGTCGACATCGAAGGAGGGCAGCAACACCGGGGTGTGGCAGGAACCGAGTACGAGCGACGGGAACGGCTGCGCGCTAAACCACTGCTGGAGGGCCATCCGCACGGAGATAAGGATGCAGCAGTGTACTGGGTGCCGGCTGAGGTGATCCTCTAGCTTCCGCTGCTGGACGCGTGTGCCGTGCGATTGGCAGCGGAAGATCTCCGAGGCGATGCCTCGTCCGGCCAACTGGGCCCGCAGCTCGGCGATGCTCTGGAAGAAGGTGAGCTGCATGTCGGAGGCTGGCTCGTCGAGGACGACCAGCACCCGGCGACTCGCTGGCGCCGCGCTCGGGCGCGGGCGGGCGAGGATGCGGATGTTGCGCCCCTGCCGGATGTCGAGAACGCCATCGCGCGCCACCCGCCCGAGCGCGTCGCGGATCACAGGCCGGCTCACGCGGTAGATCTCGCAGAGGCGGCGCTCGCTCGGGAGTACGTTCTGCCACAGTCCGCGCTCCAGTGCCTTGTGCAGTGAGAGCGCCACTTGCACCGCGAGGGGTAGGCGTTCGGGGATATCGAGCACGGGCGGTGGGCTTCTCATCTTTTTTTACCAGTGATTCGGTCTAGTTCCGGCCGGGTACTCGTGGCTTCTTCGCGGCGCGATGAATCATCAGCCGCGAGGCAAGAATCTCGGCCTGGCACCGGCAATCCAAATCTGGTCCGCCGTCCCGACGCCGCTCACTCCCGCGCTCCGGGTCGACGCTCCCTCGGTCCGCCGCCTCGTTGGGGCGGCCCTGGCCGATGGCGTGACCGGCCTCTTCCTCGGTGGCTCTTGTGGGGAGGGGCCCTGGCTGCCCGATCGCGAGCAGGTCCGCCTGATCCGCACCGCCGCTGACCGGGCGCGTGGACGGCTGACGCTGGCTGCGCAGGTGACTGACCACTCAGTCCCGCGCATCCGAGACAACGTGGCGCGGGCGGCTGATGCCGGCGCGGACCTTGCGATCATCGCTCCCCCGCTGTTGATGGACAACCCTACGCCGGACCGGATTGCGGGCTTCTTCACTGAGGCGGCGGCCGCCAGCCTGCTACCGGTGGGCGTCTACGATCTCGGGCGGCATCGCGCGTTTTCGCTCCCGGACAGCCACCTGCGCCGGATCTATGAGCTGCCCAACGTCGTGCTGGTCAAGGACAGCTCCGGCTCGCTCGAACGCCGTGCCCTCGCGCTCGCCGCCCGCCGCCGGCGGCCGGGGCTACGGCTGTTCAACGGCGACGAGTTCCGCTGCGTGGAGTATCTCGCTGCGGGCTACGATGGTTGCATCTTCGGTGGCGCAGCGGCGGTCGGGGCTCAACTGCGGCGCGTGGTCGGCGAGTTCAGCGTTGGTCGTCGGGTCGAGGCCGAGCGCGCGGCGGCGGAGATGAACCGGCTCCTGTTCGGCATCTATGGCGGGCCTGCGTTCACCTGCTGGCTCACCGGCCTGAAATACTGCCTTGTCCGCCGCGGCCTCTTCCGCACCACCGCGAGTTTCCTCGGCTATCCCCTCAACCGTTCATGCCGCGCCTTTATTGACCGTCTGGTCGCGCGCGGATGAGTCCCGCTCCCAAAGCCAATTTTCTTTACTCCTAGTTTCATTTTGCGGCCGCGGCCGGTTCTTTTCGGCTCTGCACGTCCAATCCGTCCGCCCGCGACCTTTCCCTCACCGCCATCGCATTCCGCTATGAACGCAAAAATACTGCTACCCGGGGCGCTCCTGTCCGCGCTCCTGTCGTTTGGTTCCCTCGGCGCCCAGACCGCCCGCCCCGCCGTCACGGCGGGGACGCCCACCGCCGCCAGTGACGAGCCCCTCGAGCTGTCGGTCTTCACCGTGACTGGCCGGGAGGATGCCGGCTACTTCTCGAAGAACACGCTCCTCGGTACACGCACGAACGAGCGCCTGGTCAACATCCCGCAGAACATACAGATCATCAACCGGGAGTTGCTCGATGATCTGGCGAAGGACAACTATCTCGATGCGTTGCAGTTCGGGGCCAGTGGCATCAACAAGCGCACGCCGCTGGTCAGCGACGTGAACATTCGCGGTTTCCGCGTCATCACAGGCTCGATCATGCGCGATGGTATTCCCAATGCCACATCCGCGAATGTCAACGGCCCGACCTACGACATCGAGCGCATCGAGGTAGTGAAAGGCCCGGCGGCACTCCTCTTCGGGCAGGCGGCGGCGACCGGCGGCCTGATTAACTTCGTGACCAAGCGACCGAGTGACACCCAGCGCTCGTCCGTCACGGCGACGGCGGCGAGCTTCAACCTCTACCGCTTGGTCGCCGAGACCAGCGGACCGCTGGCGAAGGTGGGCGCGAAGTACCGCGTTACGGTCGCGGCCACCGAAGCGGACGGCCAGGGACGCTTCGACTACACCAGCGACCGCTACGTCGGCCTCGGGCTCGATTACCAGCTGTCGGCAATCGCGACGCTGAACTTCGACTACTACTACTACGACATCAGCAACAATGTCTCCCAGATCGGCGTCGACTCCACTGGCCAGATCATGAAGGTCGCGGATGACTTTACCTTCTTTGAGCCTTGGGTGAAGCACGACCACTTCTACCACTTTGCGATCCTGACCGCGAAGGCGACTTTCAGTCCGACGCTGCAAGGCCAGCTGGTACTGAGCGGCACGTGGGGCAAGTTCGACCGGGACCGGGTGTTCGCTCGCGGCGCGGCTGACGCCGTCACTGGCGTGCAGAATCGCACCTTCCAGGCTTTCGACCAGACGAACAACTTCGGCAACCTGATCGGCGACCTGGTGAAGACCTGGGCCACCGGCAGTGTCGCGCACAAGACTACCCTCGGCATCTTCGTTGCAGGCCAGAAGAGCACCCAGGACCTCGACAGCGTGTTGATCGGGCCGATCAACATCTACAACCCGGTCTACAACACGCCATATCCGACCTTCACCCGCGGCGTGCAGGTACCGGGTTCGCCGGCGCCCAACCGCCGGCGCGAGATCGGCCAGCAGGAGTCTGGCTACCTGCAGCATCAGGCGACGTTCTGGGACGGTCGTGTGATCCTTGTCGGCGGCTATCGCTACAACCGCTTTCACTCCACAACCACGCAGTATCTCGCGCCCACCGGCGTCAGCACGCTCGACCGCAGCGCGGCCGTCTATCGCTGGGGCGCCATCTTCAAGCCGGCGCCCGCTTGGAGCATCTACTACAACTACTCGGAGTCGTTCGTCTATAACAGCGGCTCGTTCGTCGGCGGCGACAAGGACGGCCAGCCGCTGCTGCCTTCGTATGGCGTGAACAACGAGGTCGGCGTCAAGGCCGAGACCTCCAACGGTCGTCTTTTCGGGAGCGTCGCGGTGTTCGACCTTTCCCTGACCAATGTTCGCACGCTCTACACGCAGCCGAGCGGCGTTTCGGGCGTGCGGCAGGACGGCGAGGAAACCAACAAGGGTTACGAAGCCGACATCGGCTTGTCGTTCCCAACCCCGGCCGGCCCGTTGCAGACCATTCTCACCTACTACAAGGGCGACCAGAAGAACGCTGCCGGCGCGCTCCCAAATGGCGTGACCAACGACATGTGGAGCGTGTTCGTCGCGCAGACGGTCAGCAAGGGGCCGCTCAAGGGCCTGCGCCTCGGCGCCGGCTCGGTGCACAAGGGCCCCATCCCATGGGGCCTGGCGACGGGGGCAGCCGCGGCGTGGACGGCGGCGAGCTACACCACCACGGACGCGTTCGTGACCTACTCCCGCGACCGCTACCGCCTGGCGGTGAATGTTGACAATGTCGCCGACAAGCGGTTCTCCGAGGGTGGCGGCGATTCGACCTGGGTGCACCTGAATCCGGGCCGGACCTTCAAGTTCACCTGCACCTACCGCTTCTGATCCCGATGCCCTGCCGCGCATCCAGGCGCTCCCCCGCCGGCTCGGCCCTCCTCGCCCTGCTGCTCGCGGTGCTGCCGGCCGCGGCCGTCCCGATCGACATCGGCTCCCGCCGCGAGCTCTTCCTTGACGAGTACCTCGTCGGGCACCTCGCGGGGGGAGCGCGGATCCGGTTGCACGAGCCGGTGCCGCGCGGGGTCGCGGTGGTGCATGACGCGCCCTGGGAGGGCAGCGGGAGCGGCTACCACAGCGTGTTCCGCGACGGTGACCGCTACCGCATGTACTACAAGGCGTGGCAGCGGACGATCGGCCCCGACGGGCTGAATCTCACGCCGCACGGCCTCTACTGCGCCTACGCCGAGAGCGACGATGGCATCACCTGGCGCAAGCCGGAGCTTGGGCTGTTCGAGTTCCAGGGCTCGCGCGCCAACAACATCGTGCTGGTCGACGACCTGCTGCCGCGGGTCGACGCCGGCCACGCCGCCGTCTTCCGCGACGAGAATCCCGCGGCGCTGCCGGAGGGACGCTATAAGACGCTGCTGCGCTACGGGCGCGGCGGGCCGGCGGTCTCGCCGGATGGCCGGCCGGCCCGGGGCCTGGTCCCATTCCAGTCGGCCGACGGCCTGCGTTGGACGCCGCTGCGCACCGAGCCGGTGATCACCCACGGGGCGTTCGACTCGCAGAACCTGGCGTTCTGGGACGGCGAGCGCGGGGTCTACCGCGCCTACTGGCGCTACTTCGACGGCGAGTCGGAAAGCCAGCCGCAGCGCGGCGCCCGCTCTATCCGCACCGCGGTCTCCCGCGACTTCGTGCACTGGGAGGAGGAGGCCGACCTCCGCTACGTCGATTCGCCGGTAGAGGAGCTATACACGAACCAGATCAAGCCCTATCACCGGGCGCCGCACCTCCTGATCGGCTTCCCGACGCGCTACGTCGATCGGGGCTGGTCTCCCTCGATGCGCGCCCTGCCCGAACGCGAGCACCGCGAGTGGCGTGCGGCGCTCGATGTCGGCGTGGGCTCCTCCACCCGGCTTGGCACCGCCTTGACCGAGGCGCTGATCATGGTCAGTCGCGACGGTGTCACGTTCAAGCGCTGGAACGAGGCCTTTCTCCGGCCGGGAGTGGAGCGCCGCGGTTCATGGAACTACGGGCACCAGTACCTAGCCTGGCACGTGGTGCAGACCCGGTCTGAAGTGCCGGGGGCGCCGGACGAGCTCTCCCTTTACGCTCTCGAGGATTACTGGACCGGAGACAGCAGCGTGCTTCGCCGCTACACGCTGCGACTCGATGGCTTCGCGTCGGTCTGGGCGCCGGCGGGGGGCGGCCAACTCGTGACCAAGCCACTCCGCTTCGTCGGCGGCCGGCTTCGCCTCAATTTTGCGACTGCGGCAGCCGGCGACATCCGCGTCGAGCTGCAGACTGAGGACGGCGAACCGATCCCCGGCTTCACTCTGCACGACTGCCCGCCGCTCTTCGGCGACACCGTCGAGCGCGAGGTCACCTGGTTTGGCGGCAGCGACGTCAGCGCGCTCGCTGGCCGCGCCGTGCGGTTGCGCTTCCTGATGCGGGACGCCAACCTGTACTCGTTCCAATTTTCTCCATGACCGCCTCCTGGCCTCGCCTGCTGTTCCTGCTCGCCGCCGCTGCATCGGCGGCCGGGGCGCCGCTCGACATCGGCTCGCGCCTCGAGCTCTTCGTCGACCGGGTCATGGCCGACCGCCTGGAGGGTGGCGCCGAACTCCGTCTGCACGCGCCACAGCCGCGTGAGGTGGTGTTCGTATTCGACCGGCCGTGGGAGGGCAACACCAGCGGCTACCCGAGCGTGTTCCGGGATGGCGATCGCTTCCGCCTGTATTACAAGGGATGGCACCGCGTCTTCGGTCCTGGCGGAGTCAACCTCACGCCGCACGAGCTCGTCTGTTGTTACGCGGAGAGTGACGACGGGATTAGATGGCGACGGCCGGAACTCGGACTGGTCGATTTCCAGAGCTCGCGCGCCAACAACATCCTCCTTACCACCGGCCAGTACCCACAGGTTGACGCCGGACACACCGCGGTCTTCCGCGATGACAACCCCGCGGCGGCGCCGGAGGCGCGCTACAAGGCGTTCCTCCGCTACGGCCGGGAACGCAAGGAGCCGCCGGCTGCGGGGCGTCCGGCGCGCGGCCTGGTGCCGTTCCAGTCGCCGGACGGCATCCACTGGACGCCGCTGACGCTCGAGCCGGTGATCACCGACGGCTGGTTCGACTCGCAGAACCTGGCATTCTGGGACCCGGTGCGGCGGGAGTACCGGGCGTATTGGCGCTACTTCGCGTCCGGCCGGGCCGAGGCTCCGACGGAAGGCATCCGCTCGGTGCGGACCGCGACTTCGCTCGACTTCCGGCACTGGAGCGCGCCCCAGGACCTGGCCTACTTCGAGTCGCCGCCGGAGGAGCTCTACCTGAACCAGATCTTGCCGTATGCGCGGGCGCCGCACTTGTTCATCGGGCTGCCGACTCGCTATCTCGACCGTGGATGGTCGGACTCCCTGCGCGCGCTTCCGGAGGCTGAGCACCGCCAGTGGCGGGCGAACGCGAATCGGCGCCTGGGTACTGCTCTGACCGAGGGCCTGCTGATGGCGAGCCGCGATGGGGTGAATTTCCGGCGCTGGCCGGAGGCCTTCCTGCGTCCGGGGCCGGAGCGCCCCGGCACGTGGAACTACGGGCAGCACGAGGTCGCTTGGCAAGTCGTGCAGACGAAGTCGGAGCTCGCCGGCGCGCCGGACGAGCTCTCGCTCTATTCGCTCGAGGGCGTGTGGACTGGCGATGACTGCGTCCTGCGCCGCTACACTTTACGGCTCGATGGCTTCGTGTCCGTCGCCGCACCGATGTCCGGCGGAGAGGTCACGACCCCGCTCCTGCGCTTCACCGGCGACCGACTGCAACTCAATTTCTCCACCTCCGCGGCGGGCGACATCCGGGTCGAGATCCAGGATGAGGAGGGCCGAGCCCTGCCCGGCTTCGGGCTGGCCGACTGCCCGCCGGTCTTCGGCGACGCCATCGACCGTGTCGTGACGTGGACTAGCGGTATCGACGTCTCCGCGGTGTCGGGGCGGCCGGTGCGCCTCCGCTTCGTGCTTCGCGACGCCGATCTTTATGCGTTCCAATTCCAGCCCAGGGCAGGAGGCGACCGTGCGCCCTGATGCCGTCCGTCGCCAGGTCTGGACCTGGATCGTGGCGTGTGCTGTGGCTGCCGCCGCCGGGGCGGTGCGCGCGGCGGAACCCGGCCCGACCGTCGGCGGCCTGGTCTGGACCGACGCCCGGCAGTTGGTGGTCGAGGGTCGCGGCTGGACCGACACCCGGGAATTCTTTGATCGCCTGCCGGCCCGTGCGGAGGGTCGGGTGCGCGCGCCGGTGTGGCGCCTCAGCCGGGACTCCGCCGGCCTCGCCGTGCGCTTCGTTACCGACGCCCCCACGCTCCACGCGCGTTGGACGCTCCGCAGGGAGCAGTTGGCGCGGCCGCATGTGTCGGCGACCGGCACAAGCGGCCTCGATCTCTACCGGCGCGACGAAGACGGGGAGTGGCGCTGGCTGGCAGCCACGGGTTCAACCGGGTTCCCGGCCAATACCGCGGTGCTCGTCCGCGCCTTGCCGGCGAAGAAGCGCGAGTACCTTCTCTACCTGCCGCTCTACAACGGGATCGCGTCGCTCGAGCTGGCAGTCCCCCGGGGACATGAAATCCTGCCGGCCCCGCCGCGGCCGCCGGGAAAGGCCCGGCCGGTCGTCTTCTATGGTACATCCGTCACCCAGGGCCAGGCGGCGTCGCGCAGCGGGATGGTCCACACCGCGATCCTCGGCCGTCGCCTTGACCGTCCGGTGATCAATCTCGGCTTCTCCGGCAACGGCAAGATGGAGCCGGAGCTGGCGGAGCTGCTCGCCGAGCTGGATCCGGCGGTATTCGTCCTCGATTGCGTCCCGAACATGACGGGGCCAGAGCTGGCGGTTCGGGTCGAGCCCTTTGTCCACCGGCTGCGGGCGCAACACCCGGCGACCCCGATTGTGCTGGTGGAGGACCGGACCTATGCGGGTGAATTCTGGCTAGCCGACCGGGGTGGTGCCAACCGCGAGCGACGTGCCGCACTGGCTGCGGTATACGCGCGCCTGCAGGCGGCGGGCGTACCGGGGCTCCACTACCTGCCGGGGGATGGTCTCATCGGGGACGACGGCGACGGCACCATCGACGGTTCCCACCTGACGGATCTCGGCTTTTACCGGCAGGCGCTGGGTTTCGAGGCGGTGCTTGCGGGATTGCTTGCGGCCGAGGAACGTGCTTTTTCCAGTCCAGTATCCACGCCATGAACGATCGCTTTCGCGCCTCCGGTCGTCCGGCCACCCTGTGTTTGCTGCTGGCGCTCGGTGCCGTCCCCCCCGTTCGCTCTGAGAACTATCCGGAGGCGAAGGCCCCGGCTCCCCAGTACCAGCACGACGACATCTTGGTACCGGCGTTTGCGCCGGATGAACCGGTGCGCGCGAAATGGTCGGCGGAGGCGGCGGACGAGTTCTTGCACCGTGGCGCGGTGGCCTGGACGCGGGCAAAGGGCTGTGTTTCCTGCCACACGACCGGTACCTATCTCGTCACCCGGCCCGCTCTCTCAACCGCACTGGGCCGCCCCCGCGAGGAGGTCCGCAGCCTCTTCGTCGAGCAGCTGCGCGAGCGCCAGCGGACGCCTCGCGAGCAGTTTGCTCGTGGCACGCGGTCGGGCCAGGTCGTCTACATCGCGGCCGGTTTGGCGGAATGGGACCGATATGTCGCCGGCAGCCCATCGCCGGAGACGGCGGAGGCGCTCGAACTCATGTTTTCCATTCAGCTCGAGTCCGGCGCGTGGAGCAACCCGGGCTGCTGGCCTCCGTTCGAGTCCGATTCCTTCCATCTTGCGACCCAGGCGGCCATGGCGGTCGCTGCCGCGCCGGCCTGGGCTGCGACGGCCGGTCCGCAGGCGCGCGAGGGTATCGCGAAACTCCGCCGTTACCTTCGCGCCACGCCGCCGCCCCACGACTACAGCCGGGTCCTGCTGCTCTGGGCCGCGTCGCGCATGCGGGACCTACTGACTGTGGACGAGCGGCGGCGCCTTGCCGATCTAATCTGGAGCCGACAGCAGGAGGATGGTGGCTGGTCGATTCGCAGTTTCGCCGCGCCGGAAGAGTGGGGCGACGGCTCCCGTGCGGGCCGGCTTCGAGCCGAGCTGAACTTCGGGAGCCCGCCGAGTGACGGACACCAGACCGGTCTCGCAATTCTCGTCTTGCGCGAGGCGGGCGTGTCCGCTTCCGATCCGCGGCTGCAGCGCGGGCTGCGCTGGCTCGAGCAGAACCAGCGCGAGTCAGGCCGCTGGTGGACCCGCTCGCTGAACACGGACCGATGGCACTTCGTCGCCTACAGCGGTACCGCCTACCCGCTGCTCGCCCTGGCACTTTGCGGCCGGTTGGAGCCCGCTCCGGGCTCGGTTCACAAGGTCGCCCTCTCTCCATGAGCCAAAGACCGAACATCCTTCTAATCATGACCGACCAGCACGACCCGGCGATCGCCGGATTTGCGGGCGATCCGCTTGTGCAGACGCCGGCGATGGACCGTCTCGCTGCGCGTTCGGTCTGGTTCACCACGGCCTCCTGTGCGGCGCCTGCCTGCACCCCCTCGCGGATGAGCATGCTGACGGCGAAGGAGGTTCACCGCTGCGGGGGTTGGTGCAATCATTGGGCCATCTTTCCCGAGCATGTGACCTGGCCGGCGCACTTCGCCGCGCATGGATATCGTACCTGCCTGGTGGGCAAGATGCACTTCGGCGGCCGCGACCAGATGCAGGGCTTCCAAGATCGGCCCTACGGCGACCTACGGCACGGACTGGGGCACCAGCCCGACCCGCTTTCGATGTTCCCGGGTTACGCAGGCGCGCGGAGTGCCGGCCCGACTGAGATTCCCGAGAGCCTACTGCAGGAGGTGGTCGTCACGCGCGAGACTCTGGCCTACGTGCGCGAGCACCAAGCGGCCGAGACGGGCCAACCCTGGTTCGTCTGCGCCTCCTACAGCCGTCCCCATTCGCCGTTCACGGCGCCAGGACGTTACCTCCGCCGTTACCGTGACCGCGTCGGCCCTCCGCCTGCCGGCGGTGGGATGCCGTCTGAGCCGTGCGCGCGTCGGCTGGCGTCGATGTATGCCGACCTCACACCGGAAGAGACCCGCTGTGGGCGCGAAGCCTATTATGCATGCGTGGACTTCGTGGACGACTGCATCGGGGAGCTCCTCGGGGGCCTCGAGGCGGGCGGGTTGCTGGAGAACACCATCGTGATCTACACCAGCGACCACGGTGAGATGCTCGGGAACCACGGCATCTGGGGCAAGGGCATCTACTATGAGCGGTCCATGGCCGTTCCCCTGCTCATCACCGGCCCGGGTGTGGCCCCCGGTTCGCACCGGGTTTCCCATCCGGTGTCGCTGCTCGACCTGTATCCGACTACCTGCGAGCTGGCCGGGCTGCCGGTGCCGGCTGGCCTTGACGGCCGCAGTCTCGCTGGTGTGCTGCGGGCGCCGACGTCCGCGGCCGCGCCGCACGAGGCCGTCTTCAGTAACTACTACTTTTACGGACGCATCGCGATCGACCCCTCGAAGCAGGCGGTGCCCGACTCGGCCCCCCACCGCGCCTGGCGCGCCGCGCGGACCACCCGCTGGAAGTATGTTGAAATCGAGGGCGGAGAAAAGCTGCTGTTCGACCTTGAGCGGGATCCGGAGGAACGAAGCAGCGTCGCTGCCGTGCCGGAGCATGCCGCCGTAGTCGAGCGGCTGCGGACGCTGCTGCATCGCGACTTCTCCTGGGAAGGCGTGCACCGCCAGCTCGCGGTCGACCGCGAACGGCTGAAGCAGTTCAAGTCGGGGCGCAAGCCGACGACGCCCAACCAGTATCGCCTGCCCGACGGCCGCGAGTTTGATGCCGAGGCTGCACTTTACGAGGCGCGTTGGCTCAAAATCCCGCCTGGCTGCGATGCCGGTATCATCCCGCAGCAATACGGCTGAGAGAGGGCTGGCGCGGTTGCCGGAATAAGGGAAAGGGACCAGCTGGTGGGAATTCCAACTCAGTTGGCTTTGGCATGGACGGACGCGGCGAGGAGCATCCGACTAAGTCTGTGGGGACCTACGCCGGCCGAGGAGCGACTCTGGCCTGGCGGATCCCGGCAATCACTGGCCGATGCGCACTGGACCGCGGGGATTTGCCAGCGACGGAGATTCGGTCTGCTCGGCCCAGCGGGTCCAGGTGGCGACCAGGGTGGCGACCCGCTCGGGTTCAGCGTCCGCAAGGTTGACGGTCTCCGAGCGGTCCTGGGCCAGATTGTAGAGTTCCCAGTGCTGGCCGGTCTGGGTCCAGACGGCCTTCCAATCCCCTTCGCGTACTGCACGGTTGCCATAGAGTTCCCAGAAGAGCGGCCCCGACCGGGTGGCAACTGCCGGGTCGCGCAGCTGCGGGATCATGCTGCGCCCCTCGAGCGGCGGCAGCGGGGCGTCGGCCCGGGCAGCCGGATACTGCTGTCCGACGAGCTCGAGCAGAGTGGGCATGAAGTCGACGACGTGGGTCGGGGCATGGGTGAGTGAGCCGGGGACGACCACGCCGGGCCAGCGCACGATCAGCGGCGTGCACACGCCACCCTCGTAAGTCCAGACCTTATGGCGTCGGAAGGGTGCGTTCTGCGCCCAGCCCCAGCCGGCCCCGACGAACTCGTAGCCGCGGACGTCGCCGATGGGAATGTCGCGGTTGTATTCCAGGTAGGCCGGCATCTCCTTCGCCGCCGGGACGCCGGCGCAGCCGCCATTATCGGAGAGGAAGAAAACGATCGTGTTCTGCGCGAGCCCGAGCTCGTCCAGTACTTGGAGCACCTGGCCGACGTCCTGGTCAAGCCGGTCTACCATCCCGGCATACGCCTCCATTAGCGCCTCCTCGCGCGCCCGTGCCTCCGGGGTGAGCTCGTTCCAGGGGGTCAGGCCGTAGTCGAACTGGTATTCGCCGGATTTTTGGTGCGGAGCCGAGAGCCGGGTGACGGCGGGATCGATCAGGCCGAGCTCGGCTAGCCGCCGGTGGCGGTGCTCCCGCAGCCTTTCGTAGCCCTCGTGGTAGCGACCGCGATAGCGGGCGATGTCTTCGGCCGGTGCCTGGATGGGGAAGTGGGGTGCCGTGAAGCACAGGTTGACAAAGAAGGGCTTTCCCGCCTGTGCCGCGTGTCGGATCCGGCTGATCGCGTGAGCGCTAAAGGCGTCCGAGGAATAGAAGTCGGGAGGAAACTTCGTAAGTCGCCGGTCGTTGTGGGCGAACGGCCGCGTCCGGCCGCGGTAGAATTCGGGGTCAGGTCGTGCGGGATCGAAGTGGTTCATGGACCCGGAGAGCACGCCGTAAAACTCGTCGAAGCCGCGGTCGATGGGGCGGCGCGGGGACTCGGCGCCGAGGTGCCACTTGCCGGTGAGCGTGGTTTCGTAACCCGCGGCGTGCATCACCTCGCCCAGAGTGGCCATCCCCGGGCGGAGCAGACCCCCGCGGCCCTGGCGCGGGTAGAGTCCGGTGTAGAGGGCCGCGCGGCTCAGGGAGCAGACCGACAGGTTGTAGGCCTGAGTGAACCGGGTACCCTCGGCGGCGAGGCGGTCGAGGTGCGGCGTCCGAATCTCGCTGCCGTAACAGCCGAGATCGGAGAAACCGAGGTCGTCGGCGACGATCAGGAGGACATTCGGGCGTTCGGACGCTGACCCTGGCAGAGTGAGGATCAGGGTGGCGGCGAGGAGGAGCGGAGGCGGGATTCTCATGGTGACTCAGGGGTTGACGGCGCGAGCCTCCGACCAGGAACGCAGAGCGGCCAGGTTGAAGCGCAGGGTCTGGATGCCTTCTTCGATCGTGCAGAGGTCGTGCTGACGACCCTCGCAGCCGTCGAGGAACGCGGCAGCCTGGTTGACATAGAGCGTGTCACGCTCTGCCACCGGCGCTGCGTGCCAGGTCCAGTCCGCTTCGCCCCGGGCCTGGACGCCCCAGCGCTGAGCGTGCAGTTCGATCCGGACCGAGCCCGACTCGGCGTGGAAATCGAGCCGCGCTTCGTTCGGAGCCTGAAACTGATTGAGCGAATAGCAGACGATCGCGCCGGCGTTGCGGGCGAGGACGCAGACCGTGTCTTCGACCTCCACGCCCTCGAGCACTTGGTGATCCGCGTCGCATTGCACCTGCGTGGTGGGGCCGAGGATCCACTCGACCGCGTTGGCCAGGTGCGTGAGAGCGTCCTGGATGGCGCCGCCACCCTGCGCTCGGTCGCGGTAGTAGATCTCGCGGTAGGCGGGCCGGTATTGCGGGAAGTGCTGTCCGGTGTTCACCGCTACGTGCCGCACCGCGCCGAAGCGTCCGGCGCGGAGGAATTCCCGGGCGGCGCGTATCACCGGCACGGCGTGGAGCGTGTAGCCGACCACAGCGCAGCGTCCGGCGCGGTCGCGTGCAGCTGGCAGGGCGGCGATGCTGTCGAGCGTGAGCGCCAGAGGCTTCTCCACCAGCACATGGAGGCCGGCGTCGAGTGCCGCGACCGCCTGCTCGACGTGCAGCGGTGCGGGCGTGGCGACGACCGCGGCGGTGAGCCCGGGCCGGTGCAGGGCCTCCCGCCAGTCGGCGGCGGTGGCCACGCCGTATTGCGCGGCCATTTGATCACGGATGTCGGGACGGGTGTCGCAAGCGATGGCAGCGGCACGGCCGGTGGCGAGGAAAGTGCGGAGATGGCGCTCGCCGATCGAACCGCAGCCGAGAATGAGGACGTGGTGGCTGGGGGAGGACATGGAGAAACAGAGCGGGTGAAGTTAGCGACCGACGCCGGCAGTGGGTCGGATCAGCCAGAGCAGACCGACGCAGACGAGCGTCACGAGCGCGCCGGCACGGAAAACGACATCAACGTTGACCTGCGCGTCGCGCACGATGCCGCCAAGGTAGATGGTGAGGCCGCCCATGAAGCAGGAGAACAGGTTAAGTACGCCGAAGCCCGTGGCCCGGTAGCGCTCGTCGGCGATCAGGCAGAGGATCGGCATCATGTTGATGGTGGCAAAGGCGAACCCCGATGACCACAGCATGAACGCAACGATGGTCACGGGCAGCGAGTTCGCCTCAAGCGCGACCAGGGTGCACGGGGCCGAGAACCCGAGCCCGATCATGGCCACGAAGATCCGGCCCCTCGGGTGACGCCCGGCCCAGCGGTCGGAGAGGAAGCCGCCGAGCAGCGCCCCGACCCAAGTGGCGGGGGGGAGGTAGGCGGTCGCCGACATGCCGGCTTTACCCTGGGATAGGTGGAATTTCTCGCCCAGGAGAGTCGGCAGCCAGCCAACGCTGGCCCAACCGGCGATGGCAAGAAGCCCCCAGTAGAGCAGCGCGAGGTGAAACGAGGGGATGCGGAAGAGTGACGACATTGCGTCGCGGAAACGGACCGGGGCTCGGGTCTCCGCTGGTGCCTTCGCGGGCGCGTCGCGCAGGCCGGCCGCGAGGGCTACGCTGTAGCCGACACCGATCGCTCCGAAGAGTGCGAACGCGAAGGTCCAGTCCTGGCGTTCCGCCAGCCATCCGCCGACTCCGCCGAGGCCGGAACCGACTGAAACGCCGATGGTATGGATGCTGGTGGCGAGCGAGCGGGTTGGCCCCCGGTGATGGTCGGTGATGAGCGCCAGCGCCGCCGGCATGTAGCAGCCTTGGCTGATCCCCAGTACCGCCCGAGTGAGCAGCAGCGCTTCGAACGTGGTGGCGTAGGCGGTCAGCCAGGTGATCGCCGACCACAGGAAAAGGCTCGCGGTAATCACCAGGCTGCGGTTGAGCCGGTCGGCGAGGAACCCGCCGAACGGGCTCATTGCGGCATAGGTCCAGAGGAAGGCGGATGTCAGCAGGCCGAACTGGGCCTCGGTCATGGGAATAGCCTCGAGCACTGACACCCGCATGGTCGTGATCATGACGCGGTCGAGGTAGGCCAGCGCCGCCACCGGTGCGAGCAAGGCGACCACGATCCAGGCGCGACTGAGGCTCGGCGAGGGCGCGCTCATGCTGAGACGGGGGCGGCGGAGGAAGCCGTGGGCTGCGCAGTTGGCGACCGCATGATCGGGGATGACTCAAGCATCGTCCCGCCGGTGAGCGAGCAGGACCGACAGGTAAATTTTTATGGCCTGCCGGACCTCTCCGGCGCCCCACCCGGTGATTCTCGCCGGCCGGCCGCTGGCGGAAGCCGGACGCAATTGAGCGGTCGACCGGTCTGAAGGATTGCACGCGGGCATGCCGTCTGCTTGAAGGTGGCATGCCTGCATTCGTGATATCCATCCGCCGCGCTGGCCGCTGGCCGTCGCTCTTCCTGGGCTTGCTGCTGGCCGCCGGGGCGCGAGCCGAGGAGTACGCCGCGCCCGCGGGTCCGGCGCCGCAGTATCGTCACGGGGACATCCTGGTGTCGGCGCCCACGGCCGCCGAGCCCCTGCGCCGAGAGGTGTCGGCGGCCGCGGCCGATGACTACCTGCGCAAGGGGGCGCTGGCCTGGGCGCGCGAGCGCAACTGTGTTTCCTGCCACACGACGGGCACCTACCTGGTCACCCGGCCATCGCTGACCGCTGCGCTCGGCCGGCCGCTGGACGAGATCCGGGACCTTTATGTCGCCCAGCTGCGCAAGCGGCAGCAGACTCCGCGCGAGCGGTATTTCGGGACGCAGAGAACCGACGCGGGCCAGGTCGTGTACATCGCCTCGGGTCTGGCGGAATGGGACCGTTATGTGACGCGCAGCCCCTCGCCCGAGACGGGCGAGGCGCTGGCGCTGATGTTCGACGTCCAGATGGAGGCGGGCGGCTGGGCGAATCCCGGCTGCTGGCCGCCGCTGGAGTCGGACTCCTTCCACCTGGCGACGCAGGCGGCGCTGGCCGTGGCGGCGGCGCCGGGCTGGGTGCAGGGTGCCGACGAACGGCAACGGGCCGGGATCGAGCGCCTGAAAAACTACCTGCGGACCACGCCGCCGCCGCATGATTACGGCCGGACGCTGCTCCTCCGGGCGGCGGCCGCGCTGCCCGACCTCCTGTCGCCGGCGGAGCGCCAGGCCTTGGTGGAGCGGATCGCCGGCCTGCAGCGGCCGGACGGCGGCTGGTCGATCCGCGCTTTCGCCCGGCCGGAAGAGTGGGGCAACGGCTTTCGCACCGAGAAGCTGCGGGGCGAGCCCGAGTTTGCCGATCCACCCAGCGACGGCCACCAGACCGGCCTGGTGATCGTCGCCTTGCGCGAGGCCGGCGTGCCGGCCTCCGACCCGCGCATCCAGCGCGGGCTCGAGTGGCTGGAGAAAAACCAGCGCGAGTCGGGCCGCTGGTGGACGCGTTCGCTGAACACGGACAAATGGCATTTCATCACCTACAGCGGCACCGCCTACCCGTTGCTGGCGCTGGCGCTGTGCGACCGGCTGCCGGCCGGACCGGCGGGCGCGGGGGGAACCGGCGCCGTCTTCAAGTGAAGACCTGACCCCGGGCGGCCTTAAAGCTCCTTGGGGATCGCGGCGGTGAGATTCTCGGGGGCGTCGTCGGTCACCAGCAGGTTGTCCTCGATCCGCACGCCGCCGAGGCCGGCATGCCGGTCGGCCAGCGTCCAGTCGACGCAGTCGCGGAAGCGTTCGCGCCGGACCGGATCCTGGAGCAGGGCGGGAATGAAGTAGAGGCCCGGTTCGACGGTGACGACGTAACCCGGCCGCAGGACCAGGTCCATGCGCAGGTTCCGGAGGCAAGGCCGGGGATCCTTGGTCCGGCCGGGCTCGAGCCCGCCGGCGTCGCGGACGCCAAGGCCCAGCATGTGCCCGATGCCGTGCGGGAAGAAAAGCATGTGGGCCTCCTGTTCCACGAGGGAGGCCGGGTCGCCGCGCATGACGCCGAGTTCCACCAGGGCGCCGACGAGGTCAACGGCGGCGGCGAGGTGGAGGTCCCGCCATTCGGCGCCGGGCCGGCAGCGTTCGCAGGCCCGGCGCTGGGCGTGCCCCACCGCCTGGTGCAGGTCGCGCCGGAACGGGTCGGGCCTGCCGGCGACGTAGGTGCGGGTAACATCGATGACATACCGGTCGAGCTGCGCCCCGGCGTCGATCAGGATGAACTCGCCCTCCCGGGCCGCGTGGTCGGGGGACGGCATCCCGTGAAACACGGCGCTGCGAGCCCCGGTGCCGACGATGGTGTCGTAGCCGGTGGCCTGGGCGCCGTGCCGGAAAAATTCGGCTTCGAGTTCGATTTGCAGCCGTCGTTCCGAGACGCCCGGCCGGAGCCAGGGCTGGATGGCCGCGTAGCCGGCCGTGGTTGCGCTGGCACAGCGCCGGAGCAGGGCGAGCTCGGCGGGTTCCTTGGCCCGGCGTGCGTGGCGGTAGGCGTCGCGGACCTCGGCCGAGCGCCGCTCGTCGAAGGCGACGCCGGGCAGCGGCGCGCCCAGCATGATGACGCGACGGCCGCGGCGGGCGGCGAGCCAGGCGGGAAGCTGCGCGAGCCGTTCGCCCGGGAGCTGGGTGCGGCCTTCCCAGACACGGTCGGCCTCGGTGATCTCCGGCACGAAGGAAGTCCAGCCGGCGCCGGGGCCGGCCGTGGGGTCGAAGGCCATGACGCCCCCGGGAGCGTCGCCCAGGCCGGCGAGGTAATAATATTCCTGGTGGGCGATGAAGGGCAGCAGCGCGTCGCTGATCTCAGGCTTGGGGACGGGCAGGCCGGCTCCGACCAGCAGGATCTCGCCCGGTGAAAGTCCGACGGCGGCGGCGATGCGGGCGCGCCGAGCGACGAGGTCGAAGTTCATGGACGGTTGCCGGGAGGCGCGCGGTCCCGGCGATCAGGGGGATTCGCCTCGATAGGCCTTCTCGCCGGCGCGGACCGGGACCGCCAGGTGGTTCTCGCGGGGCGGCCGCGGGCAGGTGGCGAACGGGGTGAAGGCGCACGGCGGGTTCTGCGCGCGGTTGAAGTCCAGCACGACCTTGCCGTCGCGGGGCTGGTCGGCGTAAAGGAAACGGCCGCCGCCGTAGGTTTCCCGGCCGCTGGTCGCATCGGCGAGCACGAAAAAGAGCGGTCCACCGGGCTCGTCGTCGATCGGCAGCAGTTCGTGGCGTTGGCCGTCGCGGGTGAAAACCGCCTTGCCCGGAACGGAGGCCTCATAGGTCTGGCCGAGGATGTTGGCGATGCGCACGGTCCGGGCGGGAGTGAACGGCACCCAGTCGGCCTCGATGCGCCAGGAGGGGTCGAGGGGAAAATACTCCAGTCCGGCGAACTGCCGGAGCCGCGGCGATTCGGCATCACGGACGCGGAGGAAAAGCTGGCCGCCGCGCGTCATGACATGGAATTGGGCGGAGTCGAAAGTGACGCGGGTGGGAGCGTCGTTCTGGTAAGCCAGCTCCGCGCGGTGGGGCGACTGGCCGTCGATCTGGAGCAGCGCGCCAGGCGCGGGCGTAAAGATGACCTTGCCGTCGGCGAACATCGCCGAGCCGAGGTAGGGTGGGCCGACGGCGAGACGGATCGAGTTGTCGGCGGCTGAGCCGATCGTGTTCAGCCCCGGCGCCAGGGGATGCCGGCCCACCAGGGAAAGCCAGCCGTCGGGCTGGGTCAGCCGCGCCACCCGCTCGGCCCTCCAACGCCCGATGGATTCCGCGTAGTCGTCGCCGGCGTAGGCCGTGACCGCGAGCAGGACGGAGGTGAGCAGGAGGTGGAGCCGCATGCCCGAGGTAGGCAGAAAACCACCGAAAAGAAAATCCCGCTTAGCCGGGGGAGGCGGCTTTGCTCCAAAACGATCAGGGCGCGGGCGCCCGAGGTCAGCGTCCGATTTCCTTCCCGCCGCCGCTGGCCCGGTTGCGGAGATTCTCCCTTTCCTGGGCGGTGAGCAGGGTGGCCAGGTCGACTACCGAGGTGCCCTGGGCGCGGTTGCGGAGGGTTTCGCGTTCCTCGGGAGTGAGCAAAGCCAGGTAGTCGGACGAGGTGTAGCCGTAGGAGTCGCGCCCCTGTCCGCCGCGGCGGGCCGATTCATCCCGCTGCTGCCCGTAGGCGCCGCCGGCGAGGCCGCCGGCGGCCGCGCCGATGGCGGCTCCGGCGACGCCTTCGCCGGACTGGTGACCGATGATTCCGCCGATGATGGCTCCGGCCACGGCGCCGGTCGCGGCGCCGCGCTGGGCGTTCGGGCCCGATTCACAACCCGCGAGCAGGGTGGACAGGGTCAGGGCGGAGAGCAGGGAGACGGAGGTCTTCATGGGTGGAATTTACCTTGAGTCACTTTTCCGGTGGGCAAGTTCCACCATCCCGCGGATCGCGTCAGGGTTCAACCAGAACCGGCAGCCCGACCCAGGCCAGGTCCAGCAGGGTGAGGGCGTCCCAGTTGGCGAGGCGGAAGCAGCCATGGGATTCGGTGCGTCCGACTTTCTCCGGATCGGGAGTGCCGTGGATGCCGTAGCCCGGGCGGTCGAGGCCGATCCAGGCCAGGCCCACGGGGTTGTTGGGGCCGGGCGGCACGATCAGCCGCCGGCCGAGCTCGCGGGCCTCGGCGGATTCCGGAAAGACCGCGGGATCAAAGGTGTAGTCGGGGTTGGGGATGACGACGGTCACGTGCAGTTCGCCGACCGGTCGTTTTTCGACGTTGCGGGCGATGCTGACCGGAAAATGGGCCACGGTGCGACCGGCGGCGTCGGTGACCCGGAGCACCCGGTCGGCGAGCCGGACATGCATCTGGGCGGCCCGCAGGGCCAGTCTCAGGCGGCCGACGGCCGGCACCTGGATCACGACTCCCGGCAGCACGGCGTCCCAGTCGACCTCGGGGTTGAGGCTCCGCAGCAGCTTGGGGTTGGCGCGATAGCGCTCGGCGGCCATCTCGAGCGCCGTGGCGTAGGGCAGGGAGGCTTGCTGGGACTTGCCGAGCCAGGTGTCGGGCAGCGGGTTGAGCGTGGCCAGTTCTTCCGCGGTGAAGGTGTGGGTGGTCAGCGCCGGGGCGGTGAGGAGCAGGTTTTCCTTTGTGACGGGGCCGAGCTCGCCCGTTTCTTCGAGGTACGCGCTGCGCTGGAAGGCGCGCAGCGCCGCCGCGGTCTGGGCGCCCCGCACGCCGTCGATCGAGCCGCAGGAGAAGCCGCGGCGGTGCAGCTCGATCTGCGCCTCGAGCCAGTTTGCCACCGGCCGCAGCGTCTCGACCGGGCGCTCCTCGCCGGACTCGGCCAAGTCCGGGTCTTCAATCGCGGGCGTGTCCTCGGGCCGCAGCGCGGGCGCGGCCGCGGCCGCCTGGGCGAATCCGGGTAGTCCGGCGCCCAGGGCGAAGCCCAGCAGGAGAATGATTTTCCGGCGCCGCGTGAACACCCGCGCCACGATGGCGGGCGGGAAGGAAAGATAAACGCGGAAATAGGGCGGCTAGTGGTCGCGCTTGTCGCGGCCCCGGCCCTTGGCCCGGCCCGGCCCGTGGTCGCCGCGGTCCCGGTCATCGTGTCCGCGGCCGACCTCCGCCGCATCCCGGATGCGCACGCGGGTGAAGTAATTGCCCGGGTAGTAGGTCACCACGTCGCGGTGAAAGACGTACGGCCGGTCGGTTTCCAGGGTGAGGGTCACGCAGTGCCCGAAGTCGATGCCGATCGCGGCGGGCAGCGTCACGCTCGCGCGCCAGTCACCGCCCTCCAGGTAGAACCACATGCGGTCGGCGGGCCGGTAGTAAACGTCGCAGCCCGGATAATAATAGTAGGCGCGGCTTCGTTTGTACCAGTGGCGCGCAGCCCAGGGCGGCGGACCCTTGGGGCCGGCTTCCTCGACCACCACGACGGCGGGCGGCGGGGGCGGGGGGCGGTGGCCCAGGCGGATTTCGGCGGCAACGGACACGGTGAGCTCGGCGCGCGCCGAGGGACAGAACGCGGCGGCGGCCACGGCGCAGGCGAGGAGGAATTTCGGTTTCATGGGATGAGGCTGCGGGCCTGTGGCTTCAGGGACAGTGGTGCGGGTGCTTTCGTTCCGTGCGCAAACATCCCTGTCCGGCCTGCCGAACGGACCTAGCCGCGCGGCAGGCGGGATCCGAAATCGACGGAGGCTATTTCGTGCCCGGAAATATCCGGCCTTGCGCCCGCTCCTGCATCGGGTAGTGAAATCAACGCATGAAGCGCGTGCTCGGCCTGCTGCTCGCCCTGGTTGGCGGCATCCTGATTTTCCAGGGGCTGGCGCGCCGGGATTCCCTGGTCGGGGGCGCGGCCGAGATCGGGACCGAGCTGGCGAACAAGGTCGACGGCAAGACGCGCGTGCCCCAGCACTACATCTACATTTCGGGCGGAGCGATCCTGGTGCTGGCCGGAGCGGGTCTGGTGCTCTACCGTCCGTCCCCCTCCTGAGCGACGGAGGGACTTGGCAAGCTCCGTGTCCGGTAGGCCCGGGCACGGACGAAAAGTGCAATTATGCCGCGATTTTCCGGCGCTTTTTAGTGGATATAACTGAATATTTTTGCGTCGATTCACGGGTTAACTCCTAAAAATCATGCGTATACTAATTGTCGGGTTAATCGTGGCTTTTGCCTCGGTGCAGGCGTGGTCGCAAGCGAAGGAAAAAGTGATCGTGGTAAGCTGGGGTGATCTTGTGGGGGACAAGCGTTTCGTGGGCGTGGCCCAGCTTGATACTCCGGACAAGATGACGATTGCGGCGAAGGCCTGGAAGGCCAAGGGGGTCGGCAAGGTGCTTTTCCGCGTGGACGACTTCCGGCTGCTGAACTTTCACGACCTCTACGTTCCTCCCGGCAACCCGTACAATGAGTGGAAGGACGCCGTGACCAAGGCCTGGGAGTCGAACCTGCTGACCTCGGTCGTGAAGGAGATCAAGGCGGCCGGCATGGAGGTGCAGATGTGGATTTCGGTCGTCGACGAAGGCTGCGCCCCGTCGGTGTTTTACAATGACGTGGTGCCGTTCCCGTGGCAGTCCCGTTTCGTGAAGGCGCATCCGGAAATGCAGTCGGCGGACCGGAGCCTGACGGAGAGCGGGCGCAAGTACCACGAGGGGGTGCTGGAGTTCGCCTACCCGGAAGTGCGGGCGCACGTGCTCGAGCAGATCCGGTTCTTTTCCGACCGCTACGCCTTCGACGGCGTGTTCCTGAGCTACCGCTCGCATTCGCCGCCGCCGCCGCACGCCGACCAGTTCGGCTTCAACGCGCCGGTGGTCGAGGAGTACCAGCGGCGCTACGGGAAGAACATCCTGCGGCAGAATTTCGACCTGGAGAAATGGCGGTCGCTGCGGGGCGAGTACTTCACGCAGTTCCTGCGGGAGGTGCGGGCGTACCTGAACACGAAGGGCCAGAAGCTCTCGCTGGGGGTGCCGCAGGGCGAGCACGCGGGCCCGCCGATCGGCAACATCGCGCTGCACTGGCGCACGTGGGTGCAAGAGAAGCTGGTCGACGACCTGATCGTGGGCCACCACACGCTGCAGCGCGCGACGTAC
>JAEUGX010000033.1 GCA_016795545.1 Opitutaceae bacterium
GGCGCAAAAAAGGGGCCGAAGCCCCTTCGTTCAGTCCTCGTAAGGAAGCATGAGAGTGAGGACCGGGGCCGCGGTGTCGCCCGGGCCGATGTGCAGTTTCAGGGCGTGCGTCCGCCCGGTGATGATGACGCTGAACCGGACCAGCTCCGGGTCCGTCGTGCTGCGGATGGCGAGCTTGGCCATGGTGGAGATGTCGTGGCAGATGCCGGACACATCCTGGCCGGGCTGTTGCAACGCCTCCTCGATGATGGCCCACACCGCCGACGTGCAGGCGAAGGGGTATTTCCAGTGTTGGCGGATGGAGTCGGCCTGGCTCAGGTCAACGAGGACGCCGTCCTCGATAGCTTGGGCGCGGGAGTAGGAGTAGATCGTTTCCCCGAACGGATTTTCACAGGACATGGTTTCATGCCGTTCGGCCCGTGGGGCGTGCGTCACGTCTCGTGACCTTATCGCCTACTGCCGATTGGCGATTTTCGCCCCCCACCCGAAAGTCAAAGCGGTGGACGGAGCGCCGAGGCGGCGGGCTTGCCCGCAACGAGGGGGAAGCGGAGTGATTCCGCGTGGTGGAGATCGCGCAGCGATACGACCTTGACCGGGTGTAGAATGGGGAAATCAGCGGCTGGCAGTCGCTCAAAGAAAACGAGCGTAGCGAGCGTCGGGTCGAATATGGCTCGCTCGACGGCTTTTGATGAAGTGCGGCATCCTAACCACACAGGATGCGACACTGCACGATTCTCCCAGACTATGGATTTCGCCGCACCGGAAACAGCATTAAAGCGGCACTGATGGCCTACGCCGCGCAGCAGCTCAATTTCCTCACGTCTTTGCCGAAGGAAAGCGCGGCCAGCTTGATGCCTTCACTGAGGGTCAGGTAGGGATAAAACGCCGTCTTCAACGCTCCCACCGTGATGCCGTGCCGGATGGCAAGCGCCGCTTCCATGAGCAATTCCCCGCCTTCCGGAGCAAGGATGCGCGCGCCGAGGAGCAGGTCGGTTTTCCGGTCGCGGATCAGTTGGATGAATCCGCGCGTGTCGCGGGCGGCGATGGCGCGCGGCACTTGCGAGAGCGGGAGCGTGCTGGCCTCCCCGTCGAGACCGGCAGCTTCCGCTTGCGCTAAATCCAGGCCAACACCAGCCACCTGCGGATCGGTGAACACAACCCAAGGCAATGCCGTGTAGTCACGCTTCCGTGACGCGCCCGCGAGCGCGTTCTCCGCGGCCAAAGCGCCTTCGTAGGCGGCCGTGTAGACAAACATGGGCTCGCCAATGACATCGCCCGCCGCGTAGACGCCTAGCACCGTTGTGGCCAGATGCTCATCGGCCAAGATGAAATTCTGCGCGTCCAGCTTCACGCCGATACGCTCGAGTCCGAGCCCGTCGGAATTGGGCGTGCGGCCGGTGGCGACCAACAACCGGCTGGCGCGAAAGGTTTCGCGTTTCCCGTTGACGACGGTTTCCACGGCGACCCCGGTTCCATCTTGAAATACCCGCTGGATGGCGACTCCGGTGACGATACCCAGACCTTCCGCCTTCAGGTGCGCAGTGAGTTCGTCCGTCAACCCGGACGACTCCGTGGGCAATATGCGCTCCGAGCGTTGGAGCACGGTCACGCGGCTGCCGAGCCGGGAGAAAATCTGTGCGCACTCCAGTGCGATATAGCGCCCGCCCAATACGATCAGCGACTCCGGAAGTTCGGTCAGCTCGAACGCGGATTCGTTGGTGAGGAACGGCACGTCCGCGAGTCCGGAGATGTCGGGCACCGCCGGCCGGGCCCCGGTGCAGAGTAGCACGGCATCGCCGCTCAGGCGCTCGCCGTTCACTTCGACCATGCGGGCATCGATCAGCCGGCCGCGACCGCGGACGAAGGTGATGTTGGGATCGTGGCCAATCACGTCGGCGTATTTGGCCTGGCGCAGCGTTTCGACGAGTTCGCGTTTCTGCCGCATGACGGCGGCAAAGTCGGCCAGCCTGCCAGTCGTTTCAATTCCCGCGAAGGCGCTTGGCGATTGGGCGCGATGCAGCGCTTCCGCCGCCCGCAGGAGCGTCTTGGACGGCACGCAGCCGACATTCACACAGGTGCCACCCATCGGCAGACCATCGTTAATGATGGTCGCACGGGCACCCAGACTCGACGCCTTGAGCGCGGCGGAAAATGCGGCTCCGCCACCGCCGACGATGAGGAGATGCTCTCCGCCGGCCCGTGGGCAGCAGGTTTCCCCGGCCGGGTTGGGTTCAATTGCCTTGGGGGCGCAGCAGTCGGACATGGCGCAGTTATTTGAGGGTGGAACGTTCGGTGGGGAAGCCGCTGGCGTCGATAAGCGCGATGAGTTGGTCGCGATTGGTGATGGCGGGGTCGTAGATCAGCACGGCTTGTTTGGTGTCGTAGTTAACCACGGCCTGTTTCACGCCCGGAGCCCGACTGAGTGAAGCCTGGATGCCTTGCGCACACGGTGGACAATCCATGGACGGAATCTGCACGCTGAGTTTGGCGTCACCGGCGGCGACGGTTGCGGCGTTGATCTGATGATTCGCCACTGGCAACCGAGGATAGATCGCCGCAGCCAATGCCACCAGGGTGCCCAGCCACAAGCTGAGGCGGGCCGCCTTGCCAGGCGGTCGCGCGCATGAGCCGTCTGCACAGTCCGCCTTCGGGCGACGGTAGGTGAGATACCAAGCCAGGCCCAGAAGCACAAAGGTGACGGCGAGAAAAGCCGGCCGCCAGTGAGCGAACCACGCCGAGGCGGCGAAACTGCCGAGCCCGAGGGTGAGCGACAGCAACGGCCCGAGGCAGCACAGCGACGCTGCGAGGCCGGCGAATATGCCCCCGGTCAAAGTCCACGAGAAATTGGTCTTTTTCATGGTGGCAGTTTACGCCTTGTAGTATGGTATAAGGTCAAGACCTTCCCATGACCATTGGTGAACTGGCCAAGAAAGTCGGCGTCAACGTCCAGACCATCCGCTATTACGAGCGCGAGGGACTGCTGCCGGATGCCCACCGTTGGCCTGACTCGGGCTACCGGGACTTCGATGATGAGGCCTTTCTGCGCCTGCAATTCATCCGCTCCGCCAAGGAGCTGGGGTTCACGTTGCGCGAAATCAAGGAACTGCTCGACCTGCGCGTGTTGCCCGGGGAGTCCTGTGCCGAGGTGAAGCAACTGCTCAAGGCGAAGCTCGGCGACATCGAAACGCGGATGAAAGAAATGCGCCGCCTGCGCCGCGTCTTGTTGAAATTTGTCGCTGCCTGTGGTCATCGCCGCACGAAGACGAGTTGTCCGGCGTTGTGGGCACTGGAACACTGAAGCGCTACGCCCATCCAACGTTGCGCGCCCATCCCACGGCGACACCTGGTCACTTCGCTGATTTCCGGACGAATGGATTCTTCACCGTGAGCAGTTCGCCGAATATTCCGGGCCCGTGGCGGGAACTAGCAGACGTAGCATACACACACGAAAGCGGTCAGATATCCTGTGCCTACTGGCTTGCGCCGAAGGACACAAAAAAGGCGGCCGGGGTTACCGGCCGCCGTGGTGGCGAGGGTCACTCGCTCTGTTCGGACTTCAGTTCCGCGAGGCGGTCGAAGATGAACGTGTGGGCTTGGTCGGCCAGCTTGGCGACGAGCGGGAGGTCATCACGGCCGAAGCTGTCGGTGTCGTGATAGTTCTTGGCGTCGTCCACGTAGGTCCGGGCGAAGGTCACGTTGTAGAATTTCTTCTGGTCGGCTTCGTTCTCCCACACGGCGGCTTTGATCCGGCCGAGGCGGAAGGTTTTCACCGGCAGCTTGGGGCTGGTGGCGGGCTTGGCAGACGAGGCGGGTTGAGCGGTCTTGGAGGGCATATAGTTCCTTTTTTGATTTTGAGGAGCGAGATTGCTGTCTCGCCCCAAGGCGGGGGTGCCGGCCGGGACGAGGGGACGGTTGGGGGGATTCCTTTCAAGGAGGACCCGAACGCTCCCTGTCCGCGCAGCGGCGGCGCGGCTGGAGGGGCCGCCAGAGACAGAAATAACGATCCCGGAAAAAAAGGACATGCCGCCTTGGCGGCGTTGCCCGGAAGAACGCGGACCGCTCGCAGCCATGACCGCATGCAGCGTTGCCGGGGTGCTCCGTGCCTCCACCGGATCGATGAGTGGGAGAATGAAGCCGGAGAAATTCCGCAACGGTTTCGCCCGGTCCGGGGCGACAGCATTTCACGACCCTGCCGGCGGTGATGACTCACACCGACGAGGACGAGCCACACGGTCAGCGCGACTCGCGGAGCTGAAGTCCGCAGTGACCTCGTCTGACGGTCGGCCGGTCCCGGCCGCTTTGGGTTCGCAGGCACCGCTCGGTCTGTGGGGAGTCGCATGATTCCACGGTGATGGATCGGCAGACTTCGCCCGATGCTCGGGGCCTACCGAATCCGGTGTAGGAATCGCCCCGCGATTTCGGCAGGGCCGCTCGATTGAGGATGACGCCGGGTGGCGCAGAGATGGATGCAGCGAAACCCAACTCATCCATGAAAACGAACCACATGACATCATCCATCACCAGCCCCGACGCGGAAGCGACGGCGGCACGGTATCAAATCTATAGGCAGAACCGCGCCGGGCTTTTCCTTCCTGGCTATCGAACCGACTCGACGCCGGAGGCGGTCGAGGCGTTCCTGAATCAGGCGCCCGCTTTCGATGGCGGCGAGGTGCGCCTCTTCGATCACCGCGACCAGCGCATGGTCGCGTCGGTGGAGTGGAGGACTGAAAAGACCGACTTTGGCTTTCCGGTGCATCACCGCGTGAACCGGTTTCACGATCCGATGGTCGAACGGCTCGCGGCCGATGTCCTGGCGCGCGAGAGCCTCCGCGAATCCGTTCGGCATAGCCTGCTGGCTGGGGTTTGATCGCCATGAATCCGACCTCCCGGGCGATTCTCCAATCCGTCGTGACGACCGACTCCTCCCTAACGAGCGGGGAGCGGGATCTGGTCCAGCGACTGATTTCCGGGCAGGTGGAAGAGGTTGCACGCGGAGGCGACAGCGACGCTCGTGCCCTGGTCACGCAGAAGCGCGCGGCGGAACTCCTCAGCGTGAATCGCGTGACGATCTGGAGAATGACCAAGGAGGGACTGCTTCACCCGGTGGAGATTCTCCCCGGGACCTGGCGTTATCCGCTGGGTGAAATTATGCGACTTACGCAACGTGGGATCGGGTGTTTGGTCGGCTCTCCTCGGGAGCAGGGTGCCTCGGGCATCCCTTCGGCCGCCTAAATTTCCTCCAGTTTTTGCTGCCGTAGCCACTCCGCCAGGAGTGGCTATTTTATTGATATTCAACGGCCAGACCTGCGGGTGCGGAGCCTGAAGGCCGATGGGGAAAACCTGCTTTTCGGCTCGAAAAAATGTTTGGCGTAATGTTTGGTTTTGGTGTCCCAAAGTTGCCTCGTGTTGACTGAGGTTGCACGCGGACAGTCGCTCTTTCGAAAATCGCGCAAGTCATTAAGCCGAAACCCCCGGGAGCAGTTTCCGGGGGTTTCAAATTGGGTGCAGGGGTTGGATTTGAACCAACGACCTTCAGGTTATGAGCCTGACGAGCTACCAGGCTGCTCCACCCTGCAACAAAGGGAAGGTCAACGTGCGAATCGACCCAACTTCTGTCAAGCGGGCTTTTGTAGTTAATTTCTCCGCCCAGGCCTGACTCAACTCGCGCCGCACACCAATCCGAACGCCACCGCCCCGGGGAGGGCCTGGACCCACAGGATTTTGCGGCTGGCGGTCAGCGCGCCGAAAACGCCGGCCACCACCACGCACGAAAGAAAAAACAGCTGGATCATGCGCCCATCGCTCCCGGCCGCGAGACCCCAGACCAGCCCGGCGGCAAGGAAGCCGTTGTACAGCCCCTGATTTGCGGCCAGCGCCCGCGTGGCCTGCGCGTGCTCCGGGGTCAGCCGGAACACCTTTCGGCCGTACGGCGTGGTCCACAGAAACATCTCCAGGATCAAGAAATAGACATGAAGCAGGGCCACCAGGCTCGTGGCGGCGATCGCGGCGGTGGTCATGGGGAATTCGGGGTTGAGCTTTCTTTCGGGCAGTCCGTGTCTATCTGTGTTCCGCCGTGGTTGCCACTCCAAACACTCCCGTCGCGCTGACCGGCGTCCTCGAGCGCATCATCTTTTTCAACGAGGAGAACCACTACACCATCGCCGAGCTGCGTCCGGAAACGGAGCGGGGCGAGCCGGGGACCGCCGGCGACTCCGACCGCGTGACGATCGTCGGCCCGCTGCCGGGCGTGCAGTGCGGCGAGACGCTGCAGCTGACGGGCGAGTGGACCCGCCACGCCCAGCACGGGGCGCAGTTCAAGGTGACGGGCTTCAAGTCCGAGCTGCCGTCGTCCGTCTACGGCATCCGCAAATACCTCGGCAGCGGCCTCGTGCCGGGAATCGGCAAGGTGTACGCCAACAAGATCGTCGACACCTTCGGCACCGACACGTTCCGCGTGCTGAGCGAGGAATCGGCCAAGCTGCGCAAGGTCCCGGGCATCGGCAAGGTCCGCGCCTCGGCCATCAAGCAGGCCTGGGACGAGCAGAAGACGCTCCGCGAGGTGCACATCTTCCTCCAGACCTACGGCGTCACCACCGCGCAATGCGTCAAGCTGGTCAACCGCTACGGCGCCGAGGCCAAGCAGGTCATCGTCAACGAGCCCTACCGCGTCGCCCGCGAGATCGAGGGCATCGGCTTCAAGACCGCCGACCGCATCGCCATCAACCTCGGCTACGCCAATGACGCGCCGCCCCGGCTGGACGCCGGCATCCTCTTCGCGCTCGAGACCCTGCAGGAAGAGGGGCACACCGCCTTCCCCGCCGAGGAGCTGGTCGACCACGCCGCCGCCATGCTCGAAACCTCCGCCGAGCGGGTGCGCGCGCGGGTCGAAGCCCTCGCCAGCCAGGCGGCCGTCGTCCGCCACGCCGACGCCGCCCCGGGGCCGCGCGGCCCGCTGGTCCAGCTGCCGGTCAACGACCGCGCCGAACGCCGCATTGCGGACGCCGTGCGGCGCCTGACCGCCATCGCTTCCGGCCTGCCGGCGATCAAGGTGGACGCGGCGGTCGCCTGGGCGCAGGAAAAGGCGGGCATCGCGTTCCACGACCTGCAGCAGACCGCCCTGCGCCGCGCGCTCACCCACAAGGTCAGCATCCTCACCGGCGGGCCGGGCACAGGCAAGACCACCATCCTGCGCGCACTGGTCGACATCCTGAAGGCCAAGAAGGCGCGCGTCCACCTCGCCGCCCCGACCGGCCGCGCCGCGCAGCGGCTCGCCGAGACCACCGGCGGCTTCGCCTCGACCATCCACCGGCTCCTCAAGTTCGAGGGCGCGAAGGGCGGCTTCACCGTCAACGAATCGCACCCGCTGGCCACGGACTTCCTGATCGTCGACGAGTCCTCGATGCTCGACACGCGGCTGGCCGCCGCGCTCCTGTCCGCCGTGCCCGTCCGCGCCCACCTCCTGCTCGTCGGCGACACGGACCAGCTGCCGAGCGTCGGCGCCGGCAACGTGCTGAAGGACCTCATCGCCCTCAGCGGCGCCGACCGCCCCGGCGGCCCGGCCTCGGGCCCGGCCGCGATCGCGACCACGCGGCTGGCGGTCGTCTACCGGCAGAAGGAGCAGAGCCAGATCGTGACGGTGGCACACGCCATCAACGGCGGCGACGGCTCGCCGCCGCCCGTGGCCTCCGAGGTCGCCAAGGCGCAGGCCTGGAGCGACCTCAACTTCATCGCCGCCCACAGCCCGGAGGACTGCCTGGCCAAGGTCGTGCAGCTCTGCACGCAATTCATCCCGCAGCATTTCCACTGGTTCGACCCGGTCAATGACGTGCAGGTGCTGGCCCCGATGCACAAGGGCGTCGCCGGCGTGGCCAACTTCAACCAGCAGCTCCAAGCCGCCCTCAATCCCCGCCCGCACGGGCTCCGGACCCCCGGCGGCGAATTCCGGCCGGGGGACAAGCTCATCCAGCTGCGCAACAACTACGACAAGGACCTCTTCAACGGCGACATCGGCCGGGTCGTGGCGGTCGACGCGGCCAAGGGCACGCTCACGGCTGATTTCGACGGCGCGAAACACGAGTTCGACCGCGGTGACTTCGGCGACCTGGCGCTCGCCTACGCCATCAGCATCCACAAGTCCCAGGGCAGCGAATACCCGGTGGTGATCGTCCCCCTGCTCAAGGCCCACTTCGTGATGCTGCAGCGCAACCTGATCTACACCGCCATCACCCGCGGCCGCAAAAAGGTGTTCATCGTCGGCGAGCCCGCCGCCTACGGCATGGCCGTCCGCAACGCCGAGTCGAAGCTGCGCTGCACCCACCTGCGGGAGAAGCTGCTCGCCCCCGCGGGCGCCGGGTAGCGGCGGAGCCGCCCCGCCCTACCGGTTCCAGAAGCGGGTCACCACGCGCAGCGTCGCCCTGAGCCCGGGCGGGCGCGGCTGCGCCAGCGGGATCAGGAACGTCAGGCCGCCGTCGTGCTCCTCCGCCAGCTCGGCCCGGCCCGGGGGTTCGCCGCGGCGGCTGGCGAAGGCGTATTCGATCTTCCACGCGTCCTTCGGCCCCGCGGGCGGCGTGGCCTCGATCGTGATCAGGTCGCGGAACAGGTAGTCGCCCTCGAAGTGGTTCTTGAGGAAAAGGAACCCCGCGACCGTGTACTCGGGCACACGCACGCAGAGGTCGAGCGCGAAGGCGAGCGACGGCCGCGTCGGGTCGGCGCGCTGGTTGCGGTCGAGAAAGACATTAAACAGCAGCGGGCTGCGGCTGCGGTCGGGCTTCCACTCGCCCTCCTGCGCGCCCTGCTTCGGGAAAAGCTCGTCGAACTTCCGGAAGATCGCGCTGTTGTCATTGCCCGTCCGCCGGTGCAGCTGCCACTGCTTGCCGCGCACGCTCACGGCGGCCTCGAACAGGTAGGAGGCCCGGATCTGCTTCCCGGCGTCGTACTCCTGCTGCACCGCCGGCGGCAGCGTCAGCTCGTCGAGATCGAGGTAGCCGTCGGCCCGCACGTCGCCGAAGAGGAACCGGACGAGGTTCTGGAACCCCTCCTCGCTGTTCACGATGCCGTAGTACCCGGAATGACTGCGGTGCACGAACGCCTGCGGCGACGGCACGAACCGCCGCCCCACCCGCCCGCGCGTGGTGGCGTGCGTGATCCGGACCAGCCCGTCACTGGCTTCGCCGGCGCCCAGGCTCGAGAGCCCGCCCGCCACCTTGTAGTCGGCAGGGTTGGTGCCCACGAGGTTGAACACCCGGTCGAAATCGAAGTTCGTCACCGTATCCACGGCGTCGCCATCGCGGTCCGCCTTCTTCAGCGCCAGCAGCTCGGCGATCCGCTCGCGGTTGAAGGTGTTGATGCCGTAGAGCGACAGCCAGTCCGGGATGTTGCCGACCCCCGCCACGTCGATGCCGTTGTGCGGAGTCGCGTAGGTGAACACCTTGTCCACGAACCGCCGCGCGTTACCCGGGTCCAGCGCCGGGTTCTGCAGGAACCCGCGGCAGACGAGTCCCCCCATGGAATGCGCCACGAGGTAGACCCGGAAATCGTCCGCCGACGCCGGCTTGCCGGCGTCGCGCTCCGCCTTCGTGGGCTTGCGGCCCTCGGGAAACATGCGCGCCCGCACCCGCAGGATCAGCTCGCCCAGCCCGCGCGCGAACCGCTCGATGTTCGGCTTCTCGCCCGCACCGAGGTCCTTCGAGGACGGCTCGTAATAACGGTAGATGACGATGCTCCGGTACGGCACGGATTCCCGCTGGGCCTGGGGATCGACCACCTGGTCGACCCCGTCCTCATAAACATCGTCATACCCGTAGGGAGGCTTGATGAGCCGCACGAGCGGCGACTCGAAAAAATACTTCTTCACCTGCCCGTCCCAAAGCTGCCGCACTTTCGACGACCCCAGGTTGAACCCCATGTACGGGTCCGCCACCGTCTCCTCGATTTCCGTCTGGGTCATGGCGTAGCCGCGAACGTAGATGATCGGGTGGATGGCTCGGGGATTCATGGGGCTGGCGGCACGCGGATGGGTTGGCGAGGATTGCCGGCCATTTAGGAAACGCCGCGCGGCAAAGTCACGCCCGCAGGTCGGTTCTGGCGCCGGAAATTTGCCCTAGCCCACGTCCGGGATAAAACCCCCGCGGAAGCACCCCATGGATCCGCGCACCGCTCTCGCCTCGCCCCCCCAAATACACCTTTTGCCCTATTGGCAGCTGCTGGGGGCTATGCTAGGTTTCACCTTCGTCCCCGCATCCCTATGATCAAACGACTCCTCGCTTTCCTCGTCCTCTTGGTTTTCGCCGCGGCCGTGCGCGGCCAGGCCGAGGTTCCGCCCCGCCCCCAGGCGCCGAATGACCAGTCGGAATACCGCCGGCTGACGCTCGACAACGGCCTGAAGGTGATCCTGCTGTCCGACCCGAAGCTGAACAAGTCGGCCGCCTCGCTGGCGGTCGGCGTGGGCTCGCTGAGCGACCCGAAGTCGCGCCAGGGCCTGGCGCATTTCCTGGAGCACATGCTCTTCCTCGGCACGAAGAAGTACCCGGACGAGGCCGAGTACGGCAACTACCTCAAGACGAACGGCGGCTACAGCAACGCCTACACGTCGCGCGACCACACCAACTATCATTTCGAGATCCGGCACGAGGCGTTTGAGGGCGCGCTCGACCGCTTCTCGCAGTTCTTCATCGCGCCGCTGTTCACGCCGGAGTTCACCGGTCGCGAGATGAACGCCGTCAATTCCGAGTACCAGAAGAACCTCGAGAACGACATGTGGCGCGAGTTCCAGCTGACTTGCAGCCTCTACCGGCCCGGCCATCCCGCCAACCATTTCAACATCGGCAACCGCCAGACGCTCACGGGCACGACCCAGGAGGAGCTGCTGGCCTTCTACCGCGACCACTACAGCGCCAACCGCATGGCGCTCGCGCTCATGGGCAAGGCCAGCCTCGACCAGCTCGAGGCTTGGGTGCGGACCTATTTCGCCGGCATCGAGAACCGCGGATACTCCGAGCTGAGCTACCCCGCCGACTACCTCCCGGCCAAGCCCGCGCTGCGCCTGGCGCGCATCGAGCCGGTCAAGGACCTGCGGCAGCTCAGCCTGGAGTTCCCGCTGGGCGCGATCCGGCAGTATTATGACAGCAAGCCGGACGCGCTGCTCGGGTTCATCCTCGGCCACGAGGGCAAGGGCAGCCTGCTCTCCAAGCTCAAGGCCGAGGGCCTCGCCACGGCGCTGTCCGCCGGCGGCGGCTCCGAGACCAAGGACTACGGGTCGTTCAACCTCAACCTCAGCCTGACCCCGGCCGGGCTCCAGGACTACCCGCGCGTGCTCGACCTCGTGTTCGCCGCCATCCGCCAGCTCCGCGCGGCCGGTTACCCGGCGCATCTCTTCCGGGAACGCCAGGCCATGGCCCGGCTCGACGAGACCTACCAGGACCAGGGCGAGGGCGCGTCCCGCGCCACCCTGCTCGCCAACCTGGCCCGCCAGTACCCGCTGGACATCGCCGAGCGCACGCCCTTCCTCTGGCTGAAGGAGGATCCCGCCGCCTACCAGGCAGTCCTGGACCAGCTGCGGCCCGACAACCTGCTGGTCACGCTGATGGCCAAGGGCGTGGCGACCGACCAGACCGAGCCTTATTACGGCACGCGGTACAGCTACACCGAGGACACCGGCGCCGCCTACGCCCGGCTGCTCAATCCGCCCGCCGTCGCCGACATCACGCTGCCCGAGCCGAACCCGTTCGTGCCCGCCACGGCAACGGTGCTGCCGACCCAGCCGATCCGGCTGATCGACGAACCCGCGCTCAGCCTGTACTTCGCGCAGGACACCGAATTCCTCCGGCCCATGGTCGCCGAGATCTTCCGCTTCCGCCTGCCGCGCGCGAAGGCGTCGCTGGAAAACGCCGTGCTCCTCCGTTTCTACGAGGCGTGCGTCAACGAGGCGCTGAACGAGACCACCTACCCCGCCCGCGAGGCCGGGCTGAACTTCTCCCTCTCCGCCGCGCTGGAAGGCGTGACCCTCGCGGTCGATGGCTACGACGCATCCGCCCCGCGCCTGCTGGACGTCATTGCCGGCAGCCTGGTCGACTTTCCGCTGTCGGAGGAGCGTTTCGCCGCACTGAAGGACCGCGTCCTCCGCGACCTCGGCAACTTCCCCCGGGCCGACGCTTACCAGATCATCCTCGAGACGCGCCGCGCCACCGTGCGCGAATTCCACTACCGCCCCGACGAACAGCTGCCGGTAGCCGGCCGCGTCACGCTCGCCGACGTGCGCAAGTTCGCGCGCGGGCTCTACGCGCAGGGCCGGCTCGAGGCCCTCATCCACGGCAACGTGCCCGCCCCGGAAGCCGTCGCCACCGCCCGCCGCCTGGCCGCGGCCCTGAAGATCCAGGGCGTGCCCGACGGCGAGCTGCTCCGCCGGCGCGTGCTCACGCAGACCCCGGGCGAATCGCTCCGCACCAGCGAGAAACTCGTGGTCAACAATTCCGCCTTCCGCCGCGAGTACCTGCTCGGCGGCGACACCCCCGAGTTGCGCGCCGCCACACTCATCCTCGGCAACTTCATGGGCGAGCCTTTCTACGCCGAGATGCGCACGCGTCAGCAGCTGGGCTACATCGTGGCCGGCAACGCCGCCGAGGAGGAGCGGACGAGCTTCGCCTACTTCATCATCCAGTCCGGCGATCACCCCGCCGACGAAGTCGAGGCCCGGGCCGACCGTTACATCGCCGAACTGCCGGCCCAGCTCGCCGCCCTGACCCCCGACGCCTGGGCGATGATCGTCGAGGGCGTCCGCGCCCAGCTCGAGGAAAAGGACAAGACCATCGCCGAACGCGCCGGCCGACTGTTCGGGCTGGCGTACGACCGCCAGGCCGACTGGGGACGCCGCGAGGACACCCTGGCCGCCCTCGATCACCTGACGAAGGATCGCGTGCACGCGATCCTCTCGGCGGCGCTCGCCCCGTCGACCCGCCAGATACGCACCTTCCTCGCCTTCGCCCGCAACCACGAGCCAAAGGCGGCTCCCGAGGTCACCATCCCCGATCGGGCCGCCTGGAAAAAAGCGCGCAAGTTCGACTGATCCCGGCAGCCCCGGCCAGGCGATCCTCGACCCGTCTGCACATGCGCGCCCGGCGCGCGGACGGCCGGGAACGATCGTTCAGCCCGCCCTCCGCCAGACGTTATCCGCCAACCCCCACCCCGACGCACTCGGAGAAGGCCGAGGAATTTTCGGCGGACCGTCATTCTCGCCGGCCGGGAAAATTCCCTTCCGACTCATTCTGTCGAGAGCTGCGGGTTGAGCGCGCCTTGGCTCCGCGCCTTTTTGGGAGTTGTGCATCAGCGCAGCCGGGCGGGCTCACCTCTCCACGTTTGTCCCCGCTCCGACCTTCGCCTTCTGATCTGCGGCTCTCCCCAGCCGAAGTCCGGCTCAGGTCGAGGATGCCGGCGCGGAACCGCCGAGGCGCCTGCCTACCACACCCGCGCCACGGCCCGCGCCTCGAGCGCGGCCTCGGCGTCGTCGGGCAGGTCGCGCAGGAAATCGAGGCCGGTACGGCGTTCGACCTCGTCGATCGAGACCAGGAACCCCTCCAGCGGCGCCTCGGCCGGCGTGTCCTGCGGAAACAGGAAGGCCTGGGCCCGGGCCCGCCCGCCTTCCTCGTCGACGATGATCATAAAAAACGCGTCGGGCACCGCCACGCGGCCCTTCAGCCGCTCCGGCTTGGGCCCGAAGACCGGGCCGGCGAGCACCCAGACCTCGCCGAAGCGCGCCGGATAGCTCGTGGCGACCTTTTGCTCGAGCCGCTTCCACGGCCCCGCGTTGAGCGCGTGCCGCTGTGGGCAGATGTTCGACATCCGGAAGGTCTCCTCCTGCGCCCGCTTCCCGTAACGCGTGGCGATGGCGAAGTTCGGCGCGAGATGGCCGCGGTCGTAGCCGCTCCGGCTGTACACCCCCGGGTCGACGCGGGCCGAGGTCCGCATGTCGACGACAAACTCGTCCGGCCTCGCCGGCGCATCCCGGAGCTCGAGGTCGAACGCCCGGTAGGCCGCCCACCGCGGGTTGCCCAGCGCGTCGCTGTAGCCCACCACGTAGCCGTCGTTCACCAGCACCCGCCCCGCATCCGGTCCCATGAACCCGGCCGGCTCCGGCCAGCCCGCATACGCCACCGTCCGACCGCCCCGCGGCGGCACCCGCACGAAATCGTCGCTGTAATACAGCTGCCAGAGATCCCAGGCCACGTCGAAGGCCGTGACCTGCTTGCGTGCGTCGAACACGTTGCCGAGCAGGCGGGACACGTCCGCCTGGCGCTCCTTCGGCTGCAGCAGAAACCAGCCGCCCACGACGCCCCACAGGACGATGTTGGCGATGACGAAGAGCCGGGTGCGGCGGAAGGATCGGGGAACGGCGGACGGGCGGGTGCGGCGGGCCATGGAAGGGTGACAGCCCGTTTGAGCCGCAGTGCGCCGCCGCTGGCAAGCGCGGTTAAGCTTCCGGCGGCCCGCCCGCCGCGGACGCGCTAGAACCGGAACTTCACCTGCCCCTCCACCCGCAGCGGCAGGTCCTGGAACACGAGCACGTGGTTCGAATAATTGTCGCCGTTGTGAATCCAGTTCCGCCGGTCGAGCGCGTTCACGATGTCGATATTCGCCTCCCAGGATGGCCGGCGGTAGAAGACGAACGCGTTGAGGAAGATCTGGGCCGGGATGTGGTATTCGTTCGTCAGATTGCCGGGCTGCTCCCCCTGCCAGGAGCCGCCCAGCCCGCCGCCGAAGCCGCTGGGCGCGGTGTACGCGAAGCTGCCGTTGACCACCCAGCGCGAAAGCCCGGGGATCCGGTAGTCGCCGGGCGGGAGCTTGTCCCACTGGAAGCCCAGGCCGTTGCCGAGTCCGCCCGGGCCGCGGCCCGCCGCGTAGAGATTGTAGAGCGAGGTGCCGCCCGCCTGCGACGCGCTGGAGTGGTCGAACCGGCCGTCGGTATACGCGACGTTGAACGTCGCGTTGAAGCTCAGGTCGGGCTGGTAGACCAACTCCAGCTCGGCCCCGCGCATCTTCAGGTTTTTGATGTCGCCGCCCAGTTCCACCTCCGCGCGCCGCTGGTCGTAGAGCGCGACGCCGGCGTAAAGCTTGTGGTCGAGCAGGGAGAATTTCGCCCCCAGCTCCGCGAGCCGGCTCAGGTTCTTGAAGTCGTCGGGATCGATGATGCCGTTGCCGGCACCGTCGTCCTTGAGCATGATGCCCCCGCCGGTGACGTTGCCGTGCACCGCGTAGGCGCGCTGGTAGGTGGCGTAGAGCGTCGCCCGCGGCGACAGCCGGTGCAGCAGGCTGGCGTTGCCCGACAGCGCCCGGTCGTCATGCCGGTCATGCCAGTCGATGCCGCTCGCTTGGCCGAGCGGATCGCGGGCCCGGGCGGAAAAAGCGTCGGCCCGCAGGCCGGCGAGGAGCGACCAGCGCTCCGAGAGCCGCACTTCGTCCTGAAGGAAAAGCGCGGGATTCCAGAGCGTCGAGTCCGTCGTCTCCGGGCTGCCGTAGGAGGCCGGGAAGAACTCCCGGCCGCCCGGCCCAGCGAAGCCGGGAAAATAGGAGTTGGGATAGTCGGCGGCGTGGCTGAACACCCGGTTCGACCGCGTCAGATCGTACTGGAAGAAATACTCGTTGAAATAGTTGGTGTAGCTGAGCCGGTCCTCCCAGCGCACGGTGGCCCCGGCAATGAGGGCGTGCGCCAGGCCGCCAGCCTCGAGGTCGGCATGCCATTCCAACCGGTGCTCGACCGTGGTCTGCTTCGCCCACTCCGCGTATTCGAAAGCATGGTAACGGCGGCGGTTCACGTGCTCGGCCAGCGTGCGGTTGACGAGCCGGGCGCCGCCGGCCAGCCGCGCGGTGGCGATGAACTGGGCGCGGTAGACATTGGCGTTCGAAAAATCGCCGACCGACAGCAGCGTGGCGTCGCGCGGCAGGTCGACCCAGGCCGTGCCCGGGATCGTGCCCGCGAGGGCCCCCGCCGGCGAGTACCCGAGGTCGGGCAGGTCGCCGGTGTAGTAGCGGCCCGAGTCGATGAGTTCCTGGTTGGGCCGGTTGACACCGAGCAGCTGCGGGTTGGACTGCCACAGGTACTGCGCATTGGCCTCGAGCGTGAGCGTGTCGCTCGCACGCCGCAGCCACGAGACGAACACGTCCTGCCGGTCGTCGCGGCCGCCGTGCCGCCGGAAGAAGGTGTCGTCCTCCTTGCCCTCGTAGCTCAGCCGCCACGCCGAGCGGCCGTCGGCGAACGGCGCCGTCGTGTCCACCTGCCAGGAGCCGTGCAGCCACGAGCCTCCGCCCGGCACCCAGGTGCCGAGCCGGGCCGTCACCGTCGTCTCCCGGATGAACTTGGGCTGCTTGGTCACATAGTTGACGTAGCCGCCCGTGAAGAAACCGCTGCCGTAGAGAGCGGATCCCGGACCGCGCACGACGTCGACCGCCTCGACGTTGTTGAACGAGGGGAAGTAGCCGAAATTGTTGTAGCTGAGGCGCTGGCCGTTGAGGAACGTCTCGGCCAGGTCGCCGCGGATGTTGGGGATGGTGGCCTTGCCGTAGCTCGCGGGCGCGTAGCTGCCCGGGGCGTACGCGACGAACTCGCGCACGCCCTCGATGCCGCGCTCGCGGAGGAGCGCCTGCGTGATGGTCGACGCCGCCCGCGGGGTGTCGAGGATGCCGCGCGCGTCGCCGAAGACCCCCTCGAGCGGGCGGGTCAGCGGATTGACGGAACGCTCCACGGGCACGCCCGTGACGGTGAAAGGCTCGAGCCGCAGCGCCTCGGCGGCATCATCGCCAGGACCGGTCGCGCCAGGCAGGGCCGGCAGGCCCGCGGCGAGGCCAAGGCTCGCCGCCAGCAGGAGGGGGCGCGCGGATGCGACGCGCGACAGGAAGGGACGGTGCGGGAGTTTCATCGTGGTATGGGCCCGACCTTGGCCAGACTCCCGGGTCGAAAAAAGAGGCCGGCGCCGCGCCAACCTTGCTTGTTTCCTTCGCCGGTATGATCCGTTTCAGGTTCAAAGGGTTTAGCGGCCGTGCGAACCGCAATCTCAGCCCTCCGCGGAGGACACCCCTACGAGCAGGGCCAGCGATACGCCCGCGGCGCGGCGGCGCAAGAAAAACTTCCCCCTATGACGAACGGGAGCGGCATCCGGCGCGCCGCGGACCGCCCGCCAAGACCGGAAAAACTTTTTGGCCCAGCCGCTTGCGCGGATTGCCATCCCGCGTATACATGAAACTTCGCGCATGAAAACCCGCATCGTTCTCACGCTGATCGTGGCCTTGGCCGTGCTCGGTGGAATCTTCGGCTACAAGTCATACCAGATCAGCCAGCAGAATGCGGCCCGCGCCGCCCGCAAGCCGGCGCCCGCCATGGTCACGACCGCGGTGGCGGTCCAGGAAACCTGGCAGTCGCGCCTCGGCGCGGTGGGCACGATCCAGAGCCACCAGGGCGTGACCGTGCGCTCCGAGATCGAGGGCCGCATCGTCCGGATCGCGTTCGACTCCGGCGCCCGTGTGCAGCCGGGCGACGTGCTGGTGGAGCTGGACACCGCCACCGAGGCGGCCCAGCTGCAGAGCCGCCAGGCCAGCGCGGCGCTCAGCACCGCCAACCTCGCCCGCGCGCGCGACCTCAACCGCAACAACACCAACACGCAGGCCGACCTCGACACGGCCGAGGCCACCGCCGCGCAGGCGGCCGCCGCCATCGAGGAAACGAAGGCCGCGCTCGCCAAGAAGCGCATCGTCGCCCCTTTCGCCGGCCGGCTCGGCATCCGCCAGGTCAACCTGGGCCAGTTCCTCAACAAGGGCGACCCGGTCGTCTCGCTCGAGGCCATCCACCAGGTCTACGCGGACTTCACCCTGCCGCAGCAGGACATCACCCACCTCAAGCCCGGCCTCCCCGTCAAGGTGAACGTCGACGCCTATCCGGACCGGGCCTTCGCCGGCACCGTCGAGGCGATCGACCCGCGCCTCAACGACACAACCCGCAATGTCCGGATCCGGGCCGCGCTGGCCAATCCCGACGAGCTGCTGCGGCCGGGCATGTTCGCCCGCGTCGACGTCCTCCTGCCCGAGGAACGCCAGGTCGTCGTGCTCCCCGGCACCGCCATCGTTTACAGCCCCTACGGCGACTCCGTCTACGTCGCCGTGGAGGACAAGGGCGTGCTCACGGCGCAGCAGCGCTGGGTGAAGGTCGGCGCCAGCCGCGGCGACCAGATCGCGGTGCTCGAGGGCGTGCAGCCCGGCGAAACCGTCGTGACCGGCGGCCAGACCAAGCTGCGCCCCGGCTCGCCGATCGCCGTCAACAACACCGTGGTTCCCGCCAACTCGCCGACCCCCAAGCCCGCGGAGAGCTGAGCCGATGAATGTGACCGAGATCTTCATCCGGCGGCCGGTCCTCGCGACGGTCGTCAACCTCTTCCTGCTCATCGCCGGCTGGCAGGCCATCCAGGCCCTCGTCGTCCGGCAGTATCCCAAGACGGAGAACGCCGTCGTCACGGTCAGCGTCGCCTACCCGGGCGCCAGCGCCGACCTGGTCCGCGGCTTCGTGACCACGCCGCTGGAGCGTGAGATCGCCTCGGCCGACGGCATCGATTTCGTCGAGTCCATCAGCCGCCAGAACAGCGCCACCATCTCCGCGCGGCTGCGGCTGAACTACGACCCGAACGACGCGCTCACCCAGATCACCGCCAAGGTCAACCGCGTGCGCGGCGAGCTGCCGGCGGGCGCGGAGGACCCGGTGTTCGACGTGGCGGTCGGCGAGACCACCGCCTCGGCCTACATCGGGTTCAGCAGCGAGACGATGCAGGGCAACCAGATCACGGACTACCTCACCCGCGTGGTGCAGCCCAAGCTCTCCACCATCCCCGGCGTGCAGAAGGCCGACATCCTCGGCGGCCGCATCTTCGCCATGCGCATCTGGCTCAAGCCCGAGCGCATGGCCGCCCTCGGCCTCGGCGCCGCCCAGGTCCGGGCCGCCCTCGCCGCCCAGAACTACCTTTCCGCCGTCGGCCAGACGAAGGGCACCATGCTCAGCGTCAACCTCACCGCCGAGACCGACCTCCGCTCGGTCGAGGGGTTCAAGGACATCGTCATCCGCGAGAGCAACGGCGAACTCGTGCGGCTGCGCGACATCGCCGACGTCGTCCTCGGCGCCGAGAACTACGACTCGCAGGTCAAGTTCTCGGGCGTCAACGGCGTGTTTGTCGGCGTGTTCGTGCTGCCGACCGCCAACGCCATCGACGTCATCAAGGGCGTGCGCGCCGTCATGCCGGAGATCCAGGCGCAGCTCCCGCCCGGCCTGAACGGCAAGGTCGTGGCCGACTTCACCGAATACATCAACGACTCGATCAGCGAGGTCATGAAGACGCTGGTCGAGGCCATGCTGATCGTCATCGCGGTCATCTACCTCTTCCTCGGCTCGTTCCGCTCCGTCGTCATCCCCATCGTCGCCATCCCGCTGTCCCTCGTCGGCGCCTGCGCGCTCATGCTGGCGATGGGCTTCTCCATCAACCTGCTGACGCTGCTGGCCATGGTGCTGGCCATCGGCCTGGTGGTCGACGACGCCATCGTCGTGGTGGAGAACATCCATCGCCACATCGAGGAGGGCCTGACGCCGTTCGCCGCCGCCATCCGCGGCGCGCACGAGCTGGTGGGGCCGGTCATCGCCATGACCATCACCCTCGCCGCCGTGTATGCCCCCGTCGGCTTCCAGGGAGGCCTCACCGGCGCGCTGTTCCGCGAGTTCGCGTTCACCCTGGCCGGCTCGGTGCTCATCTCGGGCTTCGTGGCCCTGACGCTCTCGCCCATGATGTGCGCCCGCATCCTGCGCCACTCCCACGACCCGAAGGGCTTCGAGGCGTTCCTCGACCGGACCTTCAACCGCCTGCAGCGGGCGTACGAGCGCCTGCTGCACGGCGCCCTCGACACCCGGCCCGCCGTGCTCATCGTCGCCGCCCTGGTGTTCGCGGCCATCATCCCGTTCTTCCTCATGACCCGCAGCGAGCTGGCCCCGTCCGAGGACAGCAGCATCATCCTGATGAGCGCCGAGGCGGCCGCCACGGCCACGGTGGAGCAGACGCTGCTCTACTCCGAGGAGGTCACCAAGCTGATCCGCCGCGACTACCCCAACGAGACCGCCGAGATCTTCGTCATCGTCGGCCGCGCCGGCACGCCCAACACCGCCTTCATCGGCTGGCGCCTGAAGCCCTGGAACCAGCGGGCCCGCAGCGCGCAGGCGCTCCAGCAGGAGCTGCAGGGCAAGCTCGGCACGATCGCCGGCCTGCGCGTCTCCGCCTTCCTCCGCCCCTCCCTGCCGGGCTCGGTCGGCGGCCTGCCGATCCAGATCGTCGTCGGCTCCACCGAGGCGCACGAGCGCGTGTCCGAGGTCTCGGGCGAGCTCCTGCAGCGCGCCCTGCGCAGCGGCCTCTTTGTGTTCGGCGACAACAATCTCAAGTTCGACCAGCCGCAGGTGAACCTGGTCATCGACCGCGAGAAGGCCGCCGCCCTGGGCATCAACATGCAGCAGCTGGGCGCGGACCTCGGCTCGATGCTCGGCGGCGGCTACGTCAACCGCTTCGCCATCGAGGGCCGCGCCTACAAGGTGGTGCCGCAAGTGACCCGCCTGGCCCGGCTCAACCCGGACCAGCTCGGCGGCTACTACGTGTCGACCACCAAGGGCGAGCTGGTCCCGCTCTCGACCATCGCCCGCCCCGAGAGCGTCGTGCAGCCGCGCGAGCTGCGGCGGTTCCAGCAGCTCAACGCGGCCACGCTCTCCTTCCTGCCCGCCCCGGGCGTGGCCCAGGGCCAGGCGCTCGACTGGCTGCGTGCGGAGGCCGCCACCTTCTTTCCGCAGGGCTTCACCATCGACTACAACGGCGAGTCGCGCCAGTTCATGCAGGAGGGCAGCTCCCTCCTCGGGACGTTCGGGCTCGCGGTCATCGTGATCTTCCTCGTGCTCGCGGCCCAGTATGAGAGTTTCCGCGACCCGTTCATCATCATGATGTCGGTGCCGCTCTCCATCGCCGGCGCCATGCTCTTCCTCTTCTTTGACTTCGCGACGCTCAACATCTACACCCAGGTCGGCCTGATCACGCTGGTGGGCCTGATCACCAAGCACGGCATCCTGATCGTCGAGTTCGCCAACAAGCTCCAGGAGGAGCGGGGCCTCGGCATCCGGGAGGCCGCCGAGCACGCCGCCGGCGTCCGTCTGCGCCCCATCCTGATGACCACCGCCGCCATGGTGCTGGGCGTCCTCCCGCTGCTCCGCGCCTCCGGCGCCGGCGCCGAGAGCCGCTTCAGCATCGGCCTGGTCATCGCCACGGGCATGAGCATCGGCACCCTCTTCACCCTCTTCGTCGTGCCCACGTTCTACACGCTGCTGGCCCAGGACCGCCGGCCCCAGCCCGCCGCCGCCCCGGCCGCCGCGCACGCCGTGCCCAGCCACGGCTAAGCGGGACCGGATCCCGGCCCTCCGGGGCAGGGTTACGGAATGGGCGTTCCCGATCCGGTGAACCGCCCCTCCCGGCTCCGAAGCCGACCCGTGATTGGCTTACGTCGGCGCGGAGGCGCGGGCCCTCCGCCGCATTTTCACGGCCGCATGATCTGGGCGCTGCGAATCCGGCGCGGGCTGGCGCGCCGCCTCAAGGCGTGCTGACCGCATTGGTCCGGCGCGGGTCGGCGTACCCGACATAGCCGCCGGCCGGGTCGGCCTCGAGTGCGTTGATGCCGCCGAAGTGGCGGCCGGTGCCGGCGGGTTCCATGAGGACGACCTTCCAGCCCAGCGCCTCCAGCGCCGTGACGGTCGCGGCCGGCAGCGACGCCTCGGCCTCGAAGGTCTCCTCGTCGTTCTTCCGCCAGTCGCGGTAGAAATGCGTGCGGGTCTCGCCGATCGCCTCGGCCAGCGGCCGGTCCAGGGCCAGCCGCTCCAGCAGCACCTGCAGCAGCGCGGTCGGGATCCGCGACGAGCCGGGAATGCCGATCGCCAGGACGGGACGGCCGTCGCGGAAGACGAGGGTGGGCGCGATCGTGCTGCGCGGACGTTTGCCGGGGGCCACGTAGTTGATGCCCTCGGCGCCGCCGTACGCGAAGTTGCTCATCGAGTTGTTGAGCACGACCCCCGTGCCGGGCACCGCCACGCCGGCGCCGAAGTGCAGGCTGAGCGACTGCGTGGCGCAGACGAGGTTGCCCGCCGCGTCCGCCACCACGAAGTGCGTGGTCGCCGCCCGGGCCGACTCCGTCACTCCGCTGAGGTCGAACCAGGCCGCCTTGGCCGCCGGCCGCAGCCGGGCGCGCCGGCGGATCTCGGCGATCGCATCCGGCGCGACCATCCGCTCGAAATTAAATTCCGCCTCGGGCGCGTCGGCGATGCCGCGCTGGACCTGCGGGTACACCTCGCGCCACACCCGGCCGATCAGGTCCAGGTTGTCCGGCGCCACCAGCGGCGCGGTCAGCGGCTCATCCTCCAGCGCCTTGAGGATGGTCAGGAAAAGCGGCGCCCCGTTGGTCGGCGGCGGGCTCGCCAGGATGCGGTAGCCGCGGAAATCGATCCCGATCGGCGCCACCACCCGCGCCTCGTAGCCGGCCAGGTCCGCCGCGGTCAGCACGCCGCCGCCGGCCCGCGCGGCCGCCAGCAGCGCCGCCGCCACCGGGCCGCGGTAGAAGCCGTCGCGACCTGCCTGCGCGTAGCGCTCCAGTGTCCCCGCCAGATCGGGATTGGCCAGGCGCGAGCCGACCGCGGGCAGCCGGCCGCCGGGCAGGTAGAGCCGGGCGATCTCGGGGTCGCCGCGGCGCAGCTTCTTTTCCTGCTCCGCAAAGAAGTCCCGGGTCTTCGGCAGCACCTCGGCCCCGCGGCGCGCCAGGCGGATGGCGGGAGCGACGTCGGCCGCCCAGTCCCGCCGCCCCCAGCGCTGGTGCGCGAGCCACAGGCCGGCCGGCAGGCCCGGGACGCAGGCGGAGCCGTAGCCGGAGTTGCGCTCCTCGGCGGGCCGCGCCGCGTACGCGGCCGGGTCGAGCGAGCCGGCCGCGTCCATGGCGTCGACGGCATAGGTCCGGCCCGAGGCCGCCTCGTAGTAGAGGAGCATCAGCTTGCCGCCGAGCCCGGAGCCGTACGGCTCGGCCACACCCAGGGCCAGCGAGACGGCCACCGCCGCATCGACCGCGTTGCCGCCGGCGCGGAGGATCTCCGCGCCCGCCGCGGCCGCCTCCGGATGCCCGGCCACGACCACGCCGTGGCGCCCGGGCACGGGCACGACCTCGACCGGCACGGCCCAGGCCGGCGTGACGAGCAGCGCCAGGACCAGCCACCAGGCCGGCCGCCGCCCGCCCGCGCCGGAGCGGCGGTCCCGGCGCGCCCGCGCCGGGCCACGGAAGCGGTCGGGTGCCGGCATCAGAAGCGGTAGGTCACGTCCACGTACAGGGTTCGCCCGCGCGGATCGGCGTAGCTGGGGTGGTAGCCGCTCGAGTTGGCCGGATACAGGGGCGGCGGCTCGTCGAAGACATTGTTGGCGCCCACCCGCAGCCGCAGGCCGTCGAGCGCGCCCCGGCGGAAGGCATAGCCGACGCTGGCGTTGGTCACGGCGTACGAGCCGATGATGAACGGCGTGCCGGCGGTCGTGAGCGAGGTCGGTCCGTTGTAGCGGTCGGTGTAACGCTGGTGGACGCTTGCCGACCAGGGGCCCCGCGACCACGAGACGCCGGCCGACGCCTTGAGGCGCGGGTTGCCGTTGTTGGCGACGAGTTCGACCGCGTTGCCCTTCTCATCGATGCTGCGGAGGCGGTCGACGTAGCTGACCGTGCCCGTGAGGTTGAAGCGGCCGAACGACCAGCGCGGCGTCCGGTAATTGACGAAGAAGTCCGTGCCCTCAACCTCGCGCAGGCTGAGGTTCTGGTAGGTGCTGAGCACCTCGATCAGCACGCCGGGCAGGTTGTTGGCGATGTCCGTCGCCGTGCGCGGCTCGCGGATGACGCGCGGGTTGCCGCCCTGGCCGGAGTCCCAGAGCTCGTTGTCGAGGTCGAGCTCGTCCTGGGCGTCGGAGTTGTCGATCTGGTTGAACTGCCTGATGCGGTAGGCATCGGCGCCGAAGGAGAGCCCCTTCAGCAGGGGCACGTCGAACACGACGCCGTAGTTGTAGGATTCCGACTCCTCCGGCCGGAGGTTCGGGTTGCCGCCGGTGACGATCCGCTTGCTGATGCTGGGCGCGGCGTCGGGCTGGCCGGCGCGGGCGGTGTCGGTGATGTTGTCGTTGCGGCGGCCGACCGCGGGCGTGTAGAGCTCGACGATCGTCGGCGCGCGGAAACCCTCGTTGTAGGAGGCGCGCAGGAGCAGCCAGTCGGCGGGCCGCCAGGAGAGCCCGACCCCCGGCTTGGCGGCGGAGAAGCCCTTGTAGTGCTCGTAGCGTCCGGCGACGCGCAGCTCGAGCGAGCGCGCGAGGGCGACATGATTGTCGGGCCCAATGAGCGGCACCAGGACCTCGGCGAAGCCGGCATAGACGTCGCGCGAGGCGTCGACGTCCAGCTGCTCGGACTGCGCGATGACGTCGTCGGCCAGCCCGAACGGGTCGTTGCGCTGCTGCATGGTCTCGCGCCGGTACTCGCCGCCGACCGCGACCGAGAGGGCGCCGCCGGGCAGGCGGACGAACTCGCCCGAGGCCTTGGCGTCGAACGAGGTCAGCGTGCCGATGCCGCGGTCCCAGATGTCGATGACGAAGTTGCGCCACACGGACTCGGGGTTGGAGCCCGGCGGGCCGAACGGGTTGTAGGCGTCGGGGGTGCTGAGCGCCAGCTGCTGGAGGAACCGGCTGGCCGAGATGTAGCCGTGGTTCACCTGGTAGGTCTCGCCCCGCATGTACATCGCGGCGGCGTCCCAGGTCCAGGTCGTGCCGGACGGGCTGCCGCGCAGGCCGGCGAGCAGCCGGACGCTGTCCGAGTCCGTGTCGTAGGAGCGCGGGCCGATCTCCGTCGGCCGGTAGTTGCGGATCGCCACATTGCGCGGCGTGCCGGACGGGTTGGCCGTGCCGGGACCCTGGAAGCGGGTGCCGGCGGGGTTGTAGTAGTTGGTCTTCGGGACGAAGATGCCGTCCGTGGTGAGCGAGATCGGCGAGGTGTCGATCTGGCCGAACGAATGCGCGTCGTAGTAGGAAAGCTCGCCGAAGAACGAGAGCGCGGCGTTCACGCGGTGCTCGAGCGAGCCGAAGAGGTTGTGCCGCGTGATCTCCGGCAGCAGCTGCGTGCCGGCCTGCGAATTGTAGAAACCGGTGGGCCCGGCCCCGCTCGCGCGCGCGCCGGTGACCGGGTCGTAGTAGAACTGCCCGTTCGCGCCGGAGATGCCCGCCACCGCCACGCCGGCGCCGGCGTCGGTCACCGTCGTGAACCGGCCGTAGGGGCTGGAGCTGTTGAGGCCGTTGAAGCTGGAGCTGGTGTTGAACGGCGCGCCGACCAGCGGACGCTTGTCCGCGCTGGCGGAGTAGTCCCGCTCCGTCGCCATGAGGAGATCGCGGTGGTAGAAGCTGTAGACGAGCGTCAGGCTGGTGCGGCCGCTGTCGGACACCCGGCCGCCCGCCACCGTCACGCTGGTCTCGCGCGGGCTGCCACCGTCCGCCGCGAAGGAGTAGCGGGCGCTGGTCTCGGACCGGTCGTAGGTCTTCTTCAGGATGGTGTTCACCACGCCGCCGATGGCGTCGGACCCGTAGATGGCCGAAGCGCCGTCGCGGAGGACCTCGACCTGCTGGATCGCGCCGAGCGGGATGGCGTTCACGTTGACGAACTGCACGGGAGGCGTGCCGGGGGTGACCCCGTAGGCGGACAACCGCCGGCCGTTGAGCAGCACCAGCGTGCGGCCCGCGCCGAGGTTGCGCAGGTTGATCGAGGAGACGTCGCCGCGCGCGTCGTTGGGCATGCCGCTCGTCTCGTTGATGGTGACGTTGGTCGAGAACGGCAGGTTCTCGACCAGTTCGGACAGGGTGCCGATGCCCGAGGTCGTGATGTCCTCGGCCGTGATCACGGTCACGGGCAGCGTCTTCTCGGTGTCGACACCCCGGATGTTGGTGCCGGTGACCGTGAATTTTTCGAGCTCTACCGTCTCCGCGGAAGCGGGAGCCGGAGCCTGCGCCAGCACGAGGGCCGGCGCCAGCAGGAGCGACAGGAGGAGCGTTGCCCGGGTCGGGGGAAACGAGGCGTGGAGTTTCATGGACTGGTGTTGGGTCGGGTCGGGAAAAGTCGACGTCACTGTATCAGGTTGATCCCACCCTGGCTATGGGGGGTTTCCGTGGTTTCAAGGCACGGCTCCGTCATCGCCCCGCAAAGCGGCGGATTCCCTGCCGAACCATGACTGTCATAACGCCCGCGGCAGGGCCTGCCGCGGCGATCGAGACCAAAGGGGGCGGCGCGGGAAACCCGGCGCCGAAACGGGGGCTATTGGCCTTAGCCGTCACTCCTCCCGGGCATGCGCGCAGCGCGATCTCCAACCCCATAAACATGAAGGGCGCCCCTCGCGGGACGCCCTGCATGACCTAACACCAAGCAAACCGTAAGAACTACAAGCAATGTTCGTTTTGAAAACGACGCACTGATGTCGATGAGATAGACGCGACCCGCTCAAAAACGTTGAATCTTTCTTGCAGGTTTTTTTGTGAATAAGTTCCCGGGGAAATGGCTGGTGCTTAGCACTGGCTTCCAGTTGGTTACGCACGAGTAGGGTTCCGGGAAAGGGTGCGCCGCCGCACCCGGCTTTGCCATAAATGCAAGAAATCATGAACCCTGCCTTCTCTCCCCGTCCCCATCTCTTCGGCCTCGTGGCCGGCCTCGCCCTGGCTTCGGGCCTCGTCTTCGCTTCGCTCGTCGTTGCCGGCGCGTGGACCCGGGTCGCCGAGTCCCAGGTGATCAACGTCACCGGCTCCGCGCGCAAGAACGTGCGCTCCGACCTCGTCGTGTGGCGCGCGAATTTTTCCGTCGACGCCCCGACGCTGCTCGAGGCGCAGCAGCGCCTGCAGGCCGACTTCGGCCGGGTCGCGGCGTTCCTCGCGGCGCGCGGCCTGACGGAGTTCCGCGTCGCGCCCGCGCAGATCCGCGAGATCACGGCGCAGCAGCGCGACGCGCAGGACGACACCGTGGGCACCGTGCGCGTCGGCTACCGCCTGATCCAGGCCGTCGAGGTGCGTTCGGGCGACGTCGAGCGCGTGCCGCAGCTCGCGGGCGACTCGGGCGAGCTGCTGCAGCAGGGGGTGGCGTTCGTCTCGGACGGATTCGAGTTCATCTACACCAAGGCCGGCGACGCGAAGGTCGAGATGATGGCCGAGGCGACCAAGGACGCCCGGCTGCGCGCCGAGCAGATCGCCGGGCAAGGCGGCCGGAGCATCCAGGGACTCCGCAACGCGCGCATGGGCGTCGTGCAGATCAACCCGCTCTACTCGGCCGCCACGAGCTGGGAGGGCAACAACGACACCTCGTCGCCCGACAAGACCATCACCGCCACCGTCAGCGCGACCTTCGCGCTGCGGTGATCCGGCGCGGGCTGTAGCCGGCGGACCGCGCCTCCGCCGGCTACAGGTGAAGCTCGGCCGGCGTCACGACGCCGGGGCGCTCCGGCAGCGGGGCGGCCTTCAGCGGATACCGGTAGACCTTGCCTTCGAAATTCCGGAACACGACCTCGTCGTCGGTGATTTCCTGCACGTAGTCGGGGTTCACCGGCACCTTGCCGCCGCCGCCCGGGGCGTCGATCACGTACTGCGGCACGGCGTAGCCGGTCGTGTGACCGCGGAGCGCGCGGACGATCTCGATGCCCCGGCGCACGTCGACCTTGAAATGGGCGCCGCCCGTGATCAGGTCCATCTGGTAGATGTAGTAGGGCCGCACCCGCATGCGCAGCAGCCGGTGCACGAGCGCCTTCATCACGTCGGCGTCGTCGTTCACCCCCTTGAGCAGCACGCTCTGGTTGCCCAGCGGCACGCCGGCGAAGGCCAGCCGCTCGCAGGCGTCCTTGAGCGCCCGCGTGGCTTCCTTGGGATGGTTGACGTGGATGCTCATCCAGACCGGGCCGTGCTTCCGGAACACGTCGCACAGTTCGGGCGTGATGCGCTGCGGCAGGAAGACCGGGATGCGCGAGCCGATGCGGATGAACTCGACGTGCGGAATCGCGCGCAGGCGGCCGAGCAGGTGGTCGAGCTTCTTGTCGGACAGCAGCAGCGGATCGCCGCCGGAGAGCAGGACGTCGCGGATCTCCGGATGCGCCTCAATGTAACGCAGCGCCTGCTCGTACTCGGGATGGAAATTGTAGTCCTGTGCGTTGCTGACCAGCCGGCTGCGCGTGCAGTAGCGGCAGTAGGCGGCGCAACGGTCGGTGACCAGGAACAGCACCCGGTCCGGATACCGGTGCACCAGGCCGGGGACGGGCGAATGCTCGTCTTCCCCGAGGGAGTCGAGCATCTCGCCCGACGACAGCACCTCCTCATCGCTGCGCGGGATGACCTGCTTGCGGATGGGGCAATCCGGGTTTTCCCGGTCGATCAGGTTGAAAAAGTAGGGCGTGATCGCCAGCGCAAGCTTCTGGTTGGCAAAAAGGCAGCCGGCCTTCTCCTCCGGCGTGAGCGTCATATAGCGCTCGAGCTGCTCGGCCGTCGTGAGGCGGTTCTTGAGCTGCCAGGTCCAGTCATTCCAGTCCGACTCCGGCACGTGCGCCCAAAGCCCTTGGCCCTCGTACCAGCTGGAACGGTCTTCGGTGTAGGGCATCGTGAAGGTTGCAGAAATAGCCGGATTGGCCGGGGTGTCAAATGAGGGAATCCAGGTGCCGAACGCTTGCGCCCCATCACGTTAGTCGCGTCCGCCGCGATCGCGGCTGATAATTTCCGCCCCCGCTCCGCCTTATTCGGCGCGTTTGTCACGGAAACGACTAGACAGTCCCCGGCGAACCCATTTTCGTCGGTCTTTAATGTCCGCACCCAAACCCGCGATCCTGGCCCTTGAAGACGGCAGCCTGTTCCGCGGCGTGGCCTTTGGCGCCGAAGCCACCATCGCCGGCGAATGTGTATTCAACACGTCGATGACCGGCTACCAGGAGATCCTGACGGATCCCTCATACTTCGGGCAGATCGTGACCATGACCGCCGTGCAGATCGGCAACTACGGCGTGAACGCCGAGGACGAAGAGGCCGCCGCACCGCGCGCCAGCGGCTTCGTCGTGCGCGAGGTGTCGCCCGTCGTCAGCAACTGGCGCAGCCAGATGTCGCTCGACGCCTACCTCCAGAAATACGGCATTCCCGGCATCAGCGAAGTCGACACCCGGGCCCTGACGAAGAAGCTGCGGGTCGACGGCGCCATGAAGTGCTGCCTGAGCACGCGGCCGATCGGCGACGCCGAGGCCGTGGCCCGCGCCCGCGCATGGCAGGACATGGCCGGCAGCGACTACGTCAAGGATACGACCTGCAAGGCTCCCTATCACTGGCGGGCGGACGACGCCTCGCGCCACAACACCCAGTACCTGCCCGTCGGCACCACCGGCGGAGCCACGCCCATGCCGGCCGTCCGGTACAAGGTGGCGGCATTCGACTACGGCGCGAAATTCACGATCTTCCGCAAGCTCGTCCGGCACGGCTTCGACGTGCACGTCTTCCCCGCCACCGCCACCGCGGAAGAGGTGAAGGAGTACGGAGTCGACGCGGTGTTCCTGTCCAACGGGCCCGGCGATCCCTCCGCCTTGCCCTATATTCACAAGACGGTCACGGCGCTCATCCCCCACTACCCGGTCTTCGGCATCTGCCTCGGGCACCAGATGATCACCCACGCGCTGGGCGGCAAGACCTTCAAGCTCAAGTTCGGCCACCGCGGCGGCAACCAACCCGTCAAGAACCTCGAGACCGGCCGGGTGTCCATCACCGCGCAGAACCACGGCTTCGCCACCGATCCGAAATCGCTCGCGAACCGCAACGCGATGGTGACCGAGATCAACCTGAACGACCAGACCGTCGAGGGCCTGCGGCACAAGGAGCTGCCGGTTTTCTCCGTGCAGTACCACCCCGAGGCCGCACCCGGGCCCAACGACGCCGATCCGCTGTTCGAGGACTTCCACCAGCTCGTGGCGAAGCGGAAGCTGGGGAAGATCTGACCTGCGGCAGTCGCCCGTCGCGCCCCCGCCACCGGGGATGGGAGCGTCCGCACGGCTTCCTGCCCGGGAAGGCAGCGGAGGTCGCGGCGAAGCTTACCCGAGGTGCGCTTCGAATTTCTTGGCGTCGGCGGGCGTGTCGACTCCGATGGTGGGGTCTTCCGTGACGTCGATCGCGATAGGATAACCGTTCTCCAGCACTCGGAGCTGCTCGAGTTTCTCGATCTGCTCCAGCTGCCCGGGCGGAAGCGACGCGAATTTTTCCAGGAAATCACCTTTGTAGGCGTACAATCCCAAGTGCTTGTAGCAGGGATTGGCCGCCACCCAGGTGTCATCAATCGTCAGGCCCAGGTCCCGCGAATAGGGCATCCGCGACCGCGAGAAATACATCGCCCGGCCGGTGCGGGTCATCACCACCTTGACCTGGTTCGTATTGTAAAAATCCACCACCCGCTTGAAGGGCGTACAGAGCGTCGCGAGCGGACAGTCCCCCTGGATTAATCGTGCCAGGGCATGTAATTGCCCACCGCTGACCAAAGGCTCGTCTGCTTGGACGTTAAGTACATAACTGGCACGAACCGTGCGGTTAGCCTCGGCGATGCGATCGGTGCCACTAGGGTGTTTGACATCGGTCATGATCGCCCGAAATCCAGCACCTTCAATGCAGTCCCGCAGCAATTCATGATCGACCGCAAACCACAGCGGATAATCTGGAGCCTGCTCAGCGATACGTTCGGCAACCCATAACACAAGCGGCTTTCCTTTAATAGGATGCAGCAACTTTCTCGGGAAGCGAGTGGACTCCAGACGACAGGGAACGATGATAGCGAAGGCGGGCATCCGGGGGCTTTATGATTGCAAGCCGGGGCGCGACCGGCTTTTGCGTTACCCTTTAATCTGAGCCTACAGCCCAACCGCAATGGAAAAGAGTGACACCGCCCCCGCCGGCACCCACACGAAGGAACTCCTCGTGCAGAACAAGATGGGTATTCATGCCCGTCCGGCGGCCATGATCGTGCGGGTGACCAATAAGTTCAAATCCGAGGTTTTCGTGGAAAAGGATGAGGAACAGGTGAATGGCAAAAGTATCATGGGTTTGATGATGCTGGCCGCGGCCAAGGGTACGAAGGTCAAGTTCATCGCCACGGGCGAGGACGCACCCCAGATGCTGGCGGAGTTGGAGGCGCTTTTCGCCAAGAAGTTCGACGAGGCCTGAAAAGCCCCGGAACCCGGAAAAGGCAGCCGAGAGGCCGCCTTTGGTTTTTCCGTTTCCGGGGTTCCCGCTCAGATTCCGAAAAAGCGACGCGCGTTTGCCGTGGTTTGTCGGGTGAGGGCGTCCAGGCTCACGTTGAATAGCGACGCGCAGCATTCCGCGGTGTGGCGAAGGTAGGCGGGCTCGTTCGGTTTTCCGCGGTGCGGCATCGGGGTCAGGTAAGGGGCGTCGGTCTCGATCATCAGCCGCTCCAGCCCCTGCGCCTGGGCGGCTTCGCGGATGGCGGCGGCGGTCTTGTAGGTGACGATGCCGGTGAACGAGCCGAATCCGCCCCGCCGGGTGAGTTCAGCCATCTCGGCCGGGCCTTCGGTGAAGCAGTGGAAGACCACTCGGTCCCAGGCCACGCCGGACCCATCGACCATCTCCACGCACTCGCGGAAGGCTCCGCGCGAATGGACCACCACCGGACACCCCAGCCCCCGCGCCATCTCCAGTCCCCGGGCGAAAGCCGCCTGCTGCCAACCAAAGATCCGCGCCGCCTCGGCCGGGTCCTTGGGCAGGTGGAAACGGTCGAGCCCGATCTCACCCAAGGCGACCGGCGCCGGGGCTCGGGGCGCCCGGCCGGCGGCTTTTCCGTCCCAGAACCCCGGAACCTGCGCCACGCGCTCCGCCCAGTCCTCCCCGACGCTGCAGGGATGGAGGCCCACGGTGTAGTGAATCGCCGGACCGTCCGCCTGCTCCGCTGCCAGGTCGCGGTAAAGGCTCCAGTCGTCCGTGTCGGTGCCGATCGTGATCATCGCCTCCAGCCCCGCCTCCGCGGCGCGCCGCCGGATCGCCGGCAGGTCGCCCCGCTGCGCGAACGTTGCCAGATGCGTGTGCGTGTCGATGAGTCCCACGGGCGGATTGAAAACGGCCGGTACCCGGACGCCAGCGCTTTCGGAAATCCAGCCGCCAGCGGACCGGAACGGGTCAGGTCAGCGCCTCCGTCCAAGCTGGTTCGTCAAACCCGACCAGGCCCGCCCTGGCCCCGAGCACGAAGGGGCGTTTCACCAGGTTGCCATTGCCGGCCAGCAAGCCGAGCGCCTGGGCTTCGGTCAGGGTCGGCAGCTTGTCCCCCAGCTGCTGGGCGCGGTAGTCGACCCCCGAGGTGTTGAAGAGCCGGCGCAGCTGGCCGCCCTGCCGCGCCAGCATCGTGCGCAACTCGGCGACCGACGGCGGCGTCTCGCGGATGGGTTTCTCGACAAACGGAATCCGCCGCGCCTCCAGCCACTTGACGGCCCGGCGGCAGGTGTCGCAGTTGCGGTACGTGTAGACGGTCAGCGGGCTCACTTCCGATCGCCGAAGATTTCCTTGAAGAAGGCGCGCATGTGCGCCCAGGAGCGCCGGTCGGCCGCGGCCTGATAGGCGATCGGCAGGCCCGTGGCCGCCGCCACCTGGTCCGCGGCGGGATTGGAGAAGGCGTGCACCGCGCCGGCGTAGCTGACGAACTGGTAGTCGAACTTGCCTTCGTTCATGCCCTTCATGAAGGCGTCGATCTCCTCCCGGGAGATGAAAGGATCCACCGCGCCGTGGCACACGAGGATCTTGGCCCGGTTGCGGGCCGCGGCCTCGGCCGACGGGGCCACGAGGCTGCCGTGGAAGCTGACGATGCCGGCCAGCGGCGCCCCGCTGTAGGCCAGCACCTGCGCCGTCGCCCCGCCGAAACAATAGCCGATGGCGGCGACGCGCGCCGCATCCACCAGGCCGGTGGCCAGCAGCTGGTCCAGGCCGGCGCGGGCGCGCTCGGCCATCAGCGGCTGGCCGTAGAACTGCCCGGCGAGCTCGCCGGCCTTCTTCGGGTCGAGCGTCGTCACCCCGGCGCCGTACATGTCGGCGGCGAACGCGACATAGCCCAGCTTGGCCAGCTGGGTCGCGCGGTGGCGGGGGTACTCGGTCAGGCCCCACCACTCCGGCAGCACCAGGACCCCGGGCGCCCCGCGGCCGGGCGTCACCTTGGCGTCGTCATACGCGAGGAAGCCCTCGAGCTTCACCCCGCCGTGCTCGTAAGCCACGGGCCGGGTGACGATCTTCGCGGGCAGGGCGGCCCACGTGAGCGACGCGAGCCCCAGGACGAGGAGAAGGCGGAAGCGGTTCATGCCCGCATCCGTACCCATCGGAGCCCAAAAGACAATCCCGCACCCGCCGGCCGGGCGGAAGCCCCGGCGCTCGCTAGCCCTCCACCCGGAGCCAACGTTCCAGGCCGGCGCGCAGTTCGCCCGCACGCACGGGCTTCACCAGGAAATCGTTCATCCCGGCCTCGCGTCCGGCGGCGCGGTCCTCGGGCCGGGCGTTCGCGGTCAGGGCGATGATCGGCAGCGGCCGGCCCTCCAGCCGGCGGCGGATGCGCCGCACGCTCTCCAGCCCGTCGATCCCGGGCATGTGGATGTCCATCAGCACCGCGGCCCACGCCTGCCGCACGGCCAGGTCGACCCCCTCGGGGCCGTTGTTCGCGATCACCGGCTCCAGTCCCAACTTCCGCAGCTGCAACTCCATGACCCGCTGGTGCTCCGGGTCGTCCTCCACCACGAGCACGCGGCCCGCGAGCCGCGCCGCCGGCGCGGCCTCCCCCTCGCGGTCCGCCGCGGCCCCCGCCACCGGGAGCGCCAGCTCGAAAGCAAACTCCGACCCCCGGCCCGGCGCGCTCACCACCCGGATCTCCCCGCCCATGCGCCGCACCAGGCTCTGCGAGATGGCGAGGCCCAGGCCCGAGCCGCCGTAGCGCCGCGTCATCGAGCTGTCGCCCTGGCTGAATTTCTGGAAGAGCTTGCGCTGCGTCGCCTCGTCCATGCCGATGCCCGTGTCCTTCACCCGGAACCGCAGCACCGCCGCGCGCCCGTCGTTGGCCCGCGGCTCGATGTACAGGTCCACGCTGCCCTGCTCCGTGAACTTCACCGCGTTGCCGACCAGGTTCAGCAGCACCTGGCGCAGGCGCATCGGGTCGCCCGTCACCGCCGCCGGCAGGCCGGGCGCGACATGGTAGTGCACGGGGATGTCCTTGATGCTGCCGCGCGTGCCGAACAGCGCCGCGACCTCCTCGCCGACCTCGGCCGGCGAGAAGTCGATCTCCTCGAAATCCAGCTTGCCGCTCTCGACCTTGGACAGGTCGAGGATGTCGTCGAGCAACCGCAGGAGCGTGTCGGCCGACTTGCCCGCGATCCCGACCTGCTCCCTCTGCTCGGCGGAGAGCGGCGTGTCGTTGAGCAGCTGCAGCATCCCGATAATGCCGTTCATGGGCGTCCGGATCTCGTGGCTCATCGTGGCCAGGAACTCGCTCTTGGCCTGGTTCGCCGCCTCGGCCCGGCGTTTGGCCTCGCTCAGGGTCGTCACGAGCTCCTCGTTCTCATAGATCAGCCGGAACAGCTTGCGCAGGTCCCCGTAGTGCAGCCGCGCGGTGTTGAGCAGGAACAGCGCGTAGGTGAACGTGCAGGCCACCAGCGTCCAGGCGCCGGCGCCCCGGTAGGTGAGGAAAGCCAGCGTGACCGGCGCGAGCGTGGTCACGAGGTAGATCGCGTAGCACGAGCGGACCGAGGCGAGCGAGCGGGCGGCGCCGGCATTCATGCCTGCGATGATGAACACCACCAGGCAGCGCGGCAGCAGTTCCGGCGTCTCCAGGAACAGCCAGCCCCCCAGGCCCCAGGCGCAGCCGGCGGCGACCACGCCGTACTTGAAGTACTGCCGCCAGGGATCGAGCCGGTCGTCCGGCAGACCCCGGCGCGTGAACGTCACGTTCAGCGCCACCCGCGCCAGCGTCACCGCCAGCACGATCACCAGCCAGCCCAGCGTGAGCGCCGGCGGAAAATACGTCCACACCCCCGCCACCAGCACCAGCGCCAGCACGAAGTTCGAGAAGAGCCCGAAACCCGCGCTCCGGTACAGGAGCCGCGTCATCTCCGCCTCGACCCGCAAGTCGATGTCCGGACGGACGACATCCGCCGGCCGGCTGGAAGCGTTCGGGGGGGTCACGTCGCCCAAAAAGCCACAGCCCCCTCCCCTCCCGCAAGGGAATTTTCCCCCGCCGCGGCCTTCAGGTGGTCAGGCCCCCGGCAATGTACTGCCGCAGCGACTCCGCCTCCGCCCGGTGCATGTTCGCCACCCAGCGCGAGACGTCGCCGATCGAGATCACCCCGACCAGCCGGCCGCCGTCCACCACCGGCAGGTGGCGGCAGCGCTTCTGCGTAAACAGATCCATCACTTCCTGCACCGTGATCGTCGGCTCCACGGTCAGCACCTGCGCGGTCATGACCGCGGTGATCGGCGTCTGGCGCGGGTCGAGCCCGCCGCCGACCACGCGCCGCAGCACGTCGCGCTCCGTGAAGATTCCGGCCAGCCGGCCGCCGTCCATCACCAACACCGAACCGACCTTGTGGTCATTCATCTCCTTCACTGCCTCGGCCACCGTGACCGTCGAGGGAATCGTGAAGATGGCTCCGCTCTTCTGCTCCAGTAACGTCGCAATCGAGGTATTCATGGGGTATAGGGGTTGGCCACAACCTATCCCTCCGCGTCGCCGCTACAACGCCAAATCTCGGTCAGCCGCGGAACAGCTGGTCGAGCGCCCCGAGGCTCTTGAGCGGGGCCTTCTTGGCGCCGGTGGCGGGCTGGACGAAGCCGGGCGGTTCGCGCGCGGGCGGGGGTGCCGCGCCGACCTGCAGCTCGTCCAGCGCGCGCTGGAGCCGCACCGCCGAGACCGGCTCCGCGGTCCCGAGCTCCTGGGCGAACAGGCTCACGCGGAACTCCTCCACCAGCCACCGGAACGGCTCGGCCTCCGGCCGGTCCGCCAGCCGCCGGGCCGCGGCCACGAAGGGGGCGAGCTCGCGGGCCCGCGCGGCGTCCTTCGCGGCATCCCGCCGCCCTTTTTCCGCCCGGATCCGCAGGCCCTTGAGGTAGCGCGGCAGGTGCGCGATCCGCGGGAAAGGCGTCCGGCGCAGGAAGTCTGGCGGCAGCAGCGCCGCGAGGTCCTCGGCCATGCCTGGATACGCCGCGGGATGGGTCTGCAGCGCCAGCCGCAGCGTGAGGATTTCCTTCAGCCATTCCGCCAGCCGGGGCACGATGCCGCGCAGCCCGGCCTTCGCCCCGGCCACGGCCTGCTCGAACGCGGCCCGGGTCAGCCGGCCGCCCGTCCGCGCGGGATCGCACGCCCAGCGCCGGATCGACTCCAGCGCGTCCGCCTGGAGCGCGTCGGGCGTCGTCAGCGTCACCGCCAGCGGTCCGAGCGGACGCAGCGACCGCAGGTCCCTTTCCAGCCAGCCGAGGTCGTGCCGCAGCTGCGCCTCGAGCAGCCGGACCAGCCCGGCGCGGGTCGCGGCGGCGGCTTCCTCCGGCGTCGCGAACAGCCGCACCGCCACCCCGCCGGCCATGGCCTTCAGTCCGGGGTGGGCGTGCACCGGCACGCCGTGGTGCTCCGCGACCGGCACGCGCTCCGGGAGGTCGCCGAACTTCCATTCCGTCGCGGCCTCGCCCTCCCAGCGGGACCGCGCCGCGCGCCAGGCGCCGTCGTCGACCGCGGCCGCGTGCCGGCTGACGTCGCGCTGCCGGCGCTGCAGCTGCGCCTGGAGCTCGGCCAGCTCGCGGCTGGCCCCCACCACCCGCCCCTCGGCGTCCACCACCTCCACGCGCACGCGCAGGTGGTCGGGTAGCGTCCGGCCCGACCAGAGCGCCGGATCGATGCGCACGCCGAGCCGCGGCGACAGGAGTTCCGCCAGCGCCGCCGCCAGCGGCGGCGGCGGCGGCCGGCCGGCCAGCAGCGCGAGCTCGCCGGTCAGCTTCCGCGCCGTCTCCGTCAGCGGGATCAGGCTCCGCCGCTGCTCCTTCGGCAGCGCCTTGAGCATCAGCTCCACCTTCTCCGGCAGATGCCCCGGCACCGCCCAGTCGAGCGCGGCCGGCGTCAGCAGCTCGGCCTCGGCCAGGCCGACCCGCACCGTGACCCCGTCCTCCTCCCGTCCGGGTTGGTAGGCATAGGTGAGCGGCAGCACCCGGTTGTCGACGGGCAGCGCCTCGGGGAAGGCCGCGGCGTCGTGCCCGGCCTCGTCCGGCAGCCGGAGGTCGTCATCGGTCAGGTAGAGGAACTGCGGCTCGGCGGCCTGCCGCCGGCGGACGAGGTCAACCAGCTCGGGCACGGACGAGACCGCCTCGAGCCGCGCCGCGTAGAAGCGGTACACCGCCTCGTCGAGGTTCAGGTAGCCGGCGCTGCGGGTGCGCGTGAGCCGCGTCTCGACCTGCTCGCGCATCCGCCGGTTGTGCGCCAGGAACTCGAACGGCCACGCCACGGTGTCGCCCGCCAGGCCCTCGCGCAGGAAGATCTCGGTGGCCCGGACCGGGTCGATCCGGCCGTAGGCGACGGCCCGGGTCTCAAGCTCGAGGTGGTAGAGCCGGCGCCGCTCCTGCCCCAGCACCCGGCCGGCCTCGGCGTTCCAGAACGGCTCGCTGTGCGCCACCCGCAGCAGGTGCGCGCCGAGGTCGAGGGCCCACTGGGGGTCGATCCGGGCGCAGGTGCGGGCGTAGAGCCGCGAAGTCTCCGTGATCTCCGCCGCCATCAGCCAGCGCGCCCCCTTGGCCCGGCCCGGCGCCGGGCGCCCGCCGCCGGCGGCGGGCCGCCGCGGCTCCGCCTTCTCGAACAGCACCGAGCCCGGAAACACGCTCACGCGCCGGTCGTGCGCCGCGTGGTAGTCGCCCTCGTCGGTCCGCGTGGCGATGTTGCCGAGCAGGCCGGCGAGGATGCAGCGGTGGATGGCGCGGTACCCGGGCGTCCCGAACCGCAGCCCGTCGTCGTCCTTCGCCGACGCCGGGCGGCCGTCGTGCACCGAGGTGGCGGCGAAACCGTCGCGCTCGCGCAGCGTGTCCGCGAGCTGCGCGTGCACGTCGCGCCACTCGCGCATCCGGGTGAACGACAGGAAATGCGCGGTGCAGAACTTCCGCAGGCGGCCGAGGGTCATCTGCTCGAACTCGTCGTGGTACGCCTCCCAGATGCCGAGCAGCGTCAGGAAATCCGAGTCCGGGTGGGTGAACCGCCGGTGCGCGGCGTCGGCCTTCTGCTGCTGGTCGGCCGGGCGCTCGCGCGGGTCCTGGATACTCAGCGCCGCGGCGATCACCAGCACCTCCCGCAGCGCCTTCTCCGTGCGCGCCTGCAGGATCATGCGGCCGACGGTCGGATCGACGGGCAGCCGCGCCAGGTCGCGGCCGAGCTCGGTCAGCACCCCGGCCTCGTCGATCGCGCCGAGCTCGTGCAGCAGGGCGTACCCGGCCCGGATGCCCTTGGCCGGCGGCGCGTTCAGGAACGGGAACTCCTCGATGTCGCCGAGGCCGAAGGCCTTCATGCGCAGGATGACGTCGGCCAGGTTGCTGCGCTGAATCTCCGGCTGGGTGAAGCGGGGCCGGGCGAGGTAGTCGGCCTCGGAGTAGAGCCGGATGCAGACGCCGTCGCCGACGCGCCCGCAGCGGCCCTTGCGCTGGTCGGCGCTGCTCTGCGCCACCGGCTCGACCGGCAGCCGGCGGGTGCGGCTCTGGGGCGTGTACCGGCTCACGCGCGCCAGGCCCGCGTCGACGACGAACCGGATGCCCGGGATCGTCAGCGAGGTCTCCGCGATGTTCGTCGCCACCACCACCTTCCGCCGCGCCGTCGGGGCAAACACCCGCTGCTGCTCGGCGTTCGTCAGGCGCCCGAACAGCGGCACCACCTCGAGCGCCGCGCCGCCCGCCCCGCCCAGTTGGTCGGCCGCCTCGCGGATGTCGCGCTCGGTGGGCAGGAACACCAGCACGTCCCCCTGCGCGCTCTCGCGCAGGATGCGCCGCACCGCCTCGACCGCGGCCTCGATGTAGGTGACCTCCTCGCCGCGGGCCGCGGACTTCGGTTCGGCCGGTCCGTCCGCCCGCCCCATCTCCTCCAGCGGCGCGTAGATCACCTCGACGGGATAGACGCGGCCCGACACCTCGAGGACCGGCGCGCCGTCGAACGCGCGCGCGAAGGCCGCGGTGTCGATCGTGGCCGACGTGATGACGATCTTGAGCTCGGGGCGGCGCGCGCGCAGGCGGCGGAGGTGGCCGAGGATGAAGTCGATGTTCAGGGAGCGCTCGTGGGCCTCGTCGACGATCACGGTGTCGTACTCGCGCAGTTCCGGGTCGGCCTGGAGCTCGGCGAGCAGCATGCCGTCGGTCATGAACTTGATCACGGTCTCGCGGGAGGTCTGGTCGGCGAAACGGATCTTGCACCCGACCTCGCGCCCCAGCGGCACGTTCAGCTCCTCGGCCACGCGCCGGGCCACCGAGGTCGCCGCCACGCGGCGCGGCTGGGTGCAGGCGATGCGCCCCCGCGTGCCGCAGCCCGCCACCAGGCAGAGCTTCGGAATCTGGGTCGTCTTGCCGGAGCCCGTCTCGCCCGCCAGCACCAGCACCGGGTGGTCCCGGATGGCCGCGATGATCTCGTCCGCCCGCGCGCTGATCGGCAGCTCGGGCGGATACTCGATCCGGAATGGCCAGGGTTGTTGAGATGAGGGCGGCATGGGCGCGCGTCGTCCTACCCATCGCAGAATCGGAAACCACTAATCCACGCAAATCTTCGTCCCCTGGGGGAAATACCCGTCCGGGAACCCCTTTACACGGTCCGGCCGATACGGTTGAAACTCCCCGCCGTCGGCCGCCCGGCCTGAATCCCGCCGCATGATCTCCTCTCCGCCGCCCCTTCTGCCCGCCGCTGACCGCAGCTTGCAACGGGCCCTCCAGGTGGCGCGGATCGACGGCTGGGGCGTGGCCGGGTTCTCCGCCCTGTGCGGCCTGGCCGCCCTGGTCCAGGCGCAGTGGACCGCCCTGGGCTGGTGCGCGCTCGCCGGCGGCTGCGGACTCCTCGAGCTGCATGGGCGCCGCCGGCTGCGGCAATCCCGCCCGGTCGGCACCGTCTGGCTGGTGAACTCGCAGTGCCTGCTGCTCGCCGTCATCTGGGCCTACCTGTGGAGCCGCTGGCAGCATTTTGATCCGGACGCCTTCTGGGCCCAGATGCCGGAACTCGCGCGGGTGAAGCTGAACAACGACATGCGCGCCGCCGGCCTCGATCCCGACTACGACCGCCCCGCGCTGCTCCTGCTGATGAACCAGCTCGTCTGTGTGGTCGCCGCCGCGGTCTCGCTGCTCTACCAGGGGGGGCTCGGGATCTACTACGCCGTCAAGGCGCGGCTGCCGGCGGCCTGAAGCTGCCCGGCGCGCCGGGCCCCGGGCCGCCACGCGCAGCTTGCGCCCGACGGGAGCACGGGTAGCGTCCGGTCATGTCAAAGCAGCGCTACATCGAGGCCAAGCAGCGTTGGGCCGAGAAGCAGAAGGCGGCGGGATTCCAGCCCCGCGCCGTCGCCGCGACCGACCGGCTGCCGCCGGGTCAGAAGCTGACGACCGGCTTTCCGGTGCTCGACCTCGGGGTCCAGCCGGAGATCCCGCTGCCCGAGTGGAAGCTCACGGTCGACGGCTTGGTCGAACAGCCCGCCACCCTCGACTGGGAGCAGTTCGGCGCGCTGCCGCAGGTGACCGACGTGAGCGACTTCCACTGCGTGACCACGTGGAGCAAGTACGACTGCGCATGGGGCGGCGTGGCGTTCACCACCCTCTTCGAACTGGTCCGGCCGCTGCCCGAGGCGCGCTTCGTGTATTTCACCGGCTACGACGGCTACTCGACCAACGTGCCGCTCGACCGCTGCCTCGACGACGACGTGCTGGTCGCCACGCGGTTCGGCGGCGCCCCGGTCACGCGCGAGCACGGCGGCCCGGCCCGGGTCATCATCCCCAAGCTCTACGCGTGGAAGGGCGCCAAGTTCGTCCGCACCATCACCTTCCTCGCCGAGGACCGCCTGGGCTTCTGGGAGGTCCGCGGCTACCACGCCGAAGGCGATCCCTGGAAGGAAGAACGCTACGCGTAAACCCGCGCCGCCAACTCTACCCCCATGAGCGACTCCTTCTTTCCGCAGGACATCATCATCAAAAAACGCGACGGCGGCGCGCTCAGCCGGGCGGAGATCGAGTTTTTCGCCCGCGGCGTGAGCGACGGCCGGTTCGCCGACTACCAGGCGACCGCCCTGCTCATGGCGATCTTCTGGCGCGGCATGACCGCGCAGGAGACGGCCTGGCTCACCGACGCCATGATGCGTTCCGGCGACGTCATCGACCTGCGCGACGTGCTCGGACCCAAGGTCGACAAGCACTCCACCGGCGGCGTCGGCGACAAGGTCTCGCTCATCCTCGCTCCGCTCGCCGCCGCGTGCGGCCTCAAGGTCCCGATGATGAGCGGCCGCGGCCTGGGACACACGGGCGGCACACTCGACAAGCTGGAGGCGATCCCGGGCTTCAAGGTCCAGCTCACCGTGCCCGAGTTCCGCGCCATCCTCGTCCAGGTCGGCGCCGCCATGATCGGCCAGACCCCGCAGGTCGTGCCGGCCGACCGGAAGCTGTACGCGCTGCGGGATGTCACCGGCACCGTCGAGTGCATCCCGCTCATCTGCGCGAGCATCATGAGCAAGAAGCTGGCCGAGGGCATCGATTCGCTCGTGCTCGACGTGAAGTTCGGCCGGGGCGCGTTCATGAAGCGCAAGGAGGACGCCCTGGCGCTCGCCCGCGCCATGGTCGACGTGGGCAAGGCCGCGGGCAAGCCGGTGCGCGCCCAGCTGACCGCCATGAACCAGCCGCTCGGCCGCGCCGCCGGCCATACCACCGAGGTCATCGAGTCGATCGAGTGCCTGCGCGGCCGCGGACCCTCCGACCTGATGGCCGTCACCTACGCCCTCACCGGCCAGATGCTGCTGCTCGGCGGTGCCGCGCGCGACCTGCCCGAGGCGCAGCGCAAGATGGAGGCGGCCATCGCGAGCGGCGACGCCCTCGAGAAATTCCGGCAGATGTGCACCGCCCAGGGGGGCGACGTCCGGGTCGTGGACGATTACGGACGACTCCCGACCGCCCGGAAGTTCCTGACCGTCCGGGCCCCCGCGGCCGCCACGGGCTTTGTGCGCGAGGTCGACGCCCTGAAGTGCGGCCACGCCATCATGGCCCTGGGCGGCGGGCGGGCGGCGGTGACCGACCGCGTCGACCACGCCGTGGGCATCTCGGACCTGGTCAAGATCGGCGAGCCGGTGACCCCGGGCAAGGTGCTCTGCAAGCTCCACGTCAATGACGACGAACGCGGCGCCCGCGCCGAGGCGCTGATCCGCGAAGCCGTGGTGATCGCTCCCCAGGCCCCCGAGCCCGAGCCGCTACTCCAGGAACTCCTCTCCTAGGTCGGACCGGGGCAAAAAAACGCCGCCCCGGAACCGGGGCGGCGAAATTCCTGCCCTGGCGGGAACGACTCAGGCGCGGCGCCGACGAGCCGCAGCCGCCAGGCCCAGCAGCGCGGCCCCCAACAGGAGGACCGTCGAGCCGCCCTCGGAAACGCTCGGCGTGCCGCTGCCCCACAGCTTGATGTTCGACAGGCCGCCACCCGTGCCGCTGAGCCGCTGGTAGCTGAAGCTGCCCGAGGTGTTGTTGCTCGTGATCTCCCACGCGAAGTAGTCGGGATCACCGCCGCCGTGACCCACGTGCATCGAGATCACCGCCCGGCCCCAGGTCTGCCAGAAGTCCGCGCTGATCTCCCAGGTGCCGGATACGTCCGTGCCCCAGGTCTTGCCCGCATCCAAAGTGATCTTCAGCCAATCGTTGCTGCCCGCCGCGGTGAGTTCACCTTCATTGAGCCAGCTGCCGCCGAACGCGTTTCCAATGGTCGTGACCGAGGGATTCAGGCTGTTCCCATAGGTGCCGGAGATCGCATCGCCGAGCGAAGCAGTGCGGACCCCATTGGCCGGATTCGGCAAAACGATCGTGTCCGCCAGCAGACTGAGGGTCGAAAAGAGACTCACGGCACCAAGGCAGAATGATTTGAAATAGGAGGTCATGATCTGTGCGGACGAAGGCGCGGGAGGCGCCGGGTTGGGTTGAGCGTATCGAAGGACTTGGTTGATTGAAATGCAAGCCACATGCCAATCGTAAATATTCCCTAGAAAAATGTCGCTTATATCTTATTATAAGCTAATTAAAAAATGTAGATCGTGCCTCACGTTTTCTGATTTCTCTCGGTTCGGAAGATATTCCGACGTTTCGATGATGGGGTTTAATACCTATTATTTTTTAAATTGCTTATGGATAAAATATTATAGATCTATTGCCCAACTGTCGGATAACGTTACACTCTGATTAATAAAGATATAGGTAATAAAGGCCCTAGCCTATAGAGCCATTTAGTTCTATCGATAAAACCCCCCGCCTTAAAAACGCAGTTCTTTTGCCGGTCAGTCCATAATTCAAAAAAACACGAATCTATTTCATTCTTGGATCTGCATCCGAATTCGATTGCCGGCACTTCATGATCATCCTGCATTCGGCCGCACGCATGAGGATCAAGGTCCGTCTAGCCCTACTTCTGGGGGGCCTATTTGTGGTATTCCTGCTCGTGCTGCAGGCACTGCGCGGGATGGAAGGCCGACAGGCGGATGTACTGTCGCGGCAAGTGCAGCGGGCCGACGAACAGATCATCCGGCAATGGATAGATTTGGTCGACGAACCGCTGCGACGCCTGGTCCAGGACTATGGGCAATGGGATGAATTGGCGCGGTTCGTCCGCGCGCCGGATCGCGCGTGGGCCGAGGCGAATCTGCGCGACAACCTGCAGGCCTACGGCGCCCACGCGGTCTGGGTTCTCGACCCGCATCACGAATTGCTCTTTGCCGCGCATCGCCAGAACGGACCCGCGCTGGTCCTGCCGGTCGAGCACAAGCCGCAGCCTTCGGCAGAGCCGCCGGCCTTCCCCGAGCGTTTCTTCGCCGAGAGCCGCGACGGCCTGCTCGAGATCTGGGCCCAGCCGATCCGGCCTGCGGGAGCCACCGCGGCTCTGGGCTGGCTGCTCGTCGCACGGGCCTGGAACGAGCGCCATCTCGCCACCCTGGCACGCCTCACCGAGTCGAGCCTGAGCCTGGCGCCGCCGGTCCATGGCCTTGGCGCCGGGCCGGAATCCTTCCCGCTGCAACTCGCGCTCCACGACGAAGCGGGCCGGCTGCTGCGGTTTCTCGTCGCCCGCCCGACGAAGCCGGACCTCGAGCCCGGGCTGGTGGGCGACACCCTGGGCGTCCAGCTCGCCCTGGCCTTCGGCCTGCTGGTGCTGCTGGCGCTCTGGCTGGCTCTGCGCGGCTGGGTGCTGCAGCCGTTGGCGCAGATCGCCCAAAGCCTCGCGGGCGGGGGCACCGCGCCGATCCGCCCCCTGCTCGGAGGCCGGGACGAGCTCGCCCAGGTCGCCCGCCTCGTGGAGTCGTCGTTCTCCCAGCAGGCGGCGCTGCAGCGCGAGATCGCCGAGCGCCGCCAGGCGGAGGCCGACCTGCGCCACAGCGAGAAGCTGGTCCGCGAATCCCTCGAACTCCGCGCCCGGCTGGCGCGGGACCTCCATGACGGCGTGATCCAGTCGATATATGCGGCAGGGCTCGGACTCGAAAGCGCCGTGTCGATGCTCGACCGCGACGCCGCCGGCGCCCGCTCCCGCCTCCAGCTCTGCCGGCAGAGCCTGAACGACGTCATCCGCGAGGTGCGCGGCTTCGTCAACGGGCTCGAGCCCGAACAGATGCCGCGCCAGGCCTTCGCCCAGGAGCTCACCGCGCTCGTCAACACCATGCAGGCGCTTTGGCCGGTGCGGATCGTCCTGGAGATGGAGCCGGACACGGCGCGTGCGCTGGACGCGGCCCAGGAGGTTCACGCCCTGCAGATCGTGCGCGAATGCATCAGCAACGCCCTCCGCCACGGCAACGCCCAGGAGGTGCGGATAACCGTCCGGCGCGACGCCGGGAGCGGCGTGCTCGATGTCCGCGACGATGGCGTCGGCTTCGACCCCGGAAGAGTCGCCGGCGACGGCCGCGGCCTGGCCAACCTCTCGGCCCGCGCCCGCGAGATGGGCGGCGAGCTGCACCTCGATTCGCGGCCCGGCCGCGGCACCACGGTCACCGTGCGCTTCCCCCTCCACCGCCCCCCGCCATGAGCGCCTCGCCGCCCCCCCGTTCGCGCCGGCGCGCCTTCACGATCCTCGAGGTCATGGTGGCGGCCACCGTGCTGCTCTTCGCGGTCGTCACGGCCATCACGGTCAGCCAGCGCGGCCTGCAGGCGCTCGACACCGCCCGCCATCTTTCCGGAGCCTCGCAGCTGATGCAGTCGGAGATGGAGCGCCTGCGGATGATGAGCTGGGCGCAACTGCAGGCCCTGCAGCAGTCAGGCGACACCCGCGTGGCCCACGAGCACGCCGGCCGCTACACCTGTTCGCGCGAGATCACCGACGTGCGGCCGGACATGAAGCAGATCACTCTCATCGCCGTGTGGCGCGGCTACGACGCGCGCGAGCATACGGCGCGCCTCATCACCCGCTACGGCCGCAGCGGGCTGAACGATTATTTCTACACGATCCGCTGACATGCGCCGCCCCCGTCACGCTTCACGGCCGCCGGCACCCGGATACCGGGAACGCGGCGCCGTGCTGGTCGTCACGCTCCTGATCGTCGCCCTGATCGCCATCGGCCTCGGCGCCTACCTCAACCTCAACCTGAGCACGGCGCGGCTGGCCCGCCAGAGCTACCACCAGAACGCCTCTTTCCACCTTGCGGAGGCCGGCGCCGAGGAGGCGGTCTGGTCGTTCAACCGCGCGACCGCCGGCGCGCCCGGCGCGTGGGACGGCTGGACGGCCGCGGAGCCGGCGGCCTGGCGCAAGTTCGCGGGCTTCGACTTCGGCGCCGGGACCGCCGGATTCGTCAAAGTCTACGTCAGCCCCGTGCGCCCCGCCGCCGGCGCGGCGCCGACCGTGGTGGCGCTCGCCCAGGTCCAGGCTCCCGGGCAGCCGGCGAGCAGCCGCATGATCCAAGTGACGCTCGGCCGCCGCTCGTTCTTCGCCGGCGGCCTCGTCGCCCGCGAGAGCGTGCGCTTCGCGGGACTCAACGCCTCGGTCGACAGCTGGAACTCCGATCCCGACCGCGATCCGGCCACCGCGCCGGTGCCCTACAGCGCCGGCGTGCGCCGCGATGGCGGCACCATCGCCACGATGGCCGTCCAGAACAACGCCATGCTCATCAACCAGGCCGCCGTCTGGGGTTACGTCGCCACCGGCGGCGCCGCACCCGAGGTCGGCGTGCACGGCTCGATCCGCGGCGCGGACACGCCCCCCGACGTGCAGATCGACCCGGCCCGCGTCTCCACCAGCTTCGCCGCCGACCTGCCCGTGATCCGGGCGCCGCTGGACGGCACGCCGATCGCGGCGATCGGCGCGACGCTGGGCGTCGAGGGCGAGGCCACGCGCTGGCGCTGCCCGCGGCTGGCGCTGCGTGGCAATGACACGCTCACGATCCTGGGCGACGTCACCCTCATCCTGACCGCCACGACCGGCAGCGCGCTCGAGGTCTCCGGCGGCGCCGCCATCCTCGTGCCGGCGGGCTCGAGCCTGCAGCTCTATGTCGAGGCCGACGTCGCCATCGCGGGCAAGGGCCTCGGCAACGCCAACGCCCGACCCGTCACCTGTCGCCTCTGGGGCACCAGCACGAGCGCCGCGGGCCAGCGGCTGCAGGTTGCCGGCAACGGGGCGCTCAAGGCCGTGATCTACGCGCCGAACGCGGAGGTGATGATCAACGGCAACGGCGACGTGATGGGCGCCGTCGTCGGGCGCACCATCACGCTCAACGGCAACGCCGCGTTCCACTACGACGAGTCGCTGGCCGAGGAAGGCGATCACACCCCCTACAAGGTGACCCGCTGGCGCGAGCTCACCGACGCCGCCGACCGCGCCCGGTGGCTGCCCGTCTTCGCGGGCTGGTAGGGCTTTCCGGGACCGAACCGCCCACCGCAGCAGGGATGCATGGCCCTATCCGCAAACTTCCCTCACGCCGCGCGGATGATTGACGTTTTCAAGGCCCACGCCCGCACCTAGCCTCCGCCCATGAAGATCCGCGCGCGCTTCGCGCTCCTGCTCGGCAGCCTGCTCGCCACGTTCGCCGTGGGCACCTGGCTGCTGCATTTCACGCAGGAGCGCGAAAGCCGCCAGATGTACCACAGCATCCTGCAGGAGCGGATGGAGATGCTGGACCAGCTGCTCACGCTCAACGGGCAGTCGCTGCGCACCTTCGCCATGGATTACTCGCTCTGGGGCGAGATGGCGCATTTCCTCGACACCGGCGACCGCCAGTGGGCCCAGATCAACATCGATCCCAGCCTGCCGAACTTCAACGCCCACGCGGCCTGGATCCTGCGCTCGGACGGGTCCACCCACTACGCGGCCAACCGCCTGCCGGACACGGGACTCGAGCGCTTTCCTTTCCCGGAACCGGAGTTCCTGGCCGCGCTCCGGGCCGCGCCGAGCCTGCATTTCTTCCACAACTCTCCCGCCGGCCTCCTCGAAATCCGCGCGGCTCCCATCCAGCCCTCCGAGGACGTCAGGCGCGTGACTCCGGCACTGGGCTGGTTTGTCGTCGCCCGCCTGTGGGATGAAGCCCACCTCCGCCGCTTCGCGGAACCGCTGCACAGCCGGATCGGCCTCGAGGTGCACGATGAGCACGCGGTGGCTTTTCCCGAGGTGCATTTTCATCGGGACCTGCACGATTGGCGCGGCCAGGTCATCCGGCAGCTGCACGTGAACTACCAGCCGGAGCCGCTGGTCGAGCTGCTCGAGGGCAATTATCGCGAAGCCTACCTCTTCTATGGCTTCGGCGTCGCCGTGCTCGTTTTTGTCGTCATCGCCGTTTCCGGGTGGATCCTCACCCCGCTGCGGCGGCTGGGCCAGAGCCTGGAGACCGAGCGGCTGGAACCGCTGCATGACCTGGCCCGCCAGCCCAATGAATTCGGCCACCTCGCCCGGCTGGTCGAGCATTCGTTCAGCCAGCGCGACGCGCTGCGCCATGAGATCAGCGAACGCGCCCGGACCGAATCCTCCCTGCGCGAGGCCGAGGCCAGCCTGCAGCACCTGCTCGAACTGCGCAGCCGCCTCGCCCGCGACCTGCACGACGGCGTGATCCAGTCCATCTACGCGGCCGGCCTCGGCCTCGAGGGCGTCCGCGGCCTGATGCAGACCGATCCCGCCCGCGCCAACGAGCACCTGGTCGCCTGCCAGCAGGTGCTCAACCGCACCATCGCGGAGGTGCGCAACTTCATCACCGGCCTCGAGCCCGAACACCCCAGCACCAACTCCTTCCTCCAGTCGCTCACCACGCTCGCGTCGACGATGGAGGCGTTCCAGCAGGTCCGTATCCGCGTCGAGGTCGATCCGGCCGTCGCTGGCCGCCTCAGCCCGGAACAGGAGCTGCATGCCCTGCAGATCGCCCGCGAGGCCATCAGCAACGCCCTGCGTCATGCGAATGCGGGCACGATCCAGGTGACGCTCCAGCCCGGGCCGGATGACAGCGCCGCGCTGCAGGTCACGGACGACGGCATCGGTTTCGATCCCGAGCGGCGCAAGCCCACCGGACGCGGCCTGACCAACATCGGCACCCGGGTCCGGGAAATGAACGGAACCCTGCACATCGAATCCGGCCTTGAAAAGGGCACCCGCCTGACAATCCATTTTCAGCTCCGCACCTCCTCTCCACCATGCCCAACCCCAAAACCATCACTATCCTGATCGTCGACGACAGTGAACTCGTCCGCACCGGCCTGAAGACCCTTCTCGAAGCCCACGCCCGCACGGCTGACTGCCTGCTCCGGGTGGTCGGCGAGGCGAACACCGCCGGCAGCGCGGTGACCGAGGCCGCCCGGCTCAAACCGGACGTCGTCCTGCTCGACATCCGGCTGCCCGACGGCTCCGGCCTCGAGGCCTGCCGCAAGATCCTCGCCAGCGACAGCGACATCAAGGTCCTGATCCTGACCTCCGTCATCGACGACAGCCTGGTCTACGATGCCATGAGCAGCGGCGCCCACGGCTACCTGCTCAAGGAAATCAACGCGCAGGGGCTCTGCCGCGCCCTGGTCGACGTCGACGCCGGAAAGTTCATTCTCGACCCGTCCCTCACCACGCGCGTCCTCAACCTGGTCCGCAGCGGCAGCACCCCCCCGAACGAGCAGGACAAGCTCGCGATCCTGTCCGCGCAGGAACGCCGCGTGCTGGCGCTCGTGGCCGAGGGCAAGACCAACAAGGAAGTGGCCGAACAAATGGGGCTCAGCGACAAGACCGTAAAAAATTACCTGAGCAATATCTTCGAGAAGCTGAAGATCACCCGCCGCTCCCAGGCTGCGGTTCTCTACACCGAGAGCCGGCAGCGCGCATGACTTTCGGCCCTATCCCCTAGGGCCGTTATCCTAGTCCCATCGCCTGTTTCCGGAGCGCCCGCCGGCGGCTAGAGTGGGTGCATGCAACTCCACCCCCCGCCCCGCAGCGAGGCCCTGCCGCCCCGGCGCCGCCGGCCGGACTCCGGATTCACCATCCTGGAAGTGGCGATGGCCTCCTTCGTCATGGCGTTCGGCATCGCCAGCTCGATCCTCGCCATGCAGTCCGGGTTCCGCTCCATCGACGTGGCCCGCGGCACCACGCTCGCCTCGCAGATCATGCAGAGCGAAATCGAGCGGCTCCGCCTCAAGAGCTGGGCGGAGATCGTCGCCCTCCCGGAAAAGGCGGCCGTGGACGTGACCACCATGTTCAGCGCCAATCCCGCCATCGCCTCGCAGTTCAGCGTGGTCCGCACGTCGGTCGAGGACGGCAGCCGGCCGGGCGAGGTCCGCTTCATCACCCTTTATGTGACCTGGCGCTCCGCCGACGGCCTCAGCCACACCCGCTCTTTCCGGACCATGTACGCCAAAAACGGACTCTATGACTACTACTACACCCTCGCGCACTGACCGCGCCGCGCGGCGGCGCGGCTTCACCCTTGTCGAGGTCATGATCGGCGCGGCCCTGTCGTCGTTCATCCTCGCCGGAGTGCTGTCGTCGTTCCTCTTCCTCGGCCGCAGCGGCGCGAACGTCCAGAATTACAACGACATGGAGTCCCAGGCCCGCAAGGCGCTGGAGATCTTCGCCGAAGATGTCCGCCAGGCGAGTTCGATCACCTGGAACAGCAGCACTTCGATCACGCTCACGGTGAACGCCGCCTCCGTGCTCTACGCCTACGACGGCACGGCGCGCACGTTCGTGCGCCGCGACGCGGCCAGCACCCGGGTGCTGATCTCCGGGGTCACGCCGGGCAGCTTCTCGTTCAAGGGCTACACGATCACCGGCACCGAGATCGCAGCCCTCTCGAGCGCCGCCGAGCTCGCCTACGCCAGCAACTCCACCAAGCAGCTCCAGATCTCCCTCGCCGCCTCCCGAACCAACACGACCGTCGTCGCGGCCACCAACACCGTGCTTTCCGCCCGCTTCATCCTGCGGAACAAGATCGTGACCGCCTGACCGTCCCGGCCGCCTCCCGCCATGAAACCGCCCCCCTCCCCCCTTCGCTCCGAACGCGGATCCCTGCTGATCGTGGCCATGATCCTTTGCGCGGTGATCGGCATCGCCCTGGCGAGCTACCTCCAGCTGGGCCGTACCAGCCTGGCGGTGTCGAACCGCGCGCTCTACAACAACGCCGCCATCAACCTGGCCGAAAACGGCCTCGAGGAGGCGATGTACGCCATCAACCAGATGGTGGCCGACGATACCTACACCTGGCCTTCGTGGAGCAACAACGGCACCGGCAGCTCGTCCGCGGCCTGGCGGAAATGGACGGGCTACACCTTCGACCAGAATGCCACCGGCATGGTCCGGGTATACGTCTACAACTACAAGGGCGTGAGTCCCCCGCGCATCGTCGCGCGCTCCAGCATCACCCTCGGCGGCATCTCCTCGGCGCCGATCGAAAAATGGATCGAGGTGACGCTGAAGAAGACCTCCAAGTTCTCCAACGGCCTCGTCGCCAAGAACAGCATCATCTTCAATGGCAACAATGCCACCGTCGACAGCTGGGATTCCGACCCCGACCGGAACGCCGGCACCGCCCCCGTGCCGTACAGCGCCGGCGTGCGCAAGGACAACGGCAGCGTCGGCAGCATCTCCGTGGCCGTGAACGCCGTGCTGGTGAAGCAGGCCGACATCTGGGGCTACGTGGCGACCGGCGGCTCTGATCCGACCACCGCGGTTGGCACCAACGGCTCCATTCTCGGCGCCGGTTCCACCTACGATCCCTCGACCTGGACCAATCACAATGTCGACCCGACCCGCGTGTCCACCGACTTCGCGGCCAACTTCGACCCGGTGACCGCGCCGGCGAAGTCCTACATCACCGACCTCGGCAACATCAACGGCACGCTGACCCTGCCCCGGGGCTCCGATGCGCCCAGCGCCGACGGCAACTACTACTACGAGGTCGGCCAGATCAACTTCAACAACGCCGTCCTCACCATCGCGGACAAGGTGGTCATCAAGCTCACCAACACCTCGACCGCCATCAAGATCGGCGGCGGCTCCGGTGAGATCGCCATCAAGCCCACCGTCGGCAGCCTGTCGATCTACGCCGACGGCGACATTGACATCGCCGGCAAGGGCGTGGCCAACGGCGGCACCACCGACGCGGCGGCCAACCAGCCGGTCAACTTCCAGCTCTGGGGCACCAAGACCTCGGGCACGCAGGACATCAAGATCGCCGGCAATGGCGTCCTCAGCGGCGTGATCTATGCCCCGCAGGCGAATGTCGCGATCAACGGCAACGGCAGCGTATCGGGCTCCGTCGTCGCCAACAACATCACGCTCGTCGGCAACGCCAATTTCCACTACGATGAATCGCTTTCCGATTTCGGCGGCGGCAATCCCTACCGCGTCTCCAAGTGGCGCGAGCTGACCTCGGCCACCGACCGCAGCACCTACGCGGGCGTACTGGGCTTCTGATCTCCGCCTCCGGAGACGGCTCCGTCCGCCCCGTCGCCAAAGATCCCCGCTCTTCTCGTCAGCGTGGCGCGCGCTTCCCGAAATAAGCGGCCAGCATCTCCCGCACCACGGGTGCCGCCTGCTCCGCGCCGGCGAACTCCTCACCGGGGCGGCCGCCTTCCAGCGCCACGGCGACCGCGACTTCCGGCCGGTCGACGGGCGCGAAAGCGACGAACCACGCGACATTGGTCATCCCCTCCGCCCCCTCGACCTGCGCCGTGCCGGTCTTGCCGGCGATGCTCACGCCGGGCACCTGCGCGGACTGGCCGATGCCGATTCGCACCACGTCCTGCAGCCCCGCGATCAAGGCCGCGTAATCCGCGTCGGCCAGCCCCAGCGGTTCGGCCGGGCGTTCGCCGCTCGGCCGGCGCCCGGGCGACCGCCGCAGCGTGGGCACGGTCAGCGTCTCGCGGCGCGCCAGCGAAGCGACCGCACAGGCCAGTTGCAGCGGGGAACAGCGCAGGAAGCCCTGGCCGATCGCCAGGTTCACCGTGTCGCCCGCCGTCCAGCGGCCGCGGCCGGCCGCTTCCTTCCACGCGGGGTCCGGCACCAGCATCCGCCGGGTTTCAAACGGCAGGTCGATCCCGGTCGGCTCGCCGAGGTGGAAACGTCGCGCCTCGCTCGCCAGCGCCTCCGGTCCCGCCGCCAACCCGACCCGGTAAGCGTAGACATTGCAGCTGCGGGCCAGCGCGTGCCGCAGGGCTAGCGCGCCGTGGCCCGCGGCGTGGTGACACGCAAATCGGCGCCCGCCGACCTCCAGCGAGCCTCCGCACTCCCTTTCCATTTGCGGCTGCAGGGTGCCGCCGCGGAGCCCCGCGAGCAGCGTGAATGGCTTGAAGACCGATCCGGGGGCATACAGCCCCTGCGTCGCGCGGTTGAAGCCGCCGCCCGGCTCCGGCCGGCTCGCCAGCGCCAGGACCTCGCCGGTCTCCACCGCCAGCGCCACCGCCGCGCCGCGCGGGCCGCCCGCGGTCGCATCGAGCGCCCGCTCCGTCGCCACCTGCACCTCGAGATCCAGGCTGAGCGTGACCGCCGCCCCGGGCTCCGGCTCCCGGCGCTCGAACGGTTCCCCCACCGGAAAACCCCACGCGTCGACCCGAATGGTGGCCTCGCCCGGACGTCCGCGCAGGACCGGCTCGAGCGCTCGCTCCAGGCCCGACTCGCCGACGTCGCCCGTGTAGTTGAGCGTCACCAGCCCGGGGCGGGCCGGGGTGCGAATCGTCTCCGTGCGCACCCGGCCCAGCACGTGTTCCGCAGTCCGGCCGTGCGGCAGGAAGCGCCGGTGAGTCGCCGCCACGCGGACCGGATCCGCCGCGGCGAGGGCGGCCGCCAGCCGCTCCGCCTCCCTCGGGGCCAGGTCCTCCACCAGCACGAATGGCTGCGTGCGGGCCCGGGCAAAATGACGCTCGAGCCGGGCCGCGTCGACGCGACCAGGCCGGTCGATCACCGCACCCACCCGGTCGAGTTCGCGCTGCACCACCGCAAGCCGGGCCCGGGCGGGCGCAGCCGCAACCGATCCGCCCGGCGGCGCCGCCGCCAGCTCCCGGGCGAACGCTCCGCGCAGCATGCCCAGGTCGACGACGGCGTCGATCCGGGAACGGTTGCCCGCGAGCACACGGCCGTCGCGGTCGCGGATCTCCCCCCGCGGCGCCGGGATCATCACCCGCCGCAGGCTCTGCCGCCGGTCGCGGGCCTCGTACTCCCCGGCGCGCCCGAGCTGCCAGTAGGCCAGCGCGGCGAGGAGCAGCACGAGCAGCCCCTGCACCGCCCGCCAGAGCCGGCGGAGCCGCGGCCCGGTTGCCGGATCGGGCGGGTCCGCCGCCGCGTCCGGCAGCCGGGTTTCGCCGGGGCAGGCACGTTGGTCCGGATCGTTGGGCGACGGCGACGGCATGGGGTCGGTCCGGGCGTCGTTTGCGCCCCGACCGTCGATCCTAGCGCTGCTGGTTCTTGGGCGGCGGACCGTTCTTCCAGAGCCGGTACTTGACGATGACCTTCACGTCGAAGCCCGGCACGTAGGGCAGATCCCCGCTCCCCTCGAACGTCTTGGTGCCCTCGACGTAGTCGCGGGAGCCGTCGTTGGGTTCGATGATCCGGAAATTGTCGGGGTGCACGCCGCCCAGCAGGCTGAGGTACTCGGGACCCGCCTTGCTCCACGACCGGCCGCGCGACTGCTCGGAGCGGCCGACGATGCATTCGGCTCCGAAGAACGGCTGCAGCTCCAGCGTCATGAAGCCGCCGTTGAACACCAGCGACGCGCTGCCGCTCGGCTCGGAGCGCGAGAAGATCTCGAGCTGGTTGCGGCCGGGGGGCTGGACCTGCATGGGCCCGCTGGCCTCGTAGCGGTTGTGCGTGTCGCGCGTCTTCGCGCTCGAGGAGTCGTCGAGTCGGAAGTAGCGCGAGTCGCCGTCGACCTCCAGCCGGTGGCGCCCGTCGTTGTCGTAGTTCTTTTCCCCCTCGTTCTCCTCCTCCCAATCGGGCGTGTGGAGCCGGCCCTCCATGTAGCGGTCCATCCGCCACGTGTAGTCCGCGTCGGGGCCGCCCTTCTCGCCCTTCTCGCGCTTGGAGCCGGAGCCCTTGACCGTGATCTGGAACTCTCCCTCCCAGGCCGGCTCCTTCCAGTCGGTCACCTCGAAGACGCGCCCCTTCTGGAAGAAGAACGACGTGCGCAGCACCATGTCGGCGATGAAGCCCAGGGTGCCGGTGATGGGACCGCCCATCGCCGTGTTGATCGCGTCGTTGAGGTCTTGGGTGAGGTTGCCCACCTTGATGGTGACCTCCACTGCGACGACCGCCCGGCGCGGGTAAGGCCGCACGGTCGAGGGCAGGAGGCGGCGCTGCGGCACGCCCTCGAGGGTGATCGTCGCCTCGCCGGCGTCGTTGGTGGACGACACATAGGCCGCGTTGCCGCCGGCCGCGGCGAACTGGACGACGGCCAGGTCGGGCCGGTATTCCGACCCGCCCTTCGCGGTCTGGTACTTCGTGTTGTAGCTGCCCTCCGGCAGCCGCCAGACGACCTTGGCGCCGCTCACGGGGCCGCCGTCGGGCAGTTGGAGGTCGATGGTGGTCAGGTTGCCGGCGGCGCGGATGGCCTTGAGCACGTCGCTCTTGGGAAAATCGATTTCCACCTTGGCGCGAGCGGTGCGCTGCTCGCCCGGCGACCGCGTCTTGGTGCGCACGAGCGGGGCGTTCTCCACCTCGACGGTGATCTTCTGCCGGGCGACGGTCATGATCGTCTTGAACCAGGCGATGATGGTGTTGGCGATGCCGACGCCCTTGCTGAACTTGTTGTTCGGCAGGTGATGGTCGAGCACCGCGCCCGTATAGGCGCCCCAGCCGGTGGCCCAGATGTCGCCGGCCGCCCCGGAGAACTGCTCGCCGAAGGAAGGCGCCGGGCCCGCAGCCTGAGCGACCTGGATCATCGCGAGCGGGAACAACCGGGGCGCGCGCGCCGCGTGCGCCGGGGGCCGGGCGCCGGTCGAGGCCTGCCGGATGTCGGCGGCCAGGACCCGGCTGATGAGGCCGATCTGGAGCAGCGACAGCGGCTGGTCGCGCCACTCGGCCAGGAAGCGCGGGCCGTCGTCGGACGATTCTGTCTGTTCGCCGCCGCCCAGCTGCTTCAGGACCGAGCTCATCTGCTGCATGGCCGAGGCCTGCTGGCGCTGGGCGATGGCCGTCATCTCCTTGCTGAGCTTGGCCATTTTCTCCTGCGCGGCCTGCTGGCGTTTCGGGTCTCCGCTGCCGAACTCGGCGCTCAGCTTGCCCATCTCCTCCGAGATTTCGCTCATGCGCGCCTGGTCGCGCTCGGCCGGGTCGGCCTGGGGCCGCTCGTCGGCGTGCTCCGGCTTGGGCGACGGCGCGAGCACCGGGTCGTCCTCGGGCCAGACCGGCCGCGTCTGCATGGCATTGAGCATCGCGAACGGATTCTTCTCCGCCTCCTTCTGCAGCCGCTTCATCTCGGCCTGGGTCGGCGGGATGACCGCCGCCGGGGCCGGGTTGCCCAGGTCGTAGTTGGCGGGGCTGACCCGGCCCAGCGCGATGATGAAGCGCGCCCAGAAGCGCTGCTGCGGCTGGGGGCTCTCCGCGCTCAGGCGGATCGTCTCCACCAGGTCCTGCGCCAGGGCCTCGGGATCGGCGCCCTCGAACGGCACCGCCAGGGCCTGCGCCACGGAAATCAACCGCACCGCCGGCTGCTCGGCCGGTTTCCACAGCAGTTCCTCCAGCTCGTAATCACGCATGGCCAGCCCGGTGTCGGCCCCCGCCGGCGCCGGCTGGATCACGCCCCCCTTGGCATTGCGCACGCTCCAGCCCATGTGCTGCAACGCCTCGAGCAGGGCCGCGCGCGAGCCCTCGCCGCCCTCGAGGTATTTCCGTGCCAGAACGATCGCGGCGGAATCCGGATCGTAAGCCACCGGCGTCAGGCCGGCGGGCTCCTGCGCGCCCACCAACGCTCCCAGCAGGGCCACCCCAAGTCCACCCACCACCCGACGTAGCCAGCACGAAAGGAAAAGGCTCATGCCGACGAAAATGACCTGCGCTCCTCCCGCTGCAAGGCCGGGGATGCGAAGGTTCGTCCAACGACCCACCCCAGGGGACCCGGGCGTTTCCCTTCAGGGCCAACCGCTTGCCACCTCCAACGGGGGCATTTCGAGCCAACAACAAAACGCTTGCGCCACTCTCGCCGGGACGTATCCATTCCCCTTCCGTTTTTTGCCCAGGTGGTGGAATTGGTAGACACGCAGGTCTCAGAAGCCTGTGCTTAACCGCATGGGGGTTCGAGTCCCCCCTTGGGCACCAAACTAAAAGCGTCTAGCCGATAATGGCTTGGACGCTTTTGTTTTGGTCCGGGAAGCCGGTAGCATGCGGGTGAGTCCAGCCCCAGCTTCCCGGCGCAAACCTACAACCGCTCGAGCGGAACCTGCAGCACTTGGATCGCCTCCTGATTGAGCGAGTAGATGATCCAGACCGATCCGTTCGCTTCGATGGCGTGGGGATACTGCGCTCCTATTCGCTTCGTGAAGTTCGGGAATTTCGGTTCGGGACCGCGGTCGACGACGACCCTGGCGCGATCGAACACCAACCCATCATCGGATAGTGAAAGCGTGAGCGGGAAGCGCTCCTCCGCTGTCCGCGGATTGCTCGCCATGAGGTAGCGGCCGGTGCTCAGCGCAGGACAGAAAACTTGGCCGTCTGGTCCCTGAAATTGGTCCGCACGGGATTCGTCCACGTCCGGCCGCGGTCTTCGCTAAACGCGCGGTAGAGAAAATTGGACCGGGAGTTGTCACGGAAGAGCAGCGAAAACGCGCCGTCCGGCAGTTCGTAGAGGTGCGATTCCGCCATCTTGTGGTTGTCCCCGGGGGCCGGGATGGGGAAGAACTCCCAGGCGTCGATCGCTTTCGTGCCGCCGACCGCGAAGAACCGGTTGCCGGCCTGTGTATTGCGGATCATCGCCCAATCTCCGTTTGAAAGCCGCTCGACCGGCTTGTCGTTGAATGTGTCTGGAATCGCCCCGACGCGATCCCAGGCGCGCCGGGCGACATCGTAGCGGTAGATTCGAAGCGTATGGTCTAGCCTGCCGACAACCTTTTGCCGCTTGCCGTCCACCACCGGTTTTCCGCGACGGTGGCAGGCCATCGCGAGCAGTTCGCCGTCGCGAACCCAAAATCCAGTCGGGGTGAGCATGAACTCGGGGTCCGGCTCGGCCAGCACGGCGGATTCGGACCACCGAAGGCCGTCGACACTGCTGGCAAATCGAACCTTCTGGCCCGGCATGTCCTCGCCCCAGGCCCCGGAACTCCACATCGCCCAAAACATCCCGTCGCAATGGGCCATCGCCGGATGCATATTGTAGCCGGCAACATTCTCCTTCGCCTCGAAGATCGAAACAACCGCCGGATGGAGACGCGGCAGCGCCTCCCAGTTCTCGGCGGCGAACTCGGGAATTGCGCTCAGGTGGACCGCGTCCCGCTCGCCCGCATACGAAACGCCCGCCAGCAATGACACGGCGGCGAGCAAGCAGCCCGTTCTGAATCGAGGGCAGAGCGGCGGGCTGCGCCGGGAGGAATTGAAAGCTGCGGCATGGAGGGATGGAAGCTTGGCCATGGTTGGGAGTTCCTTGTTTCTGAGGGATGCCTGCGGTCAAGACCCACATCCGCAACCCCGGGTTCACCTGATTTGCCGGGCAGCGGACCGGGGGTCAAAGCCCAAGGCGTTTGCAAGACGCTACCTTGCCCCGAGCTCGGCATCAAGCCGCGCCTGCGATCATCGTCTCCCCTGCGCTACACCCTGCGTACCCCTGCACTCGATCTACGGCTCCCTCAGGCACAGGACCCCCGCGTAAACAAGACGCACCACTTCGGCCATCCGCTGGTAGTCCAGCGTAGCCGCCGTATCGGTGGGCTGATGATAATTCCGGTTTCTCAGGAAAGCCGTATCCGTAACCATCAAGGCGGGATACCCTTCGGACCAATAGTTGCGATGGTCGGAAAAATCGACCGCCGGCAGGAAAGAGGGAGCGGCAATCGACACGACGGGAATCTCAGCCGCACCGACGGCGGCCTTTTTGAAGGCCTGCAATCTGGACCGTTGATCCCAGCGCCCCACCAACGCGATGAAGTCACCCCTGGACGGATATATCAGTCCCAGCAGACGGTTGGGATATTCCTGACTCCCCTGCTCATCGCTGAAATAGCCGATCATCTCCAACGAGACCATGAGCGCGATTTGAACATCGCGCTTCCGCAGATTCCTGGCGTGGATCGCGCTCCCCATGTGTTCCCCCGCGAAGAACGGAGGTTCTTCCAGATTGTAAGCCACGAGCTCGACGTGCGTGTCCAGGGACGGCGCCCGGCCGAGCAGAGCAGCCAGTTCCAGCAATCCTGCGACCCCGCTGGCATTGTCATCCGCCCCCGGCTGCGTTCCGCAGACATCATAATGGGCCCCGATCACGATGCGCCGCGGGTTCGTTTCCCCGAAATGCCCGACTACGTTGGCGTACTTCCCAGAGCGGGTCGAAAATTCCTGCCATTCCACCCGGGCACCGCTCGCACGGAGATGGTCGCTGATATAATTGGCGGCCTTGAGTTGATTTTCCCGCGCCAGGAAATGCCGGGGACTGCAGTCTTCGCTCAGAAATCTGACATGCGCCTCCAGTTTCCCCGGATCGACCCGCGGGGACGCAAAGCCATTTCCCAGCAACACCGGCTGGCGAACCACCCAGGCAAATCCCCCCACCACCGCCGCCACCAGCAGCAAAATCCGCAGCAGACTCATCATTCCCCGACGCAGTGCTGGAGAAAGACGGGGCTGGGCCGGCGAGGGCGGCGGATTATTTGTACTTCGGCTCAAGTCTTTTCGCTCATGATGCCGCAGTGAATATCCCCCGAGGCCAGCACAGCCAACATCCGCGACCCTGGATATTCAATACCGGAAGCGCGATTGCTTGAGGAGCGAGCCGACGCCGGTCAGAGCCAGCGGCGGACCAAAACCGCGGGCCTTCGTGAAGGCGAAGGGGAACTGCGCGTGGCCCAGGCTCCGTGTCCTCCCGGATTCGCAGATCCGCTTCCCGCGATTTGCGGACGAACCTCCTCTCATCCGCGCCCGGCCACGATGCTCCGCGGCCGGCAATCCAATCAAGGCACAAACGCGGGCAGGCCGCCGTGCTGGGCGCCGGGCGGCGCTCGCAACCGCCGTCCCTTCTTTCGAACGCCAGCGGGCGTCAGAATCAATCCTCCCCAAAACAAACGCGCACCAGGCGCGACAGCGGGCCGGCGGGTTTTTCCGGCTGCAGGCTCGGGGGCAACCCGCCCGCCAGCCGCGGGTCGTCCAGCACCGCGGTGACCGAGGCCAGGTTGGGATGCGGCACCAGCAGACGCGGCTGGCCAGCGAACACCGCCGGATCACGGGTCAGCTGGAATTCTCGGGCCAGCCGCTCGGGCGCGGCGCGGTCGCGCAATCGCGGCCCAATGACCCCGCGCCACATCTGCGCGGACAGGCCGATCCATCCCACCAGCAGGAAAACGCCCCAGGCCGCGCCCAGGCTGGCGACCAGCCGGCGCCGCGCCGCCGCCTCGCGGATCAGCTGCACGGCAGCCCAGGCGTTGGCGATCGGCAGTAGCAGGAGAAAATCCGCGTAGCGCGACGGCACCCCGGCGACGAATTCCGGCCCGCTCCCGCGCATCCAGGCCGCCGCCAGCGCGACGAGCGCCGCCCAGATTCCGACCTGCAGGACAAAATTCTCCACGTGGGCCGGTCGCCGCCGGCCCGTCAGTCGCCCGACAACCAGGATCAGCAGCGGCAGGTTCAACACGAGCGCGGCTGCCGGTTGATCGACATGCGGCCAGGCCAGCATCCGGACGGCCGCCTGGACAACCTGAGTCCATGCCGCGGCCTCCAGCGCCTCATGTTCGGGCACTCGGACCCGCAAGGCCCACGCCACGCCGAGCACCGCCAATGCGATCAGCGCCCGGTTGACATCGCTCTGCTTGAGACGCCGGCGGTCAACCACCTGCATCGCCCGGCCGGCCAGCCACGCCAAGGGCACGAGGGCCCCCGCGCCCATGGCCAGCAGCGCCGCCCCCGCGGCCGCCAGGCCCACGAGGCGGCTCCGCGTTCGTCCGCCGTCCCAACCTCCGATGGCCAGCAGGGCGAACAGCAGAACAAAATAGACCTGCGACTGGAACCCCCAGAGTGCGTTGTGCCATCCCGCCAGCGGAAGAAAGGCCAGGGCCACGCCGGCCGCAGTCAGCCAGCGCCCCATGGCTCCCCACTCGCGGCCCATCAGCCACGCCAGCAAGCCCGCAACCAAGCCGTGCAGCAGCGCCCCGCTCGCTTGCTGCACCAGCGGATCCCACTGTCCGTTGGCGGCGAACAGCCCGAGATTGAGCAGGTGGGTCCAGAAAATGCGGTGCTCGTTGTGCGCCGCCAGCAGGTCGAGCGGCGTGAGCTGGCCCTCGCGCCACCGCGGATAGAGCCACTGTCCTTCGACATTCCACTGGTCGTAGAACGGAATGTCGGTCCCGGCGCCGGCCACGAGCAGCAGCTGAGCCAAAGCCACCAGCAGAAAAGCGCCCACGGGCGCGCCCAGGTGCAACCCGGTGGCTCCGGCCGCCGCCGCCCCGCACTCGTCGCTCGCCTTGCCGGTCCCGGTCATAGCGGCCGCACCCGTCGCAGTCCACGCCGGCGCGCGCGCCAGAGCGCGATCTTTTTCCAGAGCGCGAAAGCCGTCGTGTATTTCCACCGCACGAACGCGGAGCCTCGCGGATTAAAGTGCTTGAGGTAGACGTCGCGGTTGGCGTCGAAGATCGCCGCCGCCATCCGGTCGTAGTCGCGCGCCACGCTCAGGCCCTTGAGGTGCGTGATCCGTTGACTGCCGTCGTACACCACCCGCCAGCCCGCCCGGGCCACGCGGATGCACAGGTCGAGATCGTCGCCGTACATGAAAAAGCGTTCGTCGAACACGGCGCCGTCGTTCGCCACCCGGTCGAGCACCGCGCGCCGGCCGAGCATGAACGCCCCGTTGATGGCCCCGACATCCCACGTGCCGTCGTCCGCCAGGTAAGTGAGGTTGTAGCCTGCGCATAGCGGCGTGCGCGGAAATGCCGCCGCCAGCCCGCTCGCCCGGCAGAAGCCATCCCACAGCGTGGGGATGCCGCGGCGGCAGGCGAGGTCCATGGAGCCGTCCGCCAGCTCGAGTCGCGGCGAGATCAGCCCGATCGTCGGCTCCGTCCGGACCCGGCGCACGCAGTGCGCGAGCGCGGCCTCGTTAACCACGGTGTCGGGATTGAGAAACAGGACGCATTCGCCGGTCGTGACCCGGTAGCCCGCATTGTTGGCGCGGCCGAAACCCAGGTTGGCCGGCGGTTCGATCACCCGCACGGCGGGAAATTCCGCCGCCAGCCAGGCGGCGACGCCGTCGCCCGGCGAGTTGTTCACCACGCAGACCTCGACGCGCCCACCCGGCAGCGTCGCCGGCAGCGACTTCAGGCAGGCCGGCAGCTCGTCGCGCGAACGGTAGGCAACGATGATGATGGAGAGCAGCGGCAAGTCCGGAATCGACACCCGGGCACGTTGGGTGATGCTCGCCGCAAACGCAATGCCCGCTCCCGCGCCGCTAGTCAGCGTCATCGTCGTCTGCCGGAATCCCGGCCCCGGTCTGGCCCGCGCGCTCGAGAGCGTTTGGCGGCAGGAGGGCGCGACCGCGGAACTTGTCGTCATCGACGGCGCCTCGACGGACGGCACGCGCGAGTGGCTCGAGGCGCAGCGCGAGCGGATCGCCGCGCTGGTCAGCGAACCCGACCACGGCGTGTACGACGCCATGAACAAGGGCTGGGACGCTGCCACCGGCGATTGGATCCTGTTTCTCGGAGCCGACGACCGGCTGGCCCACCCCGGTGTCATTGCCGCCGCGACCGCCGCACTTGCCGGGATCCCCGACGGCGTTGCCACCGGCGAAGCCGTCTACGACGACGGTCGCCGCTACCGGCTCGCGGCCGACCCGCAGCCGGTCCGCCGCAATTTCGTGCACCACCAGGCTTCGTTCTACCGGCGTGAGCTGCGGACCGTAGCCGGCGGCTTCGATCCCGGCCTGCGCATCATGGGCGACTATGACTTCAACCTGCGGCTGTGGCGTCGCGGCATCCCCTTCCGGCCGCTGCCGCTGCACGTGAGCGACTGCGGCCGCGGCGGGCTCAGTGACGCCGGCGGCTGGACCGGCTACCGCGAGGAAATCGCGGTGCGGCACCGGCACTTTCCCTTCCTCCGCTGCTGGCCCTGGGATGTCGGCTCGGTCGCACGCTACCTGCGGAAGCGACTGGTCCGCGCCGGGCGGCCGCGTTGACTCCGGCCGTCAGGCCCGCCCCGCCCGGCGCCGCAGCCAGGCCAGCCCGCGCCCCGAATACCGGCCGAGGCCCAGCCGGCCCGAGATGAAGACCCCGCCGATCCGCAGCCAGTCCGAGCCGAACACCAGGCGCAGCGGCAGGGTGCGCCAGAATTCGCGGCCCAACCGGGCCGAGCGCGCCCTCGGCTGCCAGCCCGGGACCGCCCGGCGGAGTTCCGTCCGGGCAGCGCGGAGCGCGGTCCAGGCCGCGCCATACAGCGCGTTCCGCAGGCGCCAGGGCATCACGCCGTAGTCCAGCTGACCCGACTGCCACCACCAATCGCCGCCGAGCGCCCGGAACCGGGCGAAGTGGAAGACGACGAGCGGCGCGCCGGCGGCCGTCACGCCCCTCGGTCCGACCCGGACGTCGCGCGCCAGCCAGTTCCACGGTGCGAGGTTCACCCCCGGATGCGCGCAGACCACCACCCCGGGAAAGAGCCGCGGCCACTGCTCGAGGTATTTCTGGTCCGCGTAGCGCCCGGGCTCGAGCTCGTCGCGGCACCACTCGAGGCAGCGCTCTCGCCACCAGTCGAGGCACGCCGTGCCCGCCGCATCGCGCCGCCAGCCGAGCACGCCGACGTTGTAGATGCCGTGCCGCTCGTAGTGCGCCAGGAACGGCGGGAAACCGTGCGCGCAGAGCAACACGCTGCCGCGCCCCAGCTCCTCCCAGATGGGCGCCGGGTCGGCGAAGAACAGCAGGTCGGCGTCGAGGTAGACGAGCGCGGCGATCTCGGGCCGCGACCGCAGCAGGTGCCGCGGCCAGCAAGGGGAAAGGGTAAAGTAGTATTCGACCCGCGCGCGGTCTTCCTTGGCCGCCGACAGCGCCGGGTCAGCCGCCTCCAGCTCGGCCAGCGGCACCGCACGCAGGGCGGGATCCCCTAGCGCCCGCAGCGCGGCGGCCGTGTCTTCGTCCAGCGCGAGCACCCACAGCACCGCCGCCGGGTCGTGCGCGGCGAGTGAGCGCCAAAGCGCCAGCCCCTGCGGCAGGAATCCCTGGTCGAAATACGTGCAGTAGTGGTTCATCCCGTCCCCGTCAGCCGCCGCCACAACCAGCCCGGCGCACCGCGAACGAGCGACCAGCGCAGGCTTCGCGCGCTCGCCCGCGCCAGGACGCCGAAGAGATCCTCCCCGAAGCGCGCGGCGCCGGTCTCGGCGGCGGCCAAGGCGCCGCCGGGCTGGCCCATGAGCGTGGCGCACACCCAGGCCAGCAGCAGCGCGCGGCGATCGAGCGCCGCGGGGGTCCGCTCGACATCGCGGAGATAAGTCAGGTTCGCCCACGCCGGCGAGCCCGGCGCCAGCCGGCGCGCCCAGCGCAGCGCTCCCGGTCCCAGATGCCGTCCGAACACCTCGGGGCGGCCACGCACCGTGCGGCCCAGCCGCAGTTCCGCCAGCCAGAAGGGCTCGTCCGCCATCGCCGCGAGCACCTCCGGCACCCGGTCCTCGCCCTCGTAGGCCGCGATGATGCCGGGTTCGAACTCGGCCACCAGCAGGCGCTCGCGCCAGGCCGGGGGCAGGCTGCGGTAGATGCCGAGGTCGAGCCCCTGGGTGTCGCACTTGAGCCAGTCGATCCGGGTGACGCCCTGGGCGGTGAGCGCAGCCTCGAGCGTCGACGCCGGGAAGCGCCGGGTCTCGGTCACCGCGAAGAAATCCGCGAACAGCCACTCGCGCAGCGCGTCTACCCGGGGCCGGAGCGTGCTGGAACATTGCGGCGAACGGGTCAGGTGCAGCTCCTGCCGCCCGTCCGCCGGTGCGGCCGGCACGACCAGCGTCGGACAGTAGATCCACCGCCGGAAGCCCGCCGGCCCCCGCGCCAGCGGCGCCGCCTCGCGCGTATCGGGCTCAAAGCCCACGCCCACCGCGTGCCGCGCGATCCGACGCCAGGCGGCCGGCACGCCGCCGGCCGCGCCGACATCGACCAGCACCGGCGGCGCGTCCCGGAACTCGGGTTCGACGAGCACACGATCGATCAGGCTCATGCGGTGGCCTCCGATGTCGCAGGTTTCTCCGCGAGCACGACGTTGTCGAGGTACAGGTCCGGATTCCCGGGCAGCACCCAAGCCAGCGCCCCGCCGAGCAGGTTGAGCGGCGCGAGCAGCAGCAGCTGCACCAGCAGGTTCAGCGCGCGTGACCGGCCGTGCAAAAGCTTGTAGAGGTAGCCCGCGCCGAGCTGCACCAGCGCCCGGCCGTCGGCGCAGGTCTTGCGCTGGGCCACGATCGTGTATCCCGCCGTCCGCAGCAGGTACGCTAGCCCGAACGAAGAGTAGCGGCCATAGTCATGGGGCTGGGAGTGCTCATCCCAAGCAAAGGGCGTGGTCAGGAGCAGCCGGCCGCCGGGCCGCAGCACCCGGCGGATCTCGCCGAGGAACTCGACCGGCGTGAAGACGTGCTCCAGCACCTGCGAGCAGATCACCGCGTCGAAGCTGGCGTCCGGGACCGGGAAGCGTCCACCTTCGTAGTACAGGTCCGCCGCGCCCAGTCCGCGGAGCTCGGGAGTGTCCAACTCCAGGCCGAGGTACTCCGCCGCAGGCACGAGATGCCGGTACGGTTTGCGGCCGCAGCCGACGTCCAGCACCCGGCCGCGCAGGCCCGGGAAAAACTCGGCCAGCGCGCGGTGCAGCCCCCGCCGCGCATGGTAGAAGGGGTTCACCAGCAGGCCCCACGGCCCCGGCGTGAAGAGCTGCCGCCACCACCAGCGGCGGAACGGGCTTGTTCCCGGGGCGCTCATGGGTGCACCCGCTCGAGGCAGAGGGAGCGGAACTCGACCCCGGCCGGCGTGGCCACCTCGTCGCGCCACTCGCGCGCCACGCGGTAGCGCCCGGCGAACGCCGCCAGGAATTCGTCCCGCGCGAAAAACCAGCAAGGATAGCTGGCCGGATAGATCGAGCGCGGCACCCGTTGCACCATCAGCCGGGTCGGGCCGGCCGCGGTGAAGCCGGTCCGCTCGACGATCACTCGAGCCGGCATGGTCCGCAGTAGGTCGGCCAGCACCGCAAAAGGCGACGGCAGGTAGCAGAGCACGCTGGCAAGGAGGACGACGTCCGGCACGCCCGCATCACAGGCCTCCGCCACGGAGGAGTAAAACTCCAATTCCCCGCCGGCGAACTCCCGTCGGCCTGCCGCGGCGAGCCCGGGCTGCTCCACGACCGCCCAGCGGAGGGGCGCGGCCGCCCGCAGCGCCGCCCGGTTCTGGTGATAGAGGCCGCCAAGCGCACCGCCGAAGTCCAGAACGTGCAGGACCTGGCCCGCTCGCGGGGCGCCGGCCAGGAACACGAGCGGCGGCCAGGGCGGCGGCGGCGTGGTGAACGCCACCCCGTCGCGTTCGTACGCGGCCGCGCCGGCCCGCACCCGCCGCGCCGCCGCGATCACTCGCTCCGTGATCGCCGCGGCATCGTAACCCGTGGCGGCGGCCCGGGCCGCCGCCCAGTCCGGAAAATTCCCCTCCCAGCGGACGCGGAAGAAGCGCCGCCGGACAGGATCCAGTAGCCGGGCGGGCACCAGCCGGCGCAGCAGCCGCGCCGCGAGCCCCGGGGTGCGGCCGGCCGCAGCCTGCCACCGCGCCCGGCAGTCCGGGTGCTCGACCGCCTCGGGCCAGATGGCCGGCACCGGCGGAGCCGCCGCCAACGGCGGGTTGGCCCAACCAGCCGCGGCACCGGCATTGGTCGCAGCAGCATCAAATCCGATGTGCTCGACCATGCTCCAAGGCGGGCGAACGCACAATCCACCGTGCTGCAGGTGGTGGTAAAGCCAGCGCACCGCCCAGATGTTCCGGCGCCGCTCCGCCCGCGCCATCACCGGCAGGTCCGCCCCGTACGCATCCGGGGCCAGGCCGCGGGCCCGCACGGCCGCCAGCTTCTCGCAGGCCGACTGCTCCATGCCACGCCAGGCACGAGCATAGCCGCCCCACACCCAACACTCCGCGCGGGCGTCGAGATACGGCCGGGCGCCCAAGTCGGCAGGGGTGATCCGCGGATGACTCCACGCCGTGACGCTCATGACGCGATCGTCCGCCGCGTAGTGGCGCAGCGCGGCGCACAGCCAGGCGTAGGTGCCCGGGACACAGACCAGGTCATCCTCCCAGACGATGAAAGCCGGGTGGCGGGCGGCGACTTCGCCCACGCCGGCCAACACGTTCCGGCCCAGCCCGAGGTTCGCCGCGCGCTCGTGCAGCCGCAGCTCGCACCAGTCGACCGCGCGGAGCTGCGCGCGGACGGCCGCGACCGCCGCGGCGTCCGCCGGCCCCCGGGCGCCGTCGGCGTACGCGTAGATCAGCGGGACCTGATTCTCGCGCAATGCGGCCAGCACCCGGGCAAGGTGCGCCGGGCGGGCGTAAGCGAAAAGCACGACGGGAATCTCCGGCTTCACAGGCCCAGGACGTTGTCCCTCCGGTAGAACACGGTCGTGCACTTCCGTTCCACCCGGCCCGGGGCAAGCCCCCAGAACTCCACCGCGCGGAACCCCGCTGCGGCCAGTCGCACCCTGGCTGGCTCGTACTCGGGCCGCTCGGCGTCGTCGAGCACCAGCACCCCGCCCGGCGCCAGCCGCGGCAGGGCGGCGGCGACGCAGCGCACCCGGTCGACGCCGTCGACGCAGACCAGCTCCGGCGGCGCCGGACACTCGGCGATCGCCTCCGCGTAGTCCGCCGACTCTCCCGGCCGCACGAGCAGCCGCGCCTGGCGCGGCAGGGCGGGACGCAGCCGGTCGGCGAAGGCGGCGTCATGCTCGACCGCGGTGACCGCCGCGACCCGGGCCGCGAAATAAAGGGTCGAGGCGCCGGCCCCGTACTCGAAGACGGTCCACCCCCGCCCGAGGCGCGGGCCGAGGAAATCGATGAACGGGAAGGTCGTCCACGGCTGCGGCGCGCCGCCGGCGTCGACGATGGCGCCCGCCCGGACGCTGCGCACCCAGCCGGTCTCGGCGAGGTAGCCCGCGGTGACGAGCGTGCCCAGCTTGCGCGCGAAGACGGGGCGCGCGAGCAGGCGGAGGAACATCCAGGCCTTGCGGGCCGGGGACGGCAACGGCGGCGGATCAGGCGGCGCGGACATAGCGGAACCAGCGGAAGGGGATCAGCAGCGCCCGGGCCTGCATCCAGGCGGCGGCGCGCGCGGGCGCGAAGCAGAAGGAGGTGAGCCACGCGGCCACCGCCTGGCCCGCCAGGGTGGCCAGCGCGGCGCCCGCGGCGCCGTGCCGCGGGATGAGCGCGAGGTTCAGACCCACGTTGGTCAGCAGGCCGGCGAGGGTGGCGCAGAGATAGAACCGCGTGTGGCCCTCGTTCACGAGGAACTGCCCGCGCGCGACGCCGAGGAAGACGAACACGCTCGACCAGATGTGCACCGCCAGCACGGGCGCGGCGTCCGCATACGCGGCGCCGTAGGCGGCCCGCACCACCCAGGGCGCCAGGAAGGCGAGCGGCACGGCCAGCGCGTAGGCCAGGCCGGCGTTGAGATCGTAGGCCGCCTGCAGGCGCCGCGCATACGCGGCGGGACCGGCCGCGCGGGCGCGGAGCACCGACGGCAGCAGGCTGGACGCCAGCGCGACCGGCACGAAGTACCAGATTTCCGTGAACCGGACCGCCGCCGCGTAGACGCCGGCCTCGCGTTCGCCCGCCAGGCGCGTGAGCATGACCACGTCGACCCGCAGGTAGAGCCCCACCGCGAAGCCGGACAGGAGCAGCGGCCAGGCGCCGCGCAGCAGCTCCGCGGCCAGCCGGCGGTCGAACCGCGCGGGGACCAGGCGCAGTCCGCGCGCCCAAGCCAGTCCGCCCAGCACGGCCGCGGCCACGGCCAGCTCGGCCACCGCTGCCCATGCGAAAGCGACCAGCGGCGCCCCCTGCCGGATCAGGGCGACGCGCACGGCGGCACCGACCGCCAGGGCGGCCAACTGCGCGGCCACCGAGAACCGGGCCTCGAGACGCGCCTGGAAGTGCAGGTCGGCGACCAGCAGCGCCGGCTGGAAGAGCGTGAGCCCGAGCACCGGCAGGAGGATCCGGCCGGGCTCTCCCCCGGCGCCGGCCGTGGCGGCCAGCAGCACGAGCCCCCAGGCGAGCGCCCCGCCGGCCAGGCGGAGGCCGCCGGCCGTGGCCAGCAGGGCGCTCGCCCGATCCGGCCGCCGGATCAGCTCGCGGCGCACCAGCCCGTCCAGCCCGAGCTCGGCCAGCAGCGCGGCGATGCCGACGAGCGCAAGCGCGTAGCTGAGCTCGCCGAACCGCCCCGGACCGAGGTAGCGGGCGACCCAGAAGCCCACGCCGACGTTGAGCAGGAGCCGCGCCGCCTTCTCGGCCGCCAGCCAGCCGAAGTTGCCGGCGGCGGCGCGGACGCCCGGGCGGGTAAAGAGAGTCTGAAAAACGGACGGCAAGGCTGGCCGCACGGTGCCGGAGGCGCCGGGACACGTCAACGCTGGCGGCAGATTCGGCTTCCGTTACGGCGGGCGCAAAGTAGCTTTCCGCACTGCCGACGCATGAAGCTCTCCATCGTCATCCCCTGCTACAACGAGCGGAACACCATCCGCGCGATCGTCGACGCCGTGCGCGCGGCGCCGGTCGCGGACAAGGAGATCATCGTGGTCGACGACTGCTCGACGGACGGGACGCGCGACATCCTCCAGCGGGAGATCGAGCCGCTGGTGGACCGCGTCATCTACCACCCGATCAACTGCGGCAAGGGCGCCGCGCTGCGCACGGGCTTCGCCGCCGCGACCGGCGACGCCGTGATCGTGCAGGACGCCGACCTGGAATACGATCCGCAGGAGTATCCGCGGCTCCTGAAGCCCGTGGTCGACGGCAAGGCCGACGTGGTGTTCGGCTCCCGCTTCATGGGCGGCGAGGCGCACCGCGTGGTCTATTTCTGGCACATGGTCGGCAACCGCTTCCTCACCCTGCTCTCCAACATGTGCACCAACATCAACCTCACGGACATGGAGACCTGCTACAAGCTGTTCCGGCGCGAGGTGCTGCAGAAGATCCGGCTCGAGGAGAACCGGTTCGGCTTCGAGCCCGAGATCACCGCGAAGGTCGCCGCCCTGGAAAACTGCCGGATCTTCGAGGTCGGCATCAGCTACTACGGGCGCACCTACGCCGAGGGTAAGAAGATCGGCTGGCGCGACGGCTTCCGCGCGATCTGGGCCATCGTGAAGTACAACCTGCTGCGCTGAGCCGGCGCCGGCAAAATTGCTTCACCCGCCCCCGACCCGCGCCTAACCTGCCGCCATGCGCAGCCCCGCCCACCCGCCCGCGGTCACGCTCGTGATCCCCGTGTTCAACGAGGAGGCTGTGCTGCCCGAGCTGTTCCGGCGGCTGGCGGCGGTGTTCGACGCCCATCCCGGGGTGCTGTGGAGCGCGCTGCTCGTCAACGACGGCAGCCGCGACCGCACGCCCGCGATGGTGCGGGAGCGCGCGGCGGCCGACCCGCGGTTCCAGCTGCTCGAGCTGACCCGCAACTTCGGCTTCCAGGCGGCGCTGGCCGCCGGGTTGGCGCACGCCCCGGGCGACGCGATCGTGACGATGGACGCCGACCTGCAGGACCCCCCCGAGGTCATCCCCGAGCTGGTCGCGCGCTGGCGCGAGGGCGCCGACGTCGTGCGCGCCGTCCGCCGCTCGCGGGAGGAGACCGGGCTGCGGCGGCTCGGCATGGACGCCTTCCACGGAATCTTCGGGCGCCTGGCCGACTACCCGATCGAGGCCAATACGGGCACCTTCGGGCTCATGGGACGCGAGGCCGTCGACACGCTCAACCGGCTGCCCGAGCGGAACCGGTTCTTCCCGGGCCTGCGGACCTGGGTCGGCTTCACGACCGCCGAGGTGGTCTATGACCGCAAGCAACGCGCCGCCGGCGAGCCGCAGCAAACCTTCAGCCGCCTCATCCGGTACGCGCTCGACGGCGTATTCAGCTTCTCTTACCTGCCGCTGAGGGTGCTGACCTACATTGGCATCGGCATCAGCGGATTCGGCTTCGCGGTCGGCCTGTTCTTCATCGTGCGCCGCCTGCTCGGCATCGAGGTGGCGCAGATGGGCTTCACCACGCTGGTCACGCTCGTCCTGTTCATCGGCGGCGTGCAGCTGATCGCCATCGGCGTGCTGGGCGAATACCTGGGCCGGATCTACGACGAGGTGAAGCAGCGCCCGCTCTACGTGGTGCGGCGCGAGCCGCCCCGGCCATGACGCGACGCATCGGACAGCTGGGGCTGGCGCTCCTGCTGGGATCGGGGCTGCTGGTCACGGCCTACCTGCTCATCAACACGACCTTCATGTTTTACGACGATGAAGGCTACCTGCTGCTGACGTACCGCAACTTCCTCGCGGGAGCCCGGCTCTACGACGACGTCTTTTCGCAGTACGGACCGTGGCCGTACGTGTACCACCAGCTGGTGACGACGCTCCTGCACGAGCCGCTGACCCACATGCTGGGCCGCAACCTGACCGCGCTGCACTGGGTCCTCTGCGCCCTGCTCTGCGGCGCGCTGGCCGCGCGGGCCACCGGCCGGACCGTGGCGGGCGTGAGCACCACCCTCATCACCTTCGGGCTGCTGTGGCAGATGAATGCGGAACCGTCCCACCCGGGCAGCCTGATCTCGGCCATGCTCGTCACGGCCGCCATCGCGGCCGCGGTCAGCCACGACCAGGCGCGCTGGACCTGGCTGGGTGTCGCGCTCGGGACCGCGACCGCCCTCCTTGTCCTGACCAAGATCAACGTCGGCCTGCTTTTCGCCGCCGGCGCCGGCGCCGCCGCGCTCCGCCTGACCGCCTGGCCCGCGCGCTGGACGCGGCCCGCCGGATGCCTGGCGGCCGCCGGGCTGCTGGCCGTGCCGTGGGGCCTGATGGCGAAGAAGCTCGCGGATCCGTGGGCCCTGGTCTTCGCCGTGCAGTTCACCGCCGCGGCCGCGGGGCTCTGCTGGGTAACCCCGGTGTCCGCCGCGCGCCGGGTGGTGCCGCCGCGAACCTGGGCGGTAGCGCTGACCGCGTTCGGCCTCACGGTGGCGGCGGTTTGTGCCACCGTCTGGCTCCAAGGCACCTCGCCGCGAGCGCTGCTGGAGGCCGTGCTGATCAGCCCGCTCCGGCAGCCCGCCAGCTTCATGGTCGGTTTCAGCTGGGTGCCGGCAACGTGGCCGGTGACGCTCGCGTGCTGGACGCTGACCGCGTGGACGGGCTGGGAGCTGCGGCGGCGCGGCGAGGTGAGCCCCGCCGGACGGCTCGCGGTCATCGCGGCGCGCACCGCGGCGGCCGGCGTGCTGCTGTGGCACATCACGACGTGGCTGACGATCTACGGCGTGGGCCGCTTCATCGTCGTCTGCCTGCCGCTGCTGCCCGTGTTCCTCGTGCCTCTCCGACGACCGGACGCCGCCCCGGCCGCAGGCGCGGGGATTTCCCCCTGGCTGCCCTACCTCGCCCTGCCGCAGGTCCTGCACGCGTTCCCGGTCGCCGGCAGCCAGATGGGCTGGGGCACGTTCCTGTTCGTGCCGGTGTTCGCCGCGGGGCTGCACGAGGCGTGGGCGGCGATGCCGGCCGCGGCGGCCCGCTGGGCCCCGCGCCTCGGCTGGAGCCTGCTGCTGGTCGCGGGCGGCTGGCAGTGGCACCTGCTCGCCGGGAACGGCTACGAGCGCTACCGCACCTCGAAACCGCTGGACCTGCCCGGGGCCGAGGACATCCGGCTCGACGGCCCCGCGCGGATGACGCTGCGGGTGCTGGCGCTGAACGCCACCGTGCACGCCGACGTGCTCTTCTCCCGTCCGGGCATGTTCAGCTACAACCAGTGGAGCGGCGTGCCCACCCCTACCCTGCAGAACGCCACGCACTGGTTCTGGCTGCTCGGCGAGCCGGCCCAGCGCGCCATCATCTCCCGGCTGCAGCAGACGCCGCGCAGCGCGATCATCACCAACCAGGGGCTCGACGACTTCCTCGAGACCATCAAGGTGCCGACCCGCAGCCCGCTGCAGGACTACATCCGCGAGCATTATCGTCCCCTCTTTGATCCCGCCGGCGTGCCGCTGAAGGATTTCCATTTCCTCGTGCCGCGCGGCTCGCGCGCGGTGCCTTTCGGGCGCCTGGACATCCTCGGCCGCGACGACGCCGCTACCGGCGGGCCGGTGCTGATCCGGACCAACATCGCGCTCGACGGCCGGCCCGCGGCGGTCCGCCTGGAGCACACCTACGCGCCGTGGAAGGTCCTGGCCGACTACACCGCCGCGGGCGCGCGTGTCTACCTTGAGCCGATCACCTCGCAGGGCGATACCGCCGGCCCTCCGATCCAGCTGCCGACCCGCACGCCGCTCCGCGGCCTGTTCCGCCTGTCGGTCTTCGCCGCCGAGATGCCGAAATCGAGCCTGCCCCAGAGCCTCGTGCTCACGGTGATTGGCGCCGAAGGCGGCGTGTTGAGCGAGTCGATCCTCTAGCCGCCCGCACCGCGCTTGCGGGCGACCAGCAGCAGACTGACGCCGAAGGGCATCGGGAGCCGCCAGAACGCCTGCCGGACGAAGAGCCCGCGCAGGAGCGCGTTCAGCGGCGGCGGCGGCATCCGGTCCTCCGGGCGCTTCTCCCCGGGCGCCATCGGGAACCAGCGGCGCCACCTCCGCGCCAGCCAGGCGGCGGGGTAGATGAACGCGTTGGTGTAGTTGACGTGGAGGATCTCCCACTGCTCGGCGGGAAACAGTCCGGCCAGCTGCCGGCGGGAGTAGCGACGGTAGTGGTGCAGCGCCACGTCCCAGTCGCTCCACAGCGCCATGCCGGCCGGCACCGTCACCACGGCGACGCCGCCGGGCTTGAGCAGCCGATGGAAACCCGCGACCACCGCCCGGTCGTCAGGCGTGTGCTCCAGGACGTCCAGCGCCGTCGTGTACTCCAGCGAGCCGTCAGGCAGCGGCACGCGGTCGCCGGCTAGGCTCAGGATCTGTTCGGCGCGGAAGCGGCGGCGGAGCAGGCGGAGCGCCTCCTCGTGATCGTCCAGCACCAGCACCCGGCAGCGCCCCTCCATTTCCTGCGCGAACCGCCCCGTGCCCGCGCCGCAGTCGAGCAGCAGGTCGTCGCGCCGCGGCGGCCGCACCCGCTCGATCCAGCCCCACACGATGTCGCGCTTGCCCGCGTAATACCAGTGGGCCTGCTCCAGTCGTTCCAGATTGTCGTATTCCGCGGCATTCATGCAGGGATGAGCTTCGAATCGCTGCGAGGTTGTGTGCCGTGTCCGGACCTGTCCATACTGGTTATCGCCATCCGACGAAATTGAGCTCGCCTTTACCGCCTCCCTCTCCGCCGCGTCCTCCGCCCGCCTCCGGCCTCGTGCTCGGTCTCGCCTTGCTGCTGGCACTGGGACACGCTTGGCTCGCGACCTGGTCCATGCGGGAGAAATCGACCACGGCCGACGAGCTGGCGCATGTCACCGGCGGCTACACCTTCAACCACTGGCACGACTACCGCCTGCACCCCGAGAACGGCATCCTCCCGCAGCGCTGGGAGGCACTGCCCGCGACGCTCGCCGGCGCCCGGTACCCGGCACAGGACGACGACTGGAGCCGGTCCGACGTGTGGCGCCTCGGCCACCGGTTTTTCTACGAGAGCGGAAACGACCACGAGCGGATGCTCTTTGCCGCGCGCGCGATGAACGCGCTGTTCGGCGCGGCGACGACCCTGCTCGTCTTTTTCTGGTCACGGCGCCACTGGGGCCTCGCCGGGGCCGTGGTTTCAGGCCTCCTGTGCGCGCTGTGCCCGACCATGCTGGCGCACAGCGGCCTGGCGACCTCGGACATGGCGATGACCTTCTTCCTGCTGGCCGCGCTCGCCGCCTACTGGCGCCACCTGCACGACCCGGGCTGGCGCGCGCTGGCGCTCAGCGCCGCGCTGTTCGGCGGGGCGGCCGTGGCCAAGCACACTTCGGTGCTGCTGTTGCCGATGGCCGGGCTGCTGATCCTGGCGCGCCTGCTCGAGGGCGGGCCCCTGCGGCTCGGGAGCTGGACCGCCTCCTCGTGGCCGGCCCGGCTCGCTGTGCTCGGGTGCTCGCTCGCCGCGCACGGGGCCGCCGTGGCCCTCGCCATCTGGGCATTCTTCGGGTTCCGTTATGCCGCGTTCAACCCGGAGCTGCCCGGCGGGGTGTTCGTATATCCCTGGGAACTGATGCTGTCATTTGGCGGGCTCAAGGCGCGGGTGATCGAGTTCTGCCGGTCGTGGCAGCTGCTGCCGGAAGGTTACCTGTATGGCCTCGCCTTCGTGCTCAAGCACGCCGAGGCCCGCGGGGCGTTCCTGGATGGCGAATACAGCATCTACGGGTGGGTCAGTTTCTTTCCGAAGGCCTTCCTCTACAAGACCCCGTTGTCGCTGCTGGCCGCGGTGGCGGCCAGCGCCGGGATCGTCGCACTGCGTCTCCGGACCTCCGCCCGGCCCGACCGGCACGCGGGGCTGCTTCGCGCCGCGCCGCTGCTCGTCCTGTTCGCGGTCTATTGGGCCTTCTCGCTCGCCAGCCACCTGAACATCGGCCACCGCCACATCCTGCCGACCTACCCGGTGCTCTATGTCTTCTGCGGGGCCCTGGGCTGGTGGGCGGCACAGGCCTGCACCGGGCCCCGGAGCCGGGCGGTGCCCGGGGTGGTATCGGTCGTCGCCCTCCTCGGATTGCACGCGCTCACCGCCGCGCGCATCTACCCGCACTACCTGGCGTACTTCAACCCGCTGGCGGGCGGGCCCGCCCAGGGTTACCGGCACCTGGTCGACAGCTCCCTCGACTGGGGCCAGGACCTGCCCGGGCTGCAGCGGTGGCTGGCCGCCCATCGGCAACCCGGGGAACGCCTCCATCTCTCGTATTTCGGCGGCAGCGAACCGGATTTCTACGGGATCGAGGCGGTGCGCCTGCCGATGCTCCCGACGTTCGGGCGCGCGCGGCCGTGGTACTGGTGCGAGCCCGGGCTCTATGCCATCAGTGCCACGATGCTGCAGCACGTCTATGCCGCCCAGCGCGGCCCCTGGACCGCCGAGAACGAGCGCACGTACCAGGAGCTGCGGAGAAACGACGCCCATTTCCGGGCGCTGCGCGCCGATCCCGACGGACGTCCCGAGCTCATCGCGGAAATCAGCCCCCCGCAATGGCAGGCGGCCTGGAACCTGTACGAGTCGCTGCGCTTCAGCCGGCTCTGCCATTACCTGCGCGCCCGGCAGCCGGATGCCATGATCGGCTATTCCATCCTCGTTTTCCGGCTGACCCGGGAAGAAATCGATGACGCCCTGCACGGTCCGGTCAGTCGACTGGAGGCCGCGATCACGCGCGCGCTCGCGGCGCGGGATCCCGCCGGGTCCCGCCCGCCCGCCGTCACTCCGCCATGAAGCCGCCCACCCGCCCCGCCCTTCCCTCCTGGAGCATCTGGGTCCTCGTGTTCGGCCTGCTCGGGCTCAACTACGCGCTGGCCATCGGCAGCAAACGAAACCACAGCACGACCTCGGACGAAATCGCCCACCTTACCGCCGGCTACGCCTACTGGCGGCTGGGCGACTACCGGATGCATCCGGAAAACGGCAACCTGCCGCAACGCTGGGCCGCCCTGCCGGCCGTGCTGGCGGGCGCGAAGCCGCCTTCCGTCGAATCGGAGGCGTGGCGCAAGTCGGACATCTGGATGTTCGGCCACGAGTTCTTCTACGGGATCGGCAACGACCACGAGCGGTGGCTGCTGGCGGGCCGGGCCATGATCGGGCTCTTTCTGGCGGGCACGGGCTTGCTGGCCTTTCTCTGGTCACGACGCCTGTGGGGCACGACCGGCGCGCTGGTGACGCTCGGCTTTTATGCCTTCTGCCCCAACTTCCTCGCGCACGGCGCGCTGATCACGTCGGACATGTGCATGGTGTTCTTTTTTCTCGCCACGGTCGGGGCGTACTGGCGGCACCTGCACACGGGGACTTGGACCTCCGGGGCCGTGAGCGCCGGCGTGTTCGGGCTGGCCTGCGTGGCGAAGTTCTCTGCGGCGCTGATCCTGCCCATGATGGTGATCATGGCCGCCGCGCGCGCCTGTCACCCGGAACCGCTGCGGCTGGGCGGCCGCGTCTACCACGGCCGCGGGGCCAAGTTCGGCGCGCTCGCCGCCTCGACCCTCGTCCAGGGCCTGGTGGCGATGGCCGTGATCTGGATCTTCTACGGGTTGCGTTACTCGGCCTTCAATCCCGAGCTGCCGGCGGCGGAGAACTTCAGCCGGCCGTGGGATTGGATCTGCGGCCGCATCGGTTTCCAGGGCGACGTCGTCAACGCCATGGCCGCAGGCCGGCTGCTTCCACAGGGATACCTTTACGGCTATGCCTACACGATCGAGTCCTGCATCACCCGTGGATCCTTCCTCGACGGCGCCTACAGCGACTTCGGCTGGATCAGTTTTTTTCCGAAGGCCTTCCTGTACAAAACCCCCGATGCGCTGCTCCTGGTCCTGGCCCTGGGCCTCGCCCTGGCGGCAGTCCGCATCGTCCGCCAGCCACCGCCGCGCCTCGCCGCGTTCGGCCCGCAGCTGTACCAGCTCACACCGCTGCTGACCCTGTTCATCGTGTACTGGGCGTTCTCGCTCTCGACGAACCTCAACATCGGCCACCGGCACATCCTGCCGACCTACCCGGTACTCTTTATCCTCCTCGGCGGCCTGGGCTGGCTCTTGACCCAGGATCGGATGCAGCGGCCCACTGGCCGCCTGGCGCTAGCGGGCCTGACGGGCGGACTCTGGCTCTGGTTCGCGGCGGACACGGTGCGCGCCTATCCCCACTACCTCGCCTATTTCAACCGGGTTTCCGGCGGACCCGAGAACGGCTACCGGCACCTGGTCGACAGCTCCCTGGACTGGGGCCAGGACCTGCCGACGCTGAAGCAGTGGCTCGACGCGAATCAGCGGCCCGGCGAGCCCGTGTACCTGGCCTACTTCGGCACCAGCAAGCCGGCCTTCTACGGCATCAACGCCACCCGCATGCCGACGCTGCACGAGTTTAACGAGATCACCCCGTGGTACTGGCCCGAGCCCGGCCTCTACGCCCTCAGCGCGACGATGCTGCAGCACGTGTACCTGCCCTATCGCGGCCCTTGGACCCCGGCGCGCGAACAAGAATACCAGCTGCTGCGCCGGCTCGATCCCTATTTCCGCGCCCTCAAGGCGGACCCCTACGGCCATCCGGATTTACTGCGGGAAATCACCCCGCTCGGGTGGTCGGCCAAGTGGTATCAGTATGAGCAGCTGCGTTTCGCGCGCCTCTGCCAGTATCTGCGCGCCCGGCGGCCCGACGCGATGGCCGGATACTCGATCCTCATTTACCGGCTCACGCAGGAAGAGGTCGACGCCGCCCTCAACGGACCGGCCAGCCGCCTGGAATCGGCGATCGCGCAGGCCCTCGCGGCCCCCTGAGTCGGCGGGCCGGATGTGCCGGACGCGGCACGCTCACCACGATAATCGCGGCCCCACTCCGCCGGTCGCGGGCGTCCGCGGCTCGAGCCGAACCTGCACCTCGGAAACCAGGCCGGGCGAAAGTTTCAGGTCCAATCCGGCCTCGCCCCCCGCCCACTCGATCCGCCGCACCTCCGCGGGCGTCGTCACCTCGCACCGCCAGGCCTCGCCCGCACCGGATTCCAGCCGCAGCCGAACCCGGCCTTCGTCGTCGGGCCGGATGAGCATTTCGTGCCGCGTCACGCCGGCCTCGGTTCGGGCCAGGTTGCGGTAGACGATGGCCGCCGCGGCCTCGCCCTCCGCGGGAAGACGGTACGCCGCGAGGCTGAACGGACTCGCGGGATCGCCGGCGAAGAGCCACGTCCGACCGATCACCCGGCCTTCCGCGCCGAGGAAACGGCCCGCGGGCACGATCAGCCAGCCGCCGCCGGCGGCCTTGACCGCGGCCTCCGCGGTGGTCCCGGCGAGGGCCGACTCCGTCACCGGCTGAACCAAGCGCTGCCCGCCGGTGCGGTAGAATGCGGCCAGCGGGCGATTGAACGGCAGGGCCAGGTGCAGGGTGTCCCCGGCGGATCCGAGCGTCCGGCTCCACTCGCGCCAGTGCGCATACACATAATAACCGCGGGACCGCTCGGGCTGCACCACGGCGCGCCAGCCGGCCTGGTGGGTGTCTGCCAGCACCAGCCACGCGGTCGCGACGGCGCCCGAACCGGCCAGGAACCACCCCACGCGCCGCAGCCGCTGCGGCCAGCCTTGCAGGCCCCACGCAGCGACCACCGCCATCCACGGGGTCACGAGGATGAAATAGCGGAAGCCATAGGGGTGCCACTGCTGCATGGCGTGGAAGAACAGCGCGAACAGCACGACGCCGGCGGCTCCGCGGCGAATCTCCGGCGCGCCCGCGCGGGCGCCCGGCCGGCAGGCGGCAAGCGCGCCGAGCCCGAACAGCAGCGGCAGGACCAGGCCGAATGTGGTCGAGTCGGCGTCGGGCTCCGCCCGGTCGATGATCGTGCGCAGGGTCTCCCGGCGGTTGAGCCGCTCGTAGCTGAACGCATCCTCCGTCGGCAGGCACGCCGCCAGCGAGCGACCTGCCGCCCGCGCGGCGGCGCGCAGCCCGGGCGGCTGCGAATTGGGATCGAACAGCTGCACGGCCGACGTGGCCAGATTGAGCGCGAGCTTGCCCGGCAGCTGTCCGGCCGACGACTGGTGATGCATCGCGACAAAATCCGGCGGCCCGAGCGGGCCGCCGAAGCTGCGCAGGTTCCGCACAAAACCGGGAGCGGCGAAGACACCCGCGGAGAGCGCCGCGGCCGCCAGCGTGACGGACCAGGCCACCCGCGGCAGACGGCGGGTGCGACCCACCCACCAGGCCCACAGCAGCAGGGTGGGCCCGAGATAGAAGACCGTGCCCTTGGCGCCCAGCGCCAGCCCGCCGCCGAGGCCCGCCACCCCGGAGCCCTGCCCGCGGCGCGCCGCCGACTCCCACAGGAAAAGCGACGCCGCGAGCACGCCGGCGGTCACCAGGTCGGTATGGACCGTGGTGAATTGCGGCGCAACATTGGCGGCGCCCGCCGCCAGCAGGGATGCGCCCAGCGCCGACGGGCGGCCGAGCCCGGCCTGACGGCCGAATCCCGCCGTGGCCAGCAGCAGCAACACGCCGCCGGCCCACTGCGCCAGCGCGGCGCCGCGGAAGCCGGCGGAAGTGCCGCTCACCAGCCACGTCATCACCAGATCGGGCACCACCGGCATGTAATTCTGCCGCGGATCGTTCGTGGGAAAATGCGCGGTGTTCCCCTCCTGCAGCCAGTGCCCGATCCGGGATAACCGGTAGGTCAGCGCATCATAGACGACCGGCTCGGCCGCCGCCGCCAGCAGGAGCGTGACGGCCAGAAATCCTGCCAGGAGGACCGAAAGTCCGGCCGTGAAACGATCGCTCCGCAGCGCCCGCCAGACGTCGGCCACCAGGGCCCGCCAGGCCCGGGCATCCTCGGCCAGCCGCGAACGCCTCAGGATCAGGCACGGGCCGAGCGCCGCCGCATGCGCCACGGCGAAGCCCGCGGGGCCGAGTCCGCCGACCGCGCCGAGTCCGGTCCCGATGGCCGCCACCACGGCAAAGCCCGCCAGACCCCAGCCGAGCAGGTTCTCGATCCTGCCCTCCGCCGGCGCGCCCAGCGACCGCCAGACCAGCCACGCCACGACGAGGGAGGACAGCAGTTCGAGGATGAGCAGCAGGAGATGCACGCAACCAGGACCTCAGGGCGCGGGCTCCCGCTGCGGTTCCAGCGCAAACAGCACGAACGTGTCATTGGCCATCACCGACCGCAGGTGCCCGTCGAGCCGCGCGAGCGCGCCGTGCCGGGCGAGAAAATCCACGCTCGACTGGACGCGGGTGAGCAGCACGTGCGTGTAGCCCAGCGCACGGAGCCTCCGCGCGGCGTCGGGAGCGCCGTCGGGGCCGAACAGGAACGCCACCTCCGGGCTCCAGATCGGGTTGAGCTCCCGCCCGGCCGCCGCGAAGACCCGCTGCGCCCCGGCCGATTCCGAGAGCACCCGACCGTGGCAGAGGGTCGCCGCCGCGAGCAGGAACGGCCGGTGCCCGCGCTCGAAATCGAGCTGCATCCGGTAACCCGCCTCCGGCCACTCGCGCGGCGCCAGCCGGTAGGGATTCGACGGCACCGTCCACGTCCGCAGCGCCGCATCCGCACCGAGGATCGTCAGCCCCGCCGTCAGCGCGGCCAGCACGCTGCGCCGGTCGACGTGCGCCGCCAGCGCCGCCCCACCCCAGGCGCACCCGACCACGAGCAGCGGACTGAGGACCCGCATCGAATAGAACAATCCTCCCGCCGTATAGGGCACCGACGCCAGCCAGCACGCCCCCGCCGCTCCGGCCACCAGCAGCAGGCCGTACGCGTCCGCCCGGCGCCGGAAGTGCCACCCGCCCGCCAGCAAACCGGCCGCCGCCGGCAGGGCGCTGATCGCCACGAGGCGGGCGAACTCGCGCAGCCCCTCGGCGTGGCGCAGCGGCTGGCCGTAAATCTCCGCGTAGCCGTCCATCCACGCCGCGAAGACCGGATTGACCGGGAAAAGGCCGCCAACCCTCAGCGAGTAGAAGGGGTTGCCCGTGAGCACCCAATTGCGCCCGTGCCAGATCGCCGCCGGCAGCAGCGCCAGCAAACCGAAACCCGCCACCCGGCGCCAACCAGCCCGGGTCAGCAGCAACCCGCCGATGCCCGCCAGCCCGAAGGCGAACCCGTAGTCGCGGGCGCACGCCGCCAGCGCGGCGCAGGCCGCGGCCGGCACCAGGAGCGCCGGGCGCGCGTCCTGCCGCGAACGGAGCAGGTAGAACGCCATGCCGCCGGCCCCGAGCGCGGTGAGACCCGTTTCCTGGCCGAGGTTGAAGGCGAAATGCAGCAGGAAGGTGGCGCCGCCGAGGCCGACCGCCAGCCAGCCGGCGCGCGGCCCGCCCCAGGCCGAGCCGAGCCGGAACAGCAGGAGGCAGAGCCCGCTCACCTGCAAGAGCTGCGGCAGGGCGGTCCAATGGCGATCAAGGCTCCCCGCCGCCAGGTAGGTCCACGCATAGAGGCTCGACACCAGCGGACAGATGCCATCGACCCAGAAATAGCGCGAAAAGTCGGCCGGCACCACCGGCGGATAGAAAGCCAGGCTGCCGGACTGCACCATGAGTTCCGCGAGGTAGTTCCAGCGAAAGTCGACATCCGCGCCGGACAGCGGCTGCTTCACCGCCCGCCACGCGTCCACCGCCAGCATGGCCGCCGCGGGCAAGGCCAGCCACGCGCCCCGGAAGTCAACCCGGTCGTCGGCCGGCGGGCGCCGACGGCGCCACCCGTACCAGGCTCCACCCAGCGCAACCGCGGCCAGCCAGGCGCCGAGGGTGCCGAAACTCAGGGGAATTCCCGCCAGCGAGCCGCCGACGGTGCCGGCCAGAATCGCCAGGGCCGAGAGCACCCCGGCCGCCAGCCAGGGCATCGGCCAGCGGGCGCCGAGCGCCCAACCGAGACCCGGCAGCAGCAGGCCGGCCAGGATCAGGACGCTGGAGAAGGCCGCGCTCATCGCGGATCGCGCGGGACGTCGTCGCCGATCCTCCGCCAAAGCAGGAAATGCGCGTCGTAGCGCAGGAACCCACGCCCGGGCAGGAAGGCGGCGCTATCGACCTGGCGCCGGACGTCATACTCCGCCCAGAGCCGGTAGGCGCGGCCGAAGCCCTGCCGCTCGGCATCGGACATCGCGACAAATTCGCTGTCCCGCAGGACCACCCAGTCCGTGCGCAGGGCGAGCGAAAGCTCGGCCATCGTGCGCTTGCCTTCGCGCCGCAAGGCCACCACCTCCGGCGAGCAGAGGCCGGGCGTGTCCCGCATCGCCAGCCCGGAGAAGAAGCCGATGTAACCCAGCGGCTCGAGAAAGACGGTGTCGCCCGGGCCGCGGGCCCATTCCCGCAGATCTCGCCCAAGCGAAGCCCGCACCCCCCACTCGATCAGCCGCTGCTGTTCCCGCAGCTGGAAGGCGACCCCGGCGAACAGCGCGGCCTGCACCGCGACCGCGACCGCCGCCACCGCGCCCAGGGCGCGCTGTGGCCAGTTTCCCGCCGACTTCAACGCGTCGGCAAGCGCCGCGGCAAGGCCGCCGACCGCCAGATAACCCAGGACCTGCCACGCCGGGAAATACCAGGGCGCCCGCGGCGTGACCTCCAGATAGAGTCCGCCCAGCAGGAAAGCTATCCCCGCGATGCGGGCCGGCCGCGCGCATCGCGGCCAGCAGACCGCTGCGAGCGCCGCCAGCGAGATCAGCTTGCCCCAAAGCCAGAGGTACCGCGGCCAACCGCCGAAGTAGAAATAGGGCGGCAGGAACGCATCATCCAACGCCGTCCGCCCCGCGACCAGGCGCAGGGGAAAGGTCACCAGGCCGGCCAGCTGACCCGAAGAACCCACCACCCCGCTTTTCGCCAGGATCGTATGCGGCACGGGCGAGCCGTAGTACCACCACGCCCACAGCAACCACGGCAGGTAGAGCAGCAGGGCCCAGCCGGCCAGGCGCGCCCAGCCGCCCCATTGCCAGCGCAGCTCGGGCCGCAGGAGCCAGGCGGAGGCCGCCAGCGCGCCGACAAAGACAAATCCATCCGGACGGGTCCACATCGCTCCGCCCAAGGCCAGTCCGGCCAGGCGCAGGTCGCCGTCCGCAAGCGCCCGCCATGCCAGCACCACCCACAGCACCAGGAACGCCGTTTCCATGCCGTTGGTCGAGAACGCGGCGAGCTTGGGATCGAGCAGCCACAACCCGCCCGCCACGGCCCGGGCGGCCCTCGATTCCAGCCGACCGGCCGCCAGCAGCCAGGCGGCGGCCAGCGCCGCACACGCGCAGACCCGGAAGGCGTCGATCACCACATGCGGGTCGTCGGTCCGGAACAAGGCGCTGAGGCCGGCCGGGATCAGGGTGCCCAGCGGTGACGTGAACACATGCAGCACCCGGCCGGGCTCGAACACGAATCCATGCCCGTGCACGAGGTTGAGGCTGCACCGGTAGGTGATGAAAAAATCCTCCCAGATGTTGTCGGACGACAGCGCGAACACCGCCGGGGCCAGGGCCGCGAGCGCCACCAGCAGCCAGCTCCGATCGGGACGGCCCGCCGGGGCGCGACTTGGATCAGCCGCGGTCATCGGCCCTCGCCTCCCAGCTGGAATTTCAGCCGCCGCAGGGCGAACCAAGTCATCCGCAGCAGCAGCCAGCCGTGGGCGAAGCGCGAGATGTTGGTCTCGCCGTAGGTCCGGTCGCGGTAGCGGACCGGCAGGTCGCGGATCCGGAGGTTGAGCAGGGACGCGCCGAACAGCAGGTTGAAGTCGCCGAACGGGTCGAAATCGCCCAGCACCGTGATGCGCCGCAACAGGCGCTCGTAGTCGGAGCGCAGGATCATCTTGGTGCCGCAGAGGCTGTCCTTCACGGCCTGCCCCAGCACATAGCTGAGGGCGGTGGCGAAGAACTTGTTGCCGAGAAGATTCAGGAAGCGCATGGCGCGCTTCTCCATGGGGTAGACGAGCCGGCTCCCGTTCACGAATTCCGCCGTGCCATCCGTGAGGCATTGGAAGAATTTCCCCAGTTCCTCCGGCGGCGCGGTCAGGTCCGCGTCCTGGATCACCAGCACGTCGCCCTGGGCGGCGGCAAAGCCGGTGCGGACCGCGTCCCACTTGCCCCGGCCCGGCTGCTGCATCGCCCGCACCAGGTGCGGGCCCCGATAGGCGGCCACCTCGCGTTGGATGACCTCCCAGGTGTCGTCGCGGCTGTTGCCCTCGACAAAGATCACCTCGGTGCGGCGTCCGAGCACGGGGATCCGCTCCAAGGCCGGCCGGATGTTGCCGGCCTCGTTGCGCGCCGGCACGACGACGGAGCAGCTGATCTCGCCGGTGACCGGCCGCGGGCGCCGCGGACGCGCCGTGATCCACAGCGTGACGCCAAGATGCCGCAGCAACGGCAGGCGGACGGCCATCCGGTTGCACAGGCTCGAGAGGAGCGGGATTTCCAGCGGCAGCAGCTGGATCGTCTCCTTCCGGACGACCTCCCAGCCGGAGAGTTCGAGCAGGTTGACCAGGTCCTCGAGTGAGAGCCAGTTGCTGGGCGGCTGGGGCATCACGATGCCGCTTTGGACGCAGAGGCGCAGGAGGAACTGCCAGGGGGTGTTGAGCGACGTCAGGTGCAGGCGCGTGCGCGCATGCGCCGAGGCCTGGAGGTTGCCCAGGGCCTGCTGGATGTCGGGCAGGTAGCCGGTGAGGTAGTTGAGGACGATGTGGTCGAACGGCTCGTCGATCCGGTCCTGCCCGATGTCGCCCTCGCGGAACTCCAGCCCCGGCGCGGCGCCGTGCCGTTCCCGCGCCCGGGCCAGCATCCGCGGGCTGAGGTCGACCCCAAGGCCGCGCGCCGGCCGCAGGCCCGCCAGCAGGTCGCCGGCCCCGCAGCCCCATTCCAGCACGCTCGCGCCCTCGGGGATATGAAAGCGGTGTTGGTGCAGCAGCTGCGCGTGGAAGCCGCGCTGTTCCCGCCGGGCCCGCGCGTCATGGTCTGCCACCCAGTCGAAATGTGCGCGGAGGCTCATGCGGATGCATCCTTTTCCAGGACGACAACCAGCCGCAAGGCGAGAAAGCGCATCAGCACCTGCGGCACCAGGCGCTCCAGCGCCAGCAGCCCGCGGATCAGGCCGGCGGGCAGCAGCGCGCGATGCGAGAATCCGCCCGTCGCCGGGTAGGCCAGCAGGTCGCGATATCGGACGCCGGCGATACGCAAGCCATGTTCCCGAAGCTCGTTTTCGACCCGGACCCGCTCCCGGCCGAAGAGCACATGGGCCATGCCCATGTTGGCGAAGGCGCCGCCGGGGGCGGCGGCGAAGCGGAAGGGCGGCCGCACATTGCCGGGCTGGCAAGGCTCATGGTGAAACCACGCGTAGAAGATCCTGCCCCAGGCCGTGCCCGCCGGTTCCGCCAGCACGATCCGGCCGCCCGGCCGCAGCGCCGCGGCGGCGCTGGCGAGAAAACGCAGCGGCTCCACCAGGTGATGCAGCATGTCGACCGCGACGATGTTGCCCCACTCCTCTCGCGGCACGTCATAGGCCGAAACCCCCCGCGCGGCGAACCGCGTGGCCACGATGTCGCTGGTGACCAGCCCGGGGATGAATTCCCGCGCCATGCCGATGCCGGAACCGATCTCGAGCGTGCGGCCCGGCACGAGGCGGCGACCGATCTCGCTGAAGATGTCGCCGTAGACCGCCCGCAGCGCCGGCGAGCCCCGCCATTTCCTCTCGCTGCGATCAAGGAGCGAAAGATCGTATGTCAGCAGCGGCGGGCTCATGGCGCAGGTTTTTCCGGCGCCGGAACCCGCACCGCCCTCAGCCGGCTGATCCGGTCCAGCGAGGCCCCGAACCGTTTTTCGGCCAGGGTCTCGAGTTCGTACACTTCCGGCAGCCGGTCCGCCGGGTCGACCGCAAACTGACCCAGTGGCGTCGTCGCCCGGAGCCGTTGCATCACCAGGATCTCCGTGAAGGTGCCTTCGTGCAGGTGGAAGGCCAGCTGGCTCTGGCGATCGCGGATGTTGCTGATGAGCAGCGCCGGTTCCTGGCGCAGCATCCAGGGGAGCGACGACTTGTTGGTGATCACGAGGCGCGCCCCGGGGCCACGGGCCGCGAGCCAGTCCTGCTCCCATTGTAGTTCCGCTGCGGTGAGGTTCTGGCTGGAATAGAGATGCAGCGGGGTTGCCCGGCCGTAGCTCAGCGGCAGCGCCGCCAGCGCGGCCACGATGCCCCAGCGTGTGGCCGGGCGGAAGCGATCCAGGAAACCCAGGCCCACGGCCGCGCAGCCGGCCAGCAGCAGGTACAGCGGCAGCGCCAGGCGCGAGACCATCGGGTCGTCAAGCTCGCCCCAGAAGTAAAACATCAACAGCCCAAAGTTGCCGAGAATCACGAGCGTGAAGCTGGCCGCCGCCCACCGATCCGGCGCGGCGGCCAGCCGGTCCGGATGCCGCAGGGCCCACCACCCGCAGCCCGCCGCGCCGGCCACCCCGAGCAAGACCAGCAGCGGAGAGTTCGGATGCTCGCGCGAGAAGCTGGAAAGGAACCGAGCCGCGTGCTCGAGGTTGCTGCCCAGATGCATCAACCCGAATCGGCTGTCGAGGTTTTCGGGCAGGTCCCACATGACCCGGTTGGCGCTCAGCACCAGCTGGAGCAGGGGGATCGGGATCAGCAACAACGGCGCCACGACCGCCGCCCAAGGCAGCAGCAGGCGGCCCGTCCGCCGCCAGATGCCGGCGAAAACCAGCGCGCAGGCCACGACGTAAAGGGCCGACTCATAGCGCACCTGCGTCAGCAGCACCACCGCCAGCACGAACGCGCCGAGCGCCGTCTCCGTGGGCCGTTCCGCCGCCAGCATTCCCAGCCAGACGCAGAGCAGGATCATCGCCAGGTTGAGCACCTCGATGCCGGCTCCGCTGGTGTTCTGGGCCAGCAGCGGCAGCGTGCCGAAAAGCAGCACGGCCAGGATGCCGCCCGGCGGGCCGGTCAGGCGACGGACCACGACGTACAGGAGGGCCAGGGTCAGGACGGTCAGGATGGCATTGAGCACGTAGGCGTTGGCGAGACGATAACCGGTGACGTCATGCAGCAGCGAGAGCAGCAGCGCAAAAAAGTAGGGGCGCTTGTCGAGGTAGTGGGTCAGGGGCAGGAAGACCCCGTTGACGTCGTAGCCGCGCACCACGGTGGAGACCTGGCGGGTGTGGTGCATGTACATGGCCGTGGCTTGGATGACTTGCTCGTCATACAGGATCTTTTCCCGCGGTCGCTCGGCGATGACGCAAAGCGTACTCATGCCCGCCACGGCCAGCACGGCGGGGCGCATCATCCACATCCGCAGCTGCTGCCAGCACCCGCGCCAGCTTGCGGCCGCGGTGGCGGGGGGCGGAGTGCGGCGTTCGCGCCACAGCCGGAACAAGGCCAGCAGGAACCAGCCGAACGTCGCCGCGATCAGGTAATATCCCCAGTCATGCACCACCGTCTGGGCCCGCTGCGGGCTGAACGCGAGGAAGCCCACGTACACGGAGACGGCGGCGGCGGCCAGCAGGAGCAACACCCGTGGCACCGGGGCGGTCCGCAGGAGTTCGCTCAGGGGGCTCGGCATCGTCGGCTTCGATTCCGTCACGTCACGCGGAGCGCCCGGTCAGGGCAGGTTGCGCAGCCAGTTGTCCCAGTAAGCCTGCTTCAACTTGAGCTTCTCCTCATCGCTGAGCGCGGGCATCGCCGGCTCCGGCGCCGGGGGAACGGCGAGGGGGTCTCCCTCCCGGATCGCGACGACGCGGCTGATGCGGCTCAGCGAATAAGGATGCAGGCGCCGTTCCACGACGGTCTCGAGGACATAATCCGGTCCGGGATCGAAATCGGCCAGCAGCTTCAACTGGCCGGACGCGGGGTCGACGTCAAAGCGCTGGTATACGTAGATGGCCGAAAAGCTGCGGTTGCGCCAGTGGAAGGCCAGGGCTTCTTTGCGCAGCCGCGCCTGCAGGGGCGGCGTGCTGGAGACGCGGTGGGTGATCCAGAAGATGGAGCTGGAATCGACGACCAGGTAATCGCGGGCCGGATGCTGGGCGATGAACTCGCGGCGCCAGGCCACCTCGCGGCCGTGCACGTAATTCAGGGTGTAGGCGTGACTGGCCATCGACGGGATCGACAGCGCGACGATCTGGACTCCCGCCGCGATCAGCAGCCCGCGCCACACCTTTGCCGACGCGGGAAACGACGGCACCACCAGCCAAAGCGCGAGGACAAAGAGCAGATGGATCGGCAGGCTCAGGCGAGTGATCACGGGATCGTCGAACTTACCCCAGAAGTAGCACATCAGCAGCCCGAACAACGCCAGCAAGCCGAGTGAGACAAGGCTGGCCGCCCCGATCGGAGGTGAAACCGTGCGCAGCTGCGGCAAGGTGCGAATCAGATGGAGGAGGAGGAAGCCCAGGCCCAGCAAACCCAGAGCGGAAATCAGCAAGGAATTCGGCTGGCCGCCCGTCGTGTCGAAGAAATACGCGAAGGCGTGTGCGACGTTCACCACGATGAATTCGGGGGAGAAAGGCCGCTCCGCTCCCGGCTGACTGAACATCTCCCACGAGGCCTGCCGGAGCTGGAAGACTTTCTGGAGTAACGGCACCGGCAGCAGCAGCAGCGGCGTGAACGCCAGGGTCCAGCTCAAGACGGGCCTGCGCTCGCGCCACCACACCCAGAGAATGACCAACGCCACCGGCGCGACGAACAGCGCCGACTCATACCGGGTCTGCGCCAGCAGCACGGTAGCAAAGCACAGGGCTGAGAGCTCCAACGGCGCCCGGGTCTCGGCGAAACGGATCGCCAGCCAGAGGGTGAGTCCGATCATCACCAGGTTCAGCAGTTCGAACCCGCCGCCCGTGGCGTTCTGGGCGAGGAGCGGCAGTCCCGCGAACAGCAGCACGCCGACGGCGCCAGCCACGGGGCCCGCCAGCTTGCGACCGAGCGCGTAGATGAGCAGCAGGAAGGCTGCGGCCAGGCATCCGTTGAGGATGAAGGCGTTCTCCGGTCGGTACCCGGCAATGTCGTGAAAGACTGAAAGCAGAAACGGAAAGAAGTAGGGTCGCTTGTCGATCACCCCTTCCACGATCACAAAGGCCCCTTGGATATCGTGACCTCGGTACGGCACCTGGACCAGCTTGTCGAGGTGCAGGCTCATCGAGGTGCCGAGCAGCATCACCTCATCCATGAGGATTTTGAACCCCACCGGCTCGTGCAGCATCAGCAGCAGCCAGCCCGCAGGAATCGAGGCCAGCGTGCGCCAGTCAGCCGCCTCGGGTTTCCACTCGCGCAGGCTGAGCTGGACGGATTTGCCGATTTGCCAGGTCGCACAAACGGCGGTCACCAGCATAAGCCAGTAACCGCCGTATTTGATTGCGGCCAGCGCCTGTTCAGGCGGCAGGACCACAAACCCGATGAGCACGGCCAGGAGGCCGTTCAGCGCGGCAAGGACCAGAAGGCGATTCATGAGGCAGGAATTGGCGCAGAGCCTGCCCGCCCCGACTGCGAATGCAGCTGAAAAAATCGCTGAATCTGGTCCCGCGCGTTACGGGGTGAACGTAATCGTCCGGGTTCCACCCACGGCCGAAACCGTGATCGTTACACCTTGGGTGAAGTTGGCCGGATACGATTCGGCTGCCACCGTGTTGAGAACCTTCACGTAGTTCGTCGGTCCAACCAGGCCGTTAAGGGCCACGGTCGTCGAGCCGCTTTCCAGGAAGTACTGGTCCGAAGCGGCCGACAATTGCCGGACGTTGTTCAGCACCGCCTTGTCCTGTGAGCTGGCTGTCACCCGCTTGAAGGCCGGAATGGCCATCGCTGCGAGCAAGCCGATAATCACAACCACGATCATGATTTCCACCAAAGTGAAGCCGCGACTTTTAAGTCTGAGTAAGGGGGTCATGGCGAGAATGCACTAACCAAGTTTCCGGACCTATTTCGGGCAGCGAGCCTCTGGCACCACCAACCCGAAAAAAAAGGCCGCCCACATGATAGCGGACGGCCTAAGTTTAAGGACTCCAGAATTGCTTAGGGCGCGTACGTGACCGTGCGCACACCCGCGATGCTGGAGACGGTGATCGTCACACCCTGCGTGTAGTTGGCCGGATAAACCTCGGAGGCGACCGTGTTGAGCGCCTTCACATAGTTGGTCGCGCCAACCAGGTTCGTCTGGGCAACGGTCGAGACACCGTTCTCGAGGAAGTACTGGTCGGAAGCGGCCGACAGCTGGCGAACGTTGTTCAGCACAGCCTTGTCCTGCGAGGACTGGCGGACCTTCTGGAAGGCCGGAATAGCCATCGCGGCCAGAAGGCCGATGATGACCACGACAATCATGATTTCAACGAGGGTAAAACCCTTGGTGGAACGCGTATTCATTTTTCGTATGGGAGTTATGTTTGTTATTATTCACTGCTCATCCGGAACGGCGAGCAGGGCGATAAGAGGATTCCGCAACTGGTTAAGCAAGATTGTATTCTTTTAAGAAAATGTAAATACCGTGAATCAAATTCATACTACCCCTGCCGAGAAAAACGCTTAAGTTGTTGCTTAAAAGCGAATTATTAATGCAAATAAAATGTATTTACGATAGCGCCATCCAGGAACCTTCGCCTGATCTGCCCCCTTCGCGAGCATCGGGGTTAGCCCGCAAGCTTGGCAAGAGGCACCTCAGCCGCGTCCTTCCACAGGGTCTCGATGCGGTACTTGTTCCGGTTCTCCGGAGAGAACAGATGGACCATCAGCTCAAAGGCGTCGACCACGGTCCAACCGCTTTCCTTTGAGGTATCGACACCGAGAATCATCGCCTTTTCATCGTCGAGCACGCGTTCCAGTTCGATGCGCAGCGCCCGGAGGTGGGGCTCGGAGGTGCCGGTCGCAAGCACCAGGTAGTCGGTGATGCTGGAAAGCTTGCTGACGTCCAGCACCCGCAGGTCCTCGGCCTTCTTCGCCTCCAAGGCACGGACGATGAGACCCAGCAGCCGGAGCGAGGGTTTGAGTTTCGCGGCGGAGCGGGTCGGCTTGGCTTTCCGGGTGGCTTTGGCTTTCATCGACATCAGCGATACAGCTTCCTGCTCTCGATATAGGCGATAACTTTCTGCGGACAGAAATAATGGAGCGAAAGCCCGGCCCGGACCCGTTGGCGCAGCTCGCTGGAGCTGATCTCGATCAGATGCCCGTCGCAGCGGTGGAGCCGGAGACCGGGCACCTCGGGATGCGGCTTGCTGGGGTGGCGGGGGCGCTCGAGGAAAATGAACTCCACCAGCTTGGCCAGTTCGCCGATCTCCTTCCACTTGTGCAGCAAGGGCAGCTGGTCGCCCCCGATGATCCAATAAAGATCGTCGTGCGGAAACTGCGCTCGGAAATGCCGGGCGGAATCGATCGTGTAGCTGACCCCGCCCTTCGTGAGCTCGTAGTCGGCGATCTCAAAACGCCGATCCCACTCGCAGGCGGCCCGCAGCATGGCGAGCCGATCCTCCACCGAGGACTGGACGTCATTGGGTTTGAGCGGGGCCTGCGCCGCCGGAACCAGAAAGAGGCGGTCGAACTTGTATTGCTCATACACGTCCTGCGCCGCGATCAGGTGTCCGAAGTGTACCGGATCAAAACTCCCGCCCAGAAAACCGATTTTCATTCGCAGCCCTTGCTTTGCTTCGCCCTACGCGCAGCGCAAGGCGATTTCCTCGCGCGAGTGGAACTGCGCTGGTGCCCGGGGTGGGACTCGAACCCACACTTCCTTGCGGAAAGGGGATTTTAAGTCCCCAGCGTCTACCATTCCGCCACCCGGGCCAGCGGCCTTTCCTTAATGCTCCGGACCGCCTCCGAGGCGAGCCAAACCTCGAATGCGTCCGTCCGCCGGCGGATCACGGCAGGAAATTTCTCCCCGACTCGTCTCAACCTCGACACGTTCCCGGTGTCTGTCCTAACCTCGCGGTCCACCCCCGAAACGCGCCATGCCCGACCACACACCCGGCCAACGATTCCGCGCGGCCTTGTCCGCGGAGCAGCCGCTGCAGATCGTGGGGGTGATCAACGCGTACGCGGCGCTGCAGGCGCAGGCGGCGGGGTTTAGAGCGCTGTACATATCGGGGGCCGGGGTGGCGAACCACTCGTACGGGTTGCCGGACACGGGGCAGACGAGCCTGGAGGAGGTGTGCCTGGACGTGGAGCGGATCACGCGGCGGGTGAGCCTGCCGGTGCTGGTGGACATCGACACGGGGTGGGAGGACCCGGCGGGGGCGGTGCGGGCGGTGGCGGCGGCGGGAGCGGCGGCGGTGCACCTCGAGGACCAGGTGCCGGCGAAGCTCTGCGGGCACCTGCCGGGCAAGCAGCTGGTGACGACCGCGGAAATGCTCGCGCGGGTGCGGGCGGCGGTGCAGGGGAAGCCGGCGGGGGAATTTGTGGTGATGGCGCGCACGGATGCGGCCGCGGTGGAGGGGCTGGCCGGGGCGGTGGCGCGGGCGCGGGCGTACGTGGCGGCGGGGGCGGACATGATTTTTGCCGAGGCGCTGGAAACGCTGGCGCAGTACCGGGAATTTTGCGCGGGGGTGCCGGCGCCGGTGCTGGCGAACCTGACGGAGTTCGGGCGGACGCCGGCGTTCGCACCGGGGCAGCTGCGGGAGGCGGGGGTGGCGATGGTGCTGTACCCGTTGTCGGCCTCGCGGGCGGCGGCGGCGGCGGCGCGGGAGGTTTATGCGGCGATCCGCCGGGACGGGACCGTGCAGGCGGTGGTGGGCCGGATGCAGACGCGGGCCGAGCTGTACGCAACGCTGGGCTACACCCCGCCCCGGGGCAGTTGAATCTACCCATGAACTCCCCCCCTGCCCCGCCCGCCTTCAAGCCCAAGAAATCCGTCGCCCTGTCCGGGGTGGTGGCCGGCAACACCGCGGTGTGCACGGTGGGGCGCACAGGCAACGACCTGCACTACCGCGGGTACGACATCGCGGAACTGGCCCGGGAATCCTCCTACGAGGAGGTGGCCTACCTGCTGATCTACGGGGAGCTGCCGGTGCGCTCGCAGCTGGCCGGCTACCACCGCAAGCTGCGCAAGCTCCGGGGGCTGCCGCCGGCGCTGCGGCGGGTGCTGGAGCGGATCCCGAAGACGGCGCACCCGATGGATGTGCTGCGCACCGGGGTGGCGATGCTCGGGACCCTCGAGCCGGAGGTGCTGCCGGACTCCGGGCCGACGCCCGCGGAGGTGCGGGGGGCGCAGCACCTGGCAGACCGGCTGCTGGCCTGCCTGCCGTCGATGCTGCTGTACTGGTACCACTACACGCGCAGCCGGCGGCGGATCACGACCGAGTCGGACGCCCCGAACCTGGCCGCGCACTTCCTGCAATTGCTGCACCGGCGCCGGCCCACGGACGCGCAGGTGGACGCGCTGGACCGTTCGCTGATCCTGTACGCGGAGCACGAGTTCAACGCCTCGACGTTCACCGCGCGGGTGATCGCCGGCACGGGGTCGGACCTGCACTCGGCGGTGACGGGGGCGATCGGGGCCCTGCGGGGGCCGAAGCACGGGGGCGCCAACGAGGTCGCCTTCGCCGTGCAGCAGCGCTACCGCACGGCCGACGAGGCGGAGGCGGATATGCGCGCGCGGCTGGCGCGCAAGGAGATCGTGATCGGATTCGGGCACCCGGTCTACACCACCGGGGACCCGCGCAATCCGATCATCAAGGAGATCGCCCGGAGCCTGTGCGCGGGCTCCGGCAACACGCGGCTCTTCGGGATCGCCGAGCGGATCGAAACGCTCCTGTGGGAGCAGAAGCGGATGTTCCCCAATCTCGACTGGTACAGCGCCGTGGCCTACCACGAGCTGGGGGTGCCGACGGCGATGTTCACCCCGTTGTTCGTGATGGCGCGCACGGCCGGGTGGGCCGCGCACATCATCGAGCAGCGGCTCGACGGGAAGATCATCCGGCCCGGGGCCAACTACACCGGCCCCGAGCCCCGGCCGTTCCCCAAGCTCGACCTGCGCGGGCGCCTTTGAATCATGTCCTCGGTCATCAGCAACGTCCGCCCCGATCCCGATCCGCTGCTCGTCGCCCTGGCCGACTACGCCCTGCAGGGGCCGGTCGGCAGCGAGGAGGCCTACGACACCGCCCGGTGGTGCCTGGCCGACACGCTGGCCTGCGGCATCCTGGCCTTGTCCTACCCGGCGTGCACGCGGCTGCTAGGGCCGTGCGTCGACGGCACGAGCATCCGGCTGGGCGCCCGGGTGCCGGGCACCGGCCATGAGCTCGATCCGGTGCAGGGGGCGTTCAATCTCGGGGCGCTCGTGCGCTGGCTCGACTTCAACGACACCTGGCTGGCGGCGGAGTGGGGTCATCCCTCGGACAACCTCGGGGCGATCCTGGCGGTGGCCGACTGGCTGTCGCGGCACCAGGCGGCCGGGGTGACGCCGATGGCGTTCCAGACCCCGCTGGCCGCTTACGCACCGGGGGTGCGCCAAGCGGGTCCGCTGACCATGCAGGCGGTGCTCACGGCCATGATCCAGGCCCATGAAATCCAGGGGGTGCTGGCCCTGGAGAACTCGTTCAACCGGGTGGGGCTCGACCACGTGCTGCTGGTGCGGGTGGCCTCCACCGCCGTCACCACGGCGCTGCTCGGCGGCACGCGGGAGCAGGTGATCAACGCCGTCTCGCACGCCTGGCTCGACGGGTCGGCGCTGCGGACGTACCGGCACGCCCCCAACACCGGTTCGCGGAAGTCGTGGGCCGCGGGGGATGCGACCAGCCGGGCGGTGCGCCTGGCGTTGCTGGCGCTGACCGGGGAGATGGGGTATCCCTCGGCGCTGACGGCCAAGACGTGGGGGTTCCAGGATGTCTCGTTCCGGGGCCGGCCGGTGCAGCTGGCCCGGCCGCTGGGCAGCTATGTGATGGAGCAGGTGCTGTTCAAGATCTCGTTCCCGGCCGAGTTCCATGCCCAGACGGCGGTGGAATGCGCGCTGCGGCTGCATCCGCAGGTGCGGGAGCGGCTGGGGCAGATCGAGCGGGTGGAGCTGACCACGCACGAGTCCGCGATCCGCATCATCGACAAGACCGGGCCCCTGCACAACCCGGCGGACCGGGACCACTGCCTGCAGTACATGACGGCGATCGGGCTGATCTTCGGGGAGTTGACGGCCGAGCACTACGAGGACCGGCTGGCGGCCGATCCGCGGATCGACGCCCTGCGGACGCGCATGGTGGTGCGGGAGGACCCGCAGTACTCCCGCGACTACCTCGATCCGCAGAAGCGCTCGATCGCCAACGCCGTGCAGGTGTTCTTCCAGGACGGCACCGCCACCGAGCGCGTCGTCGTGGAGTACCCCGTCGGGCATCGGCGGCGCCGGGCGGAGGGCATCCCGCTCCTGCAGGCCAAGGCCCGGGCCGCGTTCGCCGGGCACTTCGGGCCCGAGCGCGCCGACGCGCTCATGCGCCTGTTCGCCGACCGCTCCGCCCTCGCGGCCCTCCCCGTCCACGAGTTCTGCGCCCGGTTCGGGCGGTGACGCCGCTCAGGAGCGCGCCGCCACCCTGAGCATGGCGGCGATGCTCTTCTCCACGTCGTCGTCGGTGGTTGCCCACGAGCAGACGCTGATGCGCATCGCCGTGCGCCCCTGCCAGACGGTGATCCCCGCCCAGCACGTGCCTTCCTCCTGGATGCCCTGGATGACACGCTTGGTCCGCTCCGGGTCGCCGAACGAGACCAGCACCTGGTTGAGCACGACCTCGTTGAGGATCTCGGCCCCGCCCGCCGCCAGTCCGGCCGCGAAGCGCCGGGCCTGCGCGCAATGGCGCTCGATCATGGCCGCCAGCCCGGAGCGCCCGAGCGCGCGCAGGACCGCCCACACCTCCACGCCGCGGGCGCGCCGCGACAGCTCGGGCGTGAAGTCGCCGGGATTGCGGAACTCGGTCTGCGTCGGCAGGTATTCGGCCGTGATCGCCATGGCCGCCTGCAGCGCCGCCGGCGCGCGCACGAAGGCCAAGCCGCAGTCGTAGGGCACGTTGAGCCACTTGTGGGCGTCGGTCGCCCACGAGTCCGCCTCCGCGACGCCGGCCGCCAGGTGCGCCCGCGACGGCGCGGCCGCCGCCCAGAGCCCGAAGGCGCCGTCGACATGCACCCAGGCCCCGGCGGCCCGGGCCCGCCGGCAGATCTCCGGGATCGGATCGAACGCGCCCGTGTTCACGTTGCCCGCCTGCACGCACACGATCGTCGGCCCGGCCATCGCCGGCAGCCGGTCGGCCCGCAGGCGGCCCTGGCCGTCCACCGGCACCGGCGTCACGCGGCTGCGGCCCAGGCCGAGCATGCCGAGCGACTTGGTGACCGACGGATGGGCCTCCTCGCCGACCACGACCGTGATGGGCGGGGCGCCGAACAAGCCGTGCGCCTCGACGTTCCATCCCGCGCGTCGCAGCACCTCGTGCCGGGCGGCCGCCAGCGCGCAGAAGTTGGCCACCGTCGCGCCGGTCACAAACGCGCCGCCGCAGCCGGACGGCAGGCCCAGCACCTCCAGCAGCCAGCGCAGCGCCACCTGCTCGATGAATGCGGTGCTCGGCGTGACCCGGTAGAGCGCGCTGTTCTGGTCCCACGCCCCCGCCAGCCAGTTCGCCGCCAGCGCGACGGGCAGCGAGCCGCCGATGACAAAGCCGAAGAAGCGGGGGCCCGCCATCGCCATGGTGGCCGGCGACCCGGCCTCGTCCAGCAGCCGCAGCGTCGCCGCCGGATCCGACGGCCCGGCCGGCAGCGGCTCGTCGAACCGCCGCAGCGCCGCCACCGCGGCCGGATCCGGCGCCACCGGACGGGCGTCCACCTGGTCGAGGTAATGGCGGGCACGATGGGACGCATCGGCAAGAATCTCATTCATGGGGGGTGAGGCTCCCGCCGCGACACGCGCCGCGGAAGCAAGACCACGGTACCGCGCCGCGGCCCGCGGGGTCAACGCACCAGGACGGGCAGCACCCCGTCCGCCCCGGCGCCAACTGTACCGCCCGGCGGGCCCTCGCGGATTTCAGGATTTGCCTCCCTCCGGGGCGTTTGCTTGGTTTCGCTCCCCGCATGAAACGCACGCTCGTCAAAGAGGCCCTGAACGCCGCCGGGCCGATGGAATCCCTCCTGCTCCAGGGCTGGGTCCGGACCCGGCGCGACGCCAAGGCCTTCTCCTTCGTCGAGGTCAACGACGGCTCCTGCCTCAAGGGCGTGCAGGTGATCGTCGACGCCACCCTGCCCGATTACGCGCAGGTGGCGAGAGCGCACACCGGCGCGTCGGTCGCCGTCCGCGGACGGCTCGTGGCCTCGCAGGGCCAGGGCCAGAAGTGGGCGGTGGTGGCGACCGGGTTCACCGTCGTCGGCGAGGCGGACGGCACCTACCCGCTCCAGAAGAAGGGGCACACGCTGGAGTTCCTCCGCGAGATCGCCCACCTGCGTCCGCGCTCCAACCTCTTCGGCGCGGTGTTCCGCGTGCGCAGCCGGCTCGCCTACGCCGTCCACCAGTTCTTCCAGGAGCGCGGCTTCCACTACGTCCACACGCCGATCATCACCGCCAGCGACGCCGAGGGTGCGGGCGACATGTTCCGGGTCACCACCCTCGACCTGGAGCACCCGCCCCGGACCCCCGAGGGCGCCCTCGACCACGCCCGCGACTTCTTCGGCCGGAAAACGTTCCTCACCGTGTCCGGCCAGCTGGAAGGCGAGATCTTCGCCACCGCCCTGTCCAACATCTACACGTTCGGGCCGACGTTCCGCGCCGAGAATTCCAACACCTCGCGCCATGCCGCGGAATTCTGGATGATCGAGCCCGAGGTCGCGTTCTGCGACCTGGCCGGGGACATGGACCTGGCCGAGGCGTTCGTGAAGCACCTGATCCGCGACGCCCGGGAGCACTGCGCCGCCGACCTCGAGTTCTGCGGCAAGTTCGTCGACCCCGGCCTGCTGGCCCGGCTCGATTTCGTCCTCGAGCGCCCGTTCCAGCGCTGCCGCTACACGGACGCGGTCGAGATCCTCCAGCGCAGCGGGCGGAAGTTCGAGCACGCCGTCGCGTGGGGCGACAACCTCCAGTCGGAACACGAGCGCTACCTGACGGAGGAGCACTTCCGGTGTCCGGTGACCGTCTACAACTACCCGCGCGCGATCAAGGCGTTCTACATGCGCAAGAACGACGGCGAAGCCCCGGACCGGCAGACCGTCGCCGCGATGGACCTGCTCGTGCCCGGCATCGGCGAGATCATCGGCGGCAGCCAGCGCGAGGAGCGCCTCGCCGAGCTGCGGGAGGGCATGGCCCTGCATCACCTCCCGGAGAAGGACTACTGGTGGTACCTTGACCTCCGCCGGTACGGCACGGTACCGCACGCCGGCTTCGGGCTCGGGTTCGAACGCATGCTGATGTTCGTCACCGGCGTCGCCAACATCCGCGACGTCATTCCCTTCGCCCGCACGCCGGGTTCGGCCGAATTCTGAGGCCCCCCGGCGGCGCGCGGCGGCTACTTCGCCATCACCAGTCCCGCAGCCAGGGCGTTGAAACCGCCGACGGCCTCGAGGCTGAGGCGCCGATAATCCTCGGGCACGGCCGCAACCACCCGATGCGATTTCGAGTTCACGCTGCCCGCCAGGCCGGTCAGCCGGACCAGGGCCGAGTTCAGCGCGGCGTTGTCGGACGCGGACACCTCCTCCATGGCGCCGAACGCGCCGGGCATGGCGAGGTCCTCCGCCAGGTGCGTCGCCGCGAGTTCGCCGGCCAGCCGGATCTTGGCGTGGAAAACCGCGAGGTTCGTGAGCGAGCCGATCAGCGAGATCTGCGGCTCGGCGCCGACCTCGGCGGTGTTGCGCAGCATCTTGCCGCGCCCGCTCGACTTCATCTGCACGAAGTCGATGGTGATCGTCGGCACGAGGACCACGGCCTTGGTCTCCACACTCAGCTGGTTGAGCGCCCGCCAGTTCCCCAGGTCGAGGCTGACGCTCCCGAGCGCATTGCCGTCGAAATGCCCCAGGAAAAGCGGCAGCTCGGCCGGCGAATAGACGACCACGGTCCGGCCGGCGCCCAGGCTGAGATCCTTCACGTACGGCCGCTCCGGCGTGGACGGGGTGAACTTCAGCTCCCCGTAGCCCTTGCTGGCTTTCAACACATCCGGACCCAGGACCGTGCAGCCGGCTTGCTCCAGCCGCTGCTTGAAATCGGCGTACGCCTCCTCGGTGATCCGCTGGAAATCCTCCGCCTGCGGCCCGGCGAGCGACACCTTCATGCTGACGGACGCGTCGCTGTGCACCGTCTTCGGACCGCTGCCGATGCTGTTGCCGAGGTTCTTCAGGCGCGAGTCGGTGCTGGCGGACGCGGCGCCCTCGGTGTTGAAGGCCACGCGGAAGCCCGCGATGATGTATTTGTCCGACCGCGCCAATATCTTCTTGGCGTAACCGGCGGTTTTCTTCTCGAGGACAGCCTCCGCAGCGCGAAGGCCCGGGACGGTGATCGACGCGGCCAGCGCGGCGCCGAGGAACAAAACAAGGGAACGGGTGTGCATGCGCGGCCACCGTAAGCGGCCGGGCGCGGCCGACAATCCGTAACTGGCGGACCGGCCACGCCCGCTCCCGGCCGGCGGACTACCGCCATTACGCCGAAAGTTTGAATTCGATCACCGGCGAGGGCGGCCGACGGTCGGCCATTGCGCGCGGCCGAATCCTGGGTTTGCTGGAAGGTCATGGCCGCATCCACCCCGCGCACCGCCGCGCCGATCCGCATCCTGACCGCCGTGCCGGTGTGCGACGGGCACGACAGCGCCATCACCACGATCAACCTGGAGCTGGCCCGCCACGGCATCGAGGTGATCTACCTCGGCTACCACCAGTCCGCCTCCGCCATCGCGCGCGCGGCGGTGCAGGAGGACGTCAACGTGGTCGGACTGTCGTCGTACAACGGCGGCCACATCGTCTTCTTCCGCGAGGTGGTCGCCCAGCTGCGGGCCCGCGGAGGCGGCGACATCCCCGTGTTCGGCGGGGGCGGCGGCACGATCACGCCGGCCGACGCCCGCGTGATGCGCCGGCAGGGCACCGACCGGATCTATTTCGCCGGCACGCCGCTGGCGACCATGATGGCCGAGATCCGGCGCGACTACGCCCGCCTCCCCCGCGCCGGCGGCCCTGCTCGCGGGGATCACGCCCTGGCCCGGGCGATCACCCGGGCGGAGCACCGCCTCCGCCGCCCCGCCCGCGCCGCGCCCGCCCGCGGCGGCGCGTTTGTCGTCGGCGTGGCCGGCCCCGGCGGCGCGGGAAAATCCACGTTGATCGACGAGCTGACCTCGCGCTTCCTGCGCCGGTGTCCCGGCGGCCGAATCGCCCTCCTGGCAAACGACCCGTCCCACCCCGGCTCGGGCGGCGCCATCCTCGGCGACCGGGTGTCCGCCATCTACGCGCAGGACGACCGCGTCTTCTTCCGGTCTCTCGCCACCCGCGGCAGCCTGACCGGGCTGTCGGCCGCCGCCCCGGCGGCGATCGACCTCCTCCGGCGCAGCGGCCGGTTCGACCTGATCCTCGTCGAATCGGTCGGGGTCGGACAGGAGAGCGACCCGTTCGGCCTCTTCGGACGCGGCCCGCGCCTGGTCGACGCCACCCTGCTCGTGCTCGCGCCGCACTACGGCGGCCGGATCCAGCTGCAGAAGATCGCCCTGCTCAACGGCGCCGACCTCGTGGCCCTGAACAAGTGCGACCACGCGCAGGCCCACACCGCCCGGAGTGAGATCCAGGCTCGCCTCGACCAGAACGGCCGGGGCCAGGCGCTGCACGCGACCACGGCCGCCCGCCCTTTCGATCCCGGAGTCGACGCCCTGTTCGCAGCCATCGCGCGGCGGGCAGACCTCCGGGCCGCGCCCGGCGGCGAGAAGCCCTGCCAGCTCGAAATCCGGGCCTGATCCGCCCGCCAACCCCTTCCCCGCATGAGTTCCCTTGGCCAGATCGCCGACTCCGTCGACGCCTACAACGCCCACGTCGCCGCGGAGGTGACGCGGGCCCGCACCGACGCCGCCTACGGGGCCGAGCTGCGCGCGCGCTGGGACCGGATCCGGGCTTCGGTCGAGACCACCCGCTCGCCGACCGGCACGCCGCTGCCGCGGCTCGCGCTGCCGCAGACGGACGAGCCCGGCGCCATCGCCGACTACCTGCTCGGCCAGGGCCTGCCCGGCGAGTTTCCCTACGCCAACGCCGCGTACCGCGAGATGTACCTCGACCAGGAGTCCGCCGCCGGCGAGGAGCCGATGCGGCTGTTTGCGGGCCTCGGCCTGGCCGAGGACACCAACGCGCGGTTCAAGTACCTCAACCGCCACCAGAAAAGCCTGCGGCTCTCGACCGCCTTCGACGGCCCCACCCTGTACGGGCTCGACTCCGACCATGAAGGCGTGCTCGGCAAGGTCGGCGAAGGCGGCGTGGCCATCGACACCGTCGAGGACATGTTGCGCTTGTTCGACGGCTTCGACCTGACCCGTCCGGACGCCTCCGTGTCGATGACGATGAACGCCCCGGCCCCGGTGATCCTCGCCATGTTCGTCGCCGCGGCCAAACGCCGCTTCGGGCCGGACTGCGTCGCCCGCCTGCGCGGCACGATCCAGGCCGACATGCTCAAGGAGGTGCAGGCGCAGAACGAGGTGATCTTTCCCGTCGACGCCTCGCTCCGCTTCCTGTGCGACATGATCGAGTGGTGCGTGGACCATATGCCGCGCTGGTACCCGGTCTCCGTCTCGGGCTACCACATCGCCGAGGCCGGCGCCACGCCCGTGCAGCAGGCGGCCTTCACCCTCGCCAACGGCTTCACGTACGCGGACCTGCTCCGCCGCCGCGGCGCCGACGTGAACCGGTTCGGGCCGCGCCTCTCGTTCTTCCTCGATTGCGGGCTGGACGTCGAATACCTCGTGCTCGGCCGCGTCTGCCGCCGCATCTGGGCGATCGGCCTGCGGGAGGTGTTCGGCGCCGGCGCCAAGGCGCAGATCCTGAAGCTGCACACGCAGACCTCCGGCCGCTCGCTCATCGCGGCCGAGTTCCAGAACAACCTGACCCGGACCGCGGTCGAGCTGCTGCTGGCCTACCTGAACTACACGAACTCGTGCCATTCCAACTCGGCCGACGAGCCCTTCACCACGCCGACGGAGCAGTACGCGCTGCTCGCCTCGCACAGCCAGTCGATCCTCCTCGAGGAGTCGGGCTTGTTCAAGCACACCATGAACCTCTTCGGCGGCTCGCCCGGCCTGCTGGCGCTCGAACGCCAGGTGGAACAGGCCGTGCTCGGCGTGTTTCGCGAGATCGACACCCTGGGCGGCGTGATCGCCGCCATGGAACAGCGCTACCAGCGCAGCAAGATCCAGGAGGCCGGCCACCGCCTCGAGACCCAGATCTACTCGGGCGAACGCCCAGTCATCGGGCTCAACAAGTACGTCTCCGGCGAGCCGGTCCCCCGCGTCCCCCTGGCCCGCACTCCGCCCCGGAAACAGCGCCTGCAGGTGGAGCGCCTCCGGGCATTCAAGAAGCAACACGCGCGCAAGGCCTCCGCCGCGCTGCAAAGGCTCGAGCAGGTGACCCGCGACGGCGGCAATGTCTTCGCCGAGCTGATCCACACCGTCGAGGTCTGCTCCCTCGGCCAGATCACCGCCTGCCTTTCCGGCGTGGTCGGAAAATTCCGGCCCATGGTGTAGCGCCCGAAGCCCCGGGACGGGACCCGCCGGGCGCGGCCATCCCGCACCCGGAGCGGACGGCGGCGATTATTCCGCCAACGGCAGTTCCAGCCGCGCCCGCAACCCGACACCGTTCGGACCCGGCTCCAGGCTGAGCGAACCTTGGTGGAGCTGGGCGACGTTGCGCACGATGGCCAGCCCCAGGCCCAGGCCTTGCTGCTCGTGTCGGGCACGGCCAAACTGGCGGAACGCTCCGATCGCCTCCTGTTCCGCCAGGGTCATGCCGGGGCCCTGATCGAGAACCTCCACCTGGTAGATTCCGTCAACCGTCGCCCCGGAAACCAGCACCGGCGTGCCCGCCGCGGAAAACTTGAACGCGTTCTCCGCCAGCTCCCGCACCGCCGCCCGCAGCCAGGTGGGGCTGATGCGCACCGCCGCGGGCGCACACTCCAGCCGCAGGTCCGAGGCGCGGCCGGCCAGCTCGGCCGTGCCCAGCACCTCATCCTCCAGGCCCGAACCCGCCTCCATCGCCGCCGCGGGATCCTTCCAGCCCGACTCCCGGAACTGCTCGAGCTGGAAATGCTGCATCAGCTTCCTCGCCAGCGCCTGCTGGCGCCGCGCGCTGTCACGAATCGAACGGGCAAGCTCGCGCAGCTCCTTGTGGGAAATCGTGCCGGCTTCCGATTCGAGCATCGCCGCGATGCCCAGGATTCCGTTCAGGGGAGTTAGCAGCTCATGCGCCCACGGCGCCGACATCTCCCGCCGGTATTCCTCCGTGTAATGCTGCAACCGCTGCGCCAGCGACTCCCGCTTGGCCATCACGCCGGCTATGCTGTCCAGCAGCTCGCGGTACTCGAAAGGTTTCGTCAGGTAGTCGTCCGCCCCCAGCACCATCCCCTTCCGCTGGTCGGCCCGGGCGGTTCGCGCCGTCAGGAAGATGAACGGAATATCGCTCAGTCCCGGCTGCTGCCGCAGCGCCTCGAGCACGCCAAACCCGTTCAAACGCGGCATCTCGATGTCGCACAAAATCACATCGGGCTTCTGCGCCGCCATCGCCAGACCCGCGAGACCGTCGGACGCCGACATCACCGTGTGGCCCGCCGTCTGCAACTGCATCTCGATCACCGTGCGCCAGCGCGCATCGTCTTCGATGACCAACACCTTCCAGGATTTCTCCTTGGGCGGCTGCGTCGGGGCTTTGGATGACGACTTGAACATGCGTGGATCGGGGCCGGACTTGCCCCGTAAACCCCTTACAGATAAACACCCCGGGCAATCAGTCCAGCTATTCCCTCAGGTGGAAGCGATTCCTGTCTTGTCAGCGGACACAGGTGCGGCAAAGCCGCAGACAGGCAAAACCGCCGGAGCACATCAACGCATCCCGCCCTCCCCGGAGAACGGAACGCCGACTGTGGGGATGCCGCGCGCGGCGGTGCGGGGCCTCTCGCAATTCACCCGCGACCGACACCGCGGTCGGCAGGCTTCGACGTCAGGCGGCGGGTGAGATCGGACCGAAACGCGGAATCCGCGGAGGCATACGCCTCGGTGATCACCCCGATGTAGTTTTCGGACGTGACCAACTCCGCGTCCTCCTGATCGTTGTTGATTCCCTGCACGATGAATCCGCCGCGGGTTTCGCCGACGACGCTGTGGGCCACCCGGCGGCCGTTGCGCTTGAGATAGACGACCGTCATGCCCTTCCTGATTGCTTCGAAATCGATCGCCGTCACGACCACCGCGGTGTTGCTGGCGTAGAGCGGTTCCATCGAGCTGCCGACGCCCCAGAGGGCCTGCGCGCCGGGGACCGAAGCCGCGACCGCCTCGGCCTGCTTCAGCTGCTCGCCTTCCGCGACAAGGCGCGGGGACGGCGTGTGCCGGAGGATCGCCGCCAGCAAGCGCTCGGACTTGATGCCGGCCTCGGACACCTGCGCCGCGCCGACGATCAACAGGATCGCCAGGCTGAGACGGAAGCGACGAAGGCCGAGGTCCATGGCCCCAGTCTGCCCAAATCCGCTCCATCAGCCCATCGGGTGAGCTCGGTAATCCCGCCTCCGGTTTTCCGCTGGGGGGTTTACCCGGCGGCGGCTCGGGATATTCACACCCATGAGACAATTATATGGAAACAAAGGGGTTGCGATCTTCCGTTTCGGGCTCAAGACCAATTCAGGCGCATTCACCATGACCCGAGTCCTCCACGCCGAAGACGACCCGAATATCGCCTCCCTTGTCGGAAGCTATTTCGAGCACTTCGCGCCGGACTGGGAACTGGAGAAGGTCGCCTCCGGCCAGGCGTGTCTCGACCGGATGGCAGAGGGCGGCATCGATCTCCTCCTGCTCGACCTGGTGCTGCCCGACGTCGACGGCTTGCAGGTCCTGAGCGAGCTGGCGCGGCGCAAGGACCGCACCCCGGTCGTGATGGCCAGCGGCCACGGCCAGACCGACCTGGCGGTCCGCGCGCTGCGCGCCGGCGCGGTAGACTGCGTCGACAAGACTTCGCCGCAGTTTCTCCAGATCGTCGAAATCCTCAAGCGGGTCCACGCCCGCCAGGTCGAGAAGCGCGCGCAGCCGTCGGTGCCGCCGTTCGCCCGCAAGAACCACCGCGTGCTCCTGGTCGAAGCCGCCGCGGCCACGAGCCAGGCCATCCTGGATTTCCTCCAGTCGCACGCCCCCGAGCTGGACCTGAGCCACGCCGCGTCGAGCGCCGAGTTCGACCGCTTCCTTGCGTCCGGGGCCCCTGCCGACGCCGTGATCCTCGGCCCGACGCCGGGTGAGACCAACCCGCTCGACACGCTGCGACGGCTCCGCTCCCACGCACCGGACTTGCCGGCGATCCTTCTCTCCGATCACGACGACGGCGCGTCCGCGGTCGCCGCCTTCAAGCTCGGCGCGCAGGACTACATCATCCAGAAGCCCGACTACCTCACCGAGGTCGCCTTTTCACTCAACAACAAGCTCCGCCAGGCGGATACCGAGCGCAGCAACGCCCAGCTGACCCGCGAGCTGGAGGCGCTCAATCGTTCGCTGGAAGCCCAGGTGCAGGCCCGCACCGCCGAGCTGCAGGCGCTCTCCATGCGCCTGCTGCGCGTCCAGGAGGAGGAGCGCCGGGCGATCGCCCGCGAGCTGCACGACCACCTCGGCCAGCTGCTCACCGGCCTGAAGTTCCAGCTCGAGGCGGCCCGCCGCCAGGCGCCGGAGTCCCTGCAGGCCACCCTGACGGAATCGCTGGGCAGCAGCGACGAGATCCTCCGCTACCTGCGCGACATGACGCAGCAGCTGCGTCCCCGCGTGCTCGACGACCTCGGCCTGGCCCCGGCGCTCGAATGGCATGCCAGCCTCTTCCAGCGGCAGACCGGCATCGCCGTCGAGCTCGACGTCTCCCTACCCGCGGCCCGGCTGCCGGGCGAGCTCGAGACCACCGTTTTCCGCGTCGTGCAGGAGGCGCTCACCAATGTCGCCCGGCACGCCGGCGCCGCGACCACGGCCGTCACCATCACCACCGGCGGCGGCAACCTCATCGCGGAGATCACCGACCGCGGCCGCGGGTTCGACCCCGAGGCCGTGCAGCGCACCCGCGACTCCCTCGGCCTCACCGGACTCCGCGAGCGGGTGACGCTCGCCGGCGGACGTTTCGAGCTCTTTTCCCGCATCGGCCAGGGCACCCGGGTCCACGCCGAATTCCCCCTGCCCGCCGGGGCGCCGCCCAACGGAGTTTCCCAGCCATGAACACCGTCATCCTCGCCGATGACCACGAAGTGGTGCGCCGGGGCGTCCGGAGCATCCTGGAGGCGGACGGCGCGTTCAAGGTGGTCGCGGAGGTCGCCGACGGGCTGAGCGCCGTCCAGGAAGTCGAGAAACGCAAGCCCACGCTGCTGTTCCTGGACCTCTCCATGCCCCGCCTGCACGGGCTCGAGGTGCTGCGACAGGTCCGCGCCTCCAGCCCGCAGACCAAGGTACTGGTGCTCTCGATGCATCACGACGAACCCTACGTCATCGAGGCGCTCCGGGCCGGCGCCATGGCCTACATCCTCAAGGGCTCCGAATCGACCGAGATCGCCCGGGCCGTCCAGGAGGTCGTCGCCGGCCGCCGCTACCTGAGCGCCCCGCTGTCCGAGCGCGCCATCGCCGCCCTCACCAGCCGCACGCCCGACCAGAGCGACCCGCTCAACGCCCTGACCCCGCGCGAGCGCGAGGTGCTGCTGCTCGCTGCCGTCGGCCTGGGCACGGCGGAGATGGCGGAGAAGCTTTTCATCAGCCCGCGCACCGCCGAAACCCACCGCGCCAACCTGATGCAGAAGCTCGGCCTCCAATCCCAGACCGATCTTGTCCGCTTCGCCATCCGCCGCGGCCTCATCGAGGCCTGAACCGCTCTCCGCCCTCAACCCTCAACCAAACGCCCCCTCACCCCGGCAGCTCGAACTCCTCCATCCGCCGCTTCACGTCCTGAAGATAGGCGGCGGCCCCGGCGCCGTTGACGACCCGGTGGTCGAAGGTAAGCGAGAGCGTGATGACCTCCGCAGGGTGAATGACCCCGCCCGCGTTGACCAGGCGCTCGTGTGCCGATCCGGCGAACAGGGTCGCCATCGCGGGCGGCACGACGATCGGCGTCGCGCTCTCGATGCCGAAGGCGCCCAGGCTCGTGAGATTCACCGGCGCCTGCACGTCGACCAGCTTGCCCGAACGCGTCTCGGCGATCGCGCGGTTGTACGCCGCGACGAATTCGCCCCACGGCAGCCGGCTGGCGCCGGAGACCGCGGCCGTGGCCAGCCGGTCGCCCTCGAGCGCGACCGCCACGCCCAGATCGAAGTCGGTCAGCTCCACGATCGTGCCGTCCTTGTTCACGATGCGGCGGAAGGTCGGGTGCTGCTCCTGCGCGCGCACCACGCACCAGGCCATCATGGCCGAGGGCGAGGCGGCATCCTTGCCCGCGCGCTGCTTGGCCGCCTCGCGGGCGCGACGCAGCGCGTCCCAGCGCACGTCCATGAGCATGTTGGCCGGAACAACCGCATCGAGGCGTTTCGTGATGGCCGGGTGCAAGGCGGGCGGGCGGACATTGCCATTCATGGGACCGGAGGGGGTTGAGACGACAGGGACGGCGGGCTGGGAGCGCACGGGATCGGGCTCCCGCCGAGCCGGGCGGGCGGGCGGAGGTGGCGGGGCCGCGCCCGCGGCCGGCAGGGCGGCCACGCTGGCCGCATCGCCGGCGACCAGGGCGATCTCCTGGCCGATGAGCACCGTGTCGTCGGGCTTGATCTTCCATTCCTTGAACGTGCCGGAGAACGAGGCCTCGATCGGGTAGACGGCCTTGTCGGTCTCGACTTCGCAGAGGACGTCGTCCGCCCGCACCAGATCACCGGGGCGCTTGTTGAGCGTGATCACCCGCGCCGAACGGAGGCCCTCGCCCATGATCGGCACCCGGACGACGATCTCGCCCGAATCGGCGACCACGGCGCCCGTCGACCCATGGGGCGCAGCCGGCGCGCTGGCGGCGGGCATCGGCCAGGCCGGCGTGGAGTCGGCGAAACGCGTAACCGGGATCGTCTCGCCGCGGACCACCTGGACCGAGACCGTGCGCCAGATCGCGTCCAGGATGCGCGGCACGTCCGGCACCGCGGCGTATTCGTAAACCGGGTTGTAGCCGATCATCACGTTGCCCTTCGATACCAGCACCGGCGGAGCCTTCAGCGCCGCCCAGAGCTCCGGCTGCGCCGTGATGTGGCTGACGATCATCTGGCCGATCGAGCAGTTCTCCGTGTCCTCCTGCACCACGACCAGCCGGCCGGTCTTGCGCACCGACTCCTCGATCAGCGCGCGGTCCCAGGGGACGATGGAGCGCAGGTCAATGAGGTCGACCCCGACCTCGTCCTTCAGCTCGGCGATCGCCTCCTGCGCCTTCTCCATCGTGTTGCCCCACGCCACCAGCGTGAGGTCGTCTCCCTCCCGGCAGCGGCGCGCCCGGCCGAACGGGATCGACACGACCGGGACGTCCGTCGTCTTTTCCGCCCAGAGCATGTGCTTGGGCAGCAGCACGAGCGTGGGGTCGTCGGCGTGCATCGCCGTCCAGAGCAGGCCGGCGGCGTCCTCCGGCGTGCTGGGCAGCACGATGTTGATGCCCGGAAAATGCGCGAAGACCGACTCGTTCGCCTGCGAGTGCCAGAGCGAACCGCCGGGCAGGTAGGCCCCGTAGGGCGCGTAGATCACCGCGGGGACCTTCCACTCCCCGTTCGAACGCCAGCGCAGGTTCGCCAGGTTCGAGATCAGCTGGTTGAAGCCGGGATAGATGAAGTCGATGAACTGGATCTCAAACACCGGCCGCCGGCCGTACAGCGCGAGCCCGCCCGCCAGGCCGATGATCGTCGACTCGGCGAGCGGCGAATTGAATACCTGGCCGGGAAAGTCGACCGTCAGCTTCTGAGTCAGCCGGAACACGCCGCCCTTCGGGTCCTCGACGTCCTCGCCGAAGATGATCCGCCCGGGATCCGCGTCCAGCCCGGCCCGCAGCGTCTTGTTGATGAGGTCGCCCATCCGGTAGGTGCCCGGCTTGAACAACTCCTCGTTGAGGTCCGGGGAGGGAGCCTGGATCTCCACCATCAGCTCGTCGGCCCGCGGGTCGTCCGCCTTCTCCGCCGCGGCGTAATCCTTTCGCACCTTCTCCTTCAGCTCGGCCTCCAGCCGGCCATACTCCGTCTCGGTCAGCTCGCCCTCGCGGATCATGCGGTCCCGCAGCTGCCGGATCGGGTCCCGCAACTCCAGCGCCGCCAGGTCGTCCTTCGAGCGGTAGAGCGTGTGGTCGTCGGAACTGGTGTGGCTCGACAGCCGCTCCGTCCGGACCCACAGGAACACCGGGCCCCGGCCCGCGCGCAGCTGGGCCACCGCCTGCTGCCCGGCCGCATGCACGGCCTCGACGTCCGCGCCGTCGATCATCTGCCATTGCGAGCGGTTCAACACCTCGATCGCCAGGGGGTTGATCTGCCGCGTGGGTGTCGAGATGCCGTAGGCGTTGTCCTCGACGAGGAAAAGGATCGGCAGCTTCTTCTCCAGCGCGATGCTCAGCGCCTCGTAAAAGTCTCCCTGGCGGGTGGCGGCGTCGCCCACGCTGGTCACCACGATGCCGTCCTTCTGGTCCAGCTGCAGCCCCCAGGCGATGCCGCACGCGGGCACCAGCTGCGCCCCGGTCGGCGTCGGCACGCTCACGATGTTCAGTTCGCGTGAGCAATAATGCGACGGCATCATCCGGCCCCGCGAAGCCGAGTCCCGCTTGGCGAAATACTCCAGCGCCAGATGGCGCGTCGTCAGGCCTCGCCCCATGCACATCGCCCGGTCGCGGTAATAGGGCACCAGGAAATCGCTCCCCCGGAGCTGCGCGCCGATCGCCACCATCGCCTCGTGTCCGCGACCGGACACGTGGAAGTGCCCGCGCCCCTGGCGGTTAAGGCTTTCCTCGCGCAGATCCCCGAGACGGCTTTCCAGCATCGTCACGAGCAGGTGGCGCTTCTGTTCTTTGTTCAGGGTGGCTGCTTGGGCCATGGCGCTTGTTGCGGTCGCACATTCCCCACATCCGGGTGCCGACTGCAATAAGGATTCCCGTTTACGGCTGCGTTGGCCAGCCGATTCCCTCCTTAGTCTGAGGGGGGAGATTCCTCGCCCTTCGCCCCCACCCGCCGCCCGTCATAAGCGCCCGGGATCATTGGCCGCCGGCGGCCGGACGCATCAGGCCGCCGCGGACCGCCGGAAATCCGGCGCCCAGGAGGAGCGCGAGGTCGGCGTCGTCCGGCGTCTTGAGCACACCCTCGGCCAGCACCCGGCGGGTCTCCCCGACGAGCACGCCGTTCAGCCGCTCGACGATGGTCCCGGCCTCCAGCGCCGCGCGCGCGACCGGGACAAACTGCGTCATCGCCGGATTCGGCTTCTCCGGGTCGTCGGCGTAGCTGTAGAACCCGATGCCATTGCCGTTCTTCCGTCCCTTCATGCCGGCGGTCAGCATGCGCCGGCAGATCGACGTGCTGACGAAGCGGTCCGGGAAATAATGCTGCATTTCGCCGAAGATGAAGTCCGTCACGTCGATCCCGACCTCGTCGATCAGCCGCATCGGCCCCATCGGCCAGCCCCACTCGCGCATAGCGGCGTCGATCGCCTCCGTCGGCACCCCCTGCTCCCACAGGCGGCAGGCCTCGTTCAGGTAAAAGAAGAGCACGCGGGTCACGAAGAAGCCTGGCGACGACCGGCAGACCACCGGCGTCTTGCCCAGCGACTTCACGAAGGCCAGCGCCCGCTCCGCGGTGGCGCGCGAGGTGTGCGGCCCGAGCACCAGCTCGACCAGCGGCATGCGGTTGACCGGGTTGAAGAAGTGCAGCCCGACGACGCGGCCGGGATGCGGGAGCGGCGCGGCCAGCTCCTCGAGCGGGAGCGCGGACGTGTTCGACGCGACCACACAGTCGGGCCCGACGATCTTCGCAAGGTTCGCCATGAGCTTCTGCTTCTCGGCGACGTTCTCGACGATCGCCTCGATCACCAGGTCGCACACGTCGAAGTCCTCGAGGCTCGTGGACACGCCGATGCCGCCCATCATGCGGTGCGCCTGGTCGTGCGTCAGCTGGCCGCGCTCCTCGGCTTGCTTGAAGAGGCCGCGGATGGCCGTGATGCCGCGCTCGATGGCCTCGCGGTCCGTGTCGCAGAGGATGACCCCCAGGCCGCGCGACGCGCACCACTGCGCGATGCCCGAGCCCATGACGCCGGCGCCGATGACGCCGACGATCCGGAAAGGCTCCGCCGCCGCGGGCGCCGGCTCGGCGAACCAGGCGTCGAGCGTCGCCTTGCGCCCGGCCTCCTTCAGGAAGAACACCCGGATCAGGTTCCGCGCGGCCTCGCCCGTCGCCAGCCCGGCGAAACGTTCGGTCTCCAGCCGCAGCGCCTCGGCTTCCGGCAGCCCCCCGCCCCGCTCGATCACGTCCAGCGCCGCCGCCGCCGGCTGGCCGCGGAACCGGCCGGAGGCCGTCCGGCGCTGGGTCGCGAAGAACTCCGCCGGGGCGGCGGGCGGCACCGCCCGCACCGGCAGGCCGGCCGCCGCCAGCCGCAGCGCCGCCGCCTTGGCCCGCAGCCGCAGCTCGGCCGCCGGCGCCAGCTCGTCGACCAGCCCGGCCTTCAGCGCGTCGGCCGCCGGCACCAGCGCCGCCTTCAAAATATGGCCCGCCGCCGCCGCCGCGCCCACCAGCCGCGGCAGCCGGACGCAGCCGCCCCAGCCCGGGATCAGGCCCACCCCCACCTCCGGCAGGCCCACGGTGGTCTCCTTGGCGTCGCTCGCCACGCGCCACGCGCCGGCCAGCGCCAGCTCAAACCCGCCGCCGGCGCAGGCCCCGTGGATCGCGGCGACCACGGGCACCTTCAGCGCCGCCAGGCGGCCGAACAACTCCTGCCCCTCGCGCGACAGCTGCGCCGCCGCCGCCGCGTCGGGCAGCGCGGCGATCCAGCGCAGGTCCGCGCCCGCGATGAAAATCTTCTCCTTGGCGCTCACCAGCACGACCGCCTTCAGGCCCGCCGCCCCTTCCAGCCCGGCGATCGCTTCGCGCAGGGCGGCCAGCATCGGGGGATTGAAGGCATTCGCCCGGCTGCCCGGGTCATCGAAGGTAATCCAGCCGACGCCGTCGGCGTCAATCGAGGTGGTGACCGGGAGTTGGCTCATGAGGGGTCCGGGACGTTGGGGACAAGACAACCGCCCCGGGCGCGGGAAGTAAAGCCCGGCCACATGCTTCTTTCGCGCGATTCTCCGCCGTTCACCTCTCGCCGCCGAACTTCCGGAGATACTTCAAGGCCACGGCGAAATCGTTGGGCAGCGGCGAGACGACGGTGAGAGGCTCCCGGGTGACCGGATGCCGGAAGGTCAGCTCCCCCGCGTGCAGCGCCAGGCGCCCGATCAGCGGCTTCTCATCCTCGCGCCCCTTGTACCCGCGCTTCAGCTCCGACAAAAGCAAAACGGTTTCATTGCCGTAGAACGGATCGTTGAGGAGGGGGGTGCCGCCGGCGGCCAGGTGGACGCGGATCTGGTGCGTCCGGCCGGTCAACGGCCGGCAGGCCACGTAGGCGATTCCCCTCCGGCCCGCCGCGCGCGGAAACCGCTCCAGCACCTGGCAGCGGGTCACGCTCGCCTTGCCGTGCTTCTTCACGACGCACATGCGGCCCGGCTTCGCGTCGTCCTCCTTCAGCACCAGGTCGACCTCGAACTCGTCCGCCGGCGGCATCCCCACCGTGAGCGCATGGTACACCTTGGCGACGGTCTTCGCCTGGAACTGCCCGCTCACGAAATCGAGCGCCGGCTTCGTCTTGGTGCACAGCACCACCCCGCTCGTGTCGGCGTCGATCCGATGCACGTTCGCCACGCCGTGGCCGAAGCGCGCGTGGACCAGGTCCATCAGGTTCTCGCGCGACTTGTCCCAGCGGTCGGGCGCGATCAGCAGGCCGCTCGGCTTGTCGAACGCGATGAGCGCGTCGTCTTCATACAGGATCGGCGGCAGCGGCATGGACACCCGGCAGCGTGGCGCCGGCGGGGGCCGCGGCAACCCCGAAGCCCCACTCTTTACTTTTTTTTCCCGGAGATTTCAAAATCCCAGTAGCCACGGCCGCCAATCGATCGTACTAGTGGGGGGACAAGCCATGACCCTGGTTCCACGTTTCCTGCTCAGCTTCTTCGCCGGCATCGAGGTATCCCGCTTTGCCCGCCAGCAGAAGGCCGGCGGCCGCGGCCATGCCGCCCAGCTGGCCGCCTTCCGGCAGCTGATGACGCAGTTCGCCGGCACCGAGCTGGGCCGGACGCGGGGGCTCTCCGCCGGCACCGGCACGGAGGAATTCCGCGAGCAGGTGCCGCTGCAGCGCTATGAGGCGGTGAAGCCGCTCGTCGAGCGGATGGCGCTGGGCGAGCCGGACGTCCTCACGCCGGGCCGCTGCCCCTTCTTCGTCGAGACCGCGGGCACGACGGGCAGCCCGAAGCTGCTCCCGGTGCCCGAGCCGATGCTGGCGCATTTCCGCCAGGGTGTGCGCGACGCCGTCTTCCAGTTCGCCGCCCGCGCCGGCCACGCGGGCGTCTTCACCGGCCGCCACGTGCACCTCGGCGCCAGCACGGCGCTGCGCGAGGCGCGCGGCGCCTTCTGCACCAGCTTCGACGGCATCGTCACCCTCAGCCTCTCGCGCTGGGCCGAGGCCAACCTCTACCTCCCCGGCGACGCCGTCGGCGCGCTGCCGGAGGGACCGGAGAAGTTCGCGGCCGCCGCGCGCGCCACGGCGCACCGCGACGTCACCCTGCTCGGCGGCACGCCGGCCGCGATCTTTGCGCTCGCCGACGCCGTGCGCGAGGCGGCCGCCACGGGCAAGCAGCGCATGACCCACCTGCAGGCGGTGTGGCCCAACCTGGAGTGCTGCCTCTTCACGGGCGCCCCGCTGGGGCTGTTCGCCGAGCCGCTCCGCGCCGGCCTCGGGCCCACCGTACAGCTGCACGAGGTCTACGCCGCCGCCGAGGGCTTCTTCGCCGCCCAGGACGACTCGTCCGGGTCCGGCCTGCGCCTGTTCGCCGACGCCGGCATCTACTTCGAGTTCCTGCCCCTGCGCTACCACCACGAGGGCAGCCTCGAGCGCGCCGGCGCGCAGTGCGTCCCGCTCGAGCAGGCCCAGACCGGCGTCGACTACGTCATGGTCGTGACCACCCCGGCCGGCCTCTGCCGCTACGTGACGGAGGACGTCGTGCGCTTCGTGACCCTCGATCCGCCGCGCCTGCAGTTCGTCGGGCGTACCGCCTTCCAGCTCAACTCGTTCGGCGAGCGGGTGAGCGAGCGCGAGCTGCTGGAGACGCTCCAGGCCGTCTGCACCCGCAACGGCTGGCAGCCGGTCAGCTTCCACGTCGCCCCCATCCACCACCGCATCGCCGCCGGCCAGGCCATCAGCGCCCACGAATGGTGGCTCGAGCTGCGCACCCACACGATCAAGACGCCGACCGCCAACGTGCTCTCGCCCGAGTTCGACACCGAGCTCTCGCGCCGCAACGGGGAATACGCCGCCCGCCGCGCCAAGCAGGCCCTGGACGCCCCGGCCGTGCGCCTCGTCATGCCGGGCGTCTTCGACCAGTGGGCGCGCGAGCACCAGAAGACTTCCAGCGCCAGCAAGATGCCGCGCTGCCGTTCCGACCGGCTCATCGCCGACCAGCTGGCCGCGCTCACGCGCTTCCATCAGGCGACCCTCGCGCCCTTTCCGCCTAACACGCCGTCCGCCAAAGCCTGAGGCGGACTCCTGCAGTTGCGGCCCCTTTTCGGGGCCCGCCCGCGAGGGCGAGGCAGCCACTCAGCCAGCTCGCAACGCGAGCAAGCCTTAACGGGCTGAGCTGTCCCGACCTCCGACTTTCGGACTTCCCCTGCCTGAGGCCGGGGCGGCGGTTCACTCCCCGGCGGCCGATTCCTCGGACTTCCGGCCCCGCCCGCCGGACTTCTTCGCGTCCTTGGCGTTGAGCCACACCTGGCCCTTGGCGTTGACATTGAGCCAGTAGATCTCGCCGCCGTGCTCGGCAAAGGTGGGCTTCGCTTTCGGCGATTCTGGCGGCTGCAGCCCGGCGTCGGCCAGCGCGGTCATCAGCTGCTCCGGAGACTTTTCCAGGCTCGCGGCCAGGTCCGCCACGAGGGCAGTGACCCCCTCGCCGCGCTTCTTCGGCTGCATGAGCAGGCGGACCGCGGTCAGCGTGTTCTCCGCCGGCAGGGGCCGGCGCGACGCGACGGGGACGGCGGGGGCCGCCTCCGGCGACGCGGCGGCGGGTTCGGCCGGCGCGGGTGTCTCCCCGGCGGCCGGCGCGGAACTTTCCGCGGCGGGGGCCGGCTCCGGCGGACGCGGATCGCGCTCGCCCGCCTTTTCCTCCGCGTTGATCCAGATCTCGCCGCGCTGGTTCTGGTTGAGCCAGTACTCGAAGCCGCCCTCGAGCACCATCACGGCCGGCTCGCCCTCCTTGCGCAGGGCCAGACCCTGGGCGGTCAGCTGCTCGAGCAGTTCGGCGTCGGAAAGCTTCAGCGCCTTCGTCAGGTACTGGAAGCTGCCCGACCAGCCGCGGCCGCGGCGGTTGCGCCGCATCATGCCCCGGATCTTGCCCAGGAAGGTCTTCGGGGCGGACGCGGCGGGCTCGCCGCCGGACGCCGGCCGGGCGGGAGCCGGACGCGGCTCCGCTTCGCGCGGGGGCGGGGCCGCGGGGCGCTCGGCGGCCGGGGCCGGTCCGGTGACGGCTTCCGCCGCCGCCTGCTCCTCGTCCGCCAGGCGGCGGCCGGGCACGACGCGGAAAACGGGGGTCGGCTTCTCGCGCGTGTTGATCCACACCTCGCCGCGCCGGTTGATGTTCACCCAGTAAAGATCGCCGTCGTACTCCACGTACACCGGCCGGGCGTTCTCGTCGCCCGGGATCTGCATGCCGCACTCCGCCAGCGCGGCCTTGATGTCCGCCTCCTCCAGCTTCCACTTCTTGGCGAGGTAGTCCACGCCCACCGACATGCCCGGCCCGCGCTGATTGCGCCGCATGTGCGGCTTGATCGCGTCGAAAAACGTCGGCAGCTCGTCCTCGGCCGCGAGCTTGTCCCACTCGTCCTCGGGCGCATCGGGATCGTCGTCGCGCGAGGTGTCCACCGGACGCCGGAAGCCGTCGTCGCCCCCGGCCTTCTCCTCGAGGAAGTCCGCGCCTTTCTCCTCCCCCTTCTCGTCGGCGCCCGCGGCGGTGCCGCTCGTGGCCGCCTTGAACTTGGCCTCGAACTCCGCGCGGAGCTTGTCCGCCTCCACGCGCGCGGCGGCGGCGGCGGCGTCCTCCAGCGTCCAGTCGCGCATGACCGGACGGCGGGCCAGCCCGGTGAAGGCCAGCAGGTTGTCGGGCATGGTGTGGAAGCTGATGATCTCCCACTGCTCCTGCCCAAGGTCGTTGATAAATTTCTCCATCAGTGCCGGCGACGCGAACCCGCCCTTGCCGCTACTGATGACTTTGTATTCCCAGTTGGCCATTTGAAGGGCAACGCATCCCGTATCGGGCCGCCCGACGCCAGCCTAAATTGTCCGGCCCCTCCCGGGCCCGCTCTCGCCGGCTTGCGTCCGGCCGGGTTTCGGCAACCTGTTTCGCCAGCATGCGCCGCCCCCCGCTCCTCCTCACCCTCGCCCTGCTCGCCCCCCTGGCCCGCGCCGCCCTGCCGACGCCGGACCCCGACGACGGCGGCCTGACCCTCCCGCCGGGCTTCCGCGCGGTCGTGTTCGCCGACAACCTCGTGGTCAATCGCCTGGCGGCCGGCCAGCGCAACGACCTGCGCTTCCTGGCCGTCGCGGCCAACGGCGACGTCTACGCCAAGACCAAGCGCGGCCCGCTGCTGGCGTTGCGCGACACCGACGGCGACGGCCGCGCCGACCTCGTCCGCGAGTTCGGCGGCGGCGGCGGCACCGGCCTGATGCTCCACGGGAACTGGCTCTACCATTCCACCGACCGCGAGGTCCTGCGCTACCGCTACACCCCGGGCGAACTCGTGCCCTCCGGCGAGCCCGAGGCGATCGTGGTCGACCTGCCGAACCAGCGGTCGCACGAGTCGAAGACTTTCTTCTTCGACGACGCCGGCGCGCTCTTCGTCGAGACCGGCTCGCCGTCCAACAGCTACGGCGGCGCCAACGATCGCCGGCGCGGGGCCCGCGGCAGCGACGCCACGGATTTTCTCCGCCTCCACGGCGGCTTCTGGCGCTTCGACCCCGATCGGCCCAACCAGCGCCAGTCCGATGGCCGCCACTATTCCACCGGCCACCGGCACGTCGTCGCCGCGGCCTGGAACCCCGCGGCCCGCGCCGCATTCATCGTCATGCACGGCCGCGACAACCTGCACGACGTGGCGCCCGAGCACTACAGCGAGGCCGACAATGCCGAGCTGCCGGCCGAGGAGTTCCACCAGCTCCGCGAGGGCCTCGACCTCGGCTGGCCCTACACCTACTACGACCCCGTCCGGCGCGCGCGCATGGTCGCGCCCGAGTTCGGCGGCGACGGCCGGAGGCGCGCCGAGCCCGGACGCTACCCCGACCCGCTGGTCGCCTTCCCCGCCCACTGGGCGCCGCTGCAGATGGCGGCCTACACGGGCACCCAGTTCCCCGCCCGCTACCGCGGCGGCCTGTTCGTCGCCTTCCACGGCTCGTGGAACCGCGCCCCGCTGCCGCAGCGCGGCTACAACGTGTGTTTCATCCCGTTCGTCGCCGGCCGGCCGACGGGCGGCTACGAGGTCTTCGCCGACGGCTTTGCCGGCCGCGCCAGCATCGCCTCCCCCCGCGAGGCGCGCTACCGGCCGGGCGGAGTGGCGGTCGGACCCGACGGCTCGCTCTATGTCGGCGACACGCGGAGCGGGCGCATCTGGCGCATCTTCTACACGGGCGAGGCGGCGGCGGTCCCCGCCGCGGGCACGGCGGCGCCGGCCGGCGGAACCGAACCCGTCCGCCCCATCCGCCACCCGGAGGGCCGCGGCCTCTACACGCAGGTCTGCGCCAGCTGCCACATGCCCGACGGCGGCGGCGTGCCCGGCCTCCAGCCCTCGCTGCTCGACAGCCCCGTGGCCCGCGGCGAGGCCGACACCCTGGTCCGCGTCATCCTCCACGGTCCCGCGGCCGTCCTCCCGGCCGACCGGCCGCGCTTCGCCAACGTGATGCCGCCGTATTCCGCCTTGTTCGAGGACGCCCAGGTCGCCGCGCTCGCGAACTACCTGCGCGAGCTCGCGGGCGGCGACGGCGCCGCGGTCACGCCGGAGCGCGTCGCCGCGCTGCGCGCCGCGCCATGACTCCCCGCTCCGCCCTCCTCGCCCTGCTCGGGCTCACGCCCGCGCTCGGGGCGTCGCCGCTCGCGCTCGAGCCCGTGACCGTGTCGGCGGCCCGCGCGCCCCAGCCCCCGGCGCACGTGCCGTTCTCCCTCACCGCGCTCGGCGGGGACGCGCTCCGCGCGGCGCCGACCGCCACGCTCGACGGCGCCCTGCGCGGCGTGCCCGGGTTCAGCCTGTTCCGGCGCAGCGACAGCCTGGCCGCCAATCCCACCGCCCAGGGTGTCTCGCTCCGCGGCCTCGGGCCCAGCGGCGCCAGCCGATCGCTGGTGCTGCTCGACGGCGTGCCGCTCAACGACCCGTTCGGCGGCTGGGTGGCGTGGAGCAAGATCCCGCGGGAGTCCCTCGCGGGCGCCGAGCTGGTCCGCGGCGGCGGCGCCACCGCCTGGGGCAACGCCGCCCTCGGCGGCGTCGTCCAGCTGCTGACCGAACCCCCGGGCGAAACGCCCGCCGGCCGGCTCGCCGTCCTGGGTGGCGCCTACTCCACCCGCAGCGCCGAGTTCGACGCCGCGCAGCCCGCCGGCCGCGGAGTCGTCCAGGTCGCCGGCCGGGCCTTCGCCACCGCGGGATTCCCGCTGGTGGCGGAAGGGAGCCGCGGGCCGATCGACCTCGCGGCGCGGAGCGAGCACGAGTGGCTTTCCGCCCGCTGGACGGCGCCCGTGGGCCCGGCGGCCCGGCTGGTCGTGTCCGGCCGCGCCTACGGCGAGCGGCGCGGGAACGGCACGCCGTACCAGCGCAACGCAAGCCGCGAGGGTTTCGCCTCCGCGGCCCTGCACGTCCGCGCCGGCCCCGGCCTCGAGTGGTCCCTGCTCGCCTACGGCCAGGACCAGACCTTCGCCAGCACCTTCAGCGCCGTGAACGCCGCCCGCACCGCGGAGACCCCGGCCAGCGACCAGTTCGCCGTGCCCGCGGTCGCGCTGGGCGCGGCGTGGTCCGCGGTCGTCACGCACGCCGGCGGCGCCCGCACCAGCGGCGGCATCGACTACCGCCGCGTCCGCGGGGAGACCCGCGAGAACTACAGCTTCGCCGGCGGCGGGTTCGCCCGGCAGCGCATCGCCGGCGGCGCGCAGGACTTCGCCGGCGCCTTCGCCCTGCACGAGCGGCGCCTGGCGCCGCACTGGCTCCTCCTGGCGGGAGGCCGCGTGGACTGCTGGCGCGATTCCGCCGGCCACCGCCGCGAGCTCGACCGCGCCACGGGCGCCCTGCTGCGGGACGACCGGTTCGCCGTCCTCCGCGGCACGGAGTTCAGCCCCAGCGCCGGGATCGTCTGGGAGCCCGGCCCGGGCTGGCGGCTGCGCGCCGCCGCGCAGCAGTCGTTCCGGCGCCCGACCCTCAACGAGCTCCACCGGCCCTTCCGCGCCGGCAGCGTCATCACCGAGGCGAACGCCGCCCTCCGCACCGAGCGCGCCGCCGGCGGCGAGCTGGCGGCCGAGTGGTCCCTCCCGTTCGCAGACGGCCGCCCGGCCCCCGCCCGCGCCACGGTCGGGATCACGCTCTTCGCGCACACGCTGCGCGACGCCGTGGGCAACGTGACCGTCGCCCGCGGGCCGGGCACCTTCCCCCTCTTCGGCTTGATCCCCGCCGGCGGCCTCGGGCGGCAGCGGCTGAACCTCGACCGCCTCCGCGTCCGCGGCTTCGAGCTCTCCGCCGCCTGGCAGGCCACGCCCAAACTCGCGCTCCACGGCGCGCTGCTGTCCAGCGACGCCACTGTCCGCCGCGCCTCCGCCGCGCCTGACCTCGCCGGCCGGCGCCTGGCCCAGTCCCCGCGCACCAGCGCGACGCTCGACGCCGCCTGGCAGACCGCCCCGGGACTGATCCTCACCCCGCGCCTCCGCTGGCTCGGACGCCAGTTCGAGGACGACGAGAATCTCCTGCCGCTCGCCGCCACGCTGGTCGCCGACCTCGGCGTTTCCCGCCGCCTCTCCAGCCGCACGGAATTGTTCGTGACCCTCGAAAACCTGGGCGACGCCCGCATCGAGACCGGCCGCAGCCCCGACGGCCTGGTCAACACCGGCACCCCGCGCCTCGCGCTCGCAGGGCTGAGGTACGGGTGGTAAGGTTTAAGCTCTCAGCCAAGTTCTACTCATCCGCTCGCGAGAGCCGGCTGCGAGTCACCGCCTGCAGGAAATGCCGGATGGCGTGGTCGGCCAGCTGGCCGCCGGGGCCGTCGGGATTGTAGTCGAACGCATGCGTCGCCCACGGCAGCTCGAGGTGGTAATGCCGGATTCCCAGCTCGCGCAGCCGGACCGCCAGGCGTTCGCTGTGCCGGTACCAGGCCAGGGTGTCGAGCCGGCCGTGAATGAGGAGCGTCGGCGGCGAATCAGGGCGGGCCAGCAGCTGCCCGCTCGCCGACTCATACCGCGCCCGGGCCTCGGGCGTGTCGGGCGGGCCTCCCAGGTACTGGCGGATCAGCTTGATCGAGTTCAGGGCGTCGTCCTCGCGCGACACCGACCACGCGAACGGCATGTCGTGCGGGCCGTAGAGCGCGATCACGCCGCACACGGAGGAGTCCGCCAGGCCGTAACCCACCGCCGTGGCCAGCTGCCCGCCGGCCGAGCGACCGAGCAGCACCAGCCGCGCGGGATCGACGCCCAGCTCGGAGGCCCGGGACCTGATCCAGCCGAGCGCCGCGGCGAGGTCCTCGCGCTGAGCGGGCCACACCCAGGCCGGGGCCAGCCGGTAGCTGACGGCCGCCACGGCGTATCCCTCCGCCACCAGCCGGTGATTCCAATCGGCGAGCTGCCTCCGGTCGCCGCCGTCCCAACCGCCGCCGTGGATCACCATCACGCAGGGCCGCGGCGGCGCGGCGGCGCCCCCGCCGGACGCCGGACCGTAGAAATCGAGCGCCAGCTCCGTCCCGCCATGGCGGGCGAACACCTCGGTCCGCATGGCGGCAGGTTTCACCGCGCGACCGGCCAGCAGTCGCCCCGCAGCCAACGGCGGAGGCGGCTCCCGTCGCGGACCGAACGCGTCGTCCAGGGCCCGCGGCAGCCGGCGGGCGAGCCGCCACGCCCCGCACACCGGACGCAGCAGCCCGGCGAGCGCCAACGCCGACACCCCCCAGACCGCCAGGCGCCAGCCCCCGTCGAGCCACCCGCCGGCCGCGAGCGCCGTGGCCAGCGGCAGCAGGGCGAGCCGATGTCCATACTCGCCCGCAAGGATGGCGGTCTTCCAGGCCCAGGCATAGTGCGGAGCCGGACGCCAGTTCAACAGCGACAGGACAGCGGAGGCGACGGCAAGCGAGAGGAGCAGCCAGCACATGGAGGGCGTCGGCAGGCAGCCACATTTTGCGGCAAAGATAAATCCCGATTCCCGGCCGGACCGGATTCTGTTCGTGCCTTTTCGCCGGGTTTCGTGGCAAATGCACCCTCATGCGCCGACTCGACCAGCTGCTGGCCAACCTGGGCTATTGCTCCCGCCGGGAAGCCCGCGCCTGGATCGCGGCCGGCCGCGTGACCGTGCGCGGCGAGGCGGCGGACGATTTTGGCCTCAAGGCTGACCCCGCCGACGTCCGGATCGACGGCCAGCCCCCCGACCATCCCGACGGCCTGCTGCTGCTGCTGCACAAGCCCGTCGGGCTCGTGTGCTCGCACGACCGGCGCGAGGGCCCGAACGTCTACGGGCTCCTGCCGCCCCGCTGGCTCCAGCGCAACCCGCAGGTCACGAGCGTCGGCCGCCTCGACAAGGACACCAGCGGCCTGCTGCTGCTCACCGACCAGAGCGAACTGGTGCATCGCCTCACGGCGCCGAAACACAAGGTCCCGAAGACCTACCGCGCCACCGTGCATGCCGACCTGCCGCCCGGCCTGGCCGCGGTCTTCGCCAGCGGCACCCTGCGGCTGCCGGACGAGTCCGCGCCCTGCGCGCCGGCCGAGCTGAGCGTGCTGGGCCCGCGCGAGGCCGAGCTGACGCTCACCGAGGGACGCTACCACCAGGTCCGGCGCATGTTCGCCAGCCAGGGCTGCGAGGTCCTGACGCTGCACCGCGTCCGCTTCGGCCGCCTGACGATCGCGGACCTCCCTCCCGGCCAATGGCGCGAGCTGCCGCTCGATTGCTTCGCTCCGGTCGCCGGGTGAGGGCGGCGGCGTCCGCCATGAAACAAGCGCCGGCCGCCGGCGTCTAACGGAACACCACCCGACCGCCCCTTCCCGATGATCAACCTCCCCACGCTTACCGGCGCGCAGCGCACCCGCCTCCGCGGCCACGGCCAGACCCTCAGCGACTCGCTGCGCATCGGCCGGCAGGGGCCGACCGCCGCGCTCCTCGCCGAACTCAACCGCCAGCTCGACCGCCGCGAGCTGGTGAAGCTGCGCTTCGAGGGCTCGGACCGCGACGCCCGGGCCGCCTTTTGCGAGCAGATCGCCGTCGGGGCGCCGTGCATCTGCGTGGGGGCCGTGGGGCACACGGCCCTCTTCTGGCGGCCGGGGCCCGCCGGCTCGAAGCTGCTCACGGAAGCTTGAGCCGCGGCCCGCGCCGCAAACCAGGAGGCCGGCGCGCGCCGGCCTCCGTCGTCACGCCCGCTTCCGCCGGCGTGCGACCGCGGCGAGCCCCGCCAGGGCCAGCACGAACCAGGCCTCGAGCGACCCGCCGCCGCCCGAGTCGACGGGGGTCGTGGGATTGTTGATGGTCACGGTCAGCAGCGCCGGGTTGCTGGTCACGCTGCCCAGCAGGTTCGTGACGGTCACGCTGTACTCGCCCTCGTTGGCCGCCTGCACGCCCGACAGCGACAAGGTGGATCCCGTCGCCCCGGCGATGGCCGCGCCCTTGAATTTCCACTGGTAGGTCGGCGCCGGCACGCCGGCCGCCGTGACGCTGAACTGCACGTTGCCGCCGGTGGGCACGGCCGCGTTCTGCGGGTGCGCCGAGATCGTCGGGGGGCCGGCCAGCTGGCCCTTGCGGAGGGTGTTGGTGTAGATGCTGCCGCTGGCGGCGTAGAAGTTCCCCGCCGCGTCGACCGCGATGCCGGCGGTGCCGTAGAACCGCGCCACCTCGCCGAGCCCGTCCGTGTTGCCGCGGGCCAGCGTCAGCCCCGCCACGGTCGCGATCTTGCCGTCCGCCTGCAGCCGCCCGATGCGGAAGCCCTCGAAATCCGTCGTCCACAGCGTGCCGCTCCCGTCCAGCGCCAGGCGGTAGGGCGTGAACCGGTGTTCGGCGTAGGCGCGGGTGATGTCGCCGGCGGGGCTGATCTTCACGATCTCCACGTAGGCCGGATCGCTGGCGTAGACATTGCCCGCGGCGTCGACCGCCACGTCCCGGTACGTCGTGTACGGCTGGCTGGCGTCGGGCAGGGTCGTCACCACCCCGGCCGGCGTCACCTTGCGCAGGCGGTTGCCGTCGGCGACAAACACGTTCCCCGCTCCGTCCGTCGCGATGCCGACCGGGAAGGTGAACTGGGCCGACCCGCCGCTGCCGTCCGCCGTGCCCTGCACGCCGGGCTGGCCGGCCAGCGTGGTCACGACGCCCGCCGGCGTGACCTTGCGGATCACGAGGCTGTAGGTGTCGGCCACGTAGAGATTGCCCGCGCTGTCCAGCGCGACGTCGGCGGGGCGGTTGAAGCGGGCCGCGGCGCCCGTGCCGTCGGCATAGCCGGGCACCCCGGGTGAACCCGCCAGGGTGGTGACCACGCCGGCGGCGGTGACCTTGCGGAGGGTGTGGTTGCCGGTGTCGGCCACGAAGAGGTCCCCGGCGGCGTTGGCGACGACGCCGTCCGGCTGATAGAAGCGGGCCGCCGCTCCCGTGCCGTCGGTGCTGTCGGCGCTGGCGAACACCGACAGGCCGGCCACCGTGGTGACCGTCCCCGCCGGCGTCACCTTGCGGATCGTGTTGTTCTGGTTGTCCGCCACGTACACGTTGCCGGCCGCGTCGGCCGCGACGGCGGTCGGGTAGTTGAAGCGAGCCGCGCCGCCGCTGCCGTCCTCGTCGCCGATCTGGCTGGGCAGGCCCGCCACGGTCACCACGTTCCCATCCGGCGTGATTTTCCGGATCGTGTTGAAGTGGCTGTCCGCGAAATAGACGTTGCCCGCCGCATCCACCGCCGCGCCCCAGGGCGCGCCCAATTGGGCATCGAGCGCCGGTCCGTCCGCGCTCTCGACCGGATCGCCCCCCGCCGACGAAACGCCCGCGATCCGGGTGACCTGCCCGCCCGGGGTGATCTTCCGCACGATGCGGTGCTCCTGGTCCGTCACGTAGAGATTGTCCGATGCGTCGACCGCGATCCCCCACGGCGGGGCGAAGCGCGCGTCGGCCACGGAGTCGTCGGCGTCGCCGGACTCGCCCACGAACCCCGCCACCGTCGACACGCTGCCGTCGGGAGCGATCTTGCGGATGAGGTGGTTGCCGCGATCGGCCACAAAAACCATGCCGGCGCCGTCGACGGCCACGCCGGTGGGCAGGAAGAAGCGCGCCGCGGCACCGGTGCCGTCCGCGCTGCCCGGTTCGCGCGGGGAACCGGCGAGCGTCGTCACGACACCCTCGGGCGTCACCTTGCGCACGGTGTGGTTGCCGGTGTCGGCCACATAGAGGTTGCCCGCGGCGTCGACCGCGATGCCGACCAGTCCGTCGAAGCGCGCCGCGGCACCGGCGCCGTCCGCCGTGCCGCTGAAGCCGGCCGCGCCGGCGAACGTGGACACCACGCCTGCCGGCGTGATCTTGCGCACGACGAAGTTGCCGTTGTCCGCCACGTAGAGGTTGCCCGCGGCGTCGACCGCGATGCCGGCGGGATTCGTGAAGCGCGCGGCCGCGCCCGGGCCGTCGGTGCTGCCGATGCTGGAGCTGCCGGCCAGGGTGGTGACCAGGTAGGCGGGCGAGTAGTCGGTCTGCGCGTGGACGGCCGCGGCGCACAGCGCCGCGAGGCCGAGCCCGCGGGCCAGGGAGGACAGGAGGGATTTTCTCATGGGTGAGGAAGGAGGGTTCTGGTGTGATCCGACAATCGGCGCCGCCAAACCCGCCATCGCGCCGGCTCTGGTCTGGCCCCGGCGAACGAAAGCCTCCAAGCTCCCCGCCCATGACCCTCTCCGCCCTGGGCTGGAACGAATTCTTCGCGTCCGCCTTCGCCGCCCACGCGGCGGAGGGCGGCGTGCCGGCGCGGGTCACTCTCGAGCTCAAGGGCCACTGCGAGGTCACGGGCGAGGCCGGCGCGCAGCTGGGCGAGTGCACCGGGAAATTTGTCAACGCCACGCGCTCGCCCGCGGATTTTCCGGTGGTCGGCGACTGGGTCGTCGTCACGCCGCAGCCGGGCGACCCGGCCCGCGCCGCCATCCACGCGGTGCTGCCGCGCCGCACGCGGTTTTCCCGGCGGGCCGCCGGCGACGAGGCGCGCGAGCAGGTGGTCGCGGCGAACGTGGACACGGTCTTCCTCGTCAGCGGGCTCGACGGCAACTACCACCTCCACCGGCTGGAGCGCTACCTCGCGGCCGCGTGGGCGAGCGGCGCCGAGCCGGTCGTGGTGCTGAACAAGGCCGACCTGAACGACGACGCGGCGGCGCGGCGCCGCGAGATCGCGGAGGTCGCGCCGCAGGTGCCCGTGCTCGTCGTCAGCGCCCGCACGCGCCGCGGCCTCCAGGCGCTCGCCCCGTGGCTGCAGCCCGGGCGCACGGTCGCGCTGCTGGGCTCGTCCGGCGTCGGCAAGTCCACGCTGATCAACCGGCTGATGGGCGACCGGGTGCTGCCCACGCAGGAGGTGCGCACGGCCGACCAGAAGGGCCGGCACACCACCACGCAGCGCGAGCTGCTCGTCACGCCCGGAGGCGCCCTCATCATCGACACGCCCGGCATGCGCGAGATCCAGCCGTGGGCCGCCGCCGGAGGCGTGGCCGGCGAGTTCGCCGACGTCGCCGCGCTCGCCGCCCGGTGCCGCTTCCGCGACTGCCGGCACGACGCCGAGCCCGGCTGCGCCGTCCGGGCGGCGCTGGCGGACGGGTCGCTGGACCCCGCCCGCTGGCAGGCCTACGGGCGGCTGCAGCGGGCGGCGGCGCACGCCGTGCGCGCGGTCGACCGCCCCGCCCACCACCGGCACCGCGCCGAGGTGAAGAAGATCACCAAACATCTCCGCCGGCGCGTGTCCGAGAAATCCGGCGAGGACTAGCCGCCCCGCGCAGGCCCGCGCGCCCGAGCCTGCCGTTGACCTCGCGCGCCCAAACCGCACACTCCGCCCCATGTTCATCATTCTCGGCGCTGACGGCAAAGAGTACGGACCCGCCTCGATCCACCAGATTCGCTCCTGGATGGAGGGCGGCCGCGCCAACCTGCAGACCCGCGCGCGGCGGGCGGAGGAGACCGATTGGAAGACGCTCGGGGATTTCCCGGAATTCGGCGGCGGCGCCCAGCCCCCGCCCGTGGCGGCCGCGGGCGTCCCGGCGGCCGCGCCCGTCACGCCCGCCGCCCCGGCCCCGGCGCCGGCGGTTTCCGCCCCTGACCTCATCACGCGCGCGGCGCCCCTCGACATCGGCGACTGCCTGCGCCGCGGCTTCGCCAGCGGCCGCGCCAACTTTTTTCCGGTCCTCGGCGTCACCCTGCTCATCGGCTTCTGCGCCGGCATGGCCGGCTCGATCCCGTTCGTGGGCGTGCTGGCGTCGCTTTTCCTCTCGGGCGTGTTCTACGGCGGACTGTACTACTACGTCCTGCAGAAGACCCGCGGCCAGCCGGTCGACCTGGGCGAGGCGTTCAGCGGGTTCAGCGTGGCCTTCCTGCAGCTCGCCCTGGCCACGTTCGTCACCACGCTGCTGACCCTCCTCGGCTTCCTCTGCCTCATCCTGCCCGGCATCTACCTGATGGTGTGCTGGGCGTTCACCTACGTCATCGTGCGCGAGAAGGGCCTGCCCTTCTGGGACGCGATGGAGCTGGGCCGGCAGGTCGTGACCGCGCAGTGGTTCCGCGTGTTCGGGCTCATGCTGACGCTCAGCCTGATCGTGCTGCTCCTGGCCGCCGTGCCGGTGGGCATGATGATCATGGCGGGGCTGGCCGCCCAGTCCGGGCCGCTCAACATCGCGGTCTTCGGCCTCGGGCTGCTCGGCGTGGTCGTCGTCTCGCTGGTACTGTGCCCCTTCCTCTCCTGCACGGTCGCGCACGCGTACGACGACCTCTTCAATCCGCCCGGCCCGGGCGCGTGAGGGCCGCCTACGCCTTGGCCGGCGCGCCGCGGAACAGCAGGGCGTCGAGCGCGAAGCGGCCGGGGCCGAACACGAGCACGAGCACCGCGGCGAACAGGAAGAGGAAAGGGGCGGCCGTCACGAACTTGTCCGGATCGGTCGTGATCGCCTGCAGCGCCGCGCGCTCCGCGGTCGCGTAGGCCACGGCCATCGTGAAGATCAGCGGCACCGCGGCGGGGCGGGCCAGGAGCCCGACCGCCAGCAGCCCGCCGCCGACGCACTCGGTGGCGCCGGCCAGCAGCGCGCTGACCTTGGGGAGCGGCAGGTCGAGCGACGCGAAGAATCCCGCCGTCCGCTCGAGGTTGGCCAGCTTGCCCCAGCCCGTCAGGGCGAAGGACCCGCCCCAGTAGAGCCGGATCGCGAGCAGGAGCAGCGACTGGAAGGATGATGCGACAAAATCGAGCTTGGCCAGGAGGGAGCGCAGTTGCATGGGGAGAAGAGTCGAGGGTCGGAGATTTATTCCGGGCGGCAGAACCAGCCGAGCTGCATCCACGTCCGGAACCAGGCCTGGACGCGGTCCGCCGCCCCGGGCGGAGGCCGGCGGCCCGGCGGCAGGCCCGCCGCCAGGGCCCGCGCCAGCGGGCGGCCGGCGCGGATGGCCCGGAGGATGCGACCCGCCGCAGGTTCGAGCCGCTTGAAATAGATCCGGCCGTCGAGGCGGTGGATCGCGACCTGGCAGGCCTGCCGCCGGGGCCGCGGCACCCGGCTGCGGCGCCCCGGGCGCAGGCCCGCCGGCGCGTGGCTGGCGTCGCCGCGGAGCAGCGCCGTGCGCTGCTTGATCGCGATCAGGTAGTCGTCGACCGGGTAGCGCAGCTCCAGCAGCTGCAGGTACGGCTGCAGCGCCAGGCGCAGCCGGCCCGGGTCGGCTGCGCGCAGGTCCGCCGCCGCGAACCGCGGCCGCGCCGCGCCGTCGTACGCCTCCACCTGCGCCCACTCGAAGCGCGCGAGGTCGTGGCAGAGCGCCGTGTGCGGGCGGGTCCAGCGCGGGGCCTCGCGGATGAACCGCGCGAGCCGCGACGGCAGGTCGCGCAGCGTGGGCGAGCGCGACGGGTACCGGACCAGGTAAGCCTCGGCCAGCCGCAGGAACCGGCGTTCGCCGAGCACCGCGCGCAGGCCCGGGCAATCCTCGTGCAGGCTGTCGAGCACGCGGAACCAGTACATCCGGTTGTAGATTTCGAGCCGTTCCAGGGCCGTGAGCCGGTCGCTGGGCTTCACGATCCGGCCCGCGACCTCGCGCGTCGGCCGGCCGTCCGCGGCGCGGCGCTGCATGCGGTGGCCCGGCGTCAGCGGCCGGGACACCAGCCCCCACACGGCGCGCTGGAACTCGGCCAGCTCGGCGGTCGAGCCCACACGGGCCGGGATCCGGATTTTCGCGGCGGGCCGGGGCATGCTCAGGATCCCCGGACCGCCGCGGCCGCGCGCGCCCCGGCGATGAAGGCGTTGGCCTTCAGGGCCTCGTCGTGCACCTCCTGGAAGGACGGGATCTTGTCGTCCCACTCCAGCAGCGTGGCCGTGACGCCGCAGCGGCGGATGGCGTGGGCGTAGAGCTTCCACACCGGGTCGAGCACCGGGTGGTCGTGCGTGTCGAGGAGGTACTTCTCGAAGCGTGTGTGCCCGGCGATGTGGATCTGCGCGACCCGGTGCGCCGGCACGTGGTCCAGGTACGCGTGGGGGTCGAAACCGTGGTTCCGCGACGAGACATAGATGTTGTTCACGTCGAGCAGGATTCCGCAGTCCGCCCGCTCGACCACCTCCGTGAGGAACTCCCACTCGGTCATTTCCGAAACGTGGTACTCGGCGTAGGAGCTCACGTTCTCGACCGCGATCGGGATCTCGAGGAAGTCGCGGACCGCGCGGATCTTCTCCGCCGTCCGCCGCGCGGCCGCCCGCGTGTACGGCATCGGCAGCAGGTCGTGCGAGTAGGTGCCGTCGACGCTGCCCCAGCACAGATGGTCGGACAGCCACGGCGTCTGCGTGCGCCGGGTCAGCGCCTTGAGTTTCCGCAGGTGCGCGCGGTTGGGGGCCTCGGCCGAGCCGAAGTAGAGCGACACCCCATGCTGGACGACGCGGTACTGCTCGAGGATGCGGTCCAGCACCTCAAGCGGCCGCCCGCCGTCGACCATGAAGGTCTCCGAAATGATCTCGAACCAATCGACCGTGGGCTGCTCGGCGAGGATGTGGTCGTAGTGCGGGACCCGCAGGCCGATGCCGATGCCGTAATCGGTGTAGCCGTTGTAGGGGTTGGCGGGCATGGCTCGGGAACGAGAACGTTGTAGCGGAATCGGACCGGGAGGGAAGTCCGGGCGCAAGCAAGAGGCCGGGGTGACATCCCGGCCTCCGTCTCCGCCCGCGGACCCGATTATTTCTGGTCCGGCTTCTTTTCGTCGGCCGCCTTGCAGCCGTCCTTGCCCTTGCAGCCGTCCTTGCCCTTGCAGCCATCCTTTGCCTTGCAGGTGTCCTTCGCCTTGCAGGTGTCTTTGCCATCCGCGCTCTTGCAGGTGTCCTTGCCCTTGCAGCCATCCTTGCCCTTGCAGCCGTCTTTACCCTTGCAGCCGTCCTTACCGTGGCAGCCGTCCTTGCCCTTGCATGAGTCCTTGCCTTTTTCGGTGGTGGTGGGGGCGGCGCTGCCGGCGGCGTCCGCCGCGGCGGCCTTGAGGGTGAGGGCGCCGGCGTAGAGGCCTGCCAGGGCGGCGGCCACGATGATCGAACGATGGGTCTTGTTCATACGAGGGGGGATTAGGGTTTCGGGTTGGTCGCTCCGCGGGCGGACGGCGGCATGCCGGCGCCGGGGATTGAAAGGGATGCCAACGGGTTGGCGGGGGTATGAGCGGGCAGGCCCGTCCCTTATTCCACGCTATCCTTGCTGACCAGCGCCGGCCGTCCGGGGTTCCGAACGGGCGCGGGGCGGCTCACATCACCCGGTCCACCAGGGGTTCACCGCGTTCGAAGCGGCGGAGATTGTCGACGAAATGGCGGGCCAGGTTGAGGTCCTGGTCGCGGTGCCCGCCGCCGACGTGGGGCGTGATATGGCAGTTGGGCGCGCGCCACAGGGGATCGTCGGGCGGCAGCGGCTCGGGGTCGAGCGCGTCCAGCCAGGCCGAGCCGACCTGGCCGGAACGGAGTGCCGCCAGCAGGTCGTCCGCGCGCACGGTCGAGCCGCGGCCGATGTTGTGGAAGTGCACCCCGCGCTTCATGGCGGCGAAGCGGGCGGCGTCGCAGTAGCCGCGGGTCCCGGACGCATCCGGCAGGAGGTTGACCACGTGATCCGCAGCAGCCAGCGCTTCCGCCAGCCGCGCCTCGGCGACCACCTCCACCCCTTCGTCGCCGCGGGGCGACCGCCGCACGGCAATCACCCGGCAGCGGAACGGCGCCAGCAGCTCCGCCAGCCGCCGCCCGATCGCCCCGAAGCCGAGCAGGACCACCGTCTTGCCCGTGAGCGTATCGGCCGAGTACCGGCCCTCGAGATAGCCCCATTCCCGCGGGCCCGCCTGGTTGCGCACGTACTTCGGCAGCTCGCGCCCGACGGCGAGCATGCCCGCCAGCACGTGCTCGGCACAGGGATTGGCGAACACGGCCGAGGAATTGGTGACGACCGTTCCCCGCGCCTGCATCGCCGCGCGGAATTCCGGCCGGTCGTAGCGCGCGTAGCCCGCGGTCGAGATCTCGATCCAGCGCACCCCCGGCGCCGCCAGCACGTCCTCGGGCGCGGGCTGGCCCAGCACGACGTCCGCGCCGGCCAGCGCGGAGTCCGACCCCCCGCCCTGCAGGACCAGGCGCGTCGCGCCGGCCGACATGACCAGCCGGTGGCCCGCCTCGGCGAGGGCCCGGGCCAGCCAGGCCCCCTCCCCGGCCCGCAGTTCGTGATTACTCCAGATCGTAAGCCCCATGCCCGGCATCACGGCAGCGCCGGTTTGGGGTCGCAAGAAAATCCCGGGGCGCGCCGGGCCGGGCGCCGGGCTTGCCAAGCACCGGACGCCCGGTCAGTAAGGAAACCGCGAGCCCCCTTTATGGAAGCACTCATCGCGTTGCTGCTGCTCTACCTTGCGGCCGTCCTGATCGCCTTCCCAATCTGGGCACTCATCAGGATCAGCGGCCTCCGCGACGAGACGCGCCTTCTCCGGCAACGCCTGGAGGAGTTGCAGGACGAGCTCCGGCAGCGGCCCGGGCATCCCGTCGCCGCCCGGGCGCCCGCCCCGGCGCCGGCGGACGTCGCCGCGCCGGTCGCGCCGCCCGCCCCTCTCCCCGCCGCCGTCGCGCCGCCGCCGGTGATCGCCCCGCCGCCCGTTCCCGCCGAGCCGGAACCGCTCCCGCCCGTGATCGAGGCGCCGCCGGTCGTGGCGCCGCCGCCGATTCCCGCCGTTCCGCCGCCGCCCCCCGCCGCGCCGCGCCCGCGGATCAACTGGGAGCAGTTCATGGGCGCGAAGCTCTTCGCCTGGCTCGGCGGCGTCGCGCTGCTGTTCGGCGTCGCTTACTTCGTCCAGTACGCCTTTGAGCATAACTGGATCCCGCCCGAGGTGCGCGTGGCGCTCGGCTTCGTGTTCGGCGCCGGCCTGATCGTCGGCGGCGTCGCGCTGACCCGCCGCGGGTACACCGCCCCGGCCCAGACGCTGGTGGCCACGGGCATCGTGTCGCTTTACGTCGTGACCTTCGCCTGCGGCCGGCACGTGTACGGCTTCCTCGGGCCGGGGGCCATGTTCCTGCTGATGTCGCTCATCACGGCCGCCGCCTTCACCCTGGCCGTGCGGCTGGAGGCGCAGGTGGTCGCCATCCTCGGCCTGCTCGGCGGCTTCCTGACGCCGGTGCTGGTGTCGACCGGACACGACAACCCCGCCGGGCTCTTCGGCTACCTCGCCCTGCTCGACACCGGCCTCGTGGCGGTGGCCCTGCACCGGCGCTGGTTCCACCTCGTGCCGCTGGGCGCCGGGGGCACGGTGCTGATGATGATCGGCTGGGCGGCGAAGTTCTACGCGCCGGAGAAGACGGTGACGGCGATGACGGTCTGCCTCGGGTTCTGCGCCCTGTTCCTCGCGGCGCGCGAGGCGGCCCGGCGCCTGGAGCGCGAGTCGACGGCGCTGGTCGCCTGCGCGGCGCTGTTTCCCGCGGTGGCCCTCGGCTTCGCCTGGCTCTTCGTCGACCAGCCCGGGATCGCGGCCCGGCCGGCGCTGTTCTTCGGCTTCGTGGTTGCGGCCAGCCTCGGCTGGTTCGCGGTGGCGTGGCGTGATTACCTCGGGCCGCTGGTGACGACGGCCGCGGGCGTGACGGCGCTGCTCCTGCTGCGCTGGACCGCGGAGATACCGGTCGCGGAGCACGCCGGGACGGTGGTGACGGTCTGCCTCGGGTTCTGCGCCCTGTACTTCGCCGTCTACCTGGCGGCCCGCCGGCTCGAGCGGGCCACGGCGGCGATCCTGGGGTCGGCGGCCGGCCTGCCGGCCGTCGCGCTGGGCTTCGCCTGGCACCTGCTCGACTACCCGGCCGTGGGGGCGCGCCCCGGGCTGGTCTTCGCCTTCATCGGGCTGGCCGACGCGGTGCTGCTCGCGCTGGCCTGGCTCGACCCGCGGCTCTCGCGGCTGCACCTGCCGGCCGGCCTGGCCGTGTTCGGCCTGCTGTCGGCCTGGACGGCGCGGCACCTGACGGACCCGCTGCTGCCGTGGGCCCTCGCGGGCTACCTCGGGTTCGCCGCGCTGCACACCGCCTACCCCCTGCTCCTGCAGCGGCACCGCGCGGAGGCGGCGCCCACGTGGTGGAGCCAGCTGTTCCCGCCGCTCACGCTGCTGCTGATGCTCTTTCCCATCGCCAAGCTCGAGACCGTGTCGCTGCTGATCTGGCCGGCGATCCTGCTCGTCGACCTGCTCGCGGTCGGGCTCGCCGTGCTGAGCGCGTCGCTGGCCGCCGTGGCCGCGGTGCTGGTGCTCACCCTGCTGGCCACGGGCCTGTGCGTCTTCCGCGTGCCCGCGGCGCTGGTGTTCGCGCCGTCGCTGCTGGTGGTGCTCGGCGGCTTCGCGGTCTTCTTCTTCGCCGCCAGCCTGTGGCTGGCGCGGCGGCTCGGCGACCGCCTCCCGCAGGCGGCGGGCGGCCGGCTGGGCGGGGTGTTCGGCGACGCGCGCGCGCAAATCCCGGCGTTCTCGTCGCTGCTGCCCTTCCTGCTGCTGATCATGGTGTGCCTGCGGCTGGCGGTGCCCGACCCCTCGGCGGTGTTTGGCCTGGCGCTGCTGCTGGTCGGCCTGACCCTGGGCCTCACCCGCCTGCTCGTCATCGAGTGGCTGCCGGCCTGCGCGCTCGCCGGCGCGGCCGCGCTCCAGTACGCCTGGCAGTCGCGGCACTTCGATCCCGGCGCGCCGGCGATCCCGCTCTGCTGGCATTTCGGGTTCTACGCGGTCTTCGCCGCGTTCCCCTTCGCCTTCACCGCCCGGTTCACGGGCCTGACCGGCCCCTGGGCGGTGGCCGCGCTGAGCGGCGTGGCGCATTTCCCGCTCGTCTACCGGCTGGTCGACCGCGCCGCGCCGAACGGCTTCATGGGCGTGCTGCCCGCGATGTTCGCCCTGCCCCCGCTCATCAGCCTGCTCGCGCTGGCGCGGCGGCCGCCGGACGCGGACCCGCGCCGGCTGAGCCAGCTCGCGTGGTTCGGCGGCGCGACGCTGCTGTTCGTCACGCTCATCTTCCCCGTGCAGTTCGACCGCCAGTGGCTGACGGTCGCCTGGGCGCTGGAGGGCGCGGCCCTGTGCTGGCTCTACCACCGGATCCCGCACCCCGGCCTGCGCGCCGTCGGCGTGGTGCTGCTGGTCACCGCCTTCGCCCGGCTGGCGTTCAACCCGGCGGTGTTCGGCTACCACGTGCGCGGCGACACCCCGATCCTCAACTGGTACCTCTACGCCTACGGCGTCGCCACCGTCGCCCTCTTCGCCGCGGCCCGGTTCCTGGCGCCGCCGCGGGAGCGGGTCCTCGGCCTCAACGCCCCGCCGCTGCTGCAGGCGCTCGGCGCCGGGCTGGCGTTCCTGCTGCTCAACCTCGAGATCGCGGACTATTTCACTCCGCCCGGCACGCCGGCCCTGGCGTTCCGCTTCTCGGGCAACTTCGCGCGCGACATGACCTACACGATCGCGTGGGCGCTGTTCGCGCTCGCCCTGCTGGCCGCCGGCATCTGGAGCCGCCGCCGCGCGCCCCGCTACGCCGCGATCGGGCTGCTGGGCGTGGCGATCCTCAAGCTTTTTTTCCACGACCTCGCCCGGCTCGAGGCCCTGTACCGCATCGGCGCGCTGTTCGGGGTCGCGGTCATCGCCATCATCACCTCGTTCGCCTACCAGCGCTTCGTCCCGGGCGGCGACAAGGCGCCGAAGGAAACCCCCTGATGCACCCTCCTCCGCTTCCGTTCCACCGCGCCGCCGCCCTGCTCCTGCTGGCGCTGGCCGCGCCGCTGGCGGCCGCGCTGACCCCGACCGAATGGCGCTACCGCCAGCCGGTCGAAGTCGCGGCGCCGGGCCTGGTCCGCATCGCGGTGCCGGCGTCGACCTTCGACCTGGCGCAGCCGGGGCTGGCGGACCTGCGCGTGACCGACGCCGCCGGCCGCGAGGTGCCCTATTTCCTCGACCGCGATCCCCTCGCGGCGGAGGCGGGAGCGACGCCGGGACCGCGGTCCGCCGCGACGTTCGCGGCGACGCAGGCCGACGGGCTGACGCGCCTGACGCTCGGGACCGGCACGGACGAGCGCCTCGACGCCATCGAGCTGCAGACCGACGAGCCCTACTTCCTGAAGGCGGCGCATGTGAGCGTGTCGGCCGACGGCCTGGCCTGGGAGTCCCTCGGGCCGGCCGTGCCGCTGTTCCGCCAGTTCGGCGCCGAGCAGCTGCGGATCGCGATCGGCCGCCCCGCGGCCTTCGTGCAGGTGGCGCTCGACGACCGGCACGCGCGGCCGGTGCGGTTCACGGGCGCGCGGGTCCGGCCCGCGCCGGCGCAGGCCCGTCCGCCGGTGCTCGATCCGCTGGGGGCCCGGATCGTGCGGCGCGACGAGTTCGCGGGCGAGACGGTGCTGACCGTCGAGCTCGACGGCCGGCACGTGCCCGTGCGCGAGCTGGCGCTGGAGACCCGCGAGCCGCTGTTCATGCGCCGGGTGACGGTGGCCGTGCGCGAGGTGAACGACGGCGTCCCCGGCGAACGGATCGTCGGCGCCGGCACCGTCTACCGCGTGGCTCTCGACGGCGTGCCCCCGCAGGCCCAGCTCGGCCTGCCGGTCGCGTTCGCCCCCGGCACCCGCGAGATCCTCGTGCACCTCCACCACGGCGACTCGCCCCCGCTGGCCCTGGACGGGGTGAGCGCGCGCCAGCACCCGGTGCACCTGACCTTCATGGCCGCGGCCGCCGGCCCCTACCGGCTGCTCACCGGCAACCCGCAGGCCTCCGCGCCGCGCTACGACCTGGCCGCGTTCGCCCGCGACCTCCGGCAGGCGGCCGGCACGTTCGCGGTGCCCGGCGCGCCCGAGCCGACGCCCGACTACCAGCCGCGCGCGAGCCTGGCCGAGCCGCCGCTGCCCGAGGTGCCGCTGGCCGGCGCGCCGCTCGACACCAAATACTGGGCCGCGCGCAAGGCGGTCCACCTCGCCCGGCCCGGCGTGCAGGAGCTGGAGCTCGACCCCGAGACCCTGGCCCGCGCGCGCTCCGACCTGGCCGACCTCCGCCTGCTGCACGGCGGCAACCAGGTGCCCTATATCCTCGAGCGCACCACGCTCTCCCGTTCCCTGACCCTGGAGCCGGTCGCGGTGCCCGACCCGAAACGGCCGACCGTCAGCGTCTGGCGGCTGACGCTGCCCCAGGCCGGCCTGCCGCTCCGGCGCCTCGTGCTCACGTCGTCCACCCCGCTCTTCCAGCGGCAGCTGCGCCTTTACGAACAGGTGTCCGGCCCGGGCGGCGGGACCGTCGCGAGCCCGCTGGCGGCCGGGGAATGGAGCCGGACCCCGGCGCCCGGGGTGCCGGAGACCCGGGTGTTCGACCTGCCCGCGCGGTTGCGCACGGACACGATCTGGATCGAGACGGACAACGGCGACAATCCCGCCGTCGCGCTCGGCCGGGCGCAGGCGACCTATCCGGTGGTCCGGCTGGTGTTCAAGGTCGCCGAGACGGAGGGTTTCGCGCTCGCCTTCGGCAACGACGACGCCGCCGCCCCGCGCTACGACCTCAGCCTGGTCGCCGGCCGGCTGCTGACCGCCAGCCGGAGCGTGGCCACCCTGGCCGCCGCCGGGCCCAACCCCGCCGCCCGCACCCTGTTCGGCGGCCTGAAGGCCAGCTACCTCTTCTGGGGCGCGCTGGCGCTGGTCGTCGTAGTCCTCCTCTTCGTGGTGGCCAAGGCCCTGCCCAAGCCGGCGGCGTGACGCCGGCGCCGGCGGCCGGCGCGCTACCAGATCTTCGCCCGTTGCTCGGGCTTCCGCCAGAGCGGGTCGCCTTCCTTGATGCCGAAGGCGTCGAAGAAGGACTGCTGGTTCACCAGGGGGCCGTAGGCGCGGAACATGCCCGGGGAGTGCGGGCCGGTGGCGACGGCGCGGCGCAGGGCGTCGTCGCGGAACTTCGTCCGCCAGACCTGCGCCCACGCGATGTAGAAGCGCTGCTCGGGAGTCAGCCCGTCGATGAGCGGCCGCTCCTTGCCGCGCAGCGAGCGCTGCAGCGCCTCGAACGCGATCGAGGTGCCGCCGAGGTCGGCGATGTTCTCGCCGAGGCAGAGCTTGCCGTTGACGAACAGGCCCGGCAGCGCCTCGTACGCACCGTACTGCTCGACCAGCTTCTGCGCCCGGGCGTTGAACTTCTCCGCGTCCTCCGCCGTCCACCAGTCGGCCAGGTTGCCCTGCGCGTCGTACAACCGCCCCTTGTCGTCGAAACCGTGCGTGATCTCGTGGCCGATGACCGCGACGATGGCGCCGTAGTTGACGGCGTCGTCCATCGCCGGGTCGAAGTACGGCGGCTGCAGGATGCCGGCGAGGAACACCAGCTGGCCCGCCGAGGGCTGGTAGTAGGCGTTCACCTGCTGCGGCGTCCGGAGCCATTCGCTCCGGTCGAACGGCCGGCCGAACTTGGCCAGCTGCCGCCGGTGATCGAACGCGAACGCGCGGTGGACGTTGGCGTAGAAGCCGTCGCGCGCGACCTCCAGCGCCGAGTAGTCGCGCCACTCCTCGGGGGCGCCGATGACGACGCGGAAGGCGGCGAGCTTCTCCAGCGCCCGGGCCTTGGTCGCGTCCGACATCCAGTCGAGGGCGAGGATCCGGTCCTTCAGCACCCCGCGCATGTTGTCGACCATCGACTCGAGGCGGGCCTTCACCGCGGGCGGGAAGTAGCGTTCGACGTAGAGCCGGCCGACCGCGAAGCCGATGGTGCCGTCCAGGACCGTGGCGGCCCGGCGCCAGCGGGGTTCCTGCTGGGGCACGCCGCTGAGGACCTGCTGGTAGAAGCGGAAGCGCTCGTTCTCGAACGGCGCCGCCAGGTAGGGCGCCGCGGCCGCGAGGGCCTGGTAGCGGAGGTAGGATTTCCACTCCGCGAGCGGGCGCTCGGTGAGCAGCCGGCCGAGCGACGCGAAGAACTGCGGCTGGCCCATGATCAGATCGCGCTCCGCCTCGGGCAGGCCGAGCGCCTCGAGGTAGGTCGGCAGCGGGAAACCCGCGGCCGCGGCCGCCGCCTCGGCGCGCGTCAGCTTGTGATAGTTGGCCAGCGGATCGCGCAGCTCCGCGGGCGGCTTCGCGTCCTGCGCCAGCGCGCGCTCGAGGTCGAACACGGTCTCGGCCTGCGCCCGGGCGGACTCCGCCGCGGCGCCGGCCAGCTCCAGCAGGCGGGCGACGTGTTCGATGAAGGCCGTCCGGACCTTGGCGTGCGCCTCGTCGAAATAGTAGTCGCGCGTCGGCAGGCTCATCCCGCCCTGCAGCAGGTAGAACGCGACGTCGTCGTTTTTCTTCTGGTCCGCGTAGATGTTGAAGGAAAACAGCGGGGCGCCGATATGCGCGTGCGCGTCGGCCACGTAGCGCGCCAGGTCGTCGACGCTCCCCAGCGCCTCGATCCGCGCCAGCTCGGCCTCGATCGGCTTCAGGCCGGCGGCGTCAATCGCGGCCGTGTCCAGGGCGGTCGCAAAAAAGTCGCCCACCTTCTGCCGCGTGGTGCCCGCCGGACCGGGGTCCGCCGCCGCCTCCTCGAGCAGCCCGCGGATGCGCCGCCAGTTGTTCTCGCCCAGGGCGTCGAACGCCCCCCAGCGCGATTTGTCGGCCGGAATCTCCGTGCGCTCCAGCCAGCCGCCGTTGGCATAACGATTGAAATCCGCCCCGGGCGAAACCGAACGGTCCATGTAATCGAGACTGAAGGCCACGGGGATCATCGCCTCGGTCGCAGCCAAAGGCGCCAACGCACCAGCCGACAGGCCGAACGTCGCAAAGAGCAGTTGGGAGTGTTTCATGCCTCCAGACGGAAATCCGCCTCGCCCCGAAGGCAATGACGCAATGTTAGGCCACAGGGCCTATGTGATCTGCCTAGGCAGGTTTGGTGGCGAGCTGCGCGATCGGTTCGAATGCGGCCGGGTTGTCGATGCTCGAGATGTCACCGGCCGGCTGACCGAGGAAGACGCGTGTGATGGCGGACCTCACGATCTTGCCGCTGCGGGTTTTCGGCAATGCCGGAAGGCTGAATACATGTTTCGGGGCCAGCGGTTTGCCGAGCTGCTTTGCCACTTGCCGCACGAGCTCCGCCTCCGTGGCCGCCTGGCCGGGTTTGAGCACCACGAAGCAGACGAGTGCGGTGCCCTTGAGTTCATCGGGCACCCCGATCACGGCCGCCTCGCTGACCGCCGCGTGGGCCGTCAAGGCGCCCTCGACCTCGCCCGGCCCCACCCGTTTACCCGCCACCTTCATAGTGTCGTCGGTCCGGCCAAAGAGGAACCACTGGCCGTCCTGGTCGGCCAGGGCCCAGTCGCCGTGGTACCAGATGCCGGGAAATTTCCGGAAATAGGTTTCCAGGTAGCGTTCGTCGTCGTGGAGGAAGCTCTTGGTCATCGACGGGGCCGGCTGCCGGCAGACCAGGTGACCCATCGTGCCGCGCGGGGCCGGCCGGCCCTCGTCCGTGAACGCCGCGACATCCATCCCGAGCGCCGGTCCGCCGAGCGAGCAGGCCTTGAGCGGGGTGAGCGGGGTCGGCGACAGGTGGCAGCCGATGATCTCGGTGCCGCCGGAGATGTTGACGATCGGGCAACGTCGCCGGCCGACCTGTTCGAAGCACCAGAGGTAGCTGGCCTCGTCCCACACCTCGCCGGTCGAACCGATGACCCGCAGCGCCGACAAGTCGTGCCCGCCCGGGCCGCGGCCGTCCGTCGCGCGCATCAGCAACCGGATGAGCGTCGGCGAGCAGCCGAGCGTGACCACGCCGAGCTGCGCGCAGATCTCCCAGATCCGGTCGCTCGTGGGGTGGTTGGGCGCGCCGTCGAACAGCACCACCGGTGTCCGGTAGAGCAGGCAGCCGATGATTTCCCAGGGGCCCATCATCCAGCCGATGTCGGTCACCCAGAAGAACGGCTCGCCGGGCCGGACGTCGAACGCGTAACGCAGCTCCTTGCCGGTCTGCGCGAGGCAGCCGGCGTGCGTGTGGACGGTGCCCTTGGGGCGCCCGGTGGTGCCGCTGGTGTAGATGATGAGGCAGGGTTCCTCCGCCGCGGTCGGCGCGCAGGCGGTCACGGGCCGGCCCGAGTCCAGGAACGCCGTCCAGTCGGGGGTGTCGGTCCAGACCGTGCGGGTGACCGACGGCACCTTGGCGGCGGCGGCGCGCGCGATGGCGGCGGTGTCGGCGGGCTTGCCCCGGCGCGTGAGGGTGCCGCAGGCGAAGAGCACCTTCGCCCCGCAGGAATCCAGGCGCTCGCGCAGCGCTTCCTCGCCGTAGCCGCAGAAGATCGGGACGAACCGAGCCCCGAGCTTCATGGCGGCGAACAGCACGACCACGGTTTGGACCTGCATGGGCGCGTACAGGCCGACGCTGTCGCCGGGCCCGACTCCCGCGGCCCGCAGGCCGCCCGCGCAGCGGTCCACCAACGCGGACAGCTCGGCGAAAGTCACCCGCCCGGCGTCCTCGCGCCGGCCGGAATCGGCCTCGAAATACAGCGCCGTCTCGCCGCCGTGACCGTCGCGCACGTGGCGGTCGAGGCAGTTGTGAGTGACGTTGACCTGGCCGTCGACGAACCAGCGGGTCCAGGGAAAGCCCCGCGACTCATCCTTCACGCGCGCGTACGGCCGGGTCCATTCGATCCCGGTGTCCTGCATCACCGCGTCCCAGAACCACGCCGTGTCCCGCACCGAGGCGGCGTGAAGGTCGTCATACGTGGCCAGGCCGTGCCGGGCCATGAAGCGGGCGACGTGGGACTCGCGGGTCCAGGCGTGATCCTGAGGCTGCCAGATAAAGCCGGTGCTCATGCGGGGAGGAAGGGGATGGAGGGGAAGAAAGGGCGCCGGCGGACGGGACTCCACCTTAAACCGCGCGGGGCGCGTCGCGGAGGGATCCGGCCGGCGGACTTACAGGAGTTCGACGCAGGCCGCCAGCCCCTCGCCGCCGCCGATGCAGATGGCCGCCAGCCCGCGGCGGGCGCCGCGCTCGCGGAGCGCGGCCAGGAGCGTGACCAGGATGCGCGCGCCGCTGGCGCCGATGGGATGGCCCAGCGAGATGGCGCCGCCGCGCACGTTGACCCGCTCGGGCGGCGCGCCGACGTCGCGCATGAACGCCATCGGCACGACGGCGAAAGCCTCGTTGACCTCCCACAGATCGACGTCCCCCACCGACCACCCGGCCGCCTGCAGCGCGGACTGGGCCGCCTGGACCGGCGCGGTGGTGAACCAGACCGGATCCTGGGCGTGGGCGCCGAAGGACAGGACGCGGGCGACGGGCTGCAGTCCCTTGGCGCGGGCGATGTCGGACGTGGTGATCACCAGGGCGGCGGCACCGTCGTTGAGGGACGACGCATTGGCCGGCGTGATGGTGCCGTCCTTTTGGAAGGACGGCTTGAGGGTGGGAATCTTGTCGTAGCGCACCTTGCCGGGGCCCTCGTCGAGTTCGACCCGGGTCACGCTGCCCTTGGCATCGGCGATCTCGACGGGCGTGATCTCGGCCGCGAACCGACCGTCCTTCTGCGCGGCGTTGGCCCGGCGGAATGATTCGGCGGCGTAGGCGTCCTGCTGCTCGCGGGTGAAGGCGTACTTGGCGGCGCATTGCTCCGCGCAACTGCCCATGTGCAGGTTGTGGTAGGGATCCCACAGGCCGTCCGTGATCATCGAATCCACCACCTGCTGGTGCCCGATCCGGTAGCCGTCGCGCGCCTTCGGCAGCAGATACGGCGCCTGCGACATGTTCTCCATGCCGCCCGCCACGTAGAGCGAGCCCATGCCCGCCCGGAGCGCGTGGGCGGCCTGCATGACGGCCTGCAGGCCGGAACCGCACACCTTGTGGAGGGTGACGGCGCGCGCCGACTGCGACAGCCCGGCATGGATCGCCGCCTGGCGGGCGGGGGCCTGGCCCTGGCCGGCCTGGAGCACGTTGCCCATCAGGACGTCGGTGACGTCGGCCGGGACGACTCCGGCGCGGGCCAGCGCGCCCTGGATGGCGGCGGCGCCGAGCCGCGAGGCCGGCACGCCGGCCAGCGCGCCCTGGAAAGCACCGAGCGGGGTGCGGGAAGCGGAAACAATGACGATATCAGACATGGGAGGTCGGGCAGCTATGGAGGGGAACCGCGGCGTTCACGAAACCAAAATGCGATATGACGGAGCGCGCCGTGCTCAGCCTGGCCGCCTGATGGTGAACAGCTCGGTCGTGCGGGTGTAGAAATCCCCGCCCATGCGCCCGATGGTGTCGAGCTTCCGCGGGTCGAGGTGCCCCTCGGCGTCGAGCACGGATTCGCTGACGTGGGCGCAGAGCACGGTGCCGATCACGATGTTGCCCGCCAGCGGACCTTCCCCGACGCGGACGATGCGGTCGACCTTGCACTCGAAGGCCACGGGCGATTCCGCCACCCGGGGAGGCCGGATCCGCGCGGAGGGGGCCGCCGCGATGCCGAAACGCTCGAACTCGCTCTCGCCATGCGGCAGCGGCGCGGAGGTCTGGTTCATCGGCTCGCGCAGGGCGTAAGGCACGATGTTGACGACGAACTCGGGCACCTGCTCGACATTCACGATCGTGTCCTTCTTCCGTCCATGCCGGTCGTTCGCCCCGGTGAACAGCAGCGTGGGCGGGCTCGCGCAGACACCCTGGAAGAACGAGAACGGCGCGAGATTGGTCCGGCCCGCGGAGGAAATCGTCGCGACCCAGGCGATGGGCCGGGGATTGATCGAGCCGATCAACCAGGGATAGGAGTCGCGCGGCGGAAGCTGCTGGAAATCGATGAGCATGGCGGTGCGGGAAGCGGGCGGAATGGGCCGGTATGGGGTAGGGATTATCCGTTGCCGGCCGATAGGCAAACCATGCGTGGCTCCGGGCGTCCGGGTCCGCGGCCCGCCTAGTCCAGCCACGACAGAGGGTACGCGGGATCGTCCATGGCCAGCGCCGGCTCCGTCAGCTCCAGCGGGTACTGGGTGTCAAACATGACCGCCAGCTCCTCGGTGCGCGTGTGCCCGAAACTCTTGACCGTGGTGCCCGGGTGCGGGCCGTGCGGGATGCCCTGGGGATGCAGGGTGAACGAGCCGGGCTCCACGCCCTTGCGCGAGCCGAACTGGCCGCGCACATAGAAAAGCACCTCGTCCGCCTCGGTGTTGTCGTGCGCCCACGGCACCTTGATGGCGTCGGGATGGTGGTCGAGGTAGCGCGGGGCGAAGGTGCAGATGACAAAGCCGTTGATCTCGAAAGTCTGGTGGATCGGCGGCGGCAGGTGGACCGTCCCCGTGATCGGCTCAAAGTCATTCGCGTTGAAGGTGAACGGATACAGGTAGCCGTCCCACCCCACGACGTCGTGCGGGTGGGAGGCCAGGATATTCCGCGTGTAGCGGCCGCCGTCCTTGGTCAGGACGGCGAAGTCGCCCTCGCGATCCACCACCAGCGTCTCGGTCGGCCCATGGAAATCGCGCTCGCTGTAGGGCGCGCCCAGCCGGATCTGGCCCTCGGCATGCAGGTAGCGCGCCGGGATCCGGACCGGGTGCGTCGACTCGAGGATGAGGTAGTCCTCCCGCGCGATGTCGTCCGGCACCAGCCGGTAGATCGTGCCGCGCGGGATGACGAGGTAGTCGTCCTGCCGGTAGCGCAGCCGGCCGTACTGCGACTCGAGCCAGCCGCCGCCGGACCACACGAAGATGACATCGTCGCTTCGCCCGTTGCGGTAGAAGTCGTAGTCCGCCGCCATCGCCGTGGCGGGGCGGCAACGGTAGCAGCCGATGTCCGCGTTGAACATCAGCGGCACCCGCCCCGTGTAGGGATCCCCCGCGCGGGCCAGGCCGGCCGACTTCAGGTGGTGATGCCGGAGCGGCGTCGGCCCCGCCGCCGTGAGCCGGAACTCGCGGTACCGCTCCACGCGCTTCACCCGGGTCGGCGGCTTGAGGTGGTAGACGATCGCATAGGCCCGGTCGAAACCCTCCGTGGTGATGACATGCTCGTAGTGCAGGCCCTCTCCCAGGTGGCTCGCCGCCGGGTCGCGCGGAAACCGGAGGTGATGCTTGCGCGGCAGCGTCCCGAGTCGGTGGTAGTGAGGCATGGCGGGGAAGGGAAGGGCGGTTGGCGGGAGACGGGGGGAGCGGCGGCAGCCGCCGCCTCTGCGCGCGGCGCGCCGTCCCCGGCCGGGGGGCCTAAAGGGTTCCCCGCTTCGCCTGTTCGCGCTCGATGGCCTCGAAGAGGGCGCGGAAGTTGCCCTCGCCGAAACCGAGCGAGTTGCCCCGGCGCTGGATCACCTCGAAGAAGAGGGTCGGCCGGGTGAAGACGCACTTCGTGAACAGCTGCAGCAGGTAGCCGTCGTCGGTGTCGCGGTCGACGAGGATGCGCAGCGCCTTCAGCAGGTCCTTGTCCTCGTCGATCTGCCCCACCCGCTTGTCGAACTCGCCGTCGTAGTAGCTGTCGGGCACGTCCAGGAATTCCTGGCCCATGCGCCGCATCTCCTCGATGGTGGCGACGATGTCCGGGGTCAGCAGCGCGATGTGCTGCACGCCCGGGCCGCGGTACTGGTCGAGGAACTCCTGGATCTGCGAGTTGGCGGAAGACGGCTCGTTGATCGGCATCTTCACCCAGCCGTCGGTCGAGCTCACCACCTTCGACATCAGCGCGGACCGGCCGGTGTTGATGTCGAAGTGCATGTACAGGTCGAACCCGAACACCTCCTGGTAGTAGCGCACCCAGGGATCCATGTGCTCCACGTTGGCGACGACGTGGTCGATCATCGCGAAGTTGATGTCGCGGTCGTCGATGCCGCCGGGCTGGTTGACGTAGCCCGGGCCGAACTCGCCGTGCCTCCGGCGCTCGACGAAGCTGTGCACCGTGTCGCCGTACGCCGCGATCGCGCCGTGGACGATGGCGGCGTCCTCATACAGCCCGCGCGCCGCGGTCGCGCCGCGCCGCTGCGCTTCGGCGAAGGCGCGCCGGGCGTCCTTCACGCGGAACGCCACGTCGCGCACGCCGCAGCCGTGCCGGTCAAGATGCCCGCGCATGAAGTCCGCCTCCGGCCCCCGGCCCTGCGGCTCCGCCAGCAGGAAGTTCACCCGCCCCTGCCCCACCACCCAGGCCCGCCGGCCCTGGAGGCCCGAGCCCGCGTCGCCGTAGGCCCGGACCGACATGCCGTACTTGCCGGTGAAAAAGTCGCGCCAGGCGTCGGCCTGGTCGACGATGAATTCGATGTGATCGATGCCCTTCAGGCCGAGCGGATTCGCGGAGGTCCGCGTGACAACCGGCTTCTCGAAAAAGGTGGTGCTCATGGACGAGGTCGGAGGAATGCGGGGTTCGCCCCACTCTAGCGGCGACCCCGCAAACGGTCCATAAGCTAAACGGAGTAAACCTTCCGCGCGGCCGGTTCACGACGCTTCCGGCATCGCAAATTTTCCGGCGGCGGCTCCAATGTCGCCCATGTCCCCGAGCGACCGCACGGATCAGCTGACGCACTATGCCGCCATGATGGAGGAGGTGCCGGTGGGGCTGCTGCTGCTCGACTGGGACCTGCATCCGGTGTGGTTCAACGCCGAGGCGGCGCGGGCGTGCGCGGTGTGGAATCACGGCGAGCGCCGGGCGGCGGCGCTGCGCGCCCGCAGCGCGTTCCGGCTGCCGGCGCCGCTGGCGGCGGTGTGCGAGCGGCTGCGCGCGGCGTGGCCCGATGGCGATTTCGCGAAGCAGCCCCAGGTCGTGAGCGACCTGCCGCGCGGGCTGCACGCGCGGATCCGCGTGCATGCGCCGAACGCGGCCGTGTCCCCGGCATTCCACCTGCAGCTCGACTACCGCCGGCCGCGCGGCGACCGCGACCGGCCGCTGTCGCCGGGCGCCGTCGCGCTGCTGGCGCGCCTCACCGAGCGCGAGCGCGAGGTCGCCATGCGCGTCCGCGAGGGCCTCCGCACCAACGAAATCGCCTCCGAGCTGCGGCGCAGCCCGCTCACGATCAAGACGCAGCTCGCCGCCGTCTTCGCCAAGCTCGGCGTCCGCGGCCGCTCCCGCGTGGCGGCGCTGCTGAACCGATAGCGGCGGCGCGCGCTCCGCGGGTCCCCCTGCACCCGCCCCACTCTCCTACCCTATTCGGTGTAATTGGGCGGATTGCCCTTCGATTCCCCGTCGATTCCGGTAAAAATGCGCCCATGCCGAACACCCCCGCCCACCCTGCGACCGCCAACGCCGCGGACGATCCGCGCTGCATCCCGCACAAGCTGACCGCGCCCCTGCCCGTGGGCGACGCCTGCCGCTACCCGGACTACACCGCCGAGGACCAGGAGGTCTGGCGCACGTTGTATGCGCGGATGGAGGCGCTGCTCCCGGCCCGCGCCGCCGACGAGTTCCTCACGGGGCTGGCGGCGCTCCAGCTGGAGCGGGACCGCGTGCCGGCCCTGGCCGACGTTTCGCGGAAGCTCAGCCGGGCGACCGGCTGGCGGATCGCCCGCACCCCCGGGCTGCTCGACGCGCGCGATTTCTTCTCCTCCCTGGCGCAGCGCGTCTTCCCGTGCACGGACTACGTGCGGTCGCGGGCGGAGCTCGACTACACGCCGGCGCCCGACTGCTTCCACGACATCTTCGGGCACACCCCGATGATCATGCATCCGCGCTTCGCCGACTTCTACCAGAGGATCGGCCAGGCCGCGTTGCGCTGCCAGGACCCGGCCGTCGAGGAGGGCCTCACGCGGATCTATTGGTTCACGGTCGAGTTCGGCCTGATCCGGAATCCCGGCGGCCTGCGCATCTACGGCAACGGCATCATCTCCTCCTCCGGCGAGACCCTGCACTGCCTCACCGACAAGGTGAGAAAGCTGCCGTACCGCCCCGAGACCCTGGCTGCACAGCCGTACGACATCTGGCATTTCCAGGATCCGCTTTTTGTCATCGAGTCGTTCGACCAGCTGGAGGGCGAATTCGTGCGCTGGGCGAAGGAGCGCCGATTGTTGTGAGGGGTGCCGGCCGGGAGAAAGCGCGGACGGGGCGGGGTCAGGGGGTTGCCGCCTCCGCCGGGGCGGCGGGCAGCCCGAGCAAGCGGCGGACCGCCGGATCCAGCCGGGCGCCCCGGACCTCCGTCGACGCCAGCCGGCCGTCCCGGTCGAGCAGAAAATGCTGGGGCACGGACGTGATGCCGAATCGTTTCAGGTGGGGATTCTCCGCCCCGCGGCCGTCGAAATAGAACGGCCAGGCCAGGCCGCGCTCCCGCGCGTAGGCCTGCACGAACGCGCGACTCGCCTCCCGCATCTCATAGGTGATGGTCAGGATCTCGAAGCCGTGGTCGCGATAGCGGGCATAAGCCTCCTTCATGAACGGCTCTTCCTCCCGGCACGCCCCGCACCAGGTCACGCCGCGGAAATCCAGCAGCACCACCTTGCCGCGCAGTTTCGCCAGGTCCACCTCCTGCCCGTCGATCGCGGTGAAACGCAGCTCGACCGGCGCCGCGCGCGCCGCGGCCACGGCGTCCAGACCCCGGGCCAGATCCTGCAGCGTCTCGCTGGCATTGGCGGAGAACAGCGCGCGGATCTCCTCGTCGGCGCCCGGGGCATGCCGCTTGGCCTGCCGGATCGTGAAGGCGGCCAGATTTCGCAGCGCCGCGGAGCTTTCCTGCGGGAACCGCGCGGCGATGGCGGCGAGCTCGCGTGCGGCGGCCACCCAGTCCACTTTGGCCGCCGCGACCTCCCCGAGGTAATACGACAGGAAGCGGCGTTCATCGAGCTCCTCGCACAGGAAGCGCAGGCGCAGCGCCGCCGGCGTGTCCGGGGCCAACCGGCCCTCCTCCCGGATCCGGCGCAGCCGCTCGCGCCACCCGGCCTCCCCGGTTCCCGTCTGCGGCAGCTGGTCGGTGTGCACCACGAGAAACTCCGCCCACTGCCAGCGCCGCGCATCGTCGCCCCAGGCTTGGTAGAAGGCCCATCCGGTCTCCGCGGCCAAAGCCTGCGTCTGCCGCCTCCAGGCAAGGTATTCCGGCGCGCCGTCCGCGGTCCCGGCGGCGGCCTCCGCCGCCCGCATCAGCACGGCCACCTGCTCCCAGTCCGCCTCGCGGCTGGCTTCCGCCCGGGTCCACGCGATCCCGGCGAGCGCCAGGGCGGCCAGAAGCCAGCCCAGGCCGCGCGCGGGCGCCCCGCCGGCCGGCCAGGGCATCCCGGCTTCCGTTGCCGCGGTCTGTGCCGAAGCGCGCACGCTCAGAACACCTTCCGGACGCTCATCCAGTAGCTCCGCAGCCGGACGTCGCCGTACGGGCTGGTGTAGTAGCTGAAGTAGGCGTCGTAGGGCGGCAGCGTGCCGAGGACATTTTTCACGCCCACCTGCACGCGCAGTCCGTCGAGGAGCCGCGCGCCCAGCCGCCCCGGTCGCTCCGCGTCCTGCTCGAACGTTCGCGTGAGAAAGACGTCGTGGTAAGTCTGGGCCGGAATCGTGTCCCCGCCCTGGGCCTGGATGTAGAAGGGATCCTCGGCCCCGGCGAAGAACTGGATGGAGTCGGGGCCTCCCGCCGCGCCGTACTGCCGGTAGGAATGGAAGTACCGCGCCGTCCAGCCCGCCGTCCAATGGCGATATTCCCAGGTCAGCGTGGCATTGGCCTTGATCTTCGCCGGCCCGCCCTCGGCGACATAGCCGGCGTAGTCCAGCAAGGGCGCGTCGACGGCATCCTGCCGCCTCTCCGCGGCGATCCGGGTGCCGCCCAAACGCAGGGTCAGAATCCCCGCCGCCGTCTTCCGCTGGTAGTCCAGGCTCAGGTCCCAGCCCTCGGTCTCGTACCGGGTCAGGTTGAGCAGGCTGGTGTCGACGAGCGTGACGAGGCCCGCGGCGTTGCGCGTCACCCGGCCGGGATACCGGGATTCGGCGTTGACTATCTGCTGCGCCGAAAGCGAGCCGATCTTGTCGAACTGCGTTATGCGGTAGAACTCGATGTTGACGCGCAGCCCGTCGAGCAGGCCGGTCCGGGATTCCCACACGAGGCCGGCATTCCAGCTTTCGGAGTTCTGCGGCTTGAGGCCGGGATTGCCCCCCGAGAGGGTCTGGACCGGGTAGCTGGTGCCGGTCCGGGGATCCACGATCGTGCTGGAAAAGGAGTTCGGCAGCGGGTTGGTCACCAGCTGCGCCGGCGCCGGCGGCAGGAACGCCGTGGCGTGGGAGACGCGGAGGATGAGGTCCGGCCGCGGCTGGTACTTGATGCCCGCGGTCGAGTTGTTCGACCGGTAGCGGGCGCGCGTGTCGTAGCGCTGCCCGTTGAGATTGGGCGTGCCGTACGTGACGCCCCCCGTCGAGGAGATGAACGCGTTCGGCGTGCCCGCGTCCACCTGGTAGCGTTCGCTGCGCCCGGACACCTGCAGGCTGAGCTCGTGCAGCAGCGGCCAGCGGTCCCGCGGCGCGAGCGGAATCTCCGCCTCCGCGTACCCGCTGTCGGTCGACTGCGAGCGGGCGAAGTAGAGCACCCGCTGGTTGTTGGCCGGCAGCAGCGGCGTCTCCGTCACGAGCTCCCGATCCGGCGTCGCCGCCTTCCGGTGCTCCAGCCCCACCGTCAGGACCGGCACGCCCCAAGGAAGCGAGAAGAACGGCCCCGAACCGCGCAAGGTCGCCGACTCGAGGGTCGAGGAGCCCTGGTAGCGGTTCGGCACCAGGTAGGGCTCGAGATTCAGGGGATGCAACAGGGTGTCGACGAAGGGATTGAGCGCGCCCGAGTTGAGATCCGCCGCCAGCGAGGTCGAGTCGGTGGAGAAGTACTGGTAGTCAAAGCGGTTCTCCGACCAGGCGTAGTCGGCCATCGCCGTCCAGGAGCGGGGCAGCTTCGCAATCACCCCGACGGTGACGTTGCGGCTGGCCGAATCGCTCGCCGCCACGGCCGCCGTCGCGGCCGGCAGGCTCAGCCGCACGTCCTCCTGGAACGGGCTGGTCGGCGCCGTGGCCCTGACCCGGACGAATCCCGTCTCGCCGATCGGGTTGTAGACCGTGTCCGAGTGATTCGCGTTGTAGGAGAACTCGGCGAACGCCTCGACCCGCTCCGTCATTCGCCGGCGCAGGCTCGCCATCAGCGACTTGGTCTCGGGCGTGTAGCCGAAGGGCCGGAGCAGGCCGCCAAACTGGGTCGACCGCGGGGGCTCGAAATTGTAGCTTCCCGCCCGCTGCAGCAACCCGGCCGCCAGCGTGGCCGCGGGCGTCGACGGCGACGTGCCCGCGGGCACCGACGTGATCCGGGATCCGAGCGACACCCCGTTGTCGAGGGTCAGGTTGCCGTTCGTGTTGCGCGTGATGTTGGGCGTCGAACCGAGGAACGGGCTGGTGCTGGAATAGAGCAGGTCCGGGCTGTTGGCCAGGATGCGGGTCAGTCCGCGCGTGAACAGGCCCATCCGATCCTGCTGCAGCAGCGGGCTGGCGTCGGCCAGCGTGGCGGTGACGAGGAAGTGGGTCCGCCCTCCCTCGAGCGCCTGGCCGAAGGTGGCCGCCACGGTGCGTATCGGCGCGTCCGAGTCCCAGGTGTTCTCGTAGGTCGTCTTCACCTCGCCGCCTGCGTATTCCTTCTTCAGGATCACGTTCACGACCCCGCCGATGGCGCCGCCGCCGTAGATGCCGGAGGCGGACGACGGCAGCACCTCGATCCGCTCGATGGCGCCGAGGGGGATGCCGTTCAGGTCGGGCTGGTATTCCGTCACGCCCACCTGCACGCCCGGCACCCGGCGGCCGTTGACAAGGATGAGCGTCTTGTCCGCCCCGAGCCCGCGGAGGTTGATCGAGCTGACATTGCCGAGAAACGGCGAGACAAACGTCTGCCCCGAGGTCTCGGCCACCGTGTTCATCGTCAGGCGCTGCTTCAGGAAGTCCTCGATGTTGACCGCGCCCGACTGGTCGATGGCCTGGGCGGAGAACACGTAGTACGGCTGCGCGTCGTTGATGCCGCGGGGCAGGTCCGCGTTGCGGTCAGAAAAAACCGGAGGTTTCGCTCCGGTTACAGAATAGGGGTCCAGCTCCAGCACCTTGCGCTCCTCCGCCCGCTTGTCGTCCTTGGGCCGGCCGGGTTTTCGTTTCACGGTGAGCGCCCCGGTGCTCTCGTCCTGAACCACCATGAGGTCCGTGTCCTCCAGCATGCGGTTGAGGGCCTCGCGCGCCGTGAACTCGCCCGTCACCGCCTTGGTCCGCACCCCGCGCACGCGCTCGACGGGATACACGATCTGCTCCCCCGCCTGCGCGGAGAACAGCTTGAGGGTGCGCACCGCGTCGCCGGCCTCGACGGCGAAGCGCTGCCTGGCCGGCACGGCTTCCGCCGCCCAGGAGGAGACGCCGGCGGAGGCGAAGATCAGGGCGGGGGCGACGCGGAGGACCAGGCCGCGCAGGAAGGTCCGGAAAAAGGGAAGCGAGGGGATCATGTTGCGATTGGCTCCCTCCCTGACGAGCCGGCCGGCCGTTTCCATTAGGCCGATCCGGCAAATATCGCGCCCGGGCCGCACGTCACGGGGCGGAGCGCAGCACGATCTCGTTGCCGCGCGCCTCCGCCGTCACGCCGAATCCGGCCTCCAGCAGCCGGACAAAGGCGTCGACGTTGTCCGCCCGGAAGGTGCCGTCGATCCGTATCTCCGCCGTGCGCGGGTCGCCGATGACGAGCTGGCGGGTGTGGTGGCGGTTGAACTGGGCCACCGCGTCGGCCAGCCGCCATTCGTTGAAGACGAGCTTCGGGCTGCGCCAGTCCACCACCTGCGCGATCTCGCGGTTCGCCAGGGTGGTGACCTCGGGCCGGTCGGCTTCCACGCCCGGCAGCCGGACCCGCTGGCCGGCCACCACCAGCGGCGACTGCGGGGAGGGCTCCGCGTCCGCCGGCCCGAGCCGGCGGGGAGCCACGCGGACGCGGCCTTCCGTCACGAGCACCTCGACGCCGTCCGGCCGCAGGCAGATGTTGAACTCGGTGCCGACCGCCTTCACAAACGCCGGGCCGGCCTCGACGACGAACGGCCGGGCCGGGTCCTTGGCCACGGTGAAGTACCCCTCGCCGCGCACCAGCCGGAGCAGCCGCTCCCCGGCCGCGAACTGGACCTCGGCCGTGCTGCTGCGGTTCAGCTCCAGCCGCGAACCGTCGGCCAGGGTTATCTTCCTCTGCTCATAGGAGCCGGTCGAATAGATCACCGCCGTGTCCGCCGGCGCCGCCGGGGGCCCCTGCCGGACGTTCCAGGCCAGCCAGCCCGCAACGGCCACGGCGGCCGCGGCCGCCAGGCCCGCGTACCGATGGCGGCGCCCCAGCCCCGCCCCCTGTCGCCCCGGCGGCCCGGGCCGCAGCAGGTCGGGATCGGCGGCGGCCGCCCCCTCCGGCCGCAGTTCCTGGAGCTCGTCGAGCGCCGCCCACGCCCGGCCGAGCCGGGCCACGGCCGCGGCATGCGCCTCGTCCGCCTGCAGCCACGCGTCGAAGCGCGCGAATTCCTGGGCGGTCAACCCGCGGTCGCGCCGCGCGAGCCACCAGGCCGCGGTCTCAGCGGGATCGGCCGTCGGAGAGGAAGGGTCTTCGGTCTTCATGGGTCTCGCTTCCGGGCGCTTCACCGCAGGCCATGCCGCGCCAGGTAATCCGCGCACCGCCGCATGCCGTTCGCCACCTGCACCTCGACCGTGTGCTCGGCGATGCCCAGCCGGGCGGCGATCTCCTTTTGCGTCAGGCCGTAGATCTTCCGGAGCGTCAGCACCTGGCGGCAGCGGTCGGGCAGATTCTGGATGGCCTGGGTCAGCAGCGCGATCTCCTGCCGCTTGCTCACGGTGTCCACGACGCCGGGGCTCTCCTCCAGGACGGACAGGCGGGCGGAGTCTTCGACCTGCTCCATGCGCACGACCTGCCGCCGGCGGAAAAGGTCCAGGGCCGCGTTCCGCGCCGTCGCGAAAAGGAAGGCCCGGGGCGAATGCACCTCGCCCTTCCCGTGCGCCCGCCACAGCCGCAGGTAGGATTCCTGCACGATGTCGTCGAGGTCGGACAGGCTCGGGAAGGAGCTGCGCAGCCAAGCCCGCAGCGCCGCCTCGTGCACCTGCACCTCCTCGGCGAACCAGCGTTCGTAATCGGGCTTCAACGTGTTCACATTCCGCCTTGTGCATTCCCCGTGCCGCCCGGCAAGTCGAGCGCATTTGCCGCCGCGGACGCCGCCGATGCATTATTGTTGCCGCCGCCTAATGGAAACCGCGGCTCTGTCCGTCTTTGCCGGGACCGGGAGCGCGTCTCCGCTCCGGTCCGGCCGCGGCGCTTCAGGGCGGCGCCACGGGTGCGTGCGGCAGGGTCAGCCGGAAGGTGGCGCCGCCGCCGGGCGGGCTGATGACCTCGGCTTTGCCGCCGTGGGCCCGCAGGATCGCCTGCACGAAGCTGAGCCCGAGCCCGAGGCCGCGCTGCGAGCGGCTCTTGTCGCCGCGGAAAAGCCGGTCCCAGATGCGCGGCAGGTCCTCGGGCGGGATGCCGGGCCCCTGGTCGGCCACCTCGATCACGGCGCCGCCGTCCGGCGCCGCGGCGCCGCGGAGCGCGACCTCGGTGCCCTCGGGACTGTACTTGACGGCGTTGTCGACCAGGTTGGCCACGGCCTGCTGGAGCCGCACCTTGTCGGCCGCGGCGACCAGGTCGGGCGGCACCTCGACGGCGAGGCGGATGCGCTTCTCCTCGGCCACGTACTCGTAGAGGTCGGACACGCCGCAGAGGAGGTCGTTGAGGTTGACCGGCTCCCGGTGCAGGCGCATGGCGCCCGTCTCGGCCTCGGAAATGTCCATCAGCATGCGCAGCATCCCCAGCACCCGGTCCGTCTCCTCGATGGCGTCGGCCAGCGCCTCGCGCGTCGCGGCGGCGTCGGCCGGGGCCTGGAGCGCGAGCTCCGCGCTGGCCCGCATCCGCGACAGCGGGGTGCGCAGGTCGTGCGCGACGTTGTCGAGCGACTCCCGCATGCCCCGGATCAGCGCCTCGTTGCGGGCCAGCATCTGGTTGAGCAGGGTCACGAGCTGGCTCAGCTCGTCCTCGGCGCGGCGCGTCGGGACCCGGGCGCCCAGGTCGCCCGTCGCCAGGATGCGGCGGACCGTGGCGAGGATGACGCGCACCGGCGCCAGCGCGCGCAGCGTCAGCCAGAAGCCGATGAGCACCCCGGCGATGATCGCGGGCACGATGAGCTTGCCGAACACCCGCGCGAACTCGGTCTGCAGCTCGTAGCGGTCCGACGTCCGCGCCCCCACCTGGAGCCTCCGGCCGTCGGGGAGCCGGGTGGTGTAGACCACCCAGGTGCGGCTGCCGTCGGGCACCGGGGTCTCCCGCCAGGCCAGGCCGCCCGGCTCGACATCGGGCACCTCGATGCGGGCGGGATCCATGACCTTGAAGCGCTCCGGGACGACGGTGCGGACCGTCGCGCCCGAGGCGTCCAGCAGCCGCACGAAGAAGCCGTTCTTCTCCAGGTCGAGGGCGTCCGCGAATCCCGCCCAGAGCTCGGCCTCGCCCCCGCGGTCGTACTTGCGGACCAGCTGCGCCATTTCCGTCCGGACCACGGCGCGGTCCTTGCGCCGCAGCAGGGAGATCAGCTCGAAGTACGCGAAGGCGAAGAACGCCAGCGCCAGCAGGCTGAAGAACGCCCCGTAGTAGACGTTGAGCCGGAAGCTGAACGCGCCCGTGACCCGCCTAATCCACCTTGAGAACATACCCCGCCCCCCGCACGGTCTGGATCCGCTTGCTGTCGAAGTCGCGGTCCACCTTGCTGCGAAGCCGGCACACGAGGACGTCGACCACGTTGGTCTGGGGGTCGAAGCTGTAATCCCACAGCCGCTCGAGCAGGAAGGTCTTGGTCAGCACGCGCCCGGCGTTGCGCATGAGCAGCTCGAGCAGCGCGAACTCGCGGGCCTGCAGGTCGAGCCGGCGGCCGCCGCGCCGGACCTCGCGCGACAGCAGGTTGAGGGTGATCCCGCCGGCGGCCAGCTCGACCGCGGCTTCGCCGGGATCGGCCCGCCGGATCAGGGACTGCACCCGGGCCAGCAGCTCGGAGAACGCGAACGGTTTCGTCAGGTAGTCGTCTCCCCCGCTCTGCAGCCCGCGGATCCGGTCGTCGAGCTTCGCCCGCGCGCTGAGGATGATCACGGGCAGCCGGTTCTTCTCCGCCCGCAGCGTCTCGATGAGCGCCAGGCCGTCGAACTTCGGCAGCATGACGTCCACCACCGCCGCCGCGTAGTGCCCCTGCCGCGCCAGCGCGAGCCCGTCCTGGCCGTCGCCGGCGTGGTCCACGGTGAAGCCGCTCTGCCGCAGCCCGCCGACCACGAAGGCCGCGAGCTTCGGGTCGTCCTCGATGACCAGGATGCGCATGCTGGAGGGGTGGGAGTCCGTCAGGTCAGCCTGCCGGCGGGGCATTACCCCAGGTCTGCCCGAAGATTACAAAGCGGAAAGGTGGCGGGCGGAGGCGGCAGGTCCCCGGGCCGCGGGCGGCCGCAGGCGCAGGCGGGAGCGGTCCGGGTCATCGGGCGGCGCCGCGGGCTCCGGCCGGGGCCTGGACGGCGAAGCGGTGCTCCACGATGACCCGGTCCTCGTGGTTGCGGCCGGTCCATTCCACGAACACCTGCGGACCCCCGTCGTCGCTGACCTTCATCAGGCCGAACTGGCCGCCGCCGGGGAAGGTGCCGTGGCTGTAGGGGCCGCCCTTGACCGAGCCGCTCCGGTCGAGCGCGGCGGCCTGGAAGATCGGAAAGCCGGGCCCGCCGGCCGCGGCGTACTGGTTGTGGCGGCCGTCGTCGATCGCCAGCATGTGCGCGTCGCCGCTCAGCATGCAGAGGTTCCGGATGCGGCTGGCCACGATGAAGTCGGCCAGCTCGCGCCGCTCGTGCGCGAACCCGCTCCAGCGGTCGGGGCTGCCGTCGTCGGCCACCCAGGACACGGAGCTGACCAGGACGGTCAGCGCGTGCGTGTCGCGCGCGGCCAGCAGCTCCGCCTTCAGCCAGGCGCGCTGCGCCTCCCCGAGCGTGGTGCGGGCCGGGCCGTCCGGCAGGCCGGGCGGCGACTTCAGGGAACGGGTGTCGAGCACGATGAACCGCACCCGGCCGACCGTGAAGGCGTGGTAGACGGGGCCGTCGTCGCCGGCGGGCAGCGGGTAATGCGGCACGTGCTCGCGGTACGCCCGCCAGGCCGCGGGGCGGCTGCGCGACGAGCCGTCGGCATTGCCTGGGCCGAAGTCGTGGTCGTCCCACACGTAGTCGACCGGGGTCTGCCGGTAGAGCGCCGACTGGACGGGCGCGGACAGCACGCGGTCGAAGGCGGCCCGGAATTCCCGGATGTCGTCGACCTTGATGTCCTCGTAGTGGAGGTCGCCGGTGTGCAGGAAGAACAGCGGCTCGTGCCGGGCCATGGTGGCGAACACCGGGTGGGACGAGCCCGTCTGCGCGCACGAGCCGAGCACCAGGCTGAACGACGCCGGCCCCGCCGGAAAGGTCCGGAACCGGCCGTGCTCCCCGCCGATCTCGTAGTGGTAGACCGTGTCCGGTTCGAGGCCCGTGAGCCGATAATCCGCCACGCCCCCGTCCGCGCGCCGGACGAAGCCCGCCGGCTTGACGACGCCGGCGAGTGTCATCGCCTCGCCGCGCGTCAGGAGCAGGTCCGGAGCGACGTTCCCGGACACGCCCGCCTTCACGCGCGCCGAGTCCATCGCGACGGCGCCGGACCACATCCAGCGCACCGGCCCCGTGCCGGCCGACGCCGCCAAAGACAGCCACACCGCCAGCAAGCCGAGTCCGGTCAGCCGGCGAAGATGAGAGGAAACCATGCGCGCAGTAAACCCGGGGCAGCCTCCGCGCCAAGCAAAAGCGACCGCGGGACGCCGACCGGAGAGGCGGGCGGCGGCCCAAGCCCTGCGGACGCCGAGAGGCGCCCTCGTACGGAAAACAATAGCGTCAGGGGGCAGGTCATTCTCCATCGCCCTGCATTCGCTAGCGGTTCTTTCCGAGAGGAATCTCCCGGTTGAGCTGCTGTTCGAGCTGCTCTTCACTGATCGAGGGATGAAGTTTGCGAATCTCGGCCCCACGAGCAGCACGTTTAGAGGCATTCGATTCGAACAATGGATTCGCGTAGTCGTCGCGTTCCGCCATGTCGCTGCTCGAACAACCGGAGAAGAACGCCACGACAACAAACCCATAAACGGCAAGACCCATTTTCATGGTGATTCCGTAATGTTCAACGCCTCCGAATCAGGCCCCGCCAATTGCGGGGCGGTGGCCATACCGAACCGGGAGATTAAGTTGGAAATCCTGACCATTTAGGCGTCCGCCCTGCTCAGCGATACGCCGCGTCGACCTCCAGCCGGAAGTACTCGCGGGCGTTGGCGAAGCAGATGTTCCTCACCATGCCGCCGACGAGGGTAAGGTCGTCGGGCAGCTCGCCGCGCTCGATCTGGCCGCCCAGCAGGTTGCACAGCACGCGCCGGAAATACTCGTGGCGCGTGTAGCTGAGGAAGCTGCGCGAGTCGGTCAGCATGCCGACAAACCGGCTGAGCAGGCCGAGGTTGGCGAGCGCGTTCATCTGCCATTCCATCGCCTCCTTCTGGTCGAGGAACCACCAGCCGGACCCGAACTGCATCTTGCCGGCGACCGAGCCGTCCTGGAAGTTGCCCGCCATCGTGGCGAACACGTAGTTGTCGGCCGGGTTCAGGTTGTAGAGCACGGTGCGCGGCAGCTGGCCGGTGGAGTCCAGGGCGTTGAGGTACGCGCCGAGCGCGCGGGCCTGGTTGAAGTCGCCGATGCTGTCGAAGCCGGTGTCGGGCCCGAGCGCCTGGAGCAGGCGCGTGTTGGTGTTGCGCAGGGCGCCCAGGTGCAGCTGCTTGGTCCAACCCCGCGCGGCGTCCCAGCGCCCGAACTCGAGCATGAGGAACGCGCCGAACCCGGCCCACTCGGCGGGCGAGGCCGCGCGGCCGGCGCGGGCCGCCGCGAAGACCGCCGCCGCCTCGGCGGGCGAGCAGGGCGCGGCCAGCGCCGTCTCCAGCCCGTGGTCCGACAGGCGGCCGCCGGCGGCGTGAAAGTCCTCGTGGCGCCGCCGGAGGGCCGCGAGCAGGTCGTCGAGCGTCCGGATCGTCGTCCGCGCCTCGCCGCCGAGCTTCTCCAGCCAGGGATTGTAGGCGGCGGGGACGTTGACGCCGAGCGCCTTGTCGGGCCGGAACGTCGGGTAGACCCTGGTCTGGAGCCCGAGCCCGGCGATGCGGGCATGGTCGGCCAGCGGCTCGGCCGGGTCGTCGGTCGTGCAGATGACCGCCACCCGGTTGGCGGCGAGGATGTCGTGCACCCGCAGGTCCGCCAGCCGCGCGTTCGCGTCCCGCCAGATGGCGTCGGCGCTGGCCGGGCTGATGATCGCATCGAGGCCGAAGTAGCGCTTCAGCTCGAGGTGCGACCAGTGGTACAGGGGGTTGCCGAGCGTGTGCGGCACCGTGGCGCACCACGCGTCGAACTTGGCGCGCGGCGGCGCGTCGCCCGTGCAGAGCCGCTCGGCCACGCCGTTGGCGCGCATCGCTCGCCACTTGTAATGGTCGCCGCCCAGCCAGATCTCCGCCAGGTCGGCGAACCGGTGGTTCTCCGCGATCAGCCGCTGCGGCAGGTGGCAGTGGTAGTCGAAGATGGGCTCGTGGGCGGCGTAGCGGTGATACAGCTCCCGCGCCGCGTCGGACCGCAGGAGGAAATCGTCGTGGATGAAGGAGCGCATGGGTGGAGAAAGCCGCGGGCGGCCGGGCGGCGCCCTACCGGCCGATGTCGGCGAGCATGGCGTCGAGCGAGGAATAGCGCGCGAGGAGCTGGCGGGCGGCGGCGCAGCGCGCGGCGGGGACGAGGCCGGTGTTCTCGGCGAGGAAGATGAGGTAGGTGGCGATGCGCTGCGCGAACCGCAGGCGGGCCTCGGGGCTGACGGCGTAGAAGCGGGCGCGCTGGGCGTAGCCCGCGGGCGAGTGGTCGCCGAGCGCGGCCTTCTCCGGCCGGCCGCCGGCGGCGAGCACGTAGAGGAAGTTGTACTCGAAGAAGAACATGTGCTCGGGCGAGGGCGGCAGCGCCTCGAGCGCGGCCCGGCAGGCGGCGGGCGACGCGAAGGCCGCGCCGGCCGCGCGGCCGGCGGACTCCAGCGCGGTCGTCACGAACACGCGCGCCATCTTCTGCTCGGTGGGGTCGGCGCTGAAGGCGCCGGCGACGGCCATGTCGAGCGTGAAGCGGTACCAGTCGCGCCACAGCGCGGCGTCGGCGGGCTGGCCCGACTGCGACAGCGCGACGCCCATCTCGTAGGTGTAGCGGCCGCTGGTCTTGATCTCGAGCGCGCCGCCCGTGACCTCGCCCAGCACGCGGTAGTTCTCGGCGGACTTGCCGGAGCCGGAGTGGAAGCCGATGCTCACGCCGAACTGCCGGCAGACATTCCACTGGGCGGTGATGAGCCGCCGCAGGGCCGCGTTGTCCGGATACGGCGTGTTCTTCTGGAAGCCGAAGGCCGGCGCGACGAAGTTGACCGGCATGCCGAGCACCTCGCAGAGCGCGAGCATGATGGCGGTGGTCTCGGGCGTCGTCAGCCCGGGCAGCTCGTCGATCGAGAGCTCGCGCAGGTATTTGCGCCCCGCCTCGGTGGTGAACGCGGCGGCGCGGGCGGCGGCGTACTTCTCGTCGCGCCGCTTCATCTTCTGCAGCGGCGTCCAGACCGTGGCGAGCAGCTGGTCGAAGGCGGCGGCGTCGAGCCGGACGCCGGCGGCCGCCACGCGCGCGCGGGTGCGGCTGACGACGTCGGCCGGGATGTCCGCGAGGCGGGCCGGCCGGTTGAGGGCGAGCTCGGGGGAGAGGTCGAACGTGATGTAGCTGGCCAGCAGGCAGCCGCGGACGAGCGCGTCCTCGCGCGCGTCGAACTTGCCGCCGATCGGCTGGTGGTCGGCGTTGAAGCTCCAGGGCAGCCGGCGGTGGTGGAACCCGTGCTTGAGCTTGGCCAGCACGCAGCCGTGGCTCATGCCCTCGACGCTCTGGCCCTGGTGGCCCTCGGGGACGTTCGTCCCGATGAACGGGAACGGCACCGTGTCGAGGCGCTGCTCGAGCATGGCGTCGACGTCGTAGACCAGCTCGCGGGGGATGCTGTTCTGGTTGGCGGTCACGCCGAGCTCGAGCGCGCTCATCGCCCAGTCGACGGCCGGCCAGTGCAGCGTGGTGAACCGGGCCCCCACCCCGAGCGTGCTGCGGCCGAGCCGGCCGCCCGTCGAGGGGAAGAGGGTCGAGCCGGCGTCGTGCTCCAGCACCCGGTTCTTCAGCTTGAGCAGGTTCGCCCAGGTCGCGGGAAAATACACCAGCCGGCCGCTGAGCGCCACGCCGCCGTCCAGCACGCCGGCGGCGTGCCCCGGCGCGCTGGCGTCGAGCCGCCACGCGCAGTCCCCCGTCGCCTCGTCCTCGCACAGCGTCCACGTGCCGGCGGCCGTCTCGAAGCGGCTCTTCGGCCACTCCCGGATCGGGGCGCCCGACACCAGCGCCGCGCTCAGCGCCGGCCAGTCCAGGCAGAAGTCGGGGCTGATGCAGGGGTTCTGCGCGATGCGGAGATGGTGCTGGAGGAGGAACGAATTGATGGCGGACATCGGCAAGGGCGGGGGTTGAAGGCGGAAGTGGGGTGCGGGGGTCGGCGTCTTGGCGCGCCGGGGCGGGCGGCCCCTCCGGTCAGATCGTCATCGCGTGGTAGCCGCCGTCGACGATGAGCTCCTCGCCGGTGATGAAGGCGCCGGCCGCGTCGCTGGCGAGCAGCAGCGTGGCACCGATGAGTTCGCGCGCCTCGCCGAACCGCTTCATGGGCGTGTGGCCCAGGATGGCCGCCACCCGGTCGGGCGAGAGGATCTTGCGGTTCTGCTCGGCGGGGAAGAAACCGGGCACCAGGACGTTGACCCGCACGCGGTGCGGCGCCCATTCGCGGGCGAGGTTGAGGGACAGGTTGTGCACCGCGCCCTTGGTGGCCGAGTAGGTGAACACGCGGGAGAGCGGCACGACGCCGGACATGGAGCCGAGGTTGATGATCGACCCGCCCTGCCCGCGCTCGACCAGGTGCCGGCCGAAGACCTGGCAGCCGAGGAACACGCCCTTGAGGTTGACGCGGACGATGCGGTCGAACTCCTCCTCGGTGATGTCGAAGTAGGGCGTGGCGGAATTGACGCCGGCGCCGTTGACGACGATGTCGACCCGGCCGGAGCGCTGGAGCACCGCGGCGAGCAGGCCCTGCAGTTCCGCCTGGCTCGAGGCCTCGGCGGCGTGGAACCACGCCCGGCCGCCGGCCGCGGTGATCCGCGCCAGGCGGGCCGCGGCCTTGTCGGGATTGCGGCCGACGAGCACGACCTCCGCGCCCGCCGACGCCAGGCCCTCGGCCATGGCGCCGCAAAGCTCGCCGGTGCCGCCGATGACGACGGCCACCTTGCCGGACAGGCCGAAGATTTGGTTGAGGTAGTCGGAACTGTTCATGATGGGAAATGGCCCGGCCCCGGGCCGCCGGATTTCACCGGTGAAACGGGCGGAAGCGGATGAGATTATCTTCCCCCCGGCACCGCAAGCTTGGAGCGGGCGCCCCGCCGGTGATCAGGCAACGGCGGGCCGGGCGATGGGCGTTGGGCGCCATTTTTCGCTCGTCCGGGCCGCGCCACCGCCCCTCCTTGACCCCGGCGCCGCGGCGGGGGCGCCGCCGGCGGTCAGGGGCCGGCGGGATCCCAGCCGTCGGCGCCGGCCAGGACGGCGGCGGGGGTCAGGGCCGCGGCCTCGGCGGCCGTCAGGGAGCGCGCCCAGGGCACGCGGCCTGAGGCGGCGGCCCCCGGCCCGGTGCTGCCGAACTCGGCATAGAACGCCGTGCGCTCGGCGCCGGGCTTGTTCCAATTGTGCCAGCCCTCGGGCCGCACCACGGCCGCCATCTCCGTGCGCAGGAAGACCGTGCGCGCGAAGTCGCGCCAGGGCCGGCCCAGGTAGGTCCGCACCCCCGGCTCCCCGGTGATGCGGCCGTCCGCGAACACGAAGCCGTGCGCCGCGCCGGCCGGCGTGGACGCGGCCGTGATGTAGCCGTCCCGCCGGCAGTGGATCCGGCAGCGGTCGAAGTACGCCGTCGCGCCGCCGAAGATGAAGTCGACGTGCCCCTCGAGATGGCAGTCGGCGAAGTACTGGCGGCCGCGGTTGAGCAGCACCGTGTCCTGCCAGCCGAGGAAGCGGCAGCGCCGGAACACGACCCGGTCGGCGTCGACCCGCAGCGCCAGCGCCTGTCCGACGGGGCCGGCGTCGTTGGCGAGCGTGATGTCCTCCCACACCATGCCGTCGCCGTCGATCTGCACCGTCGGGGTCCGGAACGTGCCGATCGGCCGGCCGTCGGGCCCGGGCAGGTTCGCGTGCAGGCCGTAGGTGACGACGGTGGTGGCGGCACCCTCCCCCACCACCCGGACGCGGCCGCGTTCGCGCTGGACGTAGACGCGCTCGCGGTAGGTGCCGGCCTTGACGTGGATGACCCAGCGGGGCGCCGCCGGGTCCGCCGGCACCGGCGCGGCGTTGATGGCCTCCTGCAACGACGTGTACTGGCCCGAGCCGTCCGCCGCCACGACGGCGTCGGCCGGGGGCGCCGCCGGCGCCCGCGGCCCCGCCGCGGCCAGTACCAGCGCCACGCACCAGGCCCGCCTCCCGGGAAGCAGTCCGGCGGCGCTCATGGCCGGGAATGGCGCGCGCGCCACCGGGGATACTCCTTCGCTAGCAGGGCGGCCGGCCAGGTGCCGAGGTAGGCGTAGCCGAGCCGGCGCTCGCGCTCGACCGCGTTGAAGTCGTAGTGAAAAACCTGGTCGCGCCCGACGAAGAGCGGCCGGTTGGTGCCGAGCTCGTAGAACCGCGCCCAGAGCGGCGGGGCCGCGGGGTCGGCGACGGCGCGGCGGTCGGGGCGGCCGTCGGCCCCCGGGGCGTCCTCGAGACGCAGGCCGCGGACCGGCACGGCGGCGAACCAGGCGACGGCGCCCTCGACGGCCGCGACGACGGCCGGGGACGGTTGTTCGAGGCTCATCAGGAAGCGGACGAGGCCGACCGATTCCATGCCGGAAAGCGACGGCGGCTCGAAGCGGCGCGCCCAGGCCGGGGCGAAGGTCGTCTCGTCGTGCTGCGCGCACCAGGCGGTGAGCCGCCCGTCCTGGACCACCTGCGTCCGCAGGATGCAGGCGACGCCCCGCTCCACCGCCGCCGCGGACCGGCGCCGGCGATCGGCGTCGACGAAGCCGTAGGGCTCCCCGCCCGCGGCCACGTCGCGCAGCAGGCGGAGCACGTTGACCATGGCGTCGTCGTTGTAGGTGATGTGGGTGTAGTAGCCCGGCCGCAACGGGTAGTACTGCGGCCAGCCGCCCGACTCGTACTGCGCCGCGAGCAGGTACTCGAGGCCGCGCAGGAAGGAGGCGCGGCTGGCGTCGTCGCCCGCCGCCGCCACGCGCGCCAGGATGCGCAGGGGCGTGGTGGTGCCGCCGTTGTCGATCGTCGGCGCCCGGTGGTCGGGCTCGGTGCGGGCCAGGAACTCGGCCGAGGGCGGGCGGGACAGGTCGGCATTCTTCGGCCAGCCGCCCGGCTCGGTCTGGTACTGCCGGATGCTGGCCGCCACGGCCCGCGCCTCCGGCCCGGCGTACCAGGCGGGGTCCTGCTTCAGGAGGTCCGCCCAGGACACCGCCGCCGCCCCCCCGGCGGGGCCGAGCAGGCCGGCGGCCGCGAGCCCGATGCCGAGGCTCAGGCGCATGGGGCGGCGGCCGCTTGCCGGATGGCCTGGCGTTGGTCCTGCATGCCGCGATCCGCGCTCAGTCGGGAATCCGCACCGTCTCCAGCCGGGGCGAGAGCACCTGGATGACGAGCAGCGCGAGGACGTAGGCCGAGGCCGCGATGGCGAAAAGCGGCACGTAGCCGAGGTGGCCGATGATCCAGCCGGCGGACGCGCCGAGCAGCGCGCCGCCGATGCCGCCCATCATGCCGCCGATGCCCACCACCGAGCCGACGGCCCGGCGCGGGAACTGGTCGGAGACCGTCGTGAAGAGGTTGGCGCTCCAGCCCTGGTGCGCCGCGGTGGCGAGCGCGATCAGGGCGATGGCGAGCGTGATGCTGCTCGTCCGGGCCGCGAAGAGGATCGGGACGACGCACAGCGCGCAGATGAGCATCGTGACCTTGCGGGCGCGGTTCACGGTCCAGCCGCGCCCGATGAAGCGCGTGGCCAGCCACCCGAAGAAGATGCTGCCCAGGTCGGAGATGATGTAGATGACGAGGAAGGGGATGCCGACCTGCTTGAGGTCGAGCTTGGTCGTGAACGCCGGGTTGTCGTTGAAGAACGTCGGCAGCCACGTGAGGTAGAACCACCAGATGGCATCGGTCATGAACTTCGGCACCGCGAACGCCCAGGTGGCCCGGTACTGCACGAGGTCGCGCCAGCGGACGGGCTGCTCGCTCCCGGGCGGGCCGTCCTGGCGGATGTAGGCCAGCTCCGCCGCGGAGAGCCGCGGGTGCTCCTCCGGCCGGCGGTACACCGCCAGCCAGGCAAAGAGCACGAAGGCGCCGATCGAGCCCGTGATCATGAAGCTGGCCCGCCAGCCGAGGTGGGCGATGATCATCGGCACGAACAGCGCGGTGAGGATGATGCCGACGTTCGCGCCGGCGTTGAAGAGCCCGGTGGCGAAGCTGCGCTCCTTCTTGGGGAACCACTCGGCCACCGTCTTGATCGCCGCCGGGAAATTGCCGGCCTCGCCGACGCCGAGCAGCAGGCGCGCCCAGGACATGCCGGAGACCGTGTGCACGAGGCCGTGGAACACCGCCGCCGCGCTCCAGCCGGCGATGCTGATGGTGTAGCCGCGGCGGACGCCCACCCGGTCGATGAGGTAGCCGGCCAGCAGGAAGCCGAACGCGTAGGCGAACTTGAAGAAGGCGTCGACGTAGCCCATCCGCTCCTTGAACACCACCAGGTCGGCGTCGGTCAGCGGCGCGCCCTCGGCGAGCCCGAGCATCTGGTGACGGAACACCGGGTCGAGCATCGTGAACGAGAAGACGTTGCGGTCGACGTAGTTGATGGTCGTGGCCAGGAACAGCACGGCGCAGATGCGCCAGCGGTAACGGCCGAGCGGGGATGCCGGAGGGGCGGCTTGCATGGGGCGAGGCGGGGGTTGGGGTCGGATGCGGGGCTAGCGGCCGGCCGGGACGGAGTTCCGGCTGCCGACACCGCGAGCGGGGACGATCGTGACGCGGTTCAGGCTGATGGCGCCGGCATGGGAGACAACCTCCGTCTCCGTCACCCCCGCGAAAGTCGAGTCGCTGATCCGGATGTTCTCCACCACCGCGCCGGGAAAGCCGCGGATGAACAGGACCCGCGGGCTGGCCGAGCTGGTGACCTGGTCGAGCTGCACGTTGCGCACGACCGGGGGGAAGGCGCCTTGCGCGCCCTCCTCGTAGAGCAGGTCGATGGTGAGCACGGCCTCGCCGACGCGCCCGATGCGCACGTGCCGCAGGAAGACGTTCTCCAGCACACCGCCGCGCACGGCGTTGCTCTTGAACCGCAGGGCCCGGTCCAGGTCGGGGCTGTCCATCGCGCAGCGCTCGACGAAGACGTTGCGGATGCCGCCGCTGCACTCGCTGCCGAGCACGACGCCGCCATGCCCGGCCTTCATCACGCAGTCGCGGATGACGATGTTCTCGCTCGGCACGTTGACGCGGCGGCCGTCGGCGTTGCGCCCGGACTTGATGGCGATGCAGTCGTCGCCGGTGTCGAACACGCAGTTCTCCACCAGGATGTCCTGCGACGATTCCGGATCCAGGCCGTCGTTGTTCGGGCCGTGCGAGTCGATCCGCACGCCGCGCACCGTGAGGTTGCGGCTCAGCACCGGGTGGATCTCCCACATCGGGGAGCGCAGGAGGGTGACGTCCTCGATGAGGATGTTCCGGCAGCGGTAGAGCTGGATGAAGTTGGGCCGGAGGAAGGAGCCCTCGCCGAAGACGCGTTCGGCGACGGGCACGCCCTGCTCGCCCAGCGCGAACAGCCGGTCGCGCGCGGCCTTCTGCCGGCGGACGGGGCCGCGGGTGTCGTTCCAGGACCACCACGTGTCCCAGTCGGCGCCGCCGTCGAGCGTGCCCCGGCCGGTGATGGCGATGTTCTCCTCGTCGGCGGCGTAGAGGAAGGCCGAGTAATTCATGCACTCGACGCCCTCCCAGCGCGTGTAGACGAGCGGGTAGCGTTCGGGGGCGAAGACCCAGCGGAGCGTCGCGCCGGCGCTGACGTGGAGGTTGACGTTGCTGCGGAGGCGGAGCGCCGCGGTGGGCCACTCGCCGGCGGGCACGACGACGCGGCCGCCGCCGGCCTGCGCGCAGGCGTCGATCGCGGCCTGGATGGCCGCCGTGGCGTCGGCGCCGGGCCGGGCGCCGTGGCGCGTGATGTCGAAGTCGCGGTCCGGAAACACCGGCGCCCGGATGCGGGCCAGCACGGCGGGCAGGGAGTCCCAGCCGGTGACCCGCGGCGGGATCTCGCGGCCCGCGGCGGCCAGCAGGCGGTCGACCTCGATGCCGGCGAGCAGGAACGGCCCCGTGCCCTTGGGGTCGTTGTCGACCACGGGCTCGCTGACGTAATACTCGAAGGAGCCGTCGCGCGGCCGGCCGTTGGCCATGGTGTAGCCGAGGCCCGCGCCGTAGCAGATGTGGGTCAGGCGGATGCCGCCGTCGGGGTTCTCCTTCACCCGCATCCGCACCAGGCCCTCGAAGCCCCGGCGGATGGCGGGCAGGTAGCGCTCCCGGGGCAGGTAGCCCTGGTTCACGCCCTTGGCCAGGGCGTAGACCAGCATGGCGGAGCCGGACGTCTCGAGGTAGTTGCCCTCGCGGGTCCCGAGGTTGGGGACCTGCCACCAGAGTCCGCTCTGCGGGTCCTGCCATTGCACCGCGCCGTCGGCGAGCCGCCGGAGGATGTTCACGATCTCGTCGATCTCCGGCCGGTCGACGGGCAGGTAGTCGAGCGTGTCGACGATGGCCATGCCGTACCAGCCGATCGCCCGGGTCCAGAAATTCGGCGAGTGCCCGGTCTGCGGGTTGGCCCAGCTCTGGGCGTGCGCCTCGTCCCACGCGTGCCAGAACAGGCCCGTGGCGGGATCGTAGCTGTGGCGGTCCATCAGCACGATCTGCCGCGCCACGTCCTCGAACAGCGCCGGCTCGTCGAAGAGCACGGCGTACTGGGCCAGGAAGGGCGAGGCCATGTACAGGCCGTCGAGCCACATCTGATGCGGGTACCGCTTCTTGTGCCAGAAGCCGCCCTCGCTGGTGCGGGGATGCCGCGCCATCTGCCCGCGGAGCGTCCGGGCGGCGGTGGCGTAAGCCTCGTCCTTCACCCCGCGCGCGAGCGCGGCGAGCAGGACCTTGCCGGGCGTGATGTTGTCGATGTTGTAGTCCTCCTCCTGGTAGCCCTGGATCGTGCCGTCGGGGTTGACGTGCGAGGCCACGGCGCGGGTGCCGAACTGCGTGTAGGCGTCGTTCCCCGTGCGCTCGCCCAGCCGCACCAAGCCCAGCGCGAAGACCCCGGGCGAGTAGTCCCAGCGCGCCCGCGGGTTGGAGCCCCCGGCCTCGAGCGCGTGGCCGAGCCGCCGCATCTCGGATTGCGCGAGGCGCTCGGCCCAGCCGAGCGGGGTGTAGCCGTCGATGCGCGGCGCGCCGGCCGGCTCGGCCGCGGCCGCCCGCGTGCCGGCGGTGAGGAGAAGGAGGGCGAGGAGGAGCGGGCGGGGGGCTTTCATGCGGAGGGTTGGGGCGGGCGGCGGCTTGCTCCCGGCCGCTCAGGGTGCGAGGGTGATGCGGACGGGCGAGCGGAGCCGCCGGGCGAAGGCGGCGACGTACGCCTCCCAGGCCTCGCGGGTGGTGAACTCGCCGGCGCGCGACCAGCCGGCGCCCGCGTAGTAGCGCAGCGGACGGCCGGAGTCGGCGCGGGCCAGCGCGAGCAGATTCCGCTCGTCCTCGGCGTAGCCGACGAAGCCGTCGGGGAGGATGACGGCGGTGCCGAGCTCGCCGTTGGTTTTCTGGACGATCCACTGCGTGAGCGAGCCGTCGGCCGCGACCCGGCCCACCTCGATGCGCGGCTCCTGCCCGCGGTCGGCGGGGTTCCGGTTCAGGCCCACGGCCACGGTGAGCGGGCCGGGATCGCCGGCGGTCACGGTGAACGTGCTGTCGATGCGGTCGAGGTTGTGGCCGGCGTCGACGGTGAAGCGCTTGACCTCGGCGACCTGCCGGCCGCCGGCGTCCCAGGCATCGTAGGTCAGCTCGAACGTGGCGCGGATCGGCCCGTTCGCCAGGATGCGCCAGCTGCGGAAATTGCGTCCGACGGCCAGCGTGCGGCCGTCCCAGATGCCGGTGCCGCCGCAGCCCCGCGACGGGCCGACCTGGTACATGTCCATGCCCTCGCCCTCGTCCTGGTGGTAGTGGTCGTGGCCCTTGTTGTACCAGCGGTCGACGATCGGGTAGCTCACTCGCTTGCACCAGACGTCGAGGCCGCTGGTGACCAGCACCTCCTTGCCCGAGCCGGGCTCGGCCGGGGCGGCGAGGGCCGGGCCGTAGGTGCGGTGGGCGATCCGGTCGTTCTCCCAGGCAAAGTCGTCGAGCCGCTCCGGAACGTGGCGGGCGTAGGCCCGGACCGGAAAGACGGGGGCGACGGTGTCGCTGCGCTCGACCACGAAGGCGGCGGCGCGCTCGCCGGCGGCGAAGCTGTGCTGGAAGATGAGCTCGCCGTAGGCGACGCCGAGGTTGTGCGGATCCTTGGCCTGGGGCGCGACGTTGGTGACCTGGTAGGGCAGCGCGCGGCCGGCGGCGTCCTTCACCGTGAGGCGCTGCAGCAGCGCGCCGGGCACGGCGCGGGCCACCTCGGCCCAGGGCACGGTGATGGTCTCGGACGGGCGGGCCTCGTCGAGGTCGTGGGACACGGTGACCGTCAGCCGGTCGCCGGCGAGCGCGGCGGCCGGGAGGCAGCACCCGAGGAGCAGGCGGCGCAGGAGAGGCATGGGAAGGGGAGTCTAGCGCGCCAGCCAGCCGCCGTCCACCGCCAGGATGTGGCCGTGCAGGTAGTCGGAGGCGGGGGCGGCGAGGAAAACCGTGGCGCCCTGGAGGTCCTCCGGGGTGCCCCAGCGGCCCGCGGGGATGCGGTCGAGGATGGCCTGGTGGCGCGCGGCGTCGGCCCGGAGCGCGGCCGTGTTGTCGGTGGCCATGTAGCCCGGGGCGAGGGCGTTGACGTTGATGCCCAGCGGCGCGAGCTCGTTGGCCATGGCCCGGGTGAGCCCGGCGAGCGCGCTCTTGGCCGCGGTGTAGGACGCCACGCGGACGCCGCCCTGGAAGGACAGCATCGAGGCGACGTTGATGATCTTGCCCGGCCGGCCCCGCGCCGCGAGCGCAGCCGCGAACCGCTGGCTGAGCCGGAACGGGCCGTCGAGATTGACGGCGAGCACGTCGCGCCAGTCCTGCTCGGAGAACTCGAGCAGCGGCGCGCGGCGGATGATGCCGGCGTTGTTGACGAGGATGTCGGCGCGGCCGAAGGCGGCGTAGGCGGCCTCGACCACGCGGGCCGCGGCGGCGGGGTCGCCGACGTCCGCGGCGACGGCGGCGCAGCGGCGGCCCGCCGCCGCGATGCCGCGCTCGACCTCGGCCAGGTCACCGCGGGCCACGAGGACCACGTCGGCCCCGGCCTCGGCGAGCGCCCGGGCCATGGCCGCGCCGAGTCCGCGGGAGGCGCCGGTCACGATGGCGACCCTGCCGTCGAGCCGGAAGCGGTCGAGGATCGAGGGCATGGCGGCGCTAGCGCAGGTCCGCGACCGGCGCGGGATCCATGTCGGCGAAGTCCTGGTTCTCGCCGCCCATGCCCCAGACGAAGCCGTAGGCGGCAGTGCCGACGCCGCTGTGGATGGACCACGGCGGCGACAGGACCGCCTCGAGGTCGCGGACCATGAGGTGGCGGGTCGCCTGCGGGCGGCCCATGAAATGGAACACGGCCTGGCCGGGCGGCACGTGGAAGTAGAGGTACACCTCGGAGCGCCGCAGATGCGTGTGCGGCGGCATGGTGTTCCAGACGTTGCCCGGCTCGAGGCGGGTGAAGCCCATGACGAGCTGGCAGGTCGGGAACGCGCCGGGGTGGATGAGCTTGAAGAGCGTGCGGACGTTGGCGTTCGCGGCCGTGCCGAGCCGCTCGCCCTGCGCGGCGCGGATCGGAAGGTGCCGCACCGGGTAGGCCGCGTGCGCCGGGTAGGACAGCAGGTAGAACTGCGCCGGCTGCGCGGCCGACTGCGAGGCGAAGACGACGTCGCGGGTCCCGCGCCCCAGGTAGAGCGCGTCGAGGGAGGCGAGGGTGTGCTCGACGCCGTCGACCCGCACGCTGCCGGGGCCGCCCAGGTTGATGACCCCGGCCTCGCGCCGCTCCAGGAAGCAGGTGCCGCCGAGGGCGGCGGGATTGGGCAGGGCCAGCGGCGCGGCCCCGGGCATGACGCCGCCGAGCACGGTGCGGTCCGTGCCCCAGTAGCGGAAGCTCGCGGCGCCGGGCTGGAACAGCCCGGTCACCAGGAACTCGGCCCGCAGTTCGGCGGTGCCGAGCGTGGCGACGTGGGACGGATGCATGGAGGCGTCAGGATTCATGGGGACGGAGGGGCCCGCCGGCCGGCGGCGGCAGCGGAAAGGCGGGCCGGCGGGATGACCACGAGACTTGCCCGGGGATACCGGCTAGAAACGGCCGCGCAAGCCCACGGTGAGGTGGGGCTCGCCGAACTCGAAGTAGCGGAGCGGCAGGATGACGCTCTGGTACTGCGGCAGGTAGCCGCGGGCGAACTCGTTGCGGGCGGAGTTGAAGACGTTGCGGACGAGGAAGTAGGCCGAGAACCGCTTGTCGAACGAGTACTCGAACTTCACGTCGGTCGTGAACTTCTCGCCCTTGTTCAGCGTCAGCCGCGTGTCGAGGGCCGGGTTGGCGGTGTTGGCCGAGCCGATGAAGTAGTTCGTCGCCACGAAGCCGCCGTAGAGGCTCTCGTCGACCCAGTTGTTGGTGATGGTGGTCGAGAACTTCCCGTAGCGGTGGCCGAGGATGAGGTTGAAGGTCTTCGGCGACACGGCGCGGAGCTGCGAGTAGAGCGTGTCGAGCTCGCGGAACGGATCCGGATCCTTCGCCTCGATGTCGACGTAGGTGAAGTTGGCCTGCACGTTGAGGCTGCCGAACTGCGACGGCAGGACGGTGACGTTCTGCGCGTAGCTGAGCTCGAAGCCCTGCAGGGTCGACTTGCCGCCGTTCTCGCGCACGGTGCCCGTGCCGAGGGCGAACTCGGCGGGGTTGTACCCGTACTCGGCCGCGATGGCGGAGCGCTCCGCCGCGGTCATGCCGCGCGAGATGAAGTAGTTCTTCACGTCCTTGCGGAAGGTGTAGAGGCCGATGACGCCCGAGTTCTTCAGGTAGTAGTCGACCGAGAGGTCGTAGTTGACGGAGAAGTACGGCTGCAGGTTCGGGTCGGGCACCGTGATGGTGCCGTTGCCGGCGCCGGGGGTGGCTTCGGAGTCGATGAGCGGGAGCAGGTCGGAGTAGTCGGGATGCCCGACGGTGCGGCTGACGCCGGCGCGCACGACCACGTCGCGGCGCGGGGTGTACTTGATGCTCAGCGACGGGTACCACTCCGCGTAGTCGAGGTTGATGGTGGCCAGCTTGGAGCGGGCGCTGACGAGGGACTGGCCCTGCGCCGTGATCTCGCGCTTCTCCCAGCGCACGCCGCCCACGAGCAGGAGCTCGGGGGTGACCTTGAGGTCGGCCCGCAGGTAGCCCGCGGTGTTCTTCTCGTCGAAGGCGCGCGTGTCGTGCACCTGCGGCGCCGCGTTGCGGTTGGCGGCGAAGGCGGTCCAGACCTTGTAGGGGTCGACGACCTGGAAGGAGCCGAAGCCGAGGCCGACGTCCTTGTTGTAGCCGGGGTCGGCCAGCGCCACCAGGGCGGAGCCGGTCGTGGCCGGGATCACGCCGCGGAAGTCGGGGCGGTCGATCGTGCGCTCGGTGTTGTCGAGCGCGACGCCGGTCGTGAGGGTGAGCGGGAGGCGGAGCCCCTCGAACTCCTGGGCGTAGTCGGCGCGGAAGCCGTTCTTCTCGTCGATCGCGGTCCAGGGCCGCGACTGGAAGTTGCCGCCGGTGGCGGTGTTGCTGAGCGAGTAGTTCGCCAGGCTGCGGATGAAGTCGAGCGGGACGGTGGCGGTGCCCTGGTTGAGCGTGATGCTGGGCAGCTGGCCGAGCGTCAGGAGGTTCGCCATCGTGAAGCTCGAGTAGGTCGAGGCGCCGGGCGAGAGCGTGGCGACCGACGAGATGAAGCCCTTGCTCGTGTCGCGGTACTGGCCGTCGGCGCGGGACCAGTAGGGCGTGAGCGACAGCTTGCCGCCGGCGCCGAACTCGTGGCTGAGCGTGCCGTTGAAGTGCAGCGTGGTGCCGTACTTGTTGCGGAAAAGCACGTTGTTCGCGATCGAGGAGCCGGTGGGGGCCGAGGTGAACACGCCGTTGGTGTTGGTCGAGGCGGCGCCGAAGTTGAACTGCGGGCCGCGCTGCGTGAAGAGCAGGTCGTACCAGTTCCACTGGCCGGTCAGGGAGATCCGCGTGCGATCGCTCACCAGGTAGTCGATCTTGGTCGCGAAGGCCTCGCGGTGCGTGAGCTTCTGCTCGCTGCGGACCCGGTAGTCGTTGAGCCGCGGCGTGGTCATGACCGTCGGCGCCGTCGCCGTCGTGTTCCAGGTGTACTCCGTGCGCGGGGAATCGTCGTACTTCTCCGAGAAGCGGTAGTTCACGTTCACGCCGAGCTTGTCCGTGACCTTGCGGGAGTAGTTCATCTCCAGGCTCGGGCGGATCGTGTACTCCTCGTCGTGGCCCCAGACGCCGCCCTCCTTGCCGAAGGAGAGGTTGGTGCTGGGAGCGGAGAACGACACGTTGTAGGTGAAACGCTGGACGTCGGCGTGGTCGAAGGCGCTCTTCGTGACGAAGTTCACGAAGCCGCCCGTCGCGCTGGCCGGGATGTCGGGGGTCACGGTCTTGAACAGCTCGGTCGTCTCCACGTTGTTCATCGCGATCTGCTCGAACTCGAAGCGGCGGGTGTCGTCGACGGAGGAGGAGCCCGCCATCGGGGTGCCGTCGACCGCCACCACCGTGAAGGCGGTGCTCAGGCCGCGCAGCGAGATGCCGCGCGCGTCGTTCACGTTGTAGTCGATGCTGACGCCCGGCATGAACTTGAGGTACTCGCCGACGTTGCCCTCGCTGATCTCACCGAACTGGTCGGCGGCCGCGACGAGCTTGGACTGGATCGACACCTTCTGCAGCGCCACCGCCTGCGACATGCCCTCCTTGGCGGTGCGGACGACGAACCGGTCGAGCTGGACCACGTCGGCGCGGAGCGAGAAATTGGCCGTCGCCGTCTGCCCGCCGACGATGTCGACCTGGATCCGGCCGAGGTCCAGGCCGGGATAGTTCGCCGTGATCGTCACGCTGCCCTCGGGCACGCCCGCGAGCGCGAAGCCGCCACCGCGCTCCGTCGTGGTGCGCAGCCCGGTGCCCTCGACCGCGATCTCCACGCCCTCCAGGTACAGGCCGCTGCCGGCGTCCTGCACGCGGCCGGTCACCGCGCCGGTCGACGCCGTCTGCGCCACGGCCAGGCCGGGCAGCACGCACGCCAGCGCCAGCGCGGCGAAAAAGCCGCGGCACCGGCCGCCGCCAAACAATCCTAGGGTGACAAAAAAGGCGGAACGCGCCGCGCGCCGCCGCTGTACGGGGGTGGTCTCCATGGTGGGGTGGGGTTAGGGGTCGAATTCGCGTTGGCCGCGAATTTTCACTAATGAACTTGATATCCACCTTTGAATGTTTCAGTTTGTTTGGCAACCAAAAAAAATCTCGGAGCGCCGCCGGGTTCCGGCCAGTGAATGCCGTGGCGCCAGTCCCATCCCACCCTCTCGCCCCATGTCCGCTCCCAGCCAGGAACGTTACGTCATCCCCAATCTCCGCAACGCCTGCCGCATCCTGAAGCTGCTCGGCCGCAGTCCCGACGGCTTCAAGGTCGCGGACATCGGGCGCACGCTCGGCATCCCGGTCACGACCACGCTGCGCATCATGACGACCCTGCACCTCGAGGGCCTCGTGCGGAAGAACGGCACGCTCTACGAGCTGGGCCCGGTCCTCATCCAGCTCGGCAACGCCTCGCTGGCGGGCACCGAGATCCGAACCGCGGCCCTGCCGGTGCTCGAGAAGCTCACGGCGCAGACCGACGAGACCTCCCACCTCGCCATCCCGTGCGACAACCGCTCGCTGATCGTGGCGGTCCAGGACAGCCCGCATCCGCTCCGCGCCGCGTCGCGCCCGGGCTTCCTCGCCGACCTGCACTGCTCGTCGACGGGCAAGACCTTCCTCGCCTTTCTCCACCGCGAGCATCTCGGCGACCTCTACGGCAAGGAAAAGCCCTCCCGGCGCACGCCCAACACGCTCTGCACGCTGGCGGACATCCGCCGCGAGACCGACCTGACGCGCAAGCGCGGCTACGGGCTCGACGACGAGGAGTTCGCGCTCGGCGTGCGCTGCCTCGCCATGCCGGTGCATGCCTCCGACGGCTCCGTCGCCGCGGCCATCGGCATCACCGCGTCCACGGTCCGTTTCACCAAGGACCGGATCCCGGAGATGGCCGAGGCCGTGCGCGGCGCCGCCACCGAGTTGTCCCGCCTGCTCGGCTACACCGCGCCGCCGCGCCCGCCGGAAGGAAAATGAGCCCGGGCGTCCCCGTCAAAACCCGCCGCCCGGAGTCCCCGTTTCCCTAGCCGCCCCCGGACTCCCGGCCTTCGCCTTCCCGGCATCCGGACCGTTAACCCCTGCCCTGCCCCCGATGCTCCTCGCGCCCCACCGCGTCCTCGCTCCCGCCGACCGGGCCGTCACGCCCGCGGAGGTCGCGTCGCTGGTCGCCGCCGCCTGTCCGGCGGCGGAGTGGCGCGGCCGGCGCGTGCTGCTGATCGTGCCCGACGGCACCCGGACGGCGCCGGTGGGGCTGATGTTCAAGGCCCTGCACCGGCAGCTGGCGGGCAGCGTGGCGCGGCTGGACGTCATGATCGCGCTCGGGACGCACCCCCCGATGTCCGACGCGGCCATCAACGCCCGGGTCGAGATCACGGCGGAGGAGCGCGCCACGGTCTACCGCGACGTCGCCTTCCTCAACCACGAGTGGGACAATCCCGCGGCCCTGCGCGACCTCGGGTTCATCCCGGCCGCGGAGATCCGCGCGCTCTCCGGCGGCCGGTTCGGCCAGGACGTGCCGGTGCACATCAACCGGCGCCTCTTCGACTACGACCAGCTGGTCATCGTCGGCCCGGTGTTCCCGCACGAGGTCGTCGGGTTTTCCGGGGGGAACAAGTACCTGTTCCCCGGCGTCGCCGGACCCGGCATCCTGAACTTCTTCCACTGGCTGGGCGCGGTGGTGACGAACCCGATGATCATCGGCAACAAGTGGACCCCGGTGCGCCGGGTCGTCGACCGGGCCGGCGCGATGGTCACCGTGCCGAAGCTGTGCTTCTGCCTCGTGGTCCGCGGCCACGGCGAGCTGGCGGGGCTGTTCGCCGGCACGCCGGAACCGGCCTGGGACGACGCCAGCGACCTGTCGCGCCGCCTGCACATCACCTACCAGGACCGGCCGTTCCACACGGTGCTTTCCTGCGCCCCGGCGATGTACGACGAGCTCTGGGTCGGCGGCAAGTGCATGTACAAGCTCGAGCCCGTGGTCGCCGACGGCGGCGAGCTGATCATCTACGCGCCGCACATCCACGAGATCTCGCGCGTGCACGGCGCCGTCATCGAGCGCGTCGGCTACCACTGCGTCGCCTACTTCCTGGCCCACTGGGAGCGGTTCCGGCACGAGCCGTGGGGCACCCTGGCCCACGCCACGCACGTGCGCGGCATCGGCACCTACGATGCCGCGACCGGCGTCGAGCGGGCGCGCATCCGGGTGACGCTCGCCACCGGGATCCCCGAGGCCACCTGCCGCCGGGTCAACCTCGGCTACCGCGACTGGCGTTCGCTCCGGATCGACGACTACGCCGGCCGCGAAGCCGAGGGCATCCTGCTCGAGCGCCAGGCCGGCGAGCGCCTCCACCAGCTCCGCGAGCCGCCGGCCTGGGCCGGCGGCGCCCCGGGCTGACCCCGCCCCCGCCGGAAATTTCGACTCGCCCCACCCCCCGCCCTCCCCACTACTCATAAGCCCCGCACCTCCATGACCAAGTCCGACGTCCTCCTTCGCCTCAAGACCGAGAAGGTCATCGCCCTGATCCGCGCCGAAAGCTCCGCCAGCCTGGTCGAATGCGCGCGCGCGCTGTCGGCGGGCGGCCTCAACTGCATCGAGCTCACCATGACGACGCCCGGGGCCATCGCCATGTGCGCGCAGGTGGCGCAGGAGCTCCCGCAGGTGCTGCTGGGGCTGGGCACGGTGCTCGACGCCGACACCGCCAAGGCCGGCATCGCCGCCGGGGCGAAGTTCATCGTCACGCCGGCCCTGCGCCCGGGCGTGATCGCCGCCTGCCGCGAGGCGGGCGTGCCGGTGCTGTCCGGCGCCCTGACCCCGACCGAGGCCTACAGCGCCTGGGAGCTCGGCGCCGACATCATCAAGATCTTCCCGGCCGAGTTCTTCGGCCCCGCCTACATCAAGTCGCTCAAGGCGCCGTTCCCCAAGATCGAGTTCGTGCCCACCGGCGGGGTCACCCCCGAGACCGTCGGCGAATTCCTCAAGGCCGGCGCCTTCGCCACCGCCGCCGGCAGCGCGCTGGTGGCCGCCGCCGCGCTCAAGGCCGGCGACTGGCCCGCCATCACCGCCCGCGCCCGGCAGTTCGTCGCCGCCGCCGCCCGCTAAGCCCCACCCCCGCCCTTTCCACCATGGCCCTCCACGTCAAACCCGCCTCCTCCTGCACCTACGACCAGATCTCGCTCGGCGAGGTCATGCTCCGCCTCGACCCCGGCGAAGGCCGCGTCCGCACCGCGCGCCAGTTCACCGCCTGGGAAGGCGGCGGCGAATACAACACGTCGCGCGGCCTGCGGAAATGCTTCAACCTGAAGACCGCGGTCTGCACCGCCTTTGTCGACAACGAGGTCGGCCACCTCATCGAGGACTTCATCATGCAGGGCGGCGTGGCGACCGACTTCATCCAGTGGCGCGAGGACGACGGCATCGGCCGCACCGTGCGCAACGGCCTCAACTTCACCGAACGCGGTTTCGGCATCCGCGGCGCCGTCGGCGTGCCCGACCGCGGCAACAGCGCGGCCTCGCAGCTGAAGCCCGGCGACTTCGACTGGGACCGCATCTTCGGCCAGCTCGGCGCCCGCTGGTTCCACACCGGCGGCATCTTCGCCGCGCTGTCGGCCGGCACCGCCGCGCTGACCATCGAGGCCGTCAAGGCCGCGAAGAAGCACGGCACCATCGTCTCCTACGACCTCAACTACCGCCCGTCCCTCTGGAAGACCATCGGCGGCCTGCCGAAGGCGCAGGAGGTCAACCGCGAGATCGCCAAGTACGTCGACGTCATGATCGGCAACGAGGAGGACTTCACCGCCTCGCTGGGCTTCGCGGTCAAGGGCGCCGACGAGCACATCTCGCACATCGAGACGGACGCGTTCAAGGCCATGATCGAGACGGCCGTGAAGGAGTTCCCCAATTTCAAGGTCGCGGCCACCACGCTGCGGCGGGTCATCACCGCGACGAAGAACGACTGGAGCGCCATCCTCTGGCACGACGGGAAGTTCTTCGAGAGCCGCCAGTATCCCGGGCTCGAGATCCTCGACCGGGTCGGCGGCGGCGACAGCTTCGCCTCGGGCGTGCAGTTCGGGTTCATGCAGTTCAACGACGCGCAGAAGGCGGTCGACTACGGCGCCGCCCACGGGGCGTTCGCGTCGACGACGCCGGGCGACACCTCCATGGCCACCCGGAAGGAAGTGGAGAAGCTCATGAAGGGCGGCAGCGCCCGCGTGGTCCGCTGAGGCGCCGCGCCCCGATGCAGACCAAGATCCCCGCCGAGCTGAAGGCCGCCGTGCCCTCGACCCAGTGGGGCAAGGTGCTGAGCGCGACCCCGGTGGTGATGACCGTCATCGCCACCCTGCTCGCCGGCCTGGCCAACAGCGAGATGACCAAGGCCCAGTACCTGCGGGCGCTCGCGGCGCAGCAGCAGTCCAAGGCCGGGGACCAGTGGGGTTTCTTCCAGGCCAAGCGCCTCCGCGGCGCCATCCAGCTCGGCACGCTCGACGGCATCCAGGCCGCCGGCGAGCGCCGCGCGGTCGACGCCGCCGGCCTGCGCGCGTTCGCCGCCGCGCTGCCCGACCCGGAGCCGGTCCAGGCCGCCCTCGGCCACCTGCTGTCCGGCCGCCTGCCCGAAGCGGCGCCCGCGCCGGCGCCCGACGCCCGGGTGCAGGCCGCGCTCGACGGGGTCGAGCAGGGCCTGCCCGACGCCGAGGTCGCCGCCCGCCTCCACGCGACGCCGGCCGACGCCATCGCCGACGCCCTCCGCGCCGCGCAGGACCGCGTCCGCGCCTTCGACGCGCGGCTGCGGCCGATCGTCGCCCACGGCGACCGGCTCGGCGACGCCCTGGAGGCCGCCGACGGGGCCCGGCGCGCGCTCGACCGCGACTTCACGGTGCTGCGGCTGCGGTTCGCCTCCCAGCGCTACGACGCCGAGGCCCGGCTGAACCAGGCCGTCGCCGTGCTGCACGAGCTGCAGGTGCGGCAGAGCAACCTGGCCGCCGAGCGCCACCACCGCCGCAGCCAGCGCTTCTTCTACGGCATGCTCGGCGCGCAGGCCGCCGTGATCATCGCGACCTTCGCGCTCGCCGCCCACCGCCGCAATTTTCTCTGGTCGCTCGCCGCCGCGGCCGGCCTCGGGGCGCTGGCCTTTGCGGTCTACGTCTTCGTCTACCTCTGAACCGCCGGCATCGGGGCGTTCGATCGGCCGCATCGGATTTATCGATTAACGGGCCCGGGGCGCGGGCGGGTAGACTGCGGGCCTCACTCCCGGCCCCATGTCCTTCCTACACCGCAACCGCTGCCGCATCCTCGCCTGCCTGCTGCTCATCCTGGCGCTGCTCCTCGCCCCGTTCCTCTTCGCCGCCCCGCCGCCGCGGGAGCCGCCGCCCGCCGCGCCCCTGGTGGACCTGCACTGCCACACCGCCGGGCTCGGCGCGGGCGGCAGCGGCTGCTTCGTCTCGCCGCGGATGGAGCGCAGCTTCAAGCTGCACTTCTACCTCCGCAGCTTCGGCGTCACGAAGGCGGAGCTGCGGCGCGAGGGCGACGCCCTCGTGCTCCGGCGCCTGGCGGAGCGCCTGGCCGGGAGCCGGCACGTGAGCCACGCCGTGGTGCTCGCCCTCGACGGCGCGGTCGACGCGCACGGCGAGCTCGACCGGGCCCGCACCGAGGTCTACGTGCCCAACGAGTTCCTCGCCGCCGAGATCCCCCGCCACCCCAACCTGCGCTGGGGCGCCAGCGTCAACCCCCACCGGCACGACGCGCTGTCCCGGCTCGAGGCCGCCCGCGCGCAGGGCGCCGTCCTGGTGAAATGGCTGCCGTCGATCCAGCACATCGACCCCGCCGACGCCCGGCTGATTCCCTATTACCGCAAGCTGGTCGAGCTCGGCCTGCCGCTGCTCACGCACACCGGCAACGAGCACGCCTTCACGCAGGCGCATGACGAGTGGTGCGACCCGGAGCGCCTGCGCCTGCCGCTCAGCCTGGGCGTCGTGGTGATCGCCGCCCACGCCGGCACCTCGGGATCGTTCGCGGGCGAGCGGTCGTTCGACCGGCTCGCGCGGCTCATGACCGAATACCCCAACCTCTACGCCGACGTCTCGTCGCTGACCCAGCTCAACAAGCGCCGCCACCTGGGCGAGCTGATCGCCCGCCCGGAGTTCCGCGGCCGGCTGCTCTACGGCACCGACTATCCGCTCATCGAGATCCGGAGCCTCGTCTCGCCGTGGTATTTCGCGTCCCGGCTCTCGCTGCGGGAGATCCGCGCCTGCGCCGGGATCGCCAACCCGTGGGACCGCGACGTCGCGCTCAAGCACGCCCTCGGGCTGCCCGCCGACGCCTGGACCCGCGGCGAGGCCGTGCTCGGCCCGATCGGGCGCCCTCCCTCGTAGCCCGGCGCGGCCGCGTCCGCCCTCCGCGAGCCGGGGAAAGCCTGGAGCTCCGCACGTCGGGGCTTCCCGCTCGTTCTCCTCCCCCGCCGCGGCGCTCTCCCTCGATCATGCCCGATTTCCCGAGTTCCACCTTCCTCCCTCGCGCCCGGCCATTCCGGCGGGGTTGGATCCCCGGGAGGTCGCGAGCGTTTGGCCGTGCCGCTGCAGGAAAATCGGCCCTCGGGTCTCAACGCACGATGCCGTTTCAGCCGTCCGTTTCCGCGTCCGTGCGGCGGAGCTTCCCGTAGATCCAGTCCGCCGCCGTGTTGAGGCGGAGCGCGAAGACCAGGTAGACGACCCCCAGGCCGACCCAGCAGCCCGTGCCGAGCTGGCGGTAGGTGCGGCGGATCTGGCTCCGCGTCCAGCCGTAGCCGTCCATCAGCTTGTTCATGTCGCCGCCGGCGTCGTCCTCGCCGTTGATGAGCGAGCCGAAGGGAATCTCCTCGAGGCCGTGATAGACCTTGTCCCAAAAGGTCCAGATGTTGAGGAACGCCGTCGCGCCGATGAGGAAGAACCCGTAGCGGCACAGGCCCCACCGGAATTTGTCGGGCAGCTGCACGTAGAACAGCGCCATGAACAGGGCGCTGAGGTAGAACTCACCCCCGACCCCGCCGAACGCGCCCCACCAGAACTCCTGCCGGTGCTCGGGCATCCGCCAGGTCAGGTGGAACTGCAGCCCGGCCAGGCCCAGCGCCACGATCATGGGCCACGCCTTCCGCTCGCGCCAGCCGGCGATGAACAGGAGGGCGAACAGGAGCAGCAGCCCGCCGTAGACCCCGAGCGACAGATCCGGCTCGACCGGCGTCCACCCGAACGGCAGCGGCGTGGCGCGGCGGCCGGCCAGCCACGCTGCCGTGGCATGCCCGAACTCGTGCATCCAGACGTGGAAGCCCTTCAGGAACATTCCCAGCGGGCTGGCGTTGACGGCCCACACCAGGCCCAGCAGCAGCGGCGGCACGACGACGTTGACCGCCCAGTTGTCGAAGGCGAACAACGGAAAGCCGTCGCCGCGCCGGTCCCGCGGCGCGGGGACCGGCGGCGGGGTCCGCGGCAGGGGTGCCGACGACCTGGGCCGGGCCGCCTCCGCGGCCATCTGCGCCGCGCGCCGGTGCGCGACCAGGCGTTCGTAGGTGAGGCGCAGCCGGAGCCGGTCGTCCTCGTTCCCGCCCTTGATCAACGCGAAGTTCCGCTGCAGGTACGCACGCTCGATCGCCTCCAGCGATGCATCCGCTGCGACCCCGAGCGCCGCACAGCATTTCTCCACCTCCGCCTGATCCATCCCGGCAGCTTGGCGGGGAAGCCGGCGGGTGTCGAGCGACGCCATGCCGCGCGCTCATCCGGCGAACACCCCCGCCGCGCGCAGTCCCGCCGCCAGCAGCAGCGCCCAGACCACGAAGGCGGCGGCGAACTTGAGCTGAAACGAAACCTTGGCCGTCTTGTGCCGGAAGAGGAGGAGCCCCAGCAGGCCGCCGGGCCAGCCGCCGAGCGCGCTCACGGCGCACAGGGTTGCCTCGGCAAGGCGCCGGCCGCCCGGCCGGCCTGCCTGCCACTTGTCCCAGCCGAACAGCAGGAACGCCGCGAGGCTCGTTCCCGCCGTCCAGGCCGCCAGCGCCCGCAGGATCTCCCCCGGGGTCATGCGCCGGGCCGGGCCGCCTGCGCCGGCTCACGCATACTCGATCCGCACCACCTCCAGCAGCGCGGCGCCGCCGGGAAACCGGAACGGGACCTTCTGCCCGAGCCGGGCGTTGAGCAGGGCCCGGCCGATCGGCGACAGCCAGCTCACCTCGTGGCGGTCGGCGTCGGCCTCGTCGACCCCCACGATCTGGTAGGTCGTCGCCGCGCCCGCCGGGTCGCGCACGGTCACCCGCGCCCCGAAGCGCACGACCTCGTGCGGCGGCGGCGGCGGCGCGGTCACCTCGGCGGACCGGAGGCTCTGCTCGAGGTAGGCGATCCGCTGCTCGACGCGCGCCAGCTCCTCCCGGGCGCCGGCGCCTTGCGCCAGGAACGCGGGGCGCTCGACCTCCGCCAACCGCGCCAATTCCTCCCGCAGCCGCCGGGCGCCGCCCGGGGTCAGGTAGTTGCGCGCGCCGGGCGGCAGCGGCGAGACCAGCCGGGGCCGCACGGGCGCGTCCCCCGTGTCGTCCTCCTTGGTGAATGCTTTGCTCATGCCGGGACCGTGGGGGAGGCGGACAAGAATCTCAACCTTGCTCGGCATCCGGCCGCGCGGCCGCCGGCGGCGTCGCCGGGCGGAAGAATTTCGCGCGGCGCGAACCGGGGCCCGGACGCGTGCGCTCGGCCGGGTCGCCATAGGGTCGGCGGCGGTAGCCGCCGCGCGCCGGATCGGCCGCGCAGCGCAGCTGGAAATCCTGCATGCGCCCGAACAGGCCGAGCAGCTGTTCCGGCAGCGGGTAGCGGTCGAGCCCGGCCCGCTCCAGCACGAGCAGGAGCTCGTGCACGGCCTCGAGGGTCGAGAGGCATTCCGGCTGCGGCTGCTGCTTGATCACGAACCGGCTGGGGGCGGTCGGCGTGAACATGATGCGGGGCAGCCGCTGCAGCCCCGAGCTCAGCCGGAGCATCTTGCGCGCGCCGCTCCAGGTCGCGTCCAGCAGGAAGACCACCAGCCGCCGGTGCGCGAGCGCCTCCCGCCAGCCGGCCAGCAGGCCCGCGGCCGGCTCCCGCCCGGCCGCGGCGTCGGTGAGGTTGACCGCCTGCGCTCCCGGATAGAGCAGGACCGGCAGGCTGCCCGGATCGGCCAGCAGCGACTGCACCGCCTCGTCCCGGTCGAAACCCTTGCCCATGTGGAGCTCGCTGTTCGCCAGGCAGAGCCGCGTCAGCCGGCCGGTGCCGGCCTTCTCCTCCTTGAATTCCTTCGGGTGCATCAGGAAGACGAACCGCGTCCGGGTCGGCATGGGCGTGATCGAAGGGCACCAGCACAGCGCCTTCGGCCAGAAACAGCGGTAGCACATCTCGCGACCCATGGCCCGTCATCCTTGGCGGCGGGCTCCGCAAATCCACGCAAATCGCGCGCCGGGACCAGGGCCAGAAGCGGGCTTGAACCCATGCGGGTTATGACCTACCCCCTTGCGCCGTGCTTTTCTTCAAGCGCATCCTGAACTTCAAGCGGGACGCCATGGCGAGGTTGCGGGACAAGCGCCGGGCCCGTCGCTACCCGGTCGGCCCGGGGTTCGCGCTCAAGGCCTCGGTGAATCTCGCGGGCATCGACGACCCGGCCAGGATCGCCACGACCCCGGTCGGGCTGGGCCGCGAGTGGGCGGGGCACCTGTCCAACCTGTCGAGCGGCGGCGTCAGCGTCCAGCTGCCGCCCGCGGCCATGACCCTGCGCGGGGAGCGCACGGTCGTGAAGCTCGCCCTCGAGCACCACCGGCTCGAGATCCCGTGCGTGGTCGCGCATTTCCGCGTGCTCAACAGCGTCGCCCTCTGCGGCCTGTCGCTGAAGTTCCCGGATTTCACCGCGCAGAAGGCCTACCTCCAGCTCCTCGCCGCCGTGCGCCTCGGCTCGAGTTTCGAGGCCGGGCCGGCGCGGCGCGGACGCCATAATCCCGCCGGCACGGTCCGCGAGGAATACCAGGCCGAGAACCGCACCCGGCTGACCGCCTGGCGCGATACCTCGAGCCGCGAGCTGCACAGCTTCGAACTGATGCTGGACGACCACTGCCTGCGCGGCCGGGCGGACAGCCCGACGCTCGACGTCTACACGCGGCAGCGGGAAAACAAGACGGCCCCCGCCGCGGTTTCGGCGCCGACCCACCGGCTCTCGACCGGGACCCACGCCGAGGTCCGGCAGCTCTTCCGCTGGGTGGTGCCGAACATCGGCAAGCCGGTGCCGTCCGACCTGCGCGCCTTCCTGCAGCGCTTCGCCCACGCGCGCACCGACTGGCGTCCGCCCACCGCGCCGCCGTAGCGCGGTCACCCGCGCACCACCTCCCCGTCAGCAGGGCTGGTGGCCCCAGTCCTTTTCCTTCAGCTCCTGCTCGAACCGCGCCATCTGCTCCTCGGGCGACAGCCGGCTCACGTCCACGGCCTCCTCGCGGGGTGCCCCGGGGGTGCCGGCGGCCGGGTCACCGGTCCCCGGCGCGGCCGCCGCCGGCGGCGGCGCGGGTTGGTCACGGTCGGGGCGAGTCATGGCCGCAGTCTGGCGGTTCCGGAGTACGGGTCACGCGACCGGCGCCGCACTATTCCCGTTCCCAGTCGTCCGTCTTCGGATAAAGCCGGACGAGGCCGACGTTGATGGCGGCCAGGATCGCAAGTCCGGCGAGCCCGTTCTGCACCCCCGCCAGGAAATGCACCCAGGGATCGCGGTCATAGGCGAAAGCCGGCACCGCCCACTGCAGGGTGATCACGCCGGCCTTGGCCGCGACCCAGGCGGTCGGCGCGGCGACCCGGCAGCCCGGGCGCCACGCGAGGAGGAGCGCGGCCGCGCCGACAAACGCGGCCGCCTCGAGCGACATGAGGGCCGCGGGCAGCGCCGCGGGCTGGCCGGTGGCCGCCAAGTTGACCAACGGCGTCACCAGGCCGGCCACCAGCCCCGGCCAGACGCCGTAGAAATAAAGCGCGACGAAAGTCGTCCAGAACAACGGCAGCAGGTGCACCCCCAGGGGACGCGGGCCCGGCCACGGCGCCAGATGGACCAGGAACGGCACCAGCCAGGCCAGGCCGAGCAGCAGTCCCGCCTCCTGCCAGCCGGCCCGTTTTAACCCCCGCCATGGACGCGTTTCTGCCGACATCGCCTAGACCAGCTAGCAGTTTCCCGGCGGGGGAGAAACGTTATTCTTCGACTCGGTCGAGCGGCTCCCGGAAGTCAGAGGCAGCGCCGCTTGATCTCGGCCACGAGGGCCTCGAGGGGCTGGCGGATGTCGACCGTCACGGCGTCGCGCGGCGGCTCCAGGGCCTCGAACTGGCTCCTGACCAGGTCCGCCTTCATGAAATGCCCCTCGCGCGCGCGGACCCGCGCCAGGATGGTCTCGAGATCTCCCGCCAGGTAAACCGGGATCACCCCGGGCGCGCCGTCGAGCAGGACGCGGCGGTATTTTTCCTTGAGGCCGGAGCAGGTGAAGACGCCGTTCCGGCCGGAGGCCAGGGTTTCGTCGATCGTCGCCCGGATGGCGGCCAGCCACGGACGCCGGTCCTCGTCGTCGAGCGGCACGCCGCGACTCATCTTGGCCTTGTTGGCGGGGCTGTGGAAGTCGTCGGCTTCGAAGTAGGGCCAGCCCAGCTCTTCCGCCAGCCGGCGTCCGACGGTCGATTTGCCGGAGCCCGCGACGCCTAGGAGCAGGAGAATGCGAGGGGAATGCGGCACGGCGGGATTCAGGCGGGAACCCACGGTCCGAACCAGAATGAAATTCCCGGGTCGCGGCCTGGGCCGCCGGCGGGCGCCCGCGCGGCTTCACCACTCTTTTACCAAACCCAATCACCGCTTGCCGCAAATTGCCATGGAGTTATGTCGATGGAGAATCAGACTCCGCCCTCAAAACATGCCGTCTCCCCACCGCCCCAACCAGCCCGCCGGGTTCGCCCTGGTCGAGGTGATGATGGCCGCCACCATCCTGGTCGTGGGTTTCATCGGCATGATCCAGGCGCTGACCATCGGGTCGGAGATGCTCGACGCGTCGCACAAGCAGCTGGTCGCGCAGCAATTGGTCGACTACGAGGTGGAGCAGCTGCGGACGTCCCCCTGGGACACGATCGCGGGGCTCAATTCCTCGGGCAGCATCACGATCAACAGCACGGGCACCGCGATCTCGGGGAACACCACCCGGTTCGCCCTGACGAATTTCACCTCCTCCACCTCGGACGACAACACCACCCTGAGGGCGGCCGCCCCGGGATTCACGATCGCCTATTCCCGCACGTACCTGCGCCCGGACTTCGCGTCCTCGAGCACCGTGACCTACCTCCAGATCGATTACACGGTTTCATGGACGAGCAACACGGGCCGCGCCTACTCGCGCACCGCGGTGGCCTACTTCGCCAAGAACGGCCTCCGGCTGTCCTACCAAAAAACCTGATGCGCCTCCCCGCCGGCCAACGTGGTTTCACCCTCGTCGAGCTCCTCATCAGCTCGACCCTGGCGGCCGTCGTGATGGCGGCCATCCTCTCGAGCTACCTGTATCTCGGCCGCAACCTCACGCGCCTCGCCTACAACCAGACCCTGGAATCCAAGAGCCGGCTCGCGCTGACCTACCTGGCCAACGACATCAAGCAGGCCACGAGCGTCTCCTCGCCGACGACGACCTCCGTGATCCTGAACGTGCCCGGCGGCACGATCACGTACACCTACGATGCCACCAACCGCCGGCTGCGGCGGCAGGCCACGACCGGAGCCGTCGCAGACACCTACCTTTTGTACACCGGCGGCCAGACTTCCGGCCAGGTGCGCATCGACTGTCCGGCGTTCACCTTCAGCTATTACACGACCACCAACGGGTCTCCGACCTACCAGTCGACCTCCACGCTGGTGCCCTATAGCATCAAGATGATCGGCGTCGCCTTCACCGTGCGCTCCAGCGGAAGCTCCGCCGCCAGCACCGCGGCCGCGCAGGGCACGCTGACCCAGATGGACACCGCCAGCGCCCGCTTCGTGCTGCGCAACCGGACGGTGCCGACCGGCACCTGAGACGATGGCACCGACCTGGCACAACGATCGCGGTGCGTTCACGCTGGTGGCGCTTTGCTTCACCGCCATCATCGGCATCGCCCTCGCCAGCTACCTCAGCATCTGCCTGCAGTCGCTCCAGACCAGCACCCGCACGGTCCAGCGCGGCCAGGCCTACTCCCTCGCCGAGACCGGCCTCGAGGAGGCGCTGGTCGCCCTCAACGAGTCCAGCTGGACCGGATGGTCGCTCTCCGGCTCCACCATGTCCCGGACCTTCACCGACTACGCCCTCGGAGCGGGCGGCACCGGGCAGGTGGCCGTCAGCGTGGCCAACTACTCGGGCAATTTTCCCACCCTCACGGCCGCCGCCACCCTCAGCTACCCCAACGGCCGCTCCCTCACCCGCACGCTGCGGGCCACCACCACGGTCGCCCCCGTCTTCGTCAACGCCGTGGCTTCCGCCAGCAACTACGTCTATTTCCCCAACGGCGGCGTGATCGACAGCTGGAACTCCGACCCCGACAACAACCCGGCCACCGCCGTGGTCGCCTACTCCTTCACCGCCGGCAACACCTCCAACTACGCCGCCATCGTCTCGGGCAACTACAATTCCACCTACGGCGTCTACCTGAACAAGGCGACCGTCTACGGGTACGTGAACAGCCCGGACAAGCCCATCACCTGGACCTCGGGCGTCGGCAAGGTCAAGGGCCCGACCACGCCGGCGGGCACGGATGTCGACACCTCCCGCGTCGGCAAGAGCTCCTTCGTGCCGATGTTCGACATCGTCACGCCCACGGGCGCCGCCAGCTATTACCTCGACGACAGTAACGATCACTCGACCTACGGCACTGGCGCCAGCACGCCGGTGATCCTGGATGCGTACGATCTCTACATCTCCAGCGGCGAAACCCTCACGATCAACGGTCCGGTCATCATCCGGGTCAGCCACAACCTCAACGTCTACGGCACCGGCAAGATACTGGTCACCGCCAATGGCTCGCTGCAGCTTTTCGTGGCCAACGACCTCGACATCAGCAGTTCCGGCGGCCTGCAGAACAACACCAACGAGCCCAAAAAGCTGGCCGTTTTTAGCACCGATAGCTCCACCTCCAATTACATCACCTACAGTTCCTCCGCCGATTTTCGAGGCGTCATCTACAGCAAAAACCGGCCTATTTATGTGACCTCCAACGCCGAATTTTATGGGGCCTTTCTGAGCGACCAGTGGGTTTATTTCAGCGGCAGCAGCTTCAAGATCCACTATGATCTCGCCCTGCGCAACGCGCGGTTCAGCGGCGTCGACACCCCCTACCTGATCAACCAGCTGACCGAACTTTGATCCCTGGCCCAGCCGCAACCTTTTCGCAGGCAATCTATTGACGCCGGTCAGACACCCTGACTAGTTTCCCCGACCGCCCCCTTCCAGTGATTTTCTCCCGCATGTTCAACCGCCACTCCCGGCGGGGCCTCCTGATAGAGTTAAACCCCTATCAGACTCTCGTCGCCGGCATTTCCCGGATGGACGAATCGCCGTTGACCCTGGACTGCGCGGGGGAATTCGCGGTGGGTGACGACGCGGGCCTGCGGGCCTGGCTGGGCGAGCATTTCGAGAAGCAGAAGGCCTGGGTCCCCGCGATCTGCGGCTTCCACCCGCAGGACCACCTGATCCACCGCGAGAGCATCCAGCCCCGCAAGCTGTCGGAGCCCGGTTACCTGACCGAGCTGGTCGGCAACCGTTATCGCAACGACGACAACGTCCCGTGGAAGCTGCACACGCTCAATCCGCTCGAGGGGGTGCCGCTGCCGTCGGAGGGCACCCAACGCCCGGCCTTGATCTGCGGCGTCTCGCATGCCGCGGTGCACGCGATCCAGCAGCGCCTGCTCGACCTGCGGCTGCTGCCCTACCGGCTCGAGCTCGGCACGCTGCCGGTGCTCGGCACGATCATGGAGCACAAGGCCCGGCAGAACGACAAACGCGCCGTGGTCGTCGTCAACATCGAGCCGGACCGCACCACCGCCTTCATCCTCGGCAAGGAGGGCGTGCACACGCCCGCTCCCGTCCGCAACGGCTTCAACTCCATCGTCCAGGCCGCCCGCAAGGAGCTGCACCTGACCGAGGCCGACGACGTGCATGCCCGGCTGCGCGAGGCCGACGAGGAGGTCATGCTGCGCGCCTCCAAATTCGTCCGCGAACTGGGCCGCGACTTGAAGCCGCTGGTCGACTCCTACGAGATGACGACCGGCCAGCCGGTCGGCGAGATCCACTGCACGTACCTGCCGCCTTCGCTCGCCTGGATCGCGGAGCCGCTGGCCCAGGTGGTGGGCCGCACCCGCTTCACGATGGACTGCCAGGCCTGGCTCGCCACCGCGAACCTCCAGGTGGCCGACGACCTGCCCGCCTTCGGCTTGCACTGGCTCGGCGCCCTGAGCCTCGTGACCAACCAGACCCCGCAGAAATCCAATGCCGGCCGAGCGTGACAACAACCCCTACCGGGGGCCCTGGCATATCGACTGCCGGCTGTCGGCCCAGCTGCCGAGCGACGAGCTGGTCCGGGGCCGCTTCCTGACGAACGCCGTCGCCGTCACGCTGGCCGTCATCGCCCTCGGCTGCGGCGTCTGGCAGTTCTACGGGAACCGAGCCCTGGCCGCCGACACGAGCTACTGGGAAACGCGCCTGTCCGAGAACCGGCGCGAGATCGAGGAGGTCAACCAGACCCTGCGCGCCCTGAGCGCCGCCGCGGAAAAGATCGACCAGGCCTACGCCCTGGTCGGCAGCCCCATCCGTCTCTCCGAGCTGGTCGTCAGCCTCGGCACCGTCCGGCCGCCGAACATGCGGATCGACGTCATCGAGTCGCACGACGGCGGCCTCATGGTCCGCGGCAGCCTGCGCGAGCCGTCCGACATCGCCAGCCGCACGCTGCGGAGCTATGTCGAGGAGCTGCGCCGCATGCCCGCCGTCAGCGCGGCCTTCCCCACGATCACGCCGACCTCCCTGGTGCGCCAGGATGCGACGGACCTGTTCAACTTCGAGATCACCTTCCGGCCGGCCGCGCCGGCAAAGCCATGAACGATCTCCTCCAGCAGATCGGCGCGTTCGTCCGCCGCCACCCGGTGGCGGTGGTCAGCCTCACGCTTTTTGTGCTGCTGGGCGTCGCGAACTACTTCCTCTGGCAGCGCCAGTCCGAGCTCACCGCCCGCCACGAGCGCATCCGGCTCGAAGGCGAGAAGACCCTCCAGAGCCTGGCCGCCCACTCCCGCACCCAGGCCAACCTCACGATCGCGAACGAGGCGATCGCCCACCTCGAGAAGAACCTGATCGTGGAGTCGGAGCTGCCCGAGAACCTGAGCTACTTCTATCAGATGGAAACGTCGAGCCGGGTCCGCCTGAGCGACCTGCAGCAGCTCGGCGGCCGCCCGGTCGACGACGGCGGCCCGTACCGCGCCATCCCGTTCTCGCTCCACGTGACGGGTTCCTATTCGCAGGTGATGGCCTTCATCCACGCCCTGGAAACCGGCCCGCGCCTCCTGCGGATCTCCGCCTACACCTTCAGCCGGCGCGACCCGGTCAACGACGCGCTCGCGCTCGAGCTGACCGTGGAAGTGCTCGCCCGCCCATGAAGACGCCCGCCCGCCGCCTCGTCCTCGCCGCGCTGCTCGCCGGGCTCCTGTCCGGAGCCGCCGGCGCCGACACCTTCGACCGCACCAAGGCCCGCATCGATGCGCTCCTGGCCGCCCGCGTCAATCCCGAGCCGCTGCCGGCCAAGCTCATGAACCCCTTCCAGCTGTCCGGCACCACCCCGGCCGGAACCGGCATCGAGCGCCCCAGCGGCCCCGAGCTGAATCCGGGCGGACCCGAGGTGCCGGCCGTCCCGGTCTCCGACACGCCGACCTCCGACGCCGAGATTCTCGCCTACTACTCCCGCAGCCTGAAGATCACCGGCCAGGTCTTCGTCAACGGCCAGGCCCATCTGGTGATCAACCAGTCCCCCTACAAGGAAGGTGACCTGGTGCGGATCCGCAGCAAGGACGGCAGCACCTTCTTCTTCAAGATCGTGCGCATCGCCCCCAACGAGCTCACCCTCCGCTACGACGAGGAAACGCTCATCGTGCCGTTCAAGAACTGAGGCCGGCTCCAGGCGTTGGCGGCGTCCCAGGCCGGACGAATTCTCGCGAGTCGGGGCATCTCCCGGCCGCCCGCAAGGGAGCGTTCATTTCAATTCGCGCCTCAGCTCGGCCAGGAACCGGCGCAGCAGCTCCGTCCGCCGCCGGGCCTCGCGGCGGCCGCCGGACGTGCGCATGGTCTTCTCCAGTCCGAGCAGCTTGGTGAAGAAATGATCCACGCAAGCCAGGCGATCGTCCGGCCGTCGTCGCCGGCAGAACGGATCGGCGTCGAGATACAGCGGGCGGCCCAGGGCCCCGCCGAGCATCAGGCAGCGGGCCAGGCCGACCGCCCCGAGCGCGTCGAGCCGATCCGCGTCCTGCACCACGCGGGCCTCCCGCGTCCGCGGCGCAAGCCTGGCGCTGAAGCTGTGCGCTTCGATCGCGTGCGCGATCCGCGGCAGCAGGCGCTCATCGTAGCCCCACGCCCGCAGCCGCCGCACGGCTTCCGCCGCGGCCAGCCGCGAAGCCTGCGCCCGGCGCGGGGAATCCTTCGGCACCGTCACGCAGTCGTGCAGCCACGCGGCCGGGATCACGATCTCCCGCCGCGCGCCTTCCTGCCGGGCGAGCCGCCGGGCGTTCGCCACCACCCGGCGCACATGCCCGAGGTCGTGCGCCGCGTCGCCGGCCGGCGCCGCCAGCAGCGCCGCACATCGGCTCTCGATCTCCCGCAAACCCGTCGGCATCCGGCCAGCAAACGACGCCGCGGCCTCCCGGTCAACCCCGCCCCCCGACGGCCGCACCCCGCGGCCGGACTTTACTCGGACCCCCGCGGCGGTAGCCTGCGTTATCCTCCCCGCATGAAAATCCTCCCGCCCCACCTGTTTCTCGCCTCGGCGCTGCTTGCCGGGCTGGCCGCCGCCGAGCGCCCCGCGGTCACCGTGTCCTTGTTCAACGGCCACAACCTGGAGGGCTGGACGACCTACGCGCAGAACGCCGCTCCGGCCGCCGCCGACACCTGGACCGTCGGCGACGGTGTCATCCGTTGCTCCGGCCAGCCGCACGGCTATCTCCGCACCACCGGCCGCTACCGCGACTACCGGCTGACGGTCGAGTGGCGCTGGGTGCCCGGACCGGCGCCGGTCGACGCCCAGGGCAAGCCGCGCAGCCGCAACAGCGGCGTGCTGCTCCACATGCAGGCTCCCGACACGATCTGGCCGCGCAGCCTCGAGGCGCAGCTGATGGAGACGAACGCCGGCGACTTCTACGCCATCGGCGGCGTCGAGACCGCGCAGCTTGCCACCGCCCGCGAGCAGGCCCTGGCCGCCGCGACCGACGACGCCTCGCGCACGCGCGCCCGCAATACCCGCCGGGTGCCCCGGCAGTCCGCCACGTCGGAGAAGCCCCTCGGCGAATGGAACCGCTACGAGATCACCTGTCGAGGCGACCAGGTCACCGTGGTCGTCAACGGAGTCACCCAGAACACGGCCACCAGCGTATCCGTGTCCGAAGGCCACATCTGCCTGCAGTCGGAAGGCGCCCCCATCGAATTCCGGAACGTGAAGCTCGCGCCCCTGCCCGAGTGAGGCCACGCGCCCGAACTCATCACGGAAACCCCGATTCTTGCAAATCTACTGCGCTTAAACGCCGGCGCGGATGCGGGCGCCAACCGCTCCGCGCTCCGTCCAGTGGCTTATTGCGACCGCCGCGGGAGATATTACTTTTGGACTATGTTCAGTCATGCCCGCGGGCGGTATGCTGGCGGGACAGTCTGGTCAGCTGCACACGCTCTTCGACCGACGGTTGTCCGGTAGCACCTTCTCCGGCCGATCGCCCAACACCGCCACACCATGAATTCCGACACCCTGCAGTTCCGGCGCCTCCTGGCGCTACCGGTAGTGCTGGCCGCGCTCAGCGTCGCCGCCTCCGGCCAACAGACTCAGCCGCCCCCTCCGGCCGCCCCGCCGGAGTCGGCCCCCGCCGAGGAGAAGGCGGAGACCGAAACCGGCACGCTCGAGAAGTCCGTGCCGGCCGCCAAGATTCTCAAGCTGGAGACCTATGAGGTCCTCGGCTCGCGCATCCGCCGCACTGAGGCCGAGGGCCCGTCGCCGGTCAACACCTACGACCGCGAGTACATTCGATCCACCGGCGCCATGAACCTGGCCGACTTCCTCAACTACCTGCCGCAAACCTACAATGGCATCGGCGCCGGCCGCGGCAGCACGCCGAACGAGCTCAATCCCGAGTTCGGCCAGCGCACGGAGACGAGCAGCCCGCTCATCAATTTCGTGCTGGGCGCCTCCGACGCCCCTCCCGGCCAGACCGGCGTGTCCGGCGTCAGCCTCCGCGGCCTCGGCGCCGGCTCCACCCTCGTCCTCGTCGACGGCCGCCGCGCCGCCCAGTCGGGCGCCGGCAACCGGTCCACCGATTCGCGTCAGGGGTTCGTCGACCTGAACACGATCCCGCTCGGCATGGTCGACCATGTCGAGGTGATCACCGACGGCGCCTCCGCCATCTACGGCGCCGACGCGGTGGCCGGCGTGATCAACATCGTGCTGAAGAAGGACTGGAAGGGCACCGAGCTCAGCGGCTCCTACCGCGGCACGTTCCACGGCGGTGGCCGCGAGCGGCAGGTCACGCTCGTCACGGGTTTCGCGCAGAACAAGCTGCGGGGCACCGTGGCGGTCGACTATTACGACCGCGCCCCGCTCAAGGCGTCGCAGCGCCGGTTCTCCAAGAACCAGGATCACCGCGGGATCATCGCGGGTTACGACGCCTCTGGAAACCCGATCTTCGGCCGCGACCTGCGGCTCAACTGGGGCTACCCGGCCGTCGTCCAGGCGCAGGGCGGCACGGTCGCGGGCAACTTCGACGCCATACCCGGCGTCCGCGTCGTGCTCGTGCCGGTCGGCGCCGCCGCCACTCCGGCCGTGGGCCAGTTCATCCCCGTCACCGTCCCGGTCACCGGCACCGTCGTGAACGCCTCCGGCCAGCGCCGCGGCAACACCTCCGAGTTCCTCGACATCATCCCGCAGTCGGAGCGCTACGGCTTCTCCGGCAACTTCACCTACACGCTCAGCCCGCAGATCGAGTTCTACGGCACGTACAGCTATGCCGACACCCGTGGCCTCTACGCGACCCAGCCGGGCGTCTCCTCGGCATCGGCCAGCAGCGGCTTCGGCAACTTCTCGACGCTGGTGCCCGCGGCCCTGAATCCGTTCAACCAGAACGTGATCGTGGGCATGGTGCACTACGAGTTCGGCTCCGTGACGCAGCGCACTCACACCAAGGCCCACAAGGCGCTCTTCGCCGCCCGCGGTAAGGTGGGGCACTCGTGGGAGTGGGACAGCGGCATCGGCTGGCAGCGCGGCGAACACAACGCGGTCAACCGCGCGTTCAATTCCGCGGCCATCACCGCGGCCCTGAACAACCCGGACGCCAGCCAGCGGCTGAACCCCTTCATCGACGCCCGGGCCGCCACGACCACCAACCACCAGGCCATCTACGAGAAGATGGCGATCTACCCCGTGCGCGACACCCTGGGCGAAATGGTAAGCTGGGACTTCGCCGCCAACGGCGGCCTCTTCGACATCTGGGGCGGCACGGTCAGCGCGGCCGTCGGCGCCGCCTACGAGAAGAACAAGAACTCCGAGGAAGTCCTCAATTACACGGTCGCGGCCACCCCGGTGGCCTCCACCGCCGCGGCCAGCGGCTCCGAGTACCAGTACGCCGCGTTCGCCGAGCTCGCGGTGCCGATCGTCGGCAAGCCCAACGCGCTGCCCGGCATCCGGCGGCTCGAGCTGCAGCTGGCCGGCCGCTACGAGGAGTACGAGCGCGCGGGCAACACGACCGTCCCCAAGATCGGCTTCACCTGGGTCCCCGTCCGCGCCGTGCTCTTCCGCGGCAGCTACTCGGAGGGCTTTCGCGCCCCCGACCTCACGGAGTACGAGGTCCCCAACACCACCTCCACCGGCAACACCGTGCTCGACCCCCGGCGCAACCCGGCGACCACGACGGGCGTGTCGATCGTGCGCGGTTCCAACGCCAATCCGAAGTCGGAGACGTCCGAGACCGAATACTACGGCGTGGTGGTCGAGCCGCCGTTCGCCAAGGGCCTGAACTTCCAGATCGACTACTACCGCACGACCCAGCGGGACGTCATCCAGGTCCTCACCGCGCAGACGGTCGTGAACAACGAGTCGCTGTTCGGCAGCCGGGTCGTCCGCGCCCCGGCCGACGCCACCGACGTGTCGCTGAACCAGCCCGGCCGCATCACCTCCGTCGACCTGACCTTCGTGAACTTCGGGCGCGTGCGCAACGAGAGCGTGGACTTCACCGTCGACTACCGGCTGCCCTGGGAGCAGTTCGGCCGCTGGCGCGTGGGCCTCTCCGCCACCCGCACGCTCAAGTCCACCCGCGAGCTCGCGCCCGGCCAGCCGCCGATCGTCGACGACGACGGCACGTTCGCCCCGCCCGAGTGGAAGTACAACGGCTCGGTCTTCTGGACCCGGAACGGCTGGAACGCGTCGGCCTTCATCAGCTTCATCGACGGCTTCCTGACCAATCCCGCCGGCAACACGTTCACCACGAACTACCCGATCCCGTCCCTGTACAAGGTCGACGTGCGCGGCGGCTACGAGTTCAAGCACGGCGTCTGGCGCGGCCACGGCAAGGGCCTGCGGATCCTGGGCGGCATCGCCAACGTCTTCGACGAGGAGCCGCCGTTCTCCGACACGGTCTTCGGCTACAACGGCGGCCTGCACGGCGCCTGGGCCTTCGGCCGCAGCTACGAGCTGTCGTTCGTGCTGCCGTTCTGATCGCCCCCTGCCCGTAATCCCGCCCCGGAAGGGGCGGGATCCCGGCCGCGTCCCCGGGTCAACCCGGCAACGGCAAAGCTCGGACTCCGGCCGTTGCCGCGATGATCAACTCGGCCGGCCGATCCCGGGCTCCCGGACCGGGCGGCGAAGAGCGCGGGGAAACCGCGAAAGGCGCGATTGGGCTTAAGGGAGCCCTTTGCGCCGCAACGGCAGGAGTCCGCATCAGCGCAGCAGCGAGATCAGCTTGGCCCGGGAGTTGATCTCGAGCTTGGTGAAGACAGACTGGATCTGGTTCTTGACGGTGCCGAGGCCCTTGTGGAGGCGGGAGGCGATCTCCTCGTTGCTGAGCCCGTCGCGCACGAGCAGCGCGACCTCGCGCTCGCGCTGCGTCAGGCGCGACAGCACCGTGACCTGCCGGTCCAGCGCGCCCGGAGCCTTGGCATCGAGCACCTCGCGGTTCACCAGCTGCGCGAAGAGGTACGGGCGCGACAGCAGCGGGTCGTCGAGCGAGAACAGCGAGAGATCGGCCTGCAGGTGGCGCAGCACGGGATGCGTCAGCTGCCGGCGCTCGGGCACGTGGTGCGCCTCGGGGTCGGCCAGGGCGGCGGCATAGTGCCGGCCCATGAGCTCGTGATAGACCTCGAGGAAGGCCGGCGGCACGGCGAACACCGCCCGCCCGTTCAGCTGCCGGGCGGCCTGCGCGCCGTGGTTCCAGGCGGCGCAGGCCTCGAAGGCCTCGTGGTTGGCGAAGACCAGCTCGTGCCGCGCGTTCACCAGCAGGATGCCCTGCGGCAGCAGGTTGATGAATTGCTGCAGGCTGTTGCGCGCGATGACCTCCTCCTCGTGCTTCTCCAGCCGCCGCAGGTTGCGGTCGAGCACCGGGTGCAGGTCGAGCAGCAGCGCCTTGTCCCCCTCGCTGAACGGGGCCTGGTTGAACGCGCGCCGCAAGCAGAGGATGCTCTTGCGCTCGCCCTGCTCCCACAGGGTGAGGCCGAGCAGCTTGTCCCAGCCCTCGGGCATGAGCACGTGCCGGTAGAAGTCGCTGCGCCGCAGCTGCACGTGGTCGGGCACGATGTCGTCGAGGCTGTACAGCTTCACCCCGGGATGCGCGTCGAGCCAGGCGTGGGTGGGCGAGAGCTTCGCCCGCGCCTTCCACCAGTCCGCCGGCCGGCGGGAGGTGTGCGAGTGCAGGGTCAGCGCGCCCGGGTTGCGCTCCTTCGCGTCGAGGAAGAGCGTCGAGGAATGATGGTGCGGGATCGCCGTCTGCAGCAGCTTGTGCAGCGCCTTCCACAGCTCGGGCACGCTGGCCGCCACCTGCATGTCCACCAGCGACCGCCGGAGCGCGGGGTCATCCAGCCGCAGCGCGCGGTCCGCCACCTCGACCGCCGGCGGCGCCGGCTTGGCGGCGGGCTTGGCGGCGATTCTGGATTTCCTGGCCACGATCACGCCCAGTCAACCACGCGGCCCGGGCAAGACAACCGCGAAGCACGCGCCGGGTGCCCGGCGCGCCTCGCCGCATCCTGGACGCCCAAGTTCACCCGCGCTTCTTCAGGTCGGCGGCGCCCTTCGCCACCGTCGCCGGGTCGACCTTCACGCCGGCCTTGGCCAGGGCGGCGTCGAGGATGGCCTCGCCCGGCAGGTAGCCGATGACGATGTCCACGATCTTGCCTTCCCGGTCGATGATGAACTGGGTCGGGATGCCGCTGACGCCGTAAAGGTCGTACGACGCCCGCTGCGGGGCGCGCTCGGCCTTGTCGTGGGTCCAGAGGATGTCGGGGTATTTCTCCCGGTTGGCCTTCACCCAGGCCTCGAATTTGGCGCGGGTGTCGCTGGTGCAGGAGCCGAGGACCACGACGCCCTGGTCCCGGTAGCGCGCCGCCACCTCCTGCGTGTGCGGCATCGCGGCCATGCAGGGGCCGCACCACGTGGCCCAGAAGTCGAGGATGACGACCTGGCCGCGGAAATCGGACAGCTTCACGTCGCGGCCCGCGAGGTCCTGCGTGGTGAAGTCGGGCGCCGCGGCGCCGACCGGGATTATCGCCTTGCGGGCCTCCGGCGGCGCCTCCTTGGTCTCGGCCGCGGTGAAGACCTTGCGCGGCATGTCCTCGGGGGCCAGCCGGATGCCGGCGCGCAGGAGCAGGTTGCCGAGCGAATCGGCCGACTGCGGCCCGGCCCCGACGTAGAAGCCGACCATGCGGCCCTGGGCGTCGATCACCGTGCTGTTGGGGATCGGGGCCATGGCCCCGCCGGTGAAGCGGAGGGGCGCGACCTTGCCGAAATGCTCGCGCTGCTGCGCGCCGAACGCCTTCTTTTCCTCCTCGGACATCTCGTCGGCGGGCTTGCCCGGGGCCGGGGCCTTGCCCGCGGGATCGAACGCCACCGGGAAAGAATACTTGCCGGCGTTGGCGGCGAGCCAGCCGTCGAACGCCGCGCGCGAGTCGTACGCGCCCACGCCGAGGAAGCGCACGCCCTGGTCGGCGTACTTCCGCGCCCACTCGTCGTGGAACTTCAGCGCGGCGTCGCCGGGGCCCGTCCCCGCGTTCCAGAAGCTGAGCACCACCGTCTTGCCCCGGGCGAGGTCGGCGAACGCGGTGGCCGCGCCGTCGGCCGCCTGCAGGGCGAAGTCCGGCACGGCCGCGCCCGCCTTGAGCTGGCCGTAGTTCTCGCGGAAGGCCGGACGCGGGTTCCGGCGCGCGTCCTCCTCGTCGGCCAGCCGCGCGCGCTCGCGCTCGGCCGCCTGCGCCAGCTGCTCGCGGCCCTTCAGCGCCGTGGCCTCGTCGACCTTCACCCCGAGCCCCGCCAGCGCGGCCTCGGTGCGCGCGTCCTCCTTGCCGCCGTTGCCGACGATCACCGCGCCGATCCGGCCGTCGCGGCCGATCACGAACTGCGTCGGAATGCCCACCACGCGGTACAGGCGGGCCGAGGCGCGCTCCTCGAAGGTGGGCGAGTTGCGCTCGTGCGGGTCGAAGACGAAGACCATGTCGGGATACTTGGGCTGGTTCTTCGGGATCCATTCCTTGAATTTCGCCGCCGTGTCGCTGGTGCCCGACGCCAGCACGACCACGTCCTGGTCCTGGTACTTGGCGGCGATCGCCTGCGTGTGCGGAAACGAGGCCAGGCACGGGCCGCACCACGTCGCCCAGAAATCGAGGATCACCACCTTGCCGCGGTAGTCGGACAGCCGGACGGTGTTGCCGGCCACGTCGCGCATCTCGAAATCCGGGGCCAGCGCCCCGGCCGCCAGCGTCGACTCGACCTTCGGTACCGCCGCGCCCGCGCTCTCCGCCGGCTTCGCCATGATCCGGGCCGCCGGCACCCCGTCGGACTTCGCCGCCAGCGCCGCATCCTCCGCCGCCAGCTTCACCCCGGCCTTCGCCAGGTAGCGCAGCAGCCGCGGCGCGTTGCGCTCGCCCATCCCGATGTAGCCGCCCATGAGCGTCCCCGCCCGATCCATCACGCCCAGGGCCGGGAACATGCCGACGCCGAAATTCATGTACGCGACGCTTTCCATGAACGCCTTCGCGGTCGGATCCCAGCCGACCGTGTAGGCCGGCTTGACCCTGGCCACGAACGCGTCGAACTGCGCCCGCTCCTGCGCCGTCGCGACGGCGAACAGCGCCACCCCCTGGTCGCGGTAGCGCTCGAAGATCTTCACCGCGTACTCCTCCGGGCCGCGCTCAGCGTTGCTGTAGAAGGTGACGATCGTCGGCTTGCCCTTGAAGTCCGCCAGCCGGATCTCGCCGCCGTCCGCACCCTGCACCGCAAACTCGGTCATCGCGCTGCCCGGCGACAGCGAGCCGAGCCGGCCCTCGGCCGCCCCGGCCGCGACCATGCCGCCCAGCAGCGGCGCCGTGCCGGCCACCGGCATGGCCGCTGTCTTGCCCATGGCCGGAATTGACCGCGGCGCCCCGGGGTCCTCCGGCGGCAGGTGCGAGGTATCAATCGGCACCCCGCCCTTCGCCAGCAGCCGCGTGACATACGGATTTTCTCCCGAGCCGCCGCCGCTGGTGGAGCCGACCAGCCGGCCCTCGCCGTCGACCAGGAAAAGGGTCGGAAACCCGGTGACGCCGTACTGCGTGTTGAAGATCGAATTCCGCCAGTCCTTGCCCGCCGGATCGTGCGCCGTCAGGAATTTGTATCTGGCGCCGTTGCGCTGCACCCAGCCGTCGTAGTTCTCGCGCGTGTCCGACGCGCACACCGCCAGGATGACTAGCCCGTCCGACGCGAACTTTTCCGCCAGCTCGCTGTTGTGCGGCATCGAGGCCACGCAGGGCCCGCACCACGTCGCCCAGATGTCGATCAGCACCTTCTTCCCGCGAAAATCGGAGAGCTTCACCTGGCGCCCATCCGGCCCCACCACCGTGAAGTCCGGCGCCAACTCACCCGGCTTGGGACCGGACCGCGCCGCCACCGGCTCGGCCGACGGCGGCACGGTCGCCGGCGCTTGGCCAACCGCGACGACGGCCAGAGCCGCCACGAGAAACAAGAAGGAAGAAAAACGTTTGATCATTGGGTGGAGGGGATGACGACAACGGATGACTAAAGCCCGGTTTCTCAAGCTAGCACACCTAAACGCACCCAAAACATAGTCCAAAGGTAACAAGCCGAACGCCGCGTCACTCCCCCACCCAAGCTTCCTGCTTCACAGCCCAAGGCCGTGAGTGCCCAACCCCACTCCTTTGTTTTTTGGAATGCTCCTTTCGGACTATAGATGCTTTTCGCGGCGTGTGTTAGGGTTGGGCGACCGTGCTGAAGCTTACCTCCACCCGCCCCGCCAAGCCGCGTTCGCGCCGTGCAGCGCGCAGGAAGTCTCCGGTTGCGCCGCTGCCGCCCGTGCTCTCGCTGATCGGGAACACGCCGCTCATCGCGCTGCATTTCCGGCAGGAGGACCTGACGATCCACGCGAAGTGCGAGTTCATGAATCCGAGCGGCTCGATCAAGGACCGCCTCGCGCTCACGGTCATCTCCGACGCCCGGCGGCGCGGGCACCTGCGGCCCGACTCCGTGATCCTCGAGTGCACGAGCGGCAACACCGGCATCGCGCTGGCGATGGTCGGCGCGGCGCTGGGCCACCGCGTGCACATCCTGATGTCCGACACGGCGAGCGTGGAGCGGCGCCACCTCATGCGGCACTTTGGCGCCGAGCTGCAGCTGTTCACGACGACCCGCGGCTACGTGACCGGCATCGAGCTGGCGGAGCGGCTGGCCGCCGCCGATCCCCGCTACTTCCTGCCCCGCCAGTTCGAGAACCCGCTCAACGCGCTCGACCACCTCGAGCACACCGGCGTTGAGATCCTGAAGCAGATGGGCGGCCGCGTGGACGCGTTTGTCAGCGGCTACGGCACGGGCGGAACGCTCAACGGCGTGAGCCGCGCCCTGCGCGCGCGCAACCCCAAGGTCCGCATCGTCGCCATGGAGCCGGCCGAGGCGGCGCTGCTGTCGGGCGAGTCTCCCTGCTGCCACTCCATCGAGGGCGTGGCCGGAGGCTACATGCCGCCGCTGCTCAAGGGCGTGAAAGTTGACTGGCCGGAGAAGGTGGCGAGCAACGACGCGATCGCCATGACCCGCCGCCTGGCCGCCGAGTTCGGCCTGCTGGTGGGCACCTCCGCCGGCGCCAACGTCGTGGCCGCCCTCCGCACCGCCGCGCAGCTGCCGCCGGGCTCGCGGGTCGTCACCATCCTGTGCGACCGCGCGGAACGCTATTACTCCACCCGCCTGTTCGCGGAGAAGCCCCCGTCCCCGGCCGCGTGACCCGGCCGGAGGCGCGCGCCTCCGGCCCTCCCCCACAAAGATCGTTGGCAATATCCTCGCTCCCGCTTACTCTCATTTGTGACATGATTCCGCGCCGCCTGCTCGCCTTCGTCCTCGCCGCCTTCCTGCCGCTCTGCGCCCTGCCGGCGTCGCTCGGCGCCAAGCCGGTGCGCAACGGCGCGGTCCAGGTCGAGCTCGTGTCCCGCGACGCCTCCCTCCAGCCGGGCCGGCCCTTCTGGGTCGCCCTGCGCCTGGACCACGACGCCCACTGGCATTCGTACTGGATCAACGCCGGGACCGGCTACCCGACGTCGCTGACCTGGACGCTGCCGGCCGGATTCAAGGCCGGACCGATCGTCTGGCCCACGCCGCATGTCGTGAAGGACTCCGCCGGCAAGGTCACGGGCAACGGTTACGAGAACCGCACCTTCCTCTTTACCGAGATCACGCCTCCCGCCGATCTCCCGACCGGCACCCGCGTGACGCTGAAGGCCTTTGCGGAATGGCTGATGTGCGCCGACGTCTGCATGCCCGGCGACGCCCAGCTCGAGCTGACGCTGCCGGTCGACGCCGGCGCGCCGGGCGAGCACGCGGCGGTCGCCGGTCCGCTGGACCAGGCCTTCCGCGCCCTGCCGCAGGCGTCCCCGGACTGGGTCGCCACCGCCACCCGCCAGGGCGCCACGGTGACGCTGCGGTTCGCCCCGGCGCCCGGCCGCAATCCCGCCAAACTTTCCGACCTGCACTACTTCGACGCGGCGGCCGTCGTCGACTACGCCGCGCCGCAGGCCCTCCGCGAGGAGAACGGCGCCTACGTGCTCGAGCTCGCCGTCGCCGCCGAGGCGCCTGCCGACGCCCCCGGCCTCAGGGGCGTGCTTTCCGCCGGCGGCACGGGCTTCCTGATCGATGCGCCCTTCGCCCGGGCCGTCGCCGCCGGACCCGCGCCGGTGGCGCCCGTCGCCCCGCCGCCGCCACCGGCCGCCGCCGCGGGCAGCCTCGCCGGCACGCTGGCGCTCGCCTTCGTCGGCGGCCTGATCCTCAACCTGATGCCCTGCGTGTTTCCCGTCCTCGGCATCAAGATCCTCGGCTTCGTCAACCAGTCCGGCAACGACCGGAGGAAGATCACGGCGCACGGGCTGGTCTTCTCGCTCGGCGTGCTGATCTCTTTCTGGGTGCTCGCCGGCATCCTGCTGGCGCTGCGCGCCGGCGGGGCCCAGCTGGGCTGGGGATTCCAGCTGCAGTCGCCCGCCTTCGTCTTCGGGATGGCCGCCTTCCTCCTGGTCTTCGCACTGAACATGAGCGGACTGTTTGAGGTCGGGCTGGCCGCCACCGCGGTCGGCGGCAGCCTCCAGATGAAGGAGGGCTACGCCGGCTCCTTCTTCACCGGCGCGCTGGCCGTGCTCGTGGCGACGCCGTGCAGCGCGCCCTTCCTGGCCCCGGCGCTCGGCGCCGCCCTCACCCCCTCGCTGCCGCCGGCGCACTCGGTCCTTGTCTTCACCAGCATCGGCGTGGGCCTGGCCCTGCCGTACCTGCTCCTCTCGCTCTTTCCCGGCGCCGTGAGGTTCCTGCCGCGCCCCGGGGCGTGGATGGAGACCTTCAAACAGCTGATGGCCTTCCCCCTCTACGCGACCGTCGGCTGGCTGCTCTGGGTGCTGGCGGGGCAGACCAAGGACGACGACTACGCGCTGCTGCTGATCGCTTTCGGCTTCGTGCTGGTCGCCATGGCCGCCTGGGCCTACGGCCGTTTCGGCCAGGCGCCCGGCAAGCCCGGCCGGCAGCTGGCCGGCCGTGTCTTCGCCGCCCTCCTGCTGGCCGGCGGCCTGTTCACGGGCTGGCCCAAGCCCGCCGAGGCGGCGCCCACGAACGGGGCCTACCAGGTGACCTGGGAGAAGTGGAGCCCCGAGGCCGTCGCCGCGGGCCAGGCCGCGGGCCGGTTCGTCTACGTCGACTTCACCGCGCGCTGGTGCGCCACCTGCCAGACCAACAAGGCGGCGGTGTTTTCCTCTGCGGACGTGTTGGCCGAGTTCGGCCGCCGGAACGTGCTCCTGCTCAAGGCCGACTGGACCAACAAGGACGCCGCCATCACCGCCGCGCTGGCCCGGTGGAACCGCTCCGCCGTGCCCTTCAACCTGATCTACGCTCCCGGCCGGCCGGAGCCCGTCATCCTCCCCGAGCTGCTCACGCCCGGCAAGGTCCTGGAGGCGCTGGCGCAAGCCGGCCGGTCCGGCTGAGCCGGGAAGGCGGGCCCGCCGCCCCGCCGTGAACGACACGCGGCCGGTGTCCCGGTCCAGCCAGCAGACCTCGCCTGCACGCTTGCGGCACCGGCGGTTCCGCGGCTGACTCGGCGCCTGCATGAATCTCCTGCCCCGCCTGCTCCTGGTCCTGTCGTGCCTCGCGTCCTCCGGTCTTGCCGTGGAGCTGAAAGTCGTCCCCGGCTGGCCCGTGCTGCCGGAGGGCGAGATTCTCGGGCAGGTCTCGGGCGTCGGGGTCGATTCGCGCGGGGACGTGTTCGTCTTCCACCGCGGCACGCCGCGCCCGCCCGGCACCGACCCGGCCAAGGCCGGGCCGATCCAGGACGCGGACATCGTCCGCTTCGACGGCCGCACGGGCAAGCTCGCCGCGCGCTGGGGCGCCGGCCGCTTCCTGTACCCGCACGGGCTGTTCGTGGATTCGCGCGACCACGTGTGGGTGACGGACATCGCCTACCACCAGGTCTTCGAGTTCGACCGCGACGGCCGGCTGCTGCGGCAGTGGGGCGAGGCCGGCACGGTGGGCGCGGACGCGGCGCATTTCAACATGCCGACGGACGTGGCCGTCGCGCCCGACGGGGCGTTCTACGTCAGCGACGGCTACGGCAACAGCCGCGTCGTACAGTTCTCGGCCGACGGCAAGTTCCTCCGGCAGTGGGGCCGCCGCGGCACCGGTCCGGGGGAGTTCAACACCCCGCACGGCGTCGCGCTCGACGCGGAAGGCCGCGTCTACGTGGCGGACCGGGAGAACGACCGCCTCCAGGTCTTCACCCCCGACGGCGAGTTCCTCGCCCAGTGGCGGAGCCCCGCGATCGGCCGCCCGTTCGGCATCCGGATCGGGCGCGACGGGCTCGTGTACGTCACGGACGGCGGCGAACCGCCCAAGATCATGAACCGCTCGAAGCTCCTGGTGCTCGACCGGACTGGCGCGCTGCTGGCCTCGATCGGGCGCTTCGGCAACCAGGACGGCCAGTTCATGCTGGCCCACGACCTGGCCGTGTCCGCCGAAGGCGCCGTGTTCGTCGGCGACATCCTCGGCCGGCGCGTCCAGCAGTTCCGGCGCCCGTGAACGCCGCGCGCTGAAGACCGGCCTCCACCGTGGACGTCGCCGCCCATCGTCGCGCCGTCGGACTGCTGGTCCTGGCCGCGCTGCTCTGGAGCCTCGGCGGAGTGCTGCTGAAGGCCGTCGACTGGCCGCCACTGGCGGTCGGCGGCGCCCGCGGGCTGGTCGCCGCGCTGTTCCTGCTCGCCGTGCGCGGCCGGGCGCTGCGGTTCACGTGGTCGCCGCTGCAGTGGGGCGCCGCGCTGGCCTACGCCGGCTGCACGGTGTGCTTCGCCGCCGCCACCAAGCTCACCACCGCGGCGAACGCGATCCTGCTGCAGTACACGGCGCCCGTGTGGGTCGCGCTGCTCGGGACGTGGCTCCTCGGCGAGCGCGCGACGCGGGCCGATTGGGCGACCATCGTGCTCACCTTCGCCGGCATGAGCCTCTTCTGCTACGACGGCCTGCGCCTGCACGACCTCGACGGCATCCTGCTCGCCCTGCTCAGCGGGTTCTGCTTCGGCGCGACGATCCTGCTGCTGCGCAAGCAGCGAGCGGAATCGCCGCTGGAATCGATCATCCTCGGCAACGGCCTCGGCTTCCTCATCGGGCTGCCGGCGATGTGCGCGGCCGGCACCCTGCCCCCGCCGGCCGGCATCGGGGCGCTCCTCGTGCTGGGCGTGGTGCAGCTCGGCCTCGCGTACCTGTTCTACGCCCGGGCGATCCGGCACGTCACCGCGCTCGAGGGCGTGCTCATCCCCGTGATCGAGCCGATCCTCAACCCACTCTGGGTGCTGCTGGCGTTCCGCGAGCGCCCCACCGGCCTCGCGCTCGCCGGCGGCGCCGTCGTGCTCGGCGCCGTCACCTGGCGCGCCGCCGCCGCCCTGCGGACGGCCCCGCGCGGCTGAAGCCCGGCGCACCCCGCGGTCAGGCGTCCTTCCCCGGCCGGGACTGGAGCGCGAGGTTGGCGGCGGTGATCAGCCCGCCGCCGGCCAGCAGATGCCAGGTGAGCCGCTCGTTCGGATAATCGACGCCGGCGAGCGCGGACAGGTGCGCCGGCAGGAAGAGCGCGAAGATCGCCGCGGCGACCGGCTCGAGGCAGTAGAGCAGGCCCGCCTCGGTCGGCGTGATCTTCGGCTGCCAGTGGTTCATGAGCCCGAACGCGATCAGCGTGCAGCCGACCGTGAGCAGGCCGGTGAACAGCACCCAGGGGCCGGAGGTCCACGGCACGAGCAGGGCCGCGGCGCTCGGCGCGGTGGCGACGGCCAGCCCGCCGAAGAGCAGCGCCTGCACGGCGAACATCACCAGCGTCACGGGCAGGGCCCGGTTGGCGGCGTACCGCGGCTGCGCCAGCGCGAGGATCGCGGTCATGAAGAAGACCGAGCTGAGCAGCGTCTCCGCCTCCCCGCGGCCCAGCCGCAGCGTCGCCAGGTCGAAGCGCCCGAGGATCGCCACCCCGGCCAGCACGAGCGCGCTGCAGGCGCAGACCAGCAGCGAAGGCCAGCGCCGCCGGCGGCAGGCCAGCCAGAGCGGGATCAGGATCGCGTAGAACGGCGTGAGAAAGGCGGAGACCGACGCCGACGTGAACTGCAGGCCGTCGTTCTGCAGCAGCATGCCCGCGCCGGTGCCGAGGCCGATGACCAGGCCCTGCCGCAGCTCGGCCCGCGTGAACGTCCCGAGCCGGCGCCACAGGACGACCAGGAGCAGCAGCGTCGCCAGCAGCATGCGCGGCCCGACCGTGCCGGCGACGATGAACCAGTTCCCCGTGCCGGGCATCAGCCGCTCGTGCACCAGCACGAGGGCCTTCACCAGCGGGAAGCTGAGCGCCCACAGCACGTTGGCGACGATCAGCATCAGGATCGCCGTGGTGCGCACGGAGCGGGCCGGGTTCACGGGGTTCACGGGGGCGGAGGAGGGGCGCGGCGCGCACGGCGTCGCCCAAACAAAACCGCCGCGGATTGCTCCGCGGCGGCTGGGAAAATTTACGCTGGGGTCGGGGTCAGGAGACGTGCTTGCTGACCATCTTGGTCATGTCGAACATGCTGACCTGCGACTTGCCGCCGAAGACCACCTTGAGCGCGGCGTCGGCATTGATCATGCGCTTGTTCTTCTTGTCCTGGAGGCCGTTCTTCTTGATGTAGGCCCAGAGTTTCTTGGTGAGCTCCGTGCGGGGCACCGAGGCGGAGCCGACGACGGCGGCGAGCGCGGCATCGGGAGTAACCGGCTTCATGAAAGCGGCGTTGGGTTTACGGGATGATTTTTTAGCCATAGTGGCATTCGTCATAGAACGGAGCGGATGCAATGCAACGATTTTCTAGAGGGAGAATCACAATTCTTAGAGGGAAAACGCGGTGATTTCCGCAAAAACAAACTTGCCGCAAACCGCCCGGCTCCCCACCTCGCCGCGCCCGATTTTTCCGGCCGCGCGCGCCGCTCAGGCCCGGTCGTCCATCTGCACGAACTGCCGGTAAAGCGCCGCGTAATGGCCGTGGCGGGCCAGCAGCTCCGCGTGGGTGCCGCGTTCGATGACGCGGCCCTGGTCGAGCACCAGCACCAGGTCGGCATGCCGGATGGTGCTCAGCCGGTGCGCCACGACGAAGCTGGTCCGGCCGCGCAGCAGCTCGATCAGGGCCTTTTGGAGGCGGGATTCCGTGATGGCGTCGATGGAGCTGGTGGCCTCGTCGAGGATCACGATGCGCGGGTCGGCGATCAGCGCCCGCGTGAAGCAGACGAGCTGGCGCTGGCCCAGGGAAAGGCCCGCGCCGCGCTCGCCCACTTCCGTGGCAAACCCTTGCGGCAACGCCGCAAACAAATCCAGGCAGTCCAGCCGGCGGGCCGCCTCCCGGACCTCCGCCTCGCTGGCTTCCGGCTTCGCCAGCCGGATGTTGTCGAGCACCGTCCCGGTGAAAAGCAGGTTCTGCTGCTGCACCATGCCCATCTGCCGGTGCAGCGACTGGCTGGTGATCTCCCGGATCTCCCGGCCGTCCACGCGGACCTCGCCGCGGGTGGGCAGGTAGAACTTCGCCGCGAGGTTGATGATCGAGCTCTTGCCGCTGCCGGTGTGGCCGACCAGCGCGACGGTTTGTCCCGGCTCGGCGACGAAGCTGACGTCGTGCAGCACGGGCCGGGCGGGATCGTAGCCGAAGGTCACCGACCGGAATTCGACCCGCGCCCCGGTGCCCCGCGGCGCCGGCAGGTCGGTCGCCGTCGGGGCGTCCTCCCAGTCGGGCTTGATGTCGATGAGCTTGAAGATCCGCTCCGCCCCGGCCATGGCGGTCATGGCCTGGTTGTACTGGTTGCCGATGATGGCCAGCGGCGCGAAGAACTGGTTGGCGAGGAGGAAGAACGTGATGAGGCTGCCCATGCCCATGTCGCCGTTGAACACGCGCCAGCCGCCGAACATCAGGAGGATGGCGACGAAGAACTGGCTGTTCAGCTCGAGCAGCGGCGTGAGGATGGCCGACGTGCGCGCGAACGCGATGTTGTAGCGCGCGTGGTCGGCCAGGAGGCTGCGGAACAGGCCGGCGTTGGTCTCCTGCCGCACGAAACCCTGAGTGACCCGGATGCCATTGACGGACTCCGCCAGCGTGGCGGTGATGCGGCTGAAGCTCTCCTGCGCCGCGCGGGTGTAGAGGCTCAGCTTCACGCGGAAGTGCCGGTTGAGCATCCACAGGATCGGCGCCAGGCCGAGCACGACCAGGAACAGCACCCAGTCGCTCCACGCCATCACCACCGCCGAGAACACCATCGAGCCGAACTGGATCACGCTGACGAACAGCACGTCCTGGATGCCGACCCGCACCGACTCCACGTCGCTCGTCACGCGGCCGATGATCCGGCCGATCTTCACGCGGTGGAAGAAGCTCATGGGCTGCCGCAGCGTCTTGGCGAAGATCTCCGTGCGCAGCCCGTTCACCACCGTCTCGCCGATCTCGAGCGCGTAGCGCTGCCGGAAATGGAACATCACGTCGGTCGACAGCGCCAGCAGCCCGTAGCCCGCGACCCCGAGCGCGATGCCCGCGTAGTCGCGTCCGGTGATCGGACCCTTGATGATGACCGCCATCGCCCACCCGAGCGCCGGCAGCTGCGCGGAGCGGATGAGGGTGAGCACGGCCAGCGCGATCACCTTGCCCTTGATGGGCGCCGTGTAGCCGAACAGCCGGCGGATCAGGCCCCACTCCAGCGGGCGGAACTGCTCCTCGTCCTCCTCGTCGTCGCGCGCGCGGCGCACGAGCCCGAGGTCGCGGATGGGGCCGGTGGGCGGCGGCGTCACGGCGTCCCCTCCCTGGGCGCCAGCCGCTGGAGCTCGCGCGCGTCCACCAGCTGCAGGTTCGCGACGTGGAGGTACGGCCCCGGCACCTGCATGAGCTCCTCGTGCGTGCCGCGCTGCACGATGCGGCCGTTCTCCATCACGATGATGAAGTCGGCGCGCCGCAGCGTGCTGAGCCGGTGCGCCACGATGAAGGTCGTCCGGCCGGCGATGGCGCGGTCGAGCGCCTCGAAGATCTCGTGCTCCGTCTCGCTGTCGATCGCCGCGGTCGGGTCGTCGAGCAGCAGGATCGCCGGCTCGAGCAGCACGGCGCGCGCGATGGCCAGGCGCTGGCGCTGGCCGCCGGACAGGCTGCTGGCGCCCTCGCCCAGCAGGGTGTCGTAGCCCTGGGGCAGCGCCATGATGAAGTCGTGCGCGGCCGCGATCCGGGCCGCCTTCTCGATCTGGGCCCGCGTGGCCCCGGGGTGGCCGAACGCGATGTTCGCCGCCACCGTGTTCGAGAACAGGAAGCTCTCCTGGAAAACCAGGCCGATGTTGCGGCGCACGTCGTCGAGCGCCAGCCGCCGCACGTCGATGCCGTCGAGCAGCACCCGGCCCTCCGTCGGGTCGAAGAACCGCGGGATCAGGCTCATCAGCGCCGTCTTGCCCGCGCCCGTGGCCCCCAGGATCGCCACGCACTGGCCGGGCCGGACGTCGAGGTCGACCTCGCGCACCACCGACTCCGCCTCGCCGTACGCGAACGAGACCCGCTCGAACCGCACCGCGCCCTCCAGCCGCGGGCGGCGGATGGCGTCGGGCGCGTCCCGCACCTCCACCGGCGCGTCCAGGATCTCGAACACCCGGCGGGCCCCGATCAGCGACTGCTGCACGCTGTTCACGATCGTGGCGACGTTGTTGACCTGGCCGGAGAACTGCTCGAGCAGGCCCGCGAACACCACCAGGCCCGTGCCGAGCGGCAGCTGCCCCTGCGCCACCAGCCAGCCGCCGTAGCCGAGCAGCACCATCATGTTGATGCGGGTGAGGAAGCCGACCGCCGGCGAGAACAGGCTCAGCTTCCAGAAGATCCCCTGCTGCTGGTCGAAGCAGGCCTGGTTGGCCGCTTCGAACTTCGCCCGCGCCTCCGGCTCGCGCCCGAAGCCCTTCGTGACCTGCACGCCCTGCACCGCCTCGGCCAGCACCTGGACCATCTTCTCCACCAGCGTCCGGTTGTGCGCGTACGCGGGCTGGATGCTGCGCGAGAACGCCGTCGCCATGTACCAGAGCACCGGCGTCGTGGCCAGGCAGGCGACCGTCAGCAGCGGGCTGAGCGACGCCATGTAGACTACGTACGCGGTCAGCGAGATCACCATGATCACGCTCTGGATCAGCACCTGGTCGACGAACATGCGCACCGACTGCACGTCGCCCGTCACCCGCGTGATGATCGAACCCGTGTTGTTGGCGTCGTAGAAACGGAAGCTCAGCCGCTGCAGCTTGTCGTAGACCTCGCTGCGCAGGTCCACCACCAGCTTCTGCTGCACCAGGCGGTTCACCGACACCGCATACGCGTAGTTCAGCACCGCGCGCGTCAGCGCAAACAACAGGATCAGCCCCGCCAGCAGCCCCAGCACCTGCAGCGGCGGCCAGGTGTCCGGCAGAGTCAAGTGCAGCGGATTGGCGCCCAGCGGCGTGCCGTCCATCTTGTGCCGGATGTAGTCGATGCCGACCCCCGTGAAGCTCAACCCGCCAATACCCAAACTGAGCAGGATCAGCTGAATCCCCAACACATGCAGACAACGCAGCCGATATCGCCAGGCTAAGCCAAATAGCCGACGCACGAGCATCCAGTTTTCTGGTGTGCTCAGCGTTGGGACGGATTCCGCATGGGCGTGGCTCATTAAGGAAGAATCAAACTACCGCCCTTTGGCGGTCCAACGCACGAAATATTTTCCTGTCACCTTGAGGAACCACTGTGCGAGCCGGCCCTCGGTGCGCGGCCGAATAATCGCTTGCCTAAAACCGGTCCCGCGCCAGCCTCACGGCCGTTGGGTTGGTTGTTTGTTAGATTCTATCGCTACGGAGAATTGTCAGGTGAGCGTTGGTGTTCAGTGATGATTTGAAATCCGAGTTTCGGGGACGGGCGGTAAGGCGACAGCATCAGCTCTCATCAACACATGTCAGATAACAGCAAGCTCTACGTGGGGAACCTTCCCTTCGCCAGCACTGCCCAGGACCTCGAGGCCCTGTTCGGCCAGGTTGGCACCGTCAGCGTCGTCGAGATCATCTTCGACAAGTTCACCGGCCGCTCGCGCGGTTTCGCGTTCGTCACGATGTCGAGCCCTGAGGAGGCCCAGAAGGGCGTCGATAAGTTTCACGGCTACGAGCTGGAAGGCCGCGCCCTGGCGGTGAACATCGCGCGTCCGCGCGAGGAGCGCCCGCCCCGGTCGTTCGGCGGTGGTGGCGGCGGCGAGCGCCGCGGCGGCTTCGGCGGCGGACGGGGTGGCGGCGGCGGCTACCGCGGCGGACGCGGGGGCGGCGGCGGCTATCGCGGCGACCGCGGGGGCGATCGGGGCGGCGGCTACGGTCGCGAGTAAGCCTGCTCCCCAGTCAATCCTTTCGAGGCCGGACCCGCGTCCGGCCTTTCTTTTTTGCCCGGAACCGGCCGCTACAGCAGCGTGCCCTCCAGGAGGTAGAGCGCCACCGTGAAGTAGATCACCAAACCGGTCACGTCCACCAGCGTCGCCACGAACGGCGCGCTCGACACCGCGGGATCGAAGCCCAGGCGCTTCAGCAGCAGCGGCAGCATCGAGCCGGTCAGCGTGCCCCACAGCACGACGCCCAGCAGCGACGCCCCCACCGTGGCCGCCACCAGCAGGTAGTGCTCCCCGTAGAGGTCGGTGAACTGCGCCCACAGCACGACGCGCAGGAAACCGATCGCGCCGAGGATGCTCCCGAGGATCAGGCCCGCGGCCACTTCCCGCCGCATGACCCGCCACCAGTCGCGGAGCCGGAATTCGCCGAGCGCGAGCGCCCGGATGACCAGCGAAGCCGCCTGCGAGCCGGCGTTGCCGCCCGAGCTGATGATCAGCGGCACGAACAGCGCCAGCACCACCGCGCGCGCGATCTCGTCCTCGAAATACGCCATCGCCGTCGCCGTCAGCATCTCGCCCAGGAACAGCACCACCAGCCAGCCGGCGCGCTTCTGCACCATCCGTCCCAGGGCGATGGTGGTGTAGGGTTCGTCCAGCGCCTCGCTGCCGCCGAGCTTCTGGATGTCCTCGGTCGCCTCCTCCGCGGCGACGTCGAGCATGTCGTCGGCCGTCACGATGCCGATCAGCCGGCCGTCGGCGTTCGTCACCGGCAGCGCCACGCGGTCGTACTGGCGGAACACCTGCAGCGCCTTCTCCCGGTCGTCCGTCGGCGCCAGCGTCGCGTAGTTGCCGTCCATCAGCGAACCGACCTTCGTCTCCGGGTCCGACAGCAGGAAGCGCCGCACCCGGATGTCGTCCAGCAGGAGGCCGGCCTCGTCGGTCGCGTAGACGATGTTCAGCGTCTCCCGGTCGAAGCCGTGCTCCCGGATGTAGTCGAGCGCCTGCCGCACGGTCCAGTCCGGGCGCACCGCGACATAGTCGAGCGTCATCATCCGGCCCACGCTGTGCGGCGGGTAGGCCAGCAGGTCCTGCGCGATCTTGCGCTCCTCCGGGCTCAGCAGGCTCAGCATCTGCATCGCCACGTCCAGCGGCAGGTCGTTCAGGAACGCCGTGCGGTCGTCGGGCGGGAGTTCGTTGAGCAGTTCCGCCGCCTGCGCCTGCGTGAGCGCCTTGAGGAGCCGGCGCTTGGCCCCCGGCTCGAGGTAGGCGAACACCGCCGCGGCCAGCTCCTTGTCGGCGCTGCGGAACAGCTGCGCCAGCTCCCCCACCGGCAGCTCCGCCAGGATCGGCGCGACGTCCGCCGCCAGCCACGGCGCCAGCTTCCGCTTCAGCGCCGCCGTGTCCCGGTTCGCCAGGAGGGCGGAGACCTCCGCCCGGAATGTGCCGGCCTGCACCGCCATACCCGCGCCTCAGCCCGGCCCCCTCCGGCCGCCGCCGCCTTGCGACGGTTCTATTCCGGGTGGCCGTGGCTGCTCGAACATCACCCCTTCATGCCTTCCCGACCGGCCCGTGGCAATCCACTCCCGCGAGATACCGGACTTGACACTGGAAACTCCAAACACTTTATAAGTTTCCTATGCCCAATACCCTTTCGCCGCCCACCGCCGCCGATCACCCGGCGGTGCCGCGCATCCTGGCGCAGGCGCGGGCGCACTTTTTCGTGCATGGCTACAGTGCTTTCACGATGGACGACCTGGCGGCCGAGCTGGGGATGAGCAAGAAGACGCTCTACGTGCATTTTGCGGGCAAGGACGAGATCATCGGCGCCGTGCTCGACGCCCTGGCGGCCGAGATCCGGGCCGAGGCCGACGCCCTGCTGCACCACCGCCGGCTCAACTTCGCCGAGAAGCTGCGCGGCTTCGCGGAGGGCATGATCCAGCGCCTGGCGCTGCTCAGCCCGCGCACGGTCCGCGACCTGCAGCGCTACGCGCCGGCGCTCTTCCAGCGGGTGAACGACCTGCGCGAGCGGAACATCCCCTACATCTTCGGCCGTTTCATCGAGGAAGGCCAGCTGGCGGGCATGGTGCGGGCCGACCTCGACGCCGCGTTCGCCGTGTCGTTTTTTCTCCAGGCCATGCACGGCCTCCTGCAGCCGTCCGCGCTCGACCGCCTGCAGCTCTCGCCGCGCGACGTGCTGCCGCGGGCGATCGACCTCTTCTTCAGCGGGCTCCTCACGCCCGCCGGACGCAAGGAACATGAAAAACTATTCCCCCGCTAAGTCCGGGCTGGCGGCGCTCGCCGCCGCCCTGGCGCTCGCCGGCTGCTCGCGGCCGGCCGACTCCTCGTACCAGGGCTACCTCGAGGGCGAATTCGTCTACGTCGCCTCCCCCCTCGGCGGTCTCGTGGAGCGGCTGCACGTGGCCCGCGGCGCCCGCGTCGAGGCGGGCGCCCCGCTCTTCACCCTCGAACAGAGCGCGGAGCTGTCCTCCATGCGCGAGGCGGCCGAGCGCGTCCGCCAGGCGCAGGCGCGCCTGGCCGACCTGCAGAAGGGCCAGCGCCCGAGCGAACTGGCCGCCCTCGAGGCCCGGCTCGGCCAGGCCCGCACCGCCGCGGAGCTGTCCAGCCGCGAGCTGGACCGCGCGCGCCGGCTGCACGACACGCAGGTGCTTTCCGACGACGACTTCGACCGCATCCGCCTCGGGCACGAGGCCGACACGAAGCTCGTCGCCGAGCTCTCGGCCCAGCTGGCCACGGCGCAGCTGGGCGGACGCCCCGACGCCGTCACCGCCGCCGAGGCCGAGACCGCCGCCGCCCAGGCCGCCCTCGACCGCGCGGGCTGGAGCGTCGCCCAGAAGACCCGCACCGCCCCTCGGGACGCGCTCGTCTACGACACCCTCTTCCGCGAGGGCGAGTTCGCCGCGGCCGGCACCCCGGTGGTCAGCCTCCTGCCGCCCGAGAACATCAAGGTCCGCTTCTTCGTGCCCGAGGCCGGGCTCTCCGGGCTGAAGGCCGGCGACACCGTGCAGGTAACGCTGTCGGGCCGCCCGACCCCGCTCGAAGCCCGGATCAGCTACCTCTCCCCCCGGCCCGAATACACCCCGCCCGTCCTCTACAACCGCCAGAACCGCGCCAAGCTGGTGTTCATGGTCGAGGCCACCTTCGCTCCCGCCGCCGCCCGCGACCTGCATCCCGGCCAGCCGGTCGACGTGGCCCGGAAGCCCTGACGCGCCTCCCGCCCGGCCGCCCATGTCCGCCCCGCTCGCCATCGACGTCTCCGGCGTGACCAAGCGCTTCGGCGCCAAGACCGTCGTCAACGCCGTCGACCTCCAGGTCCGGCGCGGCGAGATCTACGGCTTCCTGGGCCCCAACGGTTCCGGCAAGACGACGTTCATCCGCATGCTCTGCGGACTGCTGACTCCCGACGCCGGCAGCGGCACCTGCCTCGGCTACGACGTCCGCACCCAGCAGGCCGAGATCAAGCGGCACGTCGGCTACATGACGCAGCGGTTCAGCTTCTACGAGGACCTAAGCATACGGGAGAACCTCGACTTCATTGCGCGGATCTACGACGTCCCGGAGCGCGCCGACGCCGTGCAGCGCAGCCTGAAACGCCTCGGGCTGCAGAACCGCAGCCAGCAGCTGGCCGGCCAGCTGTCGGGCGGCTGGAAGCAACGGCTCGCCCTGGCGGCGTGCCTCATCCACTCACCCCAGCTCCTCCTGCTCGACGAGCCGACGGCCGGCGTGGACCCGAAGGCGCGGCGCGAGTTCTGGGACGAGGTGCACCGCCTCGCCGCCGACGGGCTGACGGTGCTCATCACCACCCATTACATGGACGAAGCCGAGCGCTGTCACCGGCTCGCCTACCTCGCCTACGGCACCATGCTCACCCACGGCACGCTCGACGAGGTGCTCGACGCCGCACGGCTGACGACCTGGCGCGTCACGGGCCCCGACCTGCGCAGCCTCGCCGGCGCCCTGCGCGGCCGGCCGGGCGTCGAGCAGGTCGTCGCCTTCGGGCTCACCCTCCACGTGAGCGGCCGGGATGCCGCGCAGCTCGCGGCCACCCTCGCGGCCATGCGCGACTCCCGCCACGAGTGGCAGCAGATCCGGGCCGGGCTGGAGGACGTGTTCATCAGCCTGATGAACACGGCCAAGGACAACTTCGCCTGAGCGGCCGCCCTGCCATGCCCCGCTTCGCTTTCCACCGCTTCTGGGCCATCGTGCTCAAGGAGTTCATCCAGATGCGACGGGACCGCATGACCTTCGGCATGATGGTCGGCATCCCGCTGATGCAGCTCATGCTGTTCGGGTTCGCGATCAATTCCGACCCGAAGCACCTGCCCGCGGCCATCCGCGCCGCCGACCAGGGGCCGTTCGCCCGCACGCTGGTGGCCGCGCTGCGGCACAGCGACTACTTCACCCTGGTACGCGAGACCGCGAGCGAAGAGGAGGCGCGCCGCCTGCTCCAGCTCGGCGACGTCCAGTTCGTCATCAACATCCCGGAGGACTTCTCGCGCCGCCTCCTGCGCGGCGAACGGCCGACGGTGCTGGTGGAGGCCGATGCCTCCGACCCGGCCGCGACGGGCCCGGCGCTGGCGGCGGTCGCCGCGCTCGCCGACACCGTCTTCGACCGCGACCTGCCCGGCCCGCTGCGCGGGCTGCACGCCCGGCCAGGGCCGGTCGACTTCCAGATCCACCGGCACTACAACCCGGAGAACATCACGCAGTACAACGTCGTGCCCGGCCTCATGGGTGTGGTGCTGACCATGACGATGGTCGTCATCACCGCGCTGGCCATCACCCGGGAGCGGGAACGCGGCACGATGGAGAACCTGCTCGCCACCCCGGTACGGCCGATCGAGGTTATGATCGGGAAGATCCTGCCTTACATCGCCGTGGGCTACATCCAGGTGACGCTCATCCTGATCGCCGCCCGGTACGTGTTCGACGTGCCGATGACGGGCAGCCTGGTGCTGCTCTACGCCGTCGCCCTGCTCTTCATCGCCGCCAACCTGTCGGTCGGGATCACGTTCTCCACGCTGGCCGCCAACCAGCTCCAGGCGATGCAGATGGCGTTCTTCTTCTTCCTGCCCTCGATCCTGCTCTCGGGCTTCATGTTTCCCTTCCGCGGCATGCCCGAGTGGGCGCAGTGGATCGGCAGCTGCCTGCCGCTCACCCACTTCCTGCGCATCGTCCGCGGCATCCTGCTCAAGGGCAACGGACTCCTCGAGATCGCGCCGGAGATCTGGCCGCTGCTGCTGTTCGTCGCGGCCGCCATGACCGTCGGCGTCAAACGCTACCGTCAAACCCTGGACTGAACCGGGGCCGCCGGGCATCCTCCCGCTCGCGGCTCCGGCAGGGACCGGACGCGGCTCACTCCTTGCCGGGCAGGTGCACCGTGTGCGTCGGGAACGCAAACTCCAGTCCGCGGGCCTCGACGGCGCGCATGATCGCCAGGTTGATCCGCTGGCGCAGCGCCATGTGCCGGGCGAAGTCGGGATTTTTCGTCACGTACGCGATCCAGATGTCGAGCGAGGACTGGTTGAAGTCGCGGAAATACACCTGCGTGTCGGCCGGGCTGACGTCGGTCTCGGCGTTGATGAGCTCGCGGATCTCCGCCACCAGCGCCTCCAGCTGGTCGGGCTTCGTGTCGTAGGTGAGCCCGACCACGTGCTCGACGCGCCGGCCGGTGAAGCGGGAGAGGTTGACGATGCTCTCGTTCGCCACCGTCCGGTTCGGGATGACCACCAGCGACCGGTCGGGCAGCCGGATCTTGGTCGACCGCAGCCCGATGTCCTCGACCGTGCCGGCGTTGGTGCCGATCCGGATGGCCTCGCCGACCTTGAAGGGCTGGTCGATGGCCACGACGACGGAGCCGAAGAGGTTGGCGATGGTGTCCTGCGCGGCCAGGGCGAAGGCCAGGCCGCCGATGCCGAGGGCGCCGAGCGCGGCCTTCACGTCGGCCCCGAGGCTCTGGGCGATCATCAGCACGCCGAAGACGAAGACGATGGCGAACAGCGTCTTCTTGATCCACGGCATGAACGGGGCCACGCCCAGCCGCCTCTCCCCCGCGACCTCCGAGAGGTGGTCGAGCACGGTGTTGAACGCGCGGAGGAATCCCCAGAAAAGCACCAGCGAGAACGCCATGGTGGCGGCGAAGCCGACGGTGCGGTCGGTCGCCGCGGAAAGCTTGAGCACCTTGAGCGCGAGGACCGCGCCGGCGACGACGATCAGCGCCTTGACCGGCCCTTCGAGCGCGGGGAACAGCTTGTCGTCGAGCGTGGTCTCGGTGCGGGCCGCCATCTTCCGAAAGAAGCCGAAGATGAACGTGGTCACCACCCGGCGCAGCACGTAGGCGATGAGGATGATCAGCAGCGCCACACAGTAGTGCGTCGCGGTGTTGCCGCTGGTCCGCACGTCGAAGATCGCCAGGATCTGGTCGACCAGGTGCTCCAGAAAATCCGGGGTGCGCGGCGCCGCGTGGCCCGTGGCGACCGCCGCGGCGGCCGCCGTGGTCGGGTTGTTCGTGGCGGCCCCCGCAGCCGGGGCGCCGGCCGCCTCCTGCGCCCGCAGCAGGCCGGCGCTCAGGAGGAAGGCGGAGATAAGGATCGAGCGGAGCTTCGTCATGACACGGTGAACGCCCCTTTTGAAGTCCGGGGCCGGGCAAAGTCAAAGGTTTGCCGCCCGCCCAAACCCGGGTCCGGGGCATCCCGGACACTCCCCGCTTGCCCCGGACACGCCGGCTCGCCCAGACTCCGCGTCCTCATGTCACCCCCTCTCGCGATGTTCAGCACGATGCCCTGGTGGGCCTGGGCCGGCTTCCTCGGCTTTGTCGGCCTCATGCTCGCCCTCGATCTGGGCGTATTCAACCGCAAGGCGCACGTCGTCTCGCTGAAGGAGGCCCTGGCCTGGTGCGCGGTGTGGTTCGGCCTGGCCATGGCCTTCAATCTCCTGATCGCCCTGAAGATGCCCGACACGGCGACGAGCAAGCCCGCCCTGGAATTCTTCACCGGCTACATCGTCGAGCTGTGCCTGAGCGTCGACAACGTCTTCGTCTTCATCGTCATCTTCCAGTATTTCCGCGTCGACCCGAAGCACCAGCACCGCGTGCTGTTCTGGGGCATCCTCGGCGCCGTGGTGATGCGCGCGATCTTCATCTTCGCCGGCATCAGCCTGATCAACACCTTCCACTGGATCATCTACGTCTTCGGCGCCTTCCTCGTCTACACCGGCATCAAGCTGGCCCTGCCGAAGAAGGCGGACGGCTTTGAGCCGGAAAAGAATCCGGCGGTGAAGCTCGCCCGCAAGTTCATCCCGGTGACGAACCATTTCGAGGGCGGCAACTTCTTCACGATGGTCAACGGCAAGCGCCACGCGACCCCGATGTTCCTCGTGCTCCTGATCGTCGAGACGACCGACGTGATGTTCGCCCTCGACTCGATCCCGGCGGTGATCGCCATCACGCGCAACGAGTTCATCGTTTTCACGTCGAACATCTTCGCGATCCTCGGCCTCCGCTCCCTTTATTTCGCCGTCTCGGGCGTCATGCAGCTCTTCCGCTACCTGAACATCGGCCTGGCGGTCATCCTCTGCTTCGTCGGCGTCAAGATGCTCATCTCGAGCTGGGTGAAGGTCGAGATCCACATCTCGCTCGGCATCATCGGGACCGTGCTCGCGACCGCGATCCTCGCCTCCGTCCTCATCCCGCAGGTCCGGAAGGAGAAATAGGCCGGGCCCGCCGGCGACCCTTAAAAATAGACCGCCGGGGCCGCTAAGCGGCTCCCGGCGATTATTGTCCGCGCGAGGCGAACTGGCCGCCGCCGACCTACCCCTAAGCCGACGGCCGCCGGGGTGAATCAAAGCTTGTTCCATGCCAAGCAGGCGACGTGCTGAAAGAAAACCGCCGGACACACCCGGTGTCCGGCGGTCGTACACACACACCCTGCCGACGGCAGGGGAATCCCCCCTGGAGGGGGTTTAACTGATGGCGATCTTGCGCGGTTTGACCGCCTCGGCCTTGGGCAGGGTCAGCCGGAGCACGCCGTCCTTGAGCTCGGCGGTGATCTTGTCGGCATCGACGTCGCCCTCGTGCTCGAGAGTCAGGCCGAAGTTCGCCCGGGGTGTCTCGCGGTAAAGCGCGGTCCAATCCGCCGGCGGCGTCCAGGCCCGACGACCCGTGATGGTCACCTGATTCTCCTGGGCGGTAATCTCCAGGCCGTCCTTGGCGACGCCGGGAAGGTGAACGGTGACGTCATAGCCGTGGCCGTCCTCGCGGACGCCGTACAGGGGCTTGACGCGGACTTCGGTGTCGGCCGCCGGCGCAGAAGCGCGGGCGGGACGGGCGAAGCCGGGAACGAGTGCATTCAACAGGGTCATGGTGGGAGTCTCCTCTGGCTCGGGTTTATTTGATGTCGATGGTGACCTTGCGCGGCTTGGCTTCCTCGCGCTTCGGCAGGGTGACGGTCAGCACGCCGTTCTCGTACGCGGCGGCGACCTTGTCGGCCTGCACCGCTTCCGGAATGGCAATCGACCGGCTGAGCGAGATCGTCTCGGCAACCTTGCCGTCGTCATCGGTCACCTTGCGGGATCCGTTGATCGTCAGGTAGCCGTCGACCATCTCGACGCTGATATCTTCGCGCGCCAGGCCCGGGAGTTCTGCCCGGACGTAGTTGTTCTCGCGGTCCTCATAGAGGTCCACGGGGAACCGATGCTCGGAGGCGGCAGGCGCAAAATCCGTCAGCGCCGTCTCGAACAGCCGGTTAATCTCGTTCTCGAGCCCAGCCCAGGGGCTGCGCCCGAAAGCCGAGGCGTAACGGGAGGTCAGCGGGTAGTTGTTGTAGCGAACTAGAGTCATGGTGGTTCTCCTTGGTTGAATTTTCGTCGCCTCCCCTGCTTGCCGCATGCCTCCGCGGAAAATGCCGCAAATCGCCCTGGCCCGGACACTTAATTTGGACCGCCATACAGCACGTGTGAAATCCTGCCCCAGGGTGTGACGGCCCCGGAGGGAAAGTCCGTCACGCCGCTTTTTTCCATGGCCTACCGTTGCGCCCGCGCTTCAACTGGCGGCTACCCACCGAATCCATGACCTTCGACTTCGACACCGTCATCGAGCGCCGCGGCACCGACTCCCAGAAATGGCAGAAGTACGCCGGCCGCGATATCCTGCCCCTGTGGGTCGCCGATATGGACTTCAAGTCCCCTCCCGCGGTCGTCGCCGCGCTGCAGGAGCGCGTCGCCCACGGCGTCTTCGGCTACGCGCGGCCGGTGAAGTCCACCGTCGACGCCTTCGTCGACGCCATGCAGCGGCGCTACGGCTGGCGCGTCGACCCGGCATGGCTCGTCTGGCTGCCGGGCCTGGTCGTGGGCCTCAACGTCACCGCCCAGGCTTTCGCCCAGGCCGGCGACGAGGTCCTGACCCTGACCCCCATCTATCCCCCCTTCATGAGCGCGCCGAAGAACAGCGGCCGGGTGTCCGTCACCGTGCCGATGCGCCTCGACGCCGCGGCCCGCCGCTGGGAGATCGACTGGGACGCGCTCGAGCGGGCCGTCACGCCCCGCACCAAGCTCTTCTTCCTCTGCAACCCGCACAACCCGGTGGCCCGCGTCTGGCGGCGCGACGAGCTGGAGCGCCTGGCCGAGTTCTGCGTGCGCCACCAGCTGGTGCTGTGCTCCGACGAGATCCATTGCGACCTGATCCTCGACCCGCTCCCGCACCTGCCCACGGCGCTCCTGGGCGACGCGGTGGCCCGCCGGACCATCACCCTGATGGCCCCGAGCAAGACCTACAACGTGCCCGGGCTGGGCACGTCGATCGCCATCATCCCCGACCCCGAGCTGCGCGCCCGCTTCGTCCGGGCCTCCGCCGGCATCGTCGCCGAGGTGACCTCCCTCGGCTTCGTCGCGTGCGAGGCGGCCTACCGCGACAGCGAACCCTGGCGCCAGGCCTTGCTGCAGACGCTCCGCGGCAACCGCGACCACCTGCTCGACTTCACGGCGCGCGAGCTGCCCGGCATCCAGGTCGAAGCCCCCATCGAGGCCACCTACCTGGCCTGGCTCAACGTGTCCGCGCTCCGGCTCGGCGACCCGATCGCCCACTTTGAAAAGCATGGCGTGGGCCTCAGCGACGGCGCCTTCTTCGGCATGCCGCGCGGCTCCCATGTGCGCCTCAACTTCGGCTGCCCCCGCGCCACCCTGGTAGAGGCCCTCACCCGGATGAAGCGCGCGCTCGCCGCGCGCTGACACCCGTGCGCGCCGGGTTCCAGGCGGTCTTTCTCGGACTCCTCGCCCTCGCCCTGGCGCAGGCTTTCTGGCAGCACGCTCGCCGGCCCGAACGGATTGCCTCGCATTTCGACGCCGCCGGCCAGGCCGACCGCTGGACCACCCGCCCGGCGCGCACCGCCTGGCAGGCGGCGATCGTCGCCCTCACGGCCGCCCTGGTGCAGGGCCTCGTCTGGTTCAACCGCCGGGTGCCCGACCGGCACTCCCGCCTTCCCCACCGCGACTACTGGCTGGCCCCCGCCCGGCGCGCCGCCACGCAGGACCGCCTGGACGCCGCCTTCCTCGCAGCCGGCGCCTGCCTGATGCTCTTCTTCCTCGGGCTCTTCCATGAAGTCCACCGCGCCGACCTCGCCGGCAGCGCGGTCCGCACCTCCCGCGCCGCCCCGCTCCTCGCCGGCCTCCTGGCCGCCATCGCCACCGTCGCCGCCCTCACCCTCCTCCCCCTTAACAAACCACCCGACAATGGGAGGTGAGCTCGCGGTGCGGCGGTTTAAGCCGCAAGGCGGAGCCGCCGTTCGCGGTTCCATTCTCTGGGTTTCCCATTCCCCGTTTTTCGTGCTTGTTTCCCTCCCACGACCGTCTTTCCCGCGCGATGCGCATCGGACCTTACACCTTCGACTCGAACCTGTTTCTCTCGCCGCTGGCGGGTTACACCAACCTGCCCTTCCGCCTGGTCGTGCGCGAGATCGGCGGGGTTGACTGGACGACCACCGACCTCGTCAACGCCCGTTCCCTCATCGAGCGGAACCCGCGCGCGCTGCAGTTGATCCGCACCTGCCCCGCCGAGAAGCTCCTGGCGGTGCAGCTCTTCGGCGCCGTGCCGGAGGAGATGCGGGACGCCGCGGCGCTGGTCGAGTCGCTCGGCATCGCCTCGGTCGACATCAACATGGGCTGCCCGGTCAAGAAGGTCGTCGGCATCGGGGGCGGCTCGGCGATGATGACCGAGCTGGGCAAGACCGCGCGCCTCGTGCGGGGCATGATCGACGCCGTCAAGATCCCGGTCACCGCCAAGATGCGGCTCGGCTGGGACGAGCAGAACCTCACCGCCCCGGACCTGGCGCGCGTGCTGGAGGACAACGGCGTGGCCGCCATCTTCGTCCACGGCCGCACCCGCGCCCAGGGTTTCAGCGGCACGGTCAACCTGGCCGGCATCCGCGCCGTCGTGCAGGCGGTGAGGCGGATCCCGGTGATCGGGAACGGCGACGTCACCACCCCCGAGGCCGCCAAGAAGATGCTCGACGAGACCGGCTGCGCCGGCGTCAGCATCGGCCGCGGCGCCTTCTACAATCCGTGGATCTTCGCCCACACGCGCCGCTTCCTCGCCACGGGCCAGCCCAGCCCCGAGCCCGGCTACGCCGAGCGCGTCCAGGTGATGCGCCGGCACCTCGACCTGATGATCGAGGTCTTCGGGGAGGATTACGGCTGCCGGCTCTTCCGGCGGCCGGCGGCCTGGTACGCCAAGCGCTTCGGGCCCGCCAAGGAATTTAAGCGCGGCGTCACGCAATTCCGCACCCGCGCCGAGTTCGAGGCGCTGCTGGCCAGCTACGAACGCTGGCGCGCGCCTTTCCTGGACGAGTCGGGCGAGCTGCGGGCCGCCTACCGGCCCGGCCCCCTGGTCGCGTCGTTCATGCGTGACGACGACCCCGACGAGCCCGCCGTCCTGCGGCGCGAGGCCATCCCCGTGCCGAAAGGCCCGGTCGACGTGTGGTGAAACAGCCTCCGGCCGCCCCATGACCGACGTCCTGCACCTCTGGGCCCTGTTCCTCGGCACGTTCGTCGGCCTGCTGCCGATCATCAACCCGCTCTCCGCCGGGCCCACCTTTCTCGCCATCACCGAGGGCGACAGCGACACCCGCCGCCGCGAGCAGGCGCGGAAGGGCTGCCTCTACATGGTGGCGATCCTGGTCAGCTTCCTGGTCGGCGGCACGTTCATCATGAACTTCTTCGGCATCTCGATCCCCGGCCTGCGCATCGCCGGCGGCATCCTGCTCACCCGGATCGGCATGGACATGCTCGGCGCCACCCGGCGGTCCGGCCGCGATGACGACGAGCAGCGCGAGGCCGCGCGCCGCAAGCTCGACATCTCCTTCTCGCCGCTCGCCATGCCGATGCTCAGCGGGCCGGGCTCGATCGCCGTCACCCTCGGCTTCACCTCGCTCGCCGAAAGCTGGCTCGACTACGCCGCCATCATCCTCGGCATCGTCGCCGTCGCCCTCCTCACCTACGTCGTCCTGCGCCTCTCCGGCCGCCTCGTGAAGCTCATCGGCCCCGTCGGCGTCAACGCCATGACCAAGATCATGGGCTTCCTGATCATGAGCATGGGCGTGCAGTTCGTCGTCAACGGCGTGCTCGACCCCGCCCTCCTGGCCGCCGTCCGCGCCGCCCTCTGAAGCACGCACGGGCCGGCCGGCCGCCGGCTTCCCCTTGACATCCTACAGGAAAGCGTCCTTCCTGTCGCCTATCTACAAGAGCATGGCCGACTACAAGAGCGAACTCCTGCAGGGCACCCTCGACCTCCTGATCCTGCGCACGCTGGCGGCGGGCGACGCGATGCACGGCTGGGGGATCGCGCAGCGGCTCCAGCTGGTGTCGCGCGACACCTTCGTCGTGAACCAGGGCTCCCTTTACCCCGCCCTGCACCGGATGGAGGCGCAGGGCTGGATCGAGGCCGAGTGGGGCGAGTCCGAGAACCACCGGCGCGCGAAGTTCTACCGGCTGACGCGGGCCGGCCGCCGCCGGCTGGCGGAGGAGACCGCGTACTGGGAGCGTTTCGCCGCCGCGGTGGGCCTGGTGCTGCGCGAGACCTGAGCCATGGCCTTCCTCGCCCGGGTCCGGCATCTCTTCCGCGCGGTGTTTCGCCGCGCGGAACTGGAGCGCGACCTGTCGGCCGAGCTCCAGTTCCACCTCGACCGCGAGGCGGCCGGGCACCGGCGCGCGGGGCTCGATCCCGCGGAGGCCGGCGCGGCGGCGCTCCGCGACTTCGGCGGGCCGGCGCAGGTCCAGGAAGCCTGCCGCGACGCCTGGGGCGGGCGGCTGCTCGACCAGCTCCGGCAGGACCTCGGCTACGCGTGGCGCGGGCTCGGGCGCAACCCGGGCTTCACGGCGGCCGCGCTCGCCACCCTGACCCTCGGCATCGGCGCGAGCACCGCCATGTTCAGCGTGGTCAACTCCGTGCTCCTCCGCCCGCTGCCCTACCGCGACCCGGGCCGGCTCGTGATACTTTCGTCTGACCTCCCCCTCCACGGCATCACCGACTCCTCCTCCGGCTACGCCAACATCGACGACTGGCGCAAGGCGAGCCGCACCCTCCGCCACCTCGCGGCCTTCGACGGCTCGAATGCCATCGTCACCGACGCGCGCGGCGAGGCGCGGAACGTCAGCGCCGCCTTCGTCTCGGCCAGCGTGTTCGACGCGCTGGGCGTCGCGCCGGCGCTCGGCCGGCCGTTCACCGCGGAGGAATGCGCGCGCGGCGAGGGCGTCGCGGTGCTGAGCGACGAGGCCTGGCGCCGGTACTTCGGGCCCGATCCCGGCGCAATCGGCCGGACGCTGCTCGTCGCCGGCCGGCCGGTGGAGGTCATCGGCGTGATGCCGCCCGGGTTCTACTTTCCGAAGAAGGGCGTGGTCTTCCTGCTGCCCGAGACCCTGGCCCGCGGCTGGGCGAACTCGCGCCTGGAGCGCGGCACCGGCCCCTGGCGGGCCGTGGCGCGGCTGGCCGAGGGGGTGTCCCTCGACGAGGCGCGCACCGAGCTCGCGGGCATCGGCGCCGTGCTGGAAAAGGCCCATCCCGCGGCCAACGCGGGCCTGACGGTCCGCGTGGAGTCGCTGGCCGGGCGGGTGGCCGGCCGCCAGGTGCGGCTGGCGCTGCTGGTGCTGGTCGGCGCCGTCACGGCCGTCCTGCTCATCGCCTGCAGCAATGTCGCCAACCTGCTCCTGGCACGCGGCGCGGCGCGGCAGCGCGAGTTCGCGATCCGCGAGGCGCTTGGCGCCGGCCGCGGCCGGCTCGTCCGCCAACTGCTGGCCGAGTGCGCGCTCCTGGCGCTGCTGGCCGCGACGACCGGGGCCGCCCTGGCCTACGCGGCGCTGCGGGCGCTGCAGGCCTTCGGCCCCGAGCTGGGCATCCCGCGGTTCGACGAGATCGCGCTCGACCCGGCCGCGCTCGCCTTCGCCGTGCTGCTCGCCGGCTTCAGCGGCCTCGCGTCGGGCCTCCTCCCGGCGCTCCGCAGCACGCAGCGCGACCCGATGAGCATGCTGCGAGGCGCGGGCCGCGGCCTCTCCGAGGGCGCGGCGGCGCGGCGCGGCCGGTCGGTGCTGGTCGCGACCCAGTTCGCCCTGGCCATCATCCTCCTGATCGCCACGGGGCTGCTCAGCCGGAGCTTCGTGCGGCTGACGGCCGTCGACGTCGGCTTCCGCGCCGACCAAGTGCTTGTCATCGGCATGCGCGTCCCCTCGGAACGGCCGGAGGAGCAGGCCGCCGTCTACGCCGCCCGACTGCTCGAGCGCGTCCGCGCCCTGCCGGGCGTCATCTCCGCCGGCACCAGCGAGGAGGTCCTCCAAGGCGAAGCCTCCGCACATTTCGTGACCGTCGAGGGCGGAGCCGCGGTGGACCCGGTCGTGGGCCGCGTGGCCATGCGCCTGGAGTCGGTCAGCCCCGGCTACTTCACCACCGTGGGCGTGGCGCTGCGGTCCGGCCGCTTCTTCACCGACCAGGACACCGCCGCCGCCCCGGGAGTGGTGCTCGTCAACGAAACTTTCGCCCGCCGGTTCTGGCCCCAGGAGAGCCCCGTGGGCCGGCGCCTGCGGCTGGGTGAGCCGGGCTCAACCGAGCCCTGGCTGACCGTGGTCGGCGTCGTGGCCGACGTCCGGCGGCAGGGACCCGACCGCGCCCCGGTCGCGCTGGCCTTCCGGCCGCTGGCCCAGCACCCCGCCCGGCCCATGAACCTCGTGGTGGCGACCGCCGTGGACCCGGCGGCCTTTGCGCCGACTCTCCGCGCGGCGGTCGTCGAGGTGGACCGGGCCGTGCCGGTGGGCAACGTCGAGCGGCTTCGCGACCTGCTCGACCGGCCCCTGGCGCTGCGCGAATTCAACCTCGGGCTGATCGGGGCGTTCGCCGCCATCGCGCTCACGCTGGCCGGCATCGGCATCTTCGGGCTGATCAATTACTCGGTGACCCGGCGCACGCAGGAGATCGGCATCCGCCTGGCGCTCGGCGCCCAGCCCGGGGACATCCTGCGGATGGTGCTTGGCGACGGCCTGCGCCTGGCCCTGGCCGGCATCCTGCTCGGCGCCGCGGGCTCGGCCCTGCTGATGCCCGTCATGGCCAGCCTGCTGTTCGAGGTCAGCTTCGCCGACCCGCTGGCCTTCGGCGGCGCCGGGGCGGTGCTGCTCGCCGTCGCCCTGCTCGCTTCCTACCTGCCGGCCCGCCGCGCCGTGACGATCAATCCGGTCACGGCGCTGCAGACGGAATAGAGCCGCGTCGCGCGGCTCAGTTCCTGCGGTCGACCTTCGCGCCCGACTTGTCGCGGAACGTGAGCTGGCGTGTTTCCGCGCTGTAGCCCTCGAACGTGATGCCGAGCTGCGGGTTCACCAGGTCGCCGGCCCCGTAGGCCGTGCCGCCGATGAAGACGCGCGGGCTGGAGCCGCCGCGCACGCCGGTGATCTTGAGGTTGTCGACCCAGGCCCGGAACGCCGCGCTCGGCGGCGGGGGCGGCGGCGGAGTGGCGGGCACGACCGGGGCCGGCTCGGCGGCGACCGGCGGGGCTTCCGCCGGAGCCACGGTGGCCGCCGGGGTTTCGACCGGCGCGGCCGCGGCGACGGGTTCGGGTTCCGGCGCCGGCGGCGGCGCGGGTTTGGGCGTCACCTTCGGACGCGGAGGCGGCGGGGGCGGCTCGGCCGTCAGCTTGGTGTAGGCAAAGAATCCTCCCCCCAGGACCACCACGAGCGCGAGGCCGCCGAGGGCGATCAGCTTGCCTTTGGAGCCGCCGGCGGAGGCGGGCTTCGCCGCGGGCTTGGCGGCGGGCGGCGGCGGAAACGGCGCCTTGGGCGGGGGCGGAAAAGGAGCCAGGCTGGGTTTGCGGGGCGCCGGAGCATCCGGCGCCTTCCCCTCGGCCGCGACCGGCGGCGGGAAGGGGGGCGGGGCGTTAAGCACGGGAGGCGGCTCGGCCGCGGGTGCTTCCTCGGACGGCGCGGGAGCCGCGGCTTCGGGAGCGGGGGCGGCGGCCTTCGGCCGGAGTCCGAGCTTCGCGGCAGGCTTCGCGGTGGCCGGGGACTCCGACGGCGCCGCCGACTCGGGGGCGGCCGACGGCGGGGTTTCCTCCGCGGGTGCCGGCTGCTGCTCCTGAACGGGCGCCGCGGCCAGCCGGGGCTTGAGGCGCACGGTCTTGGCCTCGGCGGCGGCCGGCTCGGGCGCGGGCGCGGGCTCGGCAGGTTGAGGCGAAGCGGCGGAAGGTTCGGCCGCCAGCTTGGGCTTCAGGCGGAGCTTGGGCGCGTTTTCTTCGCTCATGACCCCTGCATGCCTAGCAGTTTCGCGGGCCAGCGGAACAAAAAAGATTCGTCCCTCTGCCCCCAACAGCCTTGTGGCCCGCCCGGCCAACCACTAGGGGTGTGGCCATCGATGAAACGCGCCGCGGTCACGTTCGGCGGGATTTCCTCCGCCGCGGTCAAGCAGGCCACCGGCAAGCCCTGGTCGCACTGGCTGACGGTCCTCGACCAGGCCGGCGCGAAGAAGCTGTCTCACCGCGAGATCGCCCGCCTGCTGCAAAGCCGTCACCACCTGCCCGACTGGTGGTGCCAGATGGTGACCGTCGGCTACGAACAGGCGCGGGGCCTGCGGCTGAAGCACCAGAAGCGCGACGGCTTCGAGGTCAGCGTCACCCGCACGCTGGCCGCGCCGGTCGACCGCGTCTTCGCCGCCTGGCGCGACGCCCTGCTGCGCGAGCACTGGCTGCCCCGCACGCCGCTGACGGTGCGCAAGGCCACGCCGCACAAATCCATCCGCATCCTCTGGCCCGACCACACCACGCTCAGCGTCAATTTCTGGCCGAAGGGCCCGCTCAAGTGCCAGGTCGTGCCCGCGCACGGCCGGCTGCCCTCGCCCGAGGCCGCGGAAAAGATGAAGGCCTACTGGTCCGAGAAACTCGAGGCCCTGCAGGCTTTTCTGGAGCGGTAATCCCGGGCCGGCTCAGGCCGGACCAGCCGCCTGCTTGCGTCCAAAACCGAACGCTTCCTTGATCCAGGACCAAGCCCGGCGCAACCCGACGTCGCAGGTGCCGGAAATGTGATAGGTCCGCGCCAGCAGCTCCTCGTGCCCGCGGTAGCGCGGCGGCAGCAGCAGCAGCGTCACCAGCTTGTCCGCTTCCTTGTCGAATCCCAGCACTTCGGAATAGAACACCCCCTTCCCCACCACGAGCCCCTCGGGCGGCACCGCGACCGTACGCTCGGGCAGCACCAGCCAGGGGCGGTATTTGAAGACCAGCTTGCCGTCGGCCTGCTGGTAAAGCCGGCCGTACGTGCGCATCGGGGCGTCCTCAATCTGCCTGCCCGTGAAGAGTTTGTTGCCGTCGGCCAGCAGCTGGAACCGGCGGTGACGCAGCGTGAAGAAATCCCAGGTGAAGACCGAGCCGAACACCATCAGCCGGAAAGCCCAGCCCGCCATCAGGTAGGCGAGCAGGATGATCACCCCCGAGAGCGTCGCACCGACCACGGGGTCGATGTACGCCGTCGCCGCCACCAGCGACAGGACACCCGTGCGCATGCCCTTGAGCACCGTGTCCACCGCTCCCCACGGGCTAAGCAGGATCAGCACGTTGATCGCGTGGCCGACCACCCACACCACCGCAAACACGGCGATCGAGAGCGGGACCATCAGGATCGTGAGCAGCCAGGAGAAGTCGAAAGCCCCGAGCTGCACCATGCCCAGGCCCGTGGCGACCGCCGTGGGCTGGTGCTCGAGCCCGGAGGATTCCATGATCAGCTTGGAGCCGAGGGCGACCAGCGAGGGCACCACCGCGCCCGCCGCGACCAGGCCGCTCACCTTGTTCTCGAGCGTCTCCGCGATATCCAGCGGCTTCTTCCATCCCGGCGGCGCCGCGGCCGCAATCGTGTCCTTGAACGCGCACACGCCCACCAGCAGCAGCGCGGGCAGCCAGAAGGAAACCTGCGCGAACCAGGGCAGCTTCGCCTTGTCCTCGGGCGTGTCCGCCTGGAAATACTGATAGGCGCCGACCGTGCCCACGCCGAGCAGCGGCGAGATCGCGATGCCGGTCACCTGCGAGGCCATCGTGGCCAGCTCGAGCCCCGGGGTCTTCGCCTTGCCGCTCGTCTTCGCCGCCTCCGCCGCCCACAGCGGCACCGACAGGAGCGCCGCACTGACAAGGAAGAGGAGGGGTAGCGCGAATCGTTTCATGATGCGGCATACATACAGCCCGCCGGCGCGCTTTGAAAGCCCACAAAAGCAGCGGCCCGGCTACCTCACGGAGGCCGGGCCGCAGCAACACACAACTAAACTAAAGAACAGGACTCCCATAAGCCCACTCATTCGCCAAGGGTCAAACTGCGAAATGCCATGTGACACACAATTTCGGGATTCCGTCCCGTCACCAGGCCGAACGGCCCCTCGCCTCCGCACCAACAAAATCCCGTGCGGCCGCCGGCAGGCGGCGCAGTCCTGCTGATGCGAATTGTAAATTCGCCTGCGCTTCCGGCCCCGCGCCGGGCAATCCTCCATCGGCCTCCCGCCTCCGCAGGTCCTGCATCATCGCCATGATTGCCAATCCCTTCCCGGCCGTTTTACTTCGCCCGATGCCGCTGACCAAGGCCGCCCTCTCCCGCCTGCGCGCGCTGCGCGAAAAAAAGCACCGTGAGGACGCCGGGCTGTTCGTCATCGAGGGCGCCAAGGTCGTGGACGAGCTGCTGGCCGCCAACTACCCGCTGCTGGAAATTTACGCGACCCCGGCCTGGGTCCGTCCGGCAGCGAGCCCCGCCCGGCAGATCCACGCGGTCACACCCGCGGAGATGGCCCGCGCCAGCCATTACCCGACTCCCTCGGACGTGCTGGCCGTGGGCCGGATTTCCCGCCTGGAGCTGCCGGCCGGCGCCCTCGCCCGCGGCTTCACGCTCGCCCTCGACGGGATCCAGGATCCCGGCAACGTCGGCACGCTGCTGCGTCTGGCCGACTGGTATGCCTGCGACCGAGTGCTGCTTTCCCCGGACTGCGCCGATCTTTATTCGCAGAAGGTGATCAACGCCAGCATGGGCTCGTTCGCCCGGGTCGCCGTGCACACCGTGCCGCTGGCCCGGGCGCTGACCGACGCCGGCGCCCCGGTGCTGGGGTGCGACCTCGTCGGCGAGGATGTCCACACCCTGCCCCCGCTCCGCCACGCCGTGATCGTCGTCGGCAGCGAGGGCCGCGGTCTTTCCGCCGACGTCCAGGCGCGCCTGACCCGGCGCATCACCATCCCCCGGTACGGCCGCGCCGAGTCGCTCAACGCCGCCGTCGCCGCCGCCGTGGTCTGCGACAACCTGCGCCGCGCCCTCGGCGGCGGATGATCCCGCCCGGCCCGGAGGCGGCGCTCAGCGGCCGGCGGCTCCGGCCTGCTTGCGCGCGATCCACGCCTGCACGTTCTCCTCCAGGATGTCCAGGGGCACGGCCCCGTCCTTCAGCACCAGGTCGTGGTATTCGCGCAGGTCGAACCGGGCGCCCAGCTCCCGCTTCGTCCGCTCGCGCAGCTCGAGGATCTTGAGCTGGCCGATCTTGTAGGCGGTGGCCTGCCCGGGCCACACGATGTACCGGTTCGTCTCGGTGAAGATGTCGCGCTCGGGATTCGGGGTGTTCCGGCGGAAATACTCCATCGTCTGCTCGCGGGTCCAGTGTTGGGCGTGCAGGCCGGTGTCGACCACCAGGCGCACCGCGCGCAGCAGCTCGTCGTAGAGCCGGCCGAAGTCCTGGTAGGGGTCCTCGTAGAAGCCGAACTCCTTCGGGAAATATTCCGCGTAGAGCGCCCAGCCCTCCACGTACGCGGTGTTGCCGCCGTATTTCCGGAACTTCGGTATGCCCGTCAGCTCCTGCGCGATGGCGATCTGCATGTGGTGCCCCGGGATCGCCTCGTGGTGGGCCAGCGTCTCCATCTCGAAGATCGGCACGCCGCGCATGTCGACCGTGTTCACGTAGTAGGCGCCGGGCCGCGAGCCGTCCGGCGCCGGCTGCTCGTAGAACGCCGCGGCCGAGCCCTGCTCGCGGAAGGGCTCGACCGGCTTCACCACCAGGGCGGCCTTCGGCTTGGTGATGAAAAATTCGTCGAGCCGCGCGCGCATCCGGTCGATGATCTCGGTGACCCGCTGCAGGTAGGCCGCCTTCCCCTCGGGGGTCGTCGGATAATAGAACTGCGGGTCCTCGCGGATGAACTTGAAGAAGGCCTGGAGGTCGCCCTTGAAGCCGACCCGGTCCATGATCGCGTGCATCTCGCGGTGGATCCGCGCGACTTCGCTCAGCCCGAGCCGGTGCACCTGCTCGGGTGTCATCGTCGTCGTGGTGGCGCTGCGGACCGCAAAGGCGTAGTACTCGGCGCCCTCCGGCAGCTTCCAGGCCCCGTCGTCGTCCGTCGCGTTCCGCCGCTGCTCCTCGAGCAGGGCCAGCAGCTTCCCGTAGGCGGGCTGCACGGTGTCGGTCAGGGCCGCCCGGGCGTCCGCCAGCAGCTGGCGCTTGGCCGCGGGGTCGGCATCCGGCAGCGCCGCGACCTTGCCCTCGAGGTCGGCGAGCAGGACGCTCTTGGTCCCGGACGCGTCGAACGGCTCGCCGCGGAGCACCTCGCGCACGGAATCGCTCACCAGCCCGAACACGAAGCGCGGCGGCAGGATCCCCCGGTCGGCGCGCCGCCGGACGTTCGCGGCCAGCTGGTCGAACAGCGGGCCGATGCCGCGCAGCCGCGCCACGTAGGCCCGTGCGTCGGCGACATTGTCCACGCGGTGGTAGTTGATCAGGAACGCCGGGATCTCGGCGTGCATGCCCGACATCTGGTTCAGGGGGTAGGTGTGGTCGCGCCACTTCCAGCCCTCGATCGCCCGCTCGGCGTCCTTGACGAACATGCGGTAGCTGACCCTGGCCTGGTCGTCCAGCAGGTCGAAGTTCACGGTCCGCTTCAGCTCGGCCAGCTGCTGCACGCCGATCAGGAGGTCCTCCAGCGCGCGCGCGTCCGAGATGTCATCCCACTTGTCGTAATCCTGCTTGATCCCCAGCTGGGTCATCAGCATCGGGCTGCGCGCGGCGTTCTCGTTGAACACCCGCTCGAAGAAGGCGTTGGCCTTGGCGGTTTCGGCCTGGACCAGCAGGTCGGGCGGCGCCGCGACCGACAGCACGCCGGCCAGGCAGGCGGCCGCGCACGCGGCCAGGAGGCGGGTGAGGATGAGCATGAGGGGAGCCCCATCCTGGGCGCAAATCCCGCACCGGCGCAAGCCCGCCCACCGCCGGAAACGGCGGCGCTTTCAGCGGTACGGCTGGTGCAGGTCCACCGGCTGGCTCTTGGCCCGCAGGCGCAGGTTCAGCATTTCCACGCCGAACGAGAACGCCATGGCGAAATAGACATAGCCCTTCGGGATGTGCGCGCCCGTGCCCTCGGCCACCAGCGTGACGCCGATCAGGATCAGGAACGACAGGGCCAGGATCTTCAGCGTCGGGTGCTTGTTCACGAAATCGCTGATCGAGCCCGCGGCCAGCAGCATGACACCCATGGCGAGGACGACCGCGGTGACCATCACCCCCAGGTGCTGGGCCATGCCGACCGCGGTGATGACCGAGTCGAGCGAGAACACGATGTCGAGCAGGATGATCTGCACCAGCACGCGGCCGAACTTGGCCGCCGCCCGGGTCGGGTTGGCGCCGCCGTCGTGGCCCTCGAGCTTCTCGTGGATCTCCATCGTGCTCTTCCCGAGCAGGAACAGGCCGCCGAGGATCAGGATGAGGTCGCGCCCGGAAACGCCGTGGCCGACCAGGGTGAAGAGCGGGGTCGTCAGCTTCGCGATCCAGGCGATGCCGGCGAGCAGGAGGATGCGGGTGCCGAGCGCCAGCAGCAGCCCGAGCTGCCGCGCCTTGCCCTGCTGCTCCTGCGGCAGCTTGCCGGCGAGGATCGAGATGAAGATGATGTTGTCGATCCCGAGCACGATCTCGAGCCCGGTGAGCGTCAGCAGACTGATCCAAGCCTGCGGGTCGGTGATCCAGTCCATGGCGCCCCACGATGGGCCCGCGGGCCGGCGGGTCAATCTTCCGGCCGCCCGGCGCCGCTACATCCGGCCGCCCAGCCCGGCGAAGGCCAGGCCGAACCGGATCCAGAACGGGATGGTAAACAGCGCCAGCGCCGTCGTGCCGAGAATGATCTGCACGGCGACCAGCGGGCGGCCGCCGTAGAGGCGGGCCACGATGATCGAGATGACCGCCGACGGCATCGCCGCCTGGACCACGAGCACGCGCTTAAGCTCGTCGGCGCAAGGGACGTAGCGCGCCGCCAGCAGGAAAACCCAGGGCAGCACGCCGAGGCGCAGCAGCCACGCGGTCAGCGTGACCCGCGTGTCGACCAGCTGCTTGGGATCGTCGAGATGCGGCTGGATGCTCACGCCGGTCATGAGCAGGCCCAGCGGCACGGCGCAGACCGCCAGCGCATGGACGAGGGTCATCACCACCCCCGGCACGTACCCGGCCGCGCCGGTGAGATTGGCCGTGACGGCCACGACCAGCGCGATGATGGGCGCGTTGATCAGCTTGCGCCAGCCGGTGCGGGGCGAGGCCCCGGACACCACCAGGATGCCGCCGGTCCAGATCGCGGCCTCGACCCCGACGTTGTGCACGAGCAGCATCGCCCGGTTCTCCGGCCCGAACATGGCGTCGAGCAGCGGCAGCGGCAGGTAGCCGTAGTTGGTGAAGCCGACCGCCAGCGCGAACGTGCGCAGGCCGTGGCCGATCGTCAGGCCCAGCGCCCGCGCCACGTACCAGCCGATGCCGACGGACAGCATGGTCAGCCCGAAGCCGAGCACGGGCGGCAGCAGCAGGTTGGCCGGCTCCCGCAGCGCGGGATTGGTGGCCACCGACTCGAAGATCAGGCAGGGCGTGGCCACCTTGACCACGAGGTTGAACAGGCTGTCCTCCGCGGCCTCGCTCAGCAGTTGGGTGCGCCGGAGCGCCGCGCCGAGCGCGATCAGCCCGAAAACGGGCAGGATCACCAGGAAGAGTTGGCCGTAGGACATCATAGCGGGAGGCGTAGACGGATAGGGGTGCGCCCCGCGCGGGCAACACCAACCTTGCCCCTCCCCGCCCGGACCGGGCCGCCTACGCCGCCGCTCCGGCCATCGCCCGGCCCGCCAGCCAGCCGGTGGTCCACGCGGCCTGGAAGTTGAAGCCGCCGGTGATGCCGTCGATGTCGAGCGCTTCGCCCGCGAAGTGCAGCCCGGGCACGAGCCGGCTTTCCATCGTGCGGAAATCGACCTCGCTCAGCCGCACCCCGCCGCAGGTCACGAACTCGTCCTTGAACAGGCTCTTGCCCGCCACGGCGAACTCGCCGTCGCAAACCTGCGCGGCGAGCGCGCGCACGACGGTTCCCGGCACCGCCGTCCACGGCGCGTCGGGCCGGCCGCCGGCGGCCTCGACCAGGCGCGCCCACAGGCGCAGCGGCAGGCCGGCCGGGCACGCGTTGCCGAGCTGCCGGCGCGGGTGCGCCGCCCGCAGCCGTTCGCATTCCGCCCGGAAGGTCTCGGCGTTGAACGCCGGCGCCCAGTTCACCCGCAGCGCAAAGCGGTAGTCGCGCGCGTGCAGCTCGCGCGCCCCCCAGGCCGACAGCTTCAGGATCGCCGGGCCGCTCAGACCCCAGTGCGTCACCAGCAGCGGCCCGCGCTCCTTCAGCGCCGTGCCGGCCACCGCCGTCGCCGCGTCGGGCACCGCCACGCCGGCCAGGTCCCGCAGCCGCGGATCCGCCACGTGAAAGGTGAACAGCGAGGGCACCGGCGGCTCGATCGTGTGACCGAAGCGCCGCGCGATCTCGAACCCCGCGCTCGCCCGGTTGCCGCCGGTCGCCACCAGCAGCCGGTCGCACGCCACGATCTCCCCCGCGCCCAGGGTCACCCGGAATCCCGGCTCGCCCTCCCGCCGGGCCGCCGCCTTCACCCCGCACCCGGTCCGCAGCGCCACCCCCGCGCGCCGCGCGGCCTCCCCCAGGCAGTCGACGATCGTGCGCGAATCGTCCGTGACGGGAAACATGCGCCCGTCCGCCTCGGTCTTCAGCTCGACCCCGCGCCCGGCCAGCCACGCCACCATGTCGCGCGGCTGCCAGCGGTGGAAGGCCCCGAGCAGCTCCCGGCCCCCCCGCGGGTAGCGGCGCGCCAGCTCGCGGGGGTCGAAGCAGGCGTGGGTGACGTTGCAGCGGCCGCCTCCGGACACCCGCACCTTGGCGAGCGGATGGGCCGTGGCCTCGCAAATCGTGACCGACGCGGAAGGGTCCGCCTCGGCGCAGGTGATCGCGCCGAAGAAACCGGCGGCGCCCCCGCCCGCCACGATGACCTGCCGTTGGCCCATGATGCGCGCAGGCTGCGGCGGCCGGCGCGCCTTGTCCAAGGGGAAATCCCGCCCCGCCTAAAAGCAGAAGCGCCGCGGCCCCACGCCGCGGCGCTCGTTGCACACACTGCTACCTAGCAGAAAGGGTTCAGTTGGCGTCCGGCTTGCCCGGCCGCCCCGGACGGTCGCCGCGGGGCCCGCGCGGACGCATCTCGTCGAACTTGGCCGCCTGCTCGGGGGTCAGGATGGCTTTGATCGCCTTTCCGCCCTCGGCCCGGATCGCCTGCGCCTTTTCCATGCGCTGCTCGCGGGTCAGCGTCGCATCATCCCGCAACGCGCGCAGCTGCTCCGCCTGCTGCTTGAGCATGGGGCCGAGCTTGGCCTTCTGATCGGCGCTCAGGCCGAGGTCGGCCGCCAGCTGCTCGAGGTTCGGCCCGCGGCCGCCCGGACCGCGCTCATGCGGCGGGGGCTTGGCGCCGTCGGCCTCGGCGGCATGCACGAGAAGGGGGGTGGCGGTCGCGAGGAGGAGGGCCAGGCTCGCGGTCAGGGATCGGAGGGGGGATTTCATGAGGATTGGGAGTGGATTGGATTCAGCGGGAGAGACGCCGCGGCGCGGCCGATGTTGCCGCGATTTCCGGGAAAATATTCCGGCGGCCTGTAACCGCCCGCCGGGATTGTCGTCCCCCGGCCCGTCGCGGCGGGTCCGCAAAACCGGCCTTGTCTCGGCGGACGGGAGCGGCGGAACATGCCGCCCCGACCCGCCATGGACCTCGCCCAGCTGACCCGACTCGCCGAACCGGTGGTGGCCGCCGCCCAGCGCCGGCTGCCACCCGACGTCCGGGCCGCCGCCGCGGCCGTGCCGGTGTGCTTCGAGGCGCGCCCCAACGCCGCCCTGCTCGCCGAGGGCTGGGAACCCGACATCCTGGGCATGTTCGTAGGCCACGGGCACCTCGCCGAGTTTGCCGAAAGCCAGCCGCTACCGCCGCAGATCCTGCTCTTCCTGGAGAACATCATGGACTACGCGGAATGGGACGAAGCCATCTACCGCGACGAGGTGCGACTGACCTACCTGCACGAGCTGGGGCACTACCTGGGCTGGGACGAGGATGAGATCGCCCGCCGCGGGCTGGACTGAGTCCGCCGTCCGGACTGCAACCTTCCCGCCGCCGGGCTGTCCACACCCCGAGCCCGCCGGAAGAAGGTCTTTCATTCCCCACCTGAATCTGCATATACCCCACTTGGAAAACAGCTTTGCCCTTCGCCCGCCGAGACCCATTGTCCGTCCAATCACCATGAAGAAGTTTCTCATCGCCCTCTTGTGCCTTGCCTCCCTGGCCGGCCGCCTGTCCGCCGCCCAGGTGCTGGACCGCAAGGAAGTCATCGAGCGCCTCGATTCGTGCGAGGCGATCCTCCAGGAAATCCAGGGCAATTTCAAAACCGCGATCCCCGCCGAATACCTGCGCGCAGCCAAGGGCATCGTGATCGTCAACCAGTTCCAGGCCGGCTTCATCCTCGGCATCAAGGACGGCTATGCCGTCGCCATGGTCCGCCGGCCCAACGGCAAGTGGTCCGTGCCCGCCTTCCTCAAGGCCGGCGAGGTCAGCTTCGGCCTCCAGGCCGGCGGCAAGACCTTCAACGGCGTCTACCTGCTCATGGATGACTCCACCGCGCGCCTCCTCTTCAAGAACCGCATGAACCTCGGCGCCGAGGCCAAGGCCGTGGCCGGCGTCCGCGCCGCCGAACGCGAGGCCGTCACCAAGCCGCTGCCCAGCGACGTCAAGGTCCTCGTCTACACCGCCCAGGAGGGCTTCTACCTCGGCGCGGCCATCAAGACCGGCTACATGTCGCCGCACGAGGAGGCCAACCGGCTCTTCTACAACACCACGTACCGCATGCCGGAGCTTCTCTACAGCGACTGGGTCACGCCCCCGCCGGAAGCCCGTTACATCATGGATTACGTGGCGCGGCTGACGCAGTAAGCCGGATTCCCGGCCGGCCCGGTTCAGGCCTCCTTGCCCGCCCGGCCCTTGCGCAGCTCCCGGAGGTAGCGCGCCAGGTTGCGCAGGGCCTCCCCGGCGACGGCTTCCTGCGCCTGCACCCGGTTCATGCCGGGCATCTCCATCAGGCCGGAGATCACCATCGCCCAGCCGCCGCGCCGGCGATGGCACATGGCCCACCACGCGGTCGGCACCCGGATGCCGTCGGCGGCATGGGGCTCCGCGTAACCGGTGGTCGCGACCCCGAGATCCGAGCCGAAGAGCGCGCAGGCGCCCTGCGACATCTCGACCGCGACGCGCTGCGACACACAACTGACGCTGCGCGCGTGCGCGCGGTCGACCCCGAGGTGCACCACCTTCTGCTCCAGGGTGTAGGCGGTGATGCCGCCGAGAAAATAGTCCGAGGCGCCCGACACCGCGCCGATCTGCGCCTGCACCCGACCGCAGGTCAGGCTCTCGGCCACCGCCACGGTCAGCCGCGGCTTCTGCAGGAGCAGGCTCTTGAGCTCGTCGCCGTGGTTCATGGGCGGCTCACTTCAGCTCCAGCCCCACCGGACAGTGGTCGCTGCCCATCACCTCGGGCGAGATCCACGCCCGCCGGAGCGCGGGCCGCAGCTTCTCCGACACCACGAAATAGTCGACGCGCCACCCGATGTTCCGCGCGCGGCAATTCATCATCTGGCTCCACCAGGTGTAATGGCCCGGCCCCTGCTCGAATTCGCGGAACGTGTCCACAAATCCTTTAGCCAGCAACGCGCTGAAGTTGTTCCGCTCCTCGTCGGTGAATCCGGCGTTGCGCCGGTTGGTCCGCGGGTTGGTCAGGTCGATCTCCTGGTGCGCGACGTTGAGGTCGCCACAGAAGACCACCGGCTTGCCCTTCTTCTCCAGCTTCTTCAGGTAGGCGAGGAACGCGGGGTCCCACTGCTCGGTGCGGTACTTGAGCCGCGTGAGCCCGCGCTGGGAATTGGGCTGGTAGACATTGACCAGGAAGAAGTCGCCGAACTCGGCCGTGATCACGCGGCCCTCGTCGTCGTGTCCGGGCATGCCGATGCCGTAGGTCACCTGCTTCGGCGCGACCCGGGTGAAGATGACCGTGCCGGAGTAGCCCTTCTTCACCGCGGCGGACCAGTACGGCGTGTAGCCCTTGACCCACTGCACGTGCTGCACGTCGCCCGGGTGCGCCTTCGTCTCCTGGAGCGAGATCACGTCGGCCCCCACCGATCCCATGTAGTCGAGAAAACCCTTCTTGAGTACCGCGCGGATGCCGTTGACGTTCCAGGACACGAGTTTCATCGCCCCGATTCCAGCCCGTGACCCCGCCTCCGCGCAAGGGGAATAGCTGCGGAGGGTTGTCTCCCCCGCCAAATATCACCACCAGGTCGACCGGTCTCCCACCCCTTCCCGATGTCCACCCTCGAAATCAAGGTCATCCCCGGCGCCCCCCGGGACGAGGTGGTCGGGTGGCTGGGCGGGACGCTGAAACTCCGGATCCGCGCGCCGGCTCTCGCAGGCAGGGCCAACGACGCGGTGCTGGCATTCCTGGCCGCTCGCCTCGGCAGGCCCCGGCGGGACCTGACGCTCATCCGCGGCGAGAAGGCGCGGCAGAAGGTGGTCCGCATCGCCGGACTGACGCCGGACGAGATCCGGAGCCGGCTCGGAATGCCAAGCGTCACATGACACACCCCGCCATTGCTTGCCGCGGAGCGCGTCGGTGAGCTAAACCTTACGCCTCCCCATGTCCGTCTTCCAACCGCTCCCGCTCGGCCAACGTATTCCCGGCAGCCCGCACTCCGTGGCCTGCAGCCTGCCGACCATGCAGGACGTCGTGGGCTACGAGGAAGGCCGGCCCGAGACCACGCGGCAGATCGCCTCCGGCTACCCGCGCTTCGTCGTCCACGCCCACACCCGCCAGCTGGCCGCCTTGCTGGGGCGCCGCCCCGAGCTCGCGGGCCGCTCGTTGTGGCTGGTGACCTCCCCCGCCATGGCTGCCGCCCTGGCCGACCACCTCGGCCGCGGCGCGCCGGCTCACGCGGCCCCGTTCGCCGCCGAGGGCGTCGACGGCGTGGCCCACGCCGACTCCCCAGCCCTCAACGCGCGCAGCAAGGTCTTCCTCCAGCACATCGGCGGCTTCCTGTCGTCGCGCGCCGCGGAGGACCACCTCGTCCGCCTCGGCGCCCTGCCGGCCGCGGCGCCGGAGCAGCTCTTCGCCGGCGACGCCGCCGCCGAGGTCCGGCGCGTGCTGCGCCCGGCCTTCGCGGGCGCGCAGGACCGCGACCTCCTGCTCGCCCCGAGCGGCATGAACGCCCTCTACGCCTCCTTCCGCGCCGTCAACGCGCTCCAGGCCCCGCGGGGCCGCACGAAGTGGCTCCAGCTGGGCTGGCTGTACCTCGACTCCATCGCGCTGATGCGGAAGTTCACGGCGGACCCGGCGCGCGACTACCTGCGCCTCGGCGACGTCACCGACCTGGCCGCCCTCGCCCGCATCTTCCGCGAGCACGGCCCGCGCCTCGCCGGCCTGATCGTGGAGGCGCCCACCAACCCGCTCATCCAGACTCCCGACATCGCGGCCGTGGCCGCGCTGGCCCGGGAACACGGCGCCCTCCTCGTGCTCGACCCGGCCATCAGCTCGCCTTTCAACGTCGACCTGCTGCCGCACGCCGACCTCGTCACGCAGAGCCTGACGAAGTACGCCGCGCACGAGGGCGACGTCATCGCCGGCGCCATCGTGGTGAACCCCGGCCGGCCCGACGCCGACGGGCTCCGCCGCCACGCCGCCGCCTTCCTCGAGCCGCTGCATGGCCGCGACGTCGCCCGCCTCGCCGCCCAGATCGGCGCCGCGCCCGGAGTCGTCGCCCGCATCAACGCCGGCACGCTCCAGGTCGCCGCCTTCCTCGAGGCGCACCCCGCCGTCCGCCAGGTGTGGTGGGCCCTCCAGCCCGCCACGCGCGCCAACTACCTGAAGATCGCCCGCACCCCGGAGTCCGTCGGCGCGATGATCTCCTTCACGCTGCGGAGCCCGCTCACCCTCGAGCGGTTCTACGACCGGGTCCGCCTGCCCAAGGGGCCGAGCTTCGGCATGACCACCACGCTCATCTCGCCGTTCATCTACCTCGCCCACTACGACCTCGTCACCTCCGAGGCGGGCCGCGCCGAGCTCGCCGCCCACGGCCTCGACCCCCAGCTCCTCCGGCTGTCCGTCGGCACGGAGCCGGTCGACGACATCATCGCCACCCTCGCCGAGGCCCTGGCCTGACACTGCCACGCGTCCGCCCCAGCCGGGCTCACGCCGCTGACAGCCCGCCGGCCGGGAAGCGACGCCGGGCGGGCGGGACGCCTGGAGTCTTCGGTTCGGCGGCGACGGTTTGATCGCGCTTCGAGCGCGGACCGGCGGGCTCGCCTCCGCGGTTTCTCAGCCGCCAGATCCCCTCCCGGCGGTCCGGCGCAGGAACCGCCCGCCGAGCAGCACCGCCGCGCACGCCAGCCCGATGGCGAGGCCGCCCCAGATCCCCGGGGCGCCCGCCCCGGTCCGGAACGCCAGCACGTAGCCGAGCGGCAGCGCCACCAGCCAGTAGGCGACGAAGGTCAGGACGGTCGGCACCCGGACGTCGGTGAGCCCGCGCAGCACGCCGGCGAAGATCACCTGGGCGCCGTCGAAAAGCTGGAAAAACGCCGCGACCGCCAGCAGCCGGACCGCCAGCGCGGCGACGTCCGGCTCCGGCGTGAAGCCCGCCGCGATGAACCGGCCGCCCAGCCCGAACGCCAGGGCGAACGCCGCCATCACGGCCAGCCCCGCCGCCAGCGCGCCCAACCCGATCGGCCGGACCGCCGCGGGCCGCCCCTCGCCCAGCGCGCGGCTGACGCGCAGGCTGGTCGCCAGCGACAGCCCGAGCGGGAACATGAACGCCAGCGACGCGCAGCCGAGCGCGATCTGGTGGGCCGCCAGCGGCACGGCGCCCAGCCAGCCCATCATCAGCGCCGCGGCCGCGAACGCCCCGCCTTCGAACAGGAGCATGCCCGCGGCGGGCACGCCGAGCTTCAGCAGCGCCCCGAAGCGGGCGCGCTCCCAACCGGGCCGCGGCGCCGCGCGCACGGCGGCGAAACCCGGCGACCGCCGCAGCCAGAGGGCGATGGCCGCCACCGCCGCGCTCCGGGCCGCCAGCGTGGCGACGCCCGAACCCACCAGCCCCAGCGGCGGCACGCCGAGGTGGCCGAACACGAGCACCCAGTTGAGCGCGGCGTTCAGCGCCACGTCGGCCAGCATGATCCCCATCGGCACCCACGGGCGCCCGAGCGATTCCGCAAACTGCCGCTGCGCCTGGAACACCAGCGCCGGCACGAAGGACGCGCCGATCAGGAGGTAGAACGGCCGCACGATCGCGATCACCTCCGGCGGCTGCCCGAAGCGGTGCAGCTGCGTCGACAGCACCAGCATCAGGAGGAACGCGCCCAGCCCGGCCGCCAGGGCCAGCGCCTGCCCGTGCCGCAGCCAAGCCGCACACCCGTCCTCGCGTCCCGCCCCGTGGTCCCGGGCGGCGAACACGCCCGTGCCGACCAGCAGCCCGACCCCCATCAGGTACAGGAGCGCGAACACCCCGTGGGTGAACGCCGCCGCCGCCAGCGGCACCGTGCCCAGCCGGCCGATGAAGGCGTTGTCCGTGATGCCGATCAGCATCTGGCTCACCTGCCCCACCACGATGGGCAGGGCCAGGGCCAGCGTGGGGCGCAATTCGCGCCGGAGTGCGGCATGCCGGTTCACGGCGCCACGAAGGCTGCTCGCCTCCGCGCCGGCAACGGAGATTTTGGTTGGTTCCCCCTGTACCCCGTGCCTTCGTGAGGCCCTGTCATGTCGGCCCTCGCCCTCCTCCTCGTCGTGCTCGCCGCCGTCATGCACGCGACGTGGAACCTGGCCTCGAAGCGGGCCGCGGGCGGCCTGCCGTTCGTCTGGGTCAGCGGCGTCCTGTCGCTGGCGCTCTGGACCCCGGTCGTGGCCGCGTGGGCCTGGTTCCACCCGGCCGCCTTCACCCTCGCGGGCGCCGGCTTCATGGTGCTGAGCGGGCTGCTGCACGCGGGTTACTCCATCTACCTCCAGCGCGCCTACCGCGCGGGCGACTTCTCGCTCGTCTATCCCCTCGCCCGCGGCACCGGGCCGCTGCTCTCCGCCCTGGCCGCGATCGTCTTCCTGGGCGAGCGCCCCACCCCGCCGGCCCTGGCGGGCATCGCGCTCATCATCCTGAGCATCTTCTTCCTCACCGGCGGCACCGCCCTCTGGCAGCGCCACCCCCACGGCCCGGCCATCCTCAACGGCGTGCTCTGCGGCCTGTTCATCGCCGCCTACACCGTGGCCGACCAGCGCGCCGTCGTCTTCGCGGCGGTGCCGCCCCTCCTCCTCGACTGGGGCGGCAATGTCGCCCGGACCGCCCTGCTGGCCCCCTTCGCCGCGCGCCGCTGGGCCGACTGCCGCCGGGTCTGGCGCGACCACCGGCGCGAATGCCTGGCCGTCGCCGTGCTCGGGCCGGCGGCCTACATCCTGATCCTCTGGGCCATGACCTTCTCGCCCCTCAGCTACATCGCGCCGGTGCGCGAGGTCAGCATCCTGATCGGCGCCTATTTCGGCGCGCGCTTCCTCAAGGAGGGCGACGTGCGCCGCCGGCTCCTGGCGACCCTCGGCATGGTCGCCGGCGTGATTGCGCTGGCCCTGGCCTGACCCAGGCCTATCGTGACGGCATGCGCCGTCCCAAGGAGATCATCGTGCTGGTTGTGCTCCTCGCCGCCGCCATGGTGTTCGTGCTGTGGTATGTCATCGACCGCCGCGCCCGGATGCGCGCCGAATCCGCTCCGCCCGTGGCCGGCACCCCGGGCCTGCCGCCACCGGCGCCTGCCGCCGGTTCCGGTCCCCGGCCGCTTCCCGGCCGCACCCCGTCCGCCGGACCCGTGCCGTCCATGCCCGCCGGCGATCTCTCTTCCGGCCCGGTTCCCTCCCGGCCCGGCGACCAGCCCATGACGGGGCCCGTCCCGCCTTCCGGCGCCACGGAAGAACCCGTGCCCCTCGGCGGAGCCAACGAACGCAAGACCATCGATTTCAGCGGCGGCAAGGCTGTCGTGAAGGACAGCCCCGAAGACCGGGCCGCCATCGACGCCGCCGTGAAGGACATCCGGGAAGCCACCGCCGCAGTGACCTTCGAGGCCCGGCCGAAAGCGCCGCCGCCAAAGAGCGATTGACGCGGCCGGAGGCGTTTCTCTCCCGGCCAACGCCTCCCTCCGGGTCTTCCCAAGCCCTCCGCATACGTCCCGTGCCCGCCCCGGGAGGGGCGGGATCCGCGCACGGACGTCACTTGGCGCCCAGCGTCATGTCCTCCATCAGCGCCAGCGCGGTCGCCTCGGCGATGTCGCTGGCGTCGAACCGGGCCACGATTCGACCCGCCTCGCGGTCCTTGCCGAGCACGTCGCGCGAGCTGGCCTGGCCGATGATCGCGGCATCGCGCAGCCGGATCGCGGTGGCCTGGATGTCGGGCACGGCGGCCGTCGTGTCGCCCGAGACCCGCGTCACCGCCGCCTGGCGGCTCGAGATCAGGACTTCGACAACCACGTCGGCCACCTGCGCCAGCGCCTCGCGGTCCTTCCTGGCCTGGTCGTTGGCGCCGGCGGTGAAATGGCTGATTTCCTTGTCGGCGATCAGCGCCGTGGCGGCGCGCTGGTCCGCCAGGGCCGCGCCGGCGACGCGGAACGGGCGGCCGAAGAGCCGCTCGACATCGCGCACGGTCTGGCGGTCGGCCAGCGTGGTTTCCGCGCCGGCCCTGGCCTCGTAGGTGTTCTCGCCCGACACCTTCTCCGTCGAGGTCTGCGTGCTGCCCTTCCCGCCCACGACCGCCGCGGACGCGCCGGCGGAACCGCCGACGCTCACATTGACCTGGGTCTGCGGGGCGCCCGCGGGCGCCGGGGCCTCGACGTCGCTCCGGGTCTCGGAACGCGCGGCCTCCGTGCGCTCCGTGCGCTTGCTCAGCTTCAGCCCCGCCGTCGTGTCGACCAGCTCGCGGTTCACGTAGAAAAGCAGGCGGGGCGAACCCAGCCGAGCGTAGGCCTCCTTGAACTTGTCGACCACCGCGCGCGCCTGCTCGGCCGGGATGATGGCCTCGTTGCCGCCGATGTACACACGCTGGTCGCCCAGCACCGGCTCCGCCGGACGGACCGCCGGCGCCGTGACGACCGGCGGGCGCTCGCCCGCCGTGGCGGAGGAAGCCGGCTGCGCGGAGGCCGACGCAGCCGCAAGGACACAGAGAAACGCAACCGAAGGAACCGAGGTTTTCATGGCGTTGTTGGTTGGAAGGATTGCTGCCGCCGGCCCGGCCCGGCCGGCCGGCGTCCGGGGCCTCACCGCGCCTGCCGCACCGCGACGGTGTACTTGCGCGCCAGGTTGTTCATCGAGGTGAAGGGCACGGCCTCCGTGGCGCCCTCGCCGAGGATCAGCGTCTGCCAGGGCGTCTCGTCGCCGGTCGACACGCCGTGATCATCCTTGAACTCGCAGCGCACCTGGACCTGGATGCGGCGGTTCTCGCGGTTCTTGACGTTGGCGACGACCTCGAGGCGGCCGTCGTCGGTGACGCGCTCCTGGAGGCCGGTGCAGGTCACCGAAACCTGCGTCGGGCGGTCCATCAGGATGAATTTCTCGGTGTTCTCGATGGAGTATTTGGTGGTCTCCTGCGGCAGGAAGGGACCCGGCTCGTTCTGGCAGCCCGCCAGCCCGAGGGCGGCGAGGACGGCGAGAGTCGGTAGGATCGGTTTCATGGTGTGTCAGTTGGTTATGGGACTAGGACACCGTCGCAGGGCAAAGTTCGGGTGTCACTGCGGGTTTTTTGCTAATTCACTTAGAAAGACGACCGTGTCGCCGGCACCACCCTCCCGCACCCGGATCACGAGTTCCTGGGTGTGCGCGGACAACACCCGGCCCTCCGCACTGTAAAACCGGAGCGTGGCCGGATACTCCCCGGGCGCCAGCCGCAGCGCGGCGAAACCCAGGTACTGCGGCAGGTTGTCCCAGGCCCGGGTGTCCGCGGAGGCATTGGCCGCGCCGGAGGCGACCTTGCTGATCAGCCCGATCGCGGCCAAGGCCAGCGCCGCCTTGTCCTTGTCCTCGCCGCGGCCGACCTCGTGCGTGACGATCGCGCCGGTCAGCGCCACGTCGCCCAGCGTGCCGGCCTGGTCCTTGAACACGGCCTTGCGGTCCAGGATGTAATCCATGACCCGGCCGCCGCGCGTGGTCGCCTGGAAGTTCAGGTCGTCATAGGGCGGCAGCGGCACGGCCTGCCCGGCCACGGTGAGCACCGCCCGGCGCGCGGCGGAATCCGCCAGGTTGAAGCGCAGCTTCTCGCCGGCCTGGCCGTCCGCGTACTTGAGCGGGCCGCGGCCCCACTCGGCGAAGACGAGCACGTTGGCCGCCGGGTCGTACTCGGGCAGCTCGCGGCCGGCGCTCTTCTCCGCCCGCGCGCGGGCGTCGGCGCCGTCGGCCGCCAGCTTCACGCTCGCGAGGCCGTCGAGGTAGTCGGCCAGCACGTAGTCTCCGCGGTAGGACGCGTCCTCGGCCGCGCTGTCCAGGAACTGCACGCTCCGGAAACAGGCCCTGGCGTTGTCCGGCTGGCCGTCGCGCCAGTACAGGATGCCGCGGTAGTAATAGGCCATGGCCCGCTCGTAGGGCTCGCCGATGAACGTCTTCGCCCCCTCGGCCGCCCACAGGCTGCGGGCGCGGGCGGCGTCGGCGGTGCCGGTGATGATCCCGCCCATCGTCAGGATCGCGTCATCCAGGCGCTCCCGCGCCTCGGCGTCGCGGCCGGCGCGCAGGGCCTGCAACCCCAGCCGATACTGCCAGAGCACCTTGTCGCGCGCGGGAATGCCGATCAGCTTCGGGTCGGTCGTGACCAGCTCGCGATCGGTCGGCAGCGGCGGCCCGACGCAGCCGGACAGCAGCAGCGCCAGCAGCGCCGCCAGGCCGGCGGCCGACGTCGCGGCCCGCGGGCGGCCACCACTCGGAAATTGCACCCTCAACGCTCGGCCCTCGGACTGGCCCGGCTAGCGGTACGCCGCGTCCTCGAGGCCCTGCTTCTTGATCTCGGACGAGCCGCGCCAGACGATCTCGCTCGTGCGGGCGTCGATCAGCTCGAAGCTGTACATCACGTAGTCGCTCGTGCCCTGCGACGTGCGCGTCGTCAGGCCCTGGAGCTTGCCGGTCAGGAAATAGTCGGCGCCGCGGAACTCGACCACGTTCGGGTCGCTGCTCGCCGTCACCTGCCCGCTGCGCTTCAGCTCGTTCTCGCGCTCGAGCGCCTTCATCCGGTCGCGCGCCAGGAACCGCACCTTGCCGCCCGCGCGCTCCATCAGCTGGTTGACGATGCGGTCGTTGAAGATGTCCTTGTTGATCGGGAAACGGGTCTCGTTGATCACGGGGTCGAGCACGATGCGGGGCGTGGTCTTCGCCTGCGCGATCTCGGGCACGCCGAGGATGCCGCGGGCCATCTTGTCGGTGACGGCGACGAGATCCTGCGACTCGACGCCCGTGCCGGCGACGAAGCCGCGCTCGTCGGGCCTCATTTCCACCACCGGCACGCCGGAGGGATTCTCCACGCCGGGCGAATAACAGCCGGCGAGCGACAGGGCGCCAAACGCGAGGCCGGCGCAGGAAAACGAACGGATACGGGAATTCATGGCGTTCAGGTAAAGGAGTCCGGCCCGCTCAGCGGCCGAAGAGGGCGTTCACGCCGGCCGAGCCGGCGACGGGCGCGGTCGCGCCGTAGTAGTTGTTGATGATCGTCACCTGCTGCGGCGCGGCCGCCGGCGCCGGCTCGTAGGCGTACTCGACCGGGGCCTCGTAAGCGACGGGATAACGCACGATCCGCCGGTGAGGCCGGTAGACCCGGCCGTGATAGGGTCCGTCGCTCGCCGCTCCCAGGATGCCGCCGGCGATCGCCCCAATCACCGCGCCCCGGGCGCCGTCGCCGCGACCGCTGTTGTTGCCGATGATCGCCCCGGCGACTCCGCCCAGGATCATGCCCGGCAACACCGCACTGTCGCGGTGATAGCCGTAGTAGCCGTAGTCGCGATAGCCGTAGTCACGGTACCCGCGATAGCCGTAGCCGTAGCCATAGCCGATGGGGCGACTGAAGCCGCCGTGATAGCCGTAATAGCCGGACCCGCCGCGATAATAGGAATAACCGCGGGGCAACTGCGTGTTGCGCCACGCCTGGTCGCGCCGGACCTCGGAAGCCACCCCGCCGAGAATCGCCCCGGCCGCGGCGCCGATCACGGCACCCTGCCCGGCGTCACCCCGGCCGCCGTTGTGCCCGATGATCGCGCCCGCCGCGCCGCCGAGAATGGCGCCGGTGACGACTTCCGGACGAAAGACCTGGGCGGAAAGCGTGAGCGCGGGCGCGCCCAGCAGCAGAACGGCGAGAAGCTTTTTCATGGTGGCGAGAGGTTGCAGGCTTCGGACATGGCAGGAAGGGGAGAGTTTCATAATTTGCAATACCCGCGAAAGCTGACGCCGGCCCCGCCGGCCAGGTTGCGGCCCGCCGCCCTGCAAGTTCATCCGATACCTCGCCCGTCCAGGGACTTCCACGCAGACCGCGATCGTGGCGACGGGTGGTCGGTCATTCGGTTGATGACAACCTTCGTCCCAGGCTTAGAACGCCGGCATGCTCGTCACCGAATTCCAGCTTCCCGCCTTCTTCGACCTGGGGGCGACGTTCGCTTTCGCGCTGACCGGCGCGCTGGCCGCCATCAAGCGGGGCTACGATTTTGTGGGCGCCTTCTTCCTCGCCCTGGCCTGCGGCATCGGCGGCGGACTCATCCGCGACGGCGTCTTCGTCCAGGGCACCGGCCCCACCCCGCTGCTTGCCGATCCGCGCTACATCCTGGTCGTCGCCGCCGCCACGGGGTTCGGCGTCTTTTTCGGCAACCGCGTCCATCATTTCCAGCGGGTCATCGCCGTGATCGAGGCCCTCGGGCTCGGCGCCTACGCGGCCTTCGGCACCCAGAAGGCCCTCGTCGCCGGCATGGCCGCACCCGCCGCCGTGCTGGTCGGGGTCATCAACGCCGTCGGCGGCGGCCTGCTGCGCGACATCTTCACCCAGGTCGAGCCCCTCGTCTTCAAGCCGGGCCAGTTCTACGTGCTCACCGCCCTCGGCGGATCGATCACTTTCGTGTTCCTCGTCTCCTACCAGGAAATGCCCGCCACCCCGGCCGCCGCCGCGGCCGTCGCCGTCACCTTCCTGCTGCGGGTCCTCACCATCGCCTTCAACTGGCGGACCAATCCCCTCCACCCGCCCGTCGAACGCGGGTAGGCGGGCGCGGCGCGGACCCGCCGGGGCGGTTCCCCCCTTGCCTTTCCTCCGGTCTCGCCCAGGCTCCCGCCGGCCCCCGGCCGCCATGAGCCGATACATTCTCGCCCTTGACCAGGGCACCACCTCCTCCCGCGCGATCGTGTTCGACCGGCACGGCCGCGGCGTGTCGAGCGCCCAGCAGGAGTTTCCCCAGCATTTCCCCCGGCCCGGCTGGGTCGAGCACGACCCGCGCGACCTCTGGGAAACAACCCGGCGCACCGCCCTGGCCGCCATGGCCGAGGCCAACCTCACCGGCGCCGGCATCGCCGCGCTCGGCATCACCAACCAGCGCGAAACCACCCTCCTGTGGGACCGCCGCACCGGCCGGCCGTTGCACCGGGCCATCGTGTGGCAGGACCGGCGCACCGCCGATTTGTGCGCCCAACTGCGACGGCAGGGCCACGAGCCGGGCTTCCGCCGCCGCACCGGGCTCGTCCTCGACCCGTATTTTTCCGGCACCAAGCTCCGCTGGCTCCTCGACCGCTTGCCCGGCGCCCGCCGGCGCGCGGAACGGGGCGAGCTGGCGTTCGGGACCGTCGACACCTGGCTGCTCTGGCAGCTCACGGGCGGACGCGTCCACGCGACCGACGTCTCCAACGCCTCCCGCACCCTCCTGCTCGACCTCCGCACGGGCGACTGGGACGACCGCCTGCTCCGGATCCTCCGCATCCCGCGCGAGGTGCTGCCGGCCGTGCGCTCCAGCAGCGAAGTTTATGGCGAGGTGTCCGCGGTGCCCGCCCTGCGCGGCGTGCCGATCGCCGGCATCGCCGGCGACCAGCAGGCGGCCCTCTTCGGCCAGGCCTGCTGGCGGCCCGGCATGGCCAAGAACACCTACGGCACCGGCTGCTTCCTGCTCATGCACACCGGCGAGCGGCCGGTCGTCTCGCGCCACCAGCTGCTCACCACCATCGCCTGGAAGCTCGGCGGCCGCCTCGAGTACGCCCTCGAGGGCGGCGTCTTCATCGGCGGTGCCGTGGTGCAGTGGCTGCGCGACGGACTGGGCCTCATCGCCCGTTCCGCCGACATCGAGGCCCTGGCCGCTCGCGTGCCCGACAACGGCGGCGTCTACCTCGTGCCCGCCTTCGCCGGCCTGGGCGCCCCGCACTGGGACGCAGCCGCCCGCGGCGCCATCATCGGCCTGACCCGCGGCAGCTCCGCCGCCCACCTCGCCCGCGCCGCGCTCGAAAGCATCGCCTACCAGAGCGCCGATCTCCTGCGCGCCATGGAGGCCGACTGCGGCCGGCGCCTGCGCGAGCTGCGCGTCGACGGCGGCGCCGTCGTCAACAACGGCCTGATGCAATTCCAGGCCGACCTGCTCCGCGTACCCGTGGTCCGCCCCCGCACCACCGAGACCACCGCCCTCGGCGCCGCCTACCTCGCCGGCCTCGCCACCGGCTACTGGCGCGACCGCGGCGAGATCGCCCACCTCTGGCAGGCCGACCGGACCTTCCGCGCCCGCACCACCGCCGCCTTCTCCCGCCGCCAACTCGCGGAATGGCACCGCGCCGTGGCGCGGACCCGGAGCTAGCCTGGCCGCGACCGGGGAATACTGCGCCCGCCCGCGCCTCTCACCTGCCTATGCCGCTCCACTCCGCCTTCGCCCTGCTCGCCTGCCTGATCCTCGTCCCGCTCGCCCGCGCCGGACTGGCGCCGTCACCCGACCAGGCCAAGCCCCTGGCGCTCGGCGACCGGGTGCCTTCCGTCCTGGTGCAATCGACCGCGGGCGAGTCCGTCGACCTCGCCGCGCTGGCGGCGGACCAACCGACGTTGCTCGTCTTCTACCGCGGCAGCTGGTGCCCGTTCTGCAACCGGCACCTGGCCGCGCTGGCCGGCATCGAGGAGCCCCTGCGGGCACTCGGCTGGCGGATCGTGGCGATCAGCCCCGACGACCTCGCCGGGCTGAAGGTCGCCGCCGAAAAGAATCGCCTGGCCTACCGGCTGTTTTCCGACCGGGCAATGCATGCGTCCGCGGCGTTCGGCCTGGCCTTCCGCATGGACGCCGCGACGGTCGAGCGTTACCGGGCGCACCAGATCGACCTCGCCCCCGTGCCCGGCGAACCCGGCGCCTTCTGGCTGCCCGTGCCCGCCGCTTTCCTGATCGACCGCCAAGGCGTCATCCGCTTCGTCCACGCCGACCCCGACTACAAGGTCCGCCTCTCCCCCGAAGCCCTGCTCGCCGCCGCCCAAGCCGCCCGCTGATCCGCCATCACCCGCCTTCCTGGACGCCACCGGCGACGGCGGTCCGCCCCTGGTTGCCTGAGTTCCCGATGAGACGCTTTCCGTTTCGGGTCCTCCGTGCGCAACGCCGGCGGTCTGCGATAAGCTGCGCGCAAAAATCTTCGGGCCGCCCCCTAGGGTGTTTTTCTGACATAAGTCCATGAGGCGGGCTTGCAGCCGGGCCGGGGCGGCGACATGAATGAGCCGCCCACCCTCATGGCCGCCGCATGAAAATTTCCCGCCTGTCCGCCGCCCTGCTTCTCGCCCTCCAGCTCGGCATTTCCGCGCCTGGTCAGGAATCCGACGAACTCTCCTCGCTTCGCGCCAAGGCCGAACGCGGCAACGGCGTCGCCCAATACAATCTCGGCCTTGCCTACATGGACGGCCGGAACGTGCCCGCGGACCGGGTCGAGGCCTTCGTCTGGCTGTCGCTCGCCCGCGAAAACGGCGCCCGGGGTCGCGCGCTGGACTCGGTCGTGTCGACTTTCGACCGCCCCACCCTCGAGGCCGCGCAGCAGCGGCTGGCCGCGCGCCGCACCGCCTTGGGCGTCCGCGCCCCGGGCCCCGCCATCGTCCGCTCCTCGCCCGCCCCCGCCACCGCCGCGCCGTCGGTCGCGGCCGCCGAGATCGTGCCGGACCTGCGTCCGAAACCGTCGCGCGTCGAAACCTCCGGCGGAACGGCGGTCAGCAGCGTGGCCGACCCGGTCATCGAAAGCCTGCGCGGCGAACGCGACACGCTTTCCACCCGCGTCACCGAGCTCGCCACCGAGCTGGCGGCCGTGCGCGCGGAACGGGACCGGCTGGCCAAGGAATCCCTCGACAGCGAACGCGTGGCCCAGGATGCCCGCGAAGCCGGCCGCGTCCTGCAGGAGATGGCCCGGGCTTCGGAAGCCCGGGTCGCGGAACTTGTCCGCGCCCAGGAAGCCGCCCAGGCCGAGCTGAACCGGGCCCGCCAGGCGCTGGCCCAATCGTCGGCCGCCAAGCCGGCCGGCGACGACGCCGCCCTCGAGCAGAAATCGCGCGAGGTCCAGGCCGCCCTCGCCGAGCTGGAGTCCGCCCGCAACTTCACCCACCAGGTCGAGGACACCCTCAACAAGGTCACCGACCAGAAAACCGCCCTCGAGGCCGCCCTCGCCGCCGCTCGGCGCGACACGGATGCCCTGAAGGTGCAGCTCGCCGCGGCGACCTCGCCGGAAAAATCCCGCGAAGTCCAGGCCGCGCTCGCCGAGCTGGAGTCCGCCCGCAACTTCACCCGCCAGGTCGAGGACACCCTCAACAAGGTCACCGACCAGAAGACCGCCCTCGAGGCCACCCTCGCTTCAGCCCAGGCCGCGGCCGCCGAGGCCCGCCGCGAGACCGAGGCCCTGCGCTCGCGCCTGGCCGCCGCCGAAACCGAGGCCGTCCAGCTCCGCACCCAGGCCGCCGCCCCGCGCCCGCCCGACCTCTCCGGCCGCGTGCAGGAACTCGAGGCCCAGCTGGCCGCCGCCACCCAGTCGGCCGCCACCGCCCGACAGGAAATCGCCACCCTCACCCAGGCCAAGGCCGAGGCCGAACGTCTCGCCGCGGCCAAGTCCGCCACCCCGACCTACCCCGATCTCTCCGCCAAGGTGCGGGAACTCGAACAGGCCCTCGGTGAGTCCAGCCGCCAGGTCGTCGCCGGCCAGAAGGCCGCGCAGAAAGCCGCCGAGCTGGAAACCCGCACGGCCGCCTTGACCGCCGAGCTCGCCAAGGCCCAGCAGTCGCTCACCACCGTCACCCAGGCCCGTGACGAGGCCTCCCGCCGGGCCGGGGCCGCCGAACAGGCACGCACCGAAGCGGCCAAACAATTCGAGGAACTCAAGACCGCCACCCTCGCCACACAACGCGACCGCACCAAGGTACAGGCCGAGCTCAAGATGCTCGAATCCGACAAGGCCGCGCTGCGCCGCCAAGTCGAGGCCGCCACCGCCGAGGCCGGCCAGCTCCGCACCCAGGTCGCCGCCCTCACGACCCAGCTGGCCGCACCCAAGCCCGCGGCCCCCGGCTACCCCGACCTTTCCGGTCGCGTGAAGGAGCTCGAATCCCAGCTGGCCGCCGCCAACGGCAACGCCGCCCAAGCCCGCAAGGAG
>JAEUGX010000021.1 GCA_016795545.1 Opitutaceae bacterium
CGGCAGATCCTGCGCGAGCCGTTCCTGTGCTCGATCAACGTCGCCGACTTCAATGCCGACGGCATGCTCGACCTTGTGCTCGGCACGTACGAGAGCCCGGACAATCCCGAGACGGACATGATCGTCTATTACGGCACGCCGTCCGGCTTCGACGAGTCGCACCGGCAGAAGGTGCACGTGCCCTCCCGTTCGTTCGGTCTGGCCATCGCCGACTACGACCGCGACCGCTGGCTCGACCTGGCGATCGTCGGCTACGCCAACGACCTCGTGACCCTCTACCGCGGCGGCCCCGACGGGTTCACTGATCAGCGCAAGCGCACGCTCCGGTACCCGGCGCCGATCGAGCTCGAGACGGCGGACCTGAACGCCGACGGCTGGCTCGACCTGGTGGTCAGCAGCTACTACGACCCCGTCACGCAGAAGCGCGACACCGGCCTCTCGATCTTCTGGGGCGACCCCCGGGGCTGGACGCTCGACAATTCGCAATGGCTGCCCGGGCTCAGCGCGCAGGCGATGGGCGTGGCCGATCTCGATCGCGACGGCTTCCTCGACCTCGTCCTGCCCAACTACCACGGGGAGCTGACGCGCGAGCACCTGCCTTCATACATCTACTGGGGCTCGGCGGCGGGCTACTCCACGCGGCAGCGGACGCTGCTGACGGTGGACTCGGCGGTCGACGTCATGATCGCCGACTACGACGGCGACGGGCGGCTTGACCTGGCGTTCACCGCGCACTCGGTCGACGCCGGCCATCGCGTGTCGTCGCCCGTCTACTTCAACGACGGCCGCCGGTTCGAGTCGCCGCGGGTCCAGTACCTGCCGGTGATCGGCCCCTTCTACAGCTGGGAGCAGGATCCCGGCAACATCTACACCCGGCGGTTCGAGGAGGAGTTCACGTCGCGCGTCCTCGCGTGGAGCGCACCTGCAGGCCGGGGCAGCATCCGCGTCGACGCCGCCACCCCGTTTGGCTCGCAAGCCGAGGTCCAGGTGCGCAGCGCCCCGGACGCGGCTGCGCTGGAAAAGGCGGCCTGGCGGGCGGTCGACGCCGGCCGGTTCACGCTCGGCGCCGCCGACCGCGCGCTGCAGTACCGGCTCCTCCTCAAGAGCGCCAACGGCGACGCTTACCCGGTCGTGCGACAGGTGGATGTCGGCGTGGAGTGAGGGCGGGCGCGCGGTTGCCGGGGGCGGGATGGTCGGAGGGGCGCAAGCCGCGGGTCGGAAAGTCGGGTCAGCGGGCGGCGGCGATGCTTTCGTCGAGCTGGGCGAGGTGTTTCACGCCGACGATGGCCGAGACGACGGCGGGTTGGCGGAGCGCCCAGTGCACGGCCTGCTGGGCGGGCGTGCGGTTGGCGGCCCGGGCTTCGCGCTCGAAAACCTCGAGGCGATCGCTCCAGGCGGCATCCGGCGCGGGGAGCCAGGCCGGCTTCTCAGCCATGCGTGAATCCGCCGGGGGCGGCTGGTCGCGGCGGTATTTGCCGGTGAGCAGTCCGCCCTGCAGCACCTGGTAGGGGACGACGGCGATCCGTTCGCGGGCGCAGAGCGGCAGGAGGTCGGCCACGGCCTCGGGTTTCAGGTAGCTCAGCGGCGGCTGGTGCGCCACGGGGCGCGGCAGGCCCAGGCGGTCGGCGACGGCGAGCAGCTCGGCGAGCTGGGGGGCGGAGTAGTTGCTGACCCCGTAGTGCCGGATCTTTCCGGCCCGGATCGCCTCGGCGAGGGCGGCCAGCGTTTCCGCGAGAGGGGTCACCGGATCCGGACGGTGGAGGTAGTAGAGATCGATGCGGTCAACCGCGAGGCGCCGGAGGCTGGCGTCGAGCTGCCGGCGGATGGCGGGAGCGCCCGTGTGTTCGTCGTCCGGTCCGGAGCCGATCTTCATGCCCACCTTCGTTGCGACCACGGCATCCCGGCGTCCCTGCAGCGCCCGGCCGAGGATCGTTTCCGCCACGCCGCCGTCGCTTCCGACCACGCGGGCATAACCCTCGTAGATGTTGGCGGTATCGAGGAAGTTCACGCCCCGGTCGAGCGCGTGGTGCACGAGCCGGACGGCGTCGGCTTCGCCCACGGGCGAACCAAACGTCATCGTGCCGAGGCAAATGGGGGAGACCCGGAGGTCGGTCAGCGGGATCGGGCGGAGCTGCATGGGGAGTGACTGGACCGGCGCCGGCCAGGCGCGCGAAAAATCCGGCCTCGCCCGCCGGGCGTCAGGAATGGTCGGGGTAGCGCAGCAGTGCGACTCCCAGGACGATCATCCAGAGCGGCAGGAGACTGTTGTTGAGGCTGGCGATGCCCTGCACGGCGTCCGTGACGTTGCGCAAGGCGCCGATCAGGAACAGCACGGAGAATCCGGTGCCCGTCCAGCCGAGCCAGCGCGGGAAGCGCCGCTCGGCCAGCAGCGACAGGCCGGCGAGGAAGAAGAACGCGGCGAGCATCGCTTCGCCGAGGAATTCCCCGATGTAGTTTCCGAGGTAGAGGTTGAGCCCGTGGAAGACGGCGGCGATGCCCGCCTGCGTCGAGGCATCGCCCTGGGCGTAGCCCTCGGCGAGCGCCCAGTGGATGCTCGGCCACCGCATGAGGCCGAGGCACATCGCCAGCACGCCCACGCACAGGGCGACGAGGGCGAGCGTCATCCGCGGCCGGCTGGCGGGAAAGGCGTGGAGCGCCCCGACGGCGCCGGGCAGCAGCAGCAGGGGCAGGAACGCGTAGACGGCCCAGACGGCGCGCATGGCGGCTCCGCCCTCGCGGAGCCGGGGAAGCACCTCGGCCGCGGCGCCGTCGAGGATGTCGGGGTAGCTGAACTTCGCGGCGAGGTAGCCGAAGACGGCGACGAAGGCCAGGGCGCCGACGATGAAGCTGATTCCGCCGAGGATGACGATTTTGCGGTGGGACATGGCGGGCGGAGGGTGGTGAGACCACCCGGAGTGCCCGCCAGCAAGCCGGCGAACCGGGAGATTGACAATCTGTTTCCCGCGGCGGCGGGCCCGGTCAAGGCAGGGACGCCAGGAAGCGGATCAGGTTGGCGATGTGGTCATCCAGCGGGATGCCGAGTTTGTCGCAGCCCAGCTGGATGAGAGGCCGGTCGATCTTGGCGGCGAAGGTGTGGTCCTTGAATTTCTTGCGGATGGAGCCCGCTTTCATTTCGCCGTAGCGGACCGGGTTCATTTTCCGGTACGCATAGAAGAGCCCGCAGAGCTCGTCGGTGGCCACGAGGGCGGCGGCGAGCCGGGACTGGGGCAGGGTGGTGTAGCCGTGGTAGCCGTAGGCGTGGGCCTCGACGGCGTGGATCAACTCGTCCGGGTAGGCCCAATCCTTGAACCACTGGAGGGAAGGCCCCGGGTGGGCGTCGGGGTGGGCTTCGAAGTCGAGGTCATGCAGCAGGCCCGTGACGTGCCAGAGCAGCGGGTCCTCGCCGAATTGTCCGGCGTAGCCCTCGAGCGCGGTCGCGACCATGGAGGCGTGGAGGCGCTGGTAGTCGTCCTTGACGTGCTGGTGGAGGAGATCCGTGGCGGCGGCTTTCGTCGGGAGGGGCATGAGGGACGCCAGGGTAAGACGGATCCGGCCCCGATGTAAATGCGCGGGCGCACGACGCGTCGTACGGATTGTCAAGCCGGCTCCGGATGTGTCAGGGTGGCGGCTCCGGAAACGTCCGTCCGCCATGGCCACTCCTCGAAAATCCTCGACCAAGCACTCGCGCCGGACCCTGAGCGCGTCGGCCCGGGCCGGGTTGCTGGCGGCGTTGCGGAGGCGGTTCGAGCGGAACCCGTCCCGGCATCCCGGCCTGGCTTGGGGCGAAATCGAGGCGCGGCTGGCGGCCGCGCCGGACAAGCTGTGGTCGCTGGGCCGGATGGAAGCCACCGGCGGCGAACCGGACGTCGTCGGCCGCGACCCGCGGACCGGCGACTATCGTTTCGTCGACTGCTCCCCCGAGAGTCCCGCCGGCCGCACGAGCGTGTGCTACGACCGGGAGGCGCTGGAGTCGCGCAAGGAATTCAAGCCGCGCGACAGTGCCGTCGACCTGGCGGCCGCCATGGGCATCGAACTGTTGAGCGAGGAGGACTATCGTGCGCTGCAGGAGCTGGGGGAGTTCGACACCCGCTCGTCGAGCTGGCTGCGGTCGCCCGCCGAGATCCGCCGGCTCGGCGGCGCCCTGTTCGGCGACCGCCGCTTCGGCCGGGTGTTCGTGTACCACAACGGGGCGCAGTCGTATTACAGCGGCCGGGGATTTCGGGGCCTGCTGCGGGTGTAACGCGCGTGCCCGCCCCGGGCGTTCAGGCGGGCGGCGCGCTGCAGCTGGGTTTCCATCTTCCGTCGCTCGGTGACGTCGATGCCGACGCACATCCGCGCGCGCGGCCGGCCCGCCGGGGCGTCGCAGGGGAAGGGTGCGATTTAGGGGATAGCTTGGCCATGGCGCTTCCAGGTTTTGACGCCGGCGACTCCAGCGTCAGATACAAGGGCTCACGGCTGGTGCAAGAATCGTCTCGCAAGGCAGTTGGCCTTGCTGGCAAGCGGACGAAGCGAGGGAGGCGACGGCGAAACGGTTGGCGAGCGAGCGTCGGGTGTCCCGGTCATTTCCAACCTTGACCAACGGTCGCTCCAGAAGAAGCTTCGGCCGCTTCCACTGCCTGGTGGTGTAATGGTAGCACAGGCGACTTTGACTCGCCTAGTCATGGTTCGAATCCATGCCGGGCAGCCAGCGGGAAAATTCCGAATTCAGTTGTATCGTCAGTCGGCAACAACGCCTTAGCTGATGCTACTAACTCAGCGAGAATTTCGCCGATTTTGCGAAAACGCACACTTTTTTGTGAGGTTTGTGAGTGCCCTTGTGCGCTATGAATCCACGGCAGTTTCGCCACCTCGTCATGGAGATGAAGTGCGGCCTCATCCGTGTAAGCGTTCGCAGTGAGTGACGGGTCCGAGTGGCCGAGCAGTGCCTGCGCTGAACGCTGATTGATGCCGGCACGCACGCCCATGGTCTGAAATGTTTTTCGGAATGCGTGGAAATGAAGCACGCGCCCGAGCACATCCTTTCGCTCGATCCCAGCTCGCTCCAAATCAGCCATCAGAATTTCGTAACTCGGCGCAGTTGGAAACACACGATCGTTGATCTGCGCGCCAAACGGTTTTGCGATCTTGAGAGCCGCCACCAAGTCCCGGTGCAGCGGCACAGGCCGCTTCTCCTTGTCCTTCATTGTCCCTTCGCGGAACAGTGCGACCGACGTTTCGAAATTCAGGTCGGACCAGACGAGAGCAGATACTTCGGACCAGCGCTGGCCCGTATAAAGTAATGTCCGGTAAAACAGCGAGTGCGCACTGACATCAAACAAGCGCTGCAATTCTTCGAGAGTGAAAGAACGTGTCGGACGTACTGACTTTCCGCGTGTGTCTACCCGGTCGACTTTCACGAGCGGATGCACCGTGATGCGATCCGTTCTGACACACCAATTCAGAAACGCGTTAATCGAGGTTTGATACTCTTTCTTTGTTTTTGCCGAGCATCGGAGACCCGCACGGAATTTCATGAACGAGTCGGGTCGGATGTCCGAAAGAAACTTCCATCCCGTCGCCTGAAGCATTCGTTCGATACGACCCACCGATTCCCGAACATGCCCTGGAGCTAACTCGCGACCGACGAGGTCAGCTTTGTACTCCGCAACGTGGACAACAAGCGGCATAACGGCAGCCTCTCTTTGAACGCGCGGAGCGATCATACCCTCTTGCTCCTTTTGTTTCTCAATTATGAAGTCACGAAGACGTTTTTCTGCAACCGCCTTGTCAGGCGTCTGGAGCGCAACGGTGGTAGGTTTTTCGCCCTTTGTAACAGAATAGCGACCCGAGTAGAGACGGGCTAAGATACGTTTACCGCCTACCCGGCGGCTCGGTTTGAAGACATATTCAATCATAATATCCAAAAGGCAATGCACCAATAGACATCACACGGTGCCTAAAAATGCAAGTGCTCTTTAGCTCAAAATACACATTCTTTATGATGTGGCCGAGAAACTACGATTCACCGTTTCCCTTCCAGAGCATGTTGCGAAGGAAGTAGTCAAACATGCTGGACCCCTTTCGAGCAATCCGAGCGAATATATTGCGCTGATTGCTAAGAAGTGGTTTGCCGAAGGCTGTCCTCCTATATCTGAAGAGGAAGCCAAGTTGAGAGAAAAACTATCAAGCGCTCGGCGCGCCTCTTAAGTTTTCCTGATGGTCATCCTATTCAATAGGAAGTATTTCTATGGCCGATCTGCAATCTAGAACTGTATGTTATGCTCACACAGACACAAGTGTAAGGGTCTGTGTACCTCCTAGTTCTACTTTGTCACATTCCGAATGCCAGACGATACATAGTTGGGCAAAAGAATGAACCTGCTCGCGGTATTCGATAATGATGGGACGATTTGCGACACACAGGAGGTCGAAGGCCCCTGCTATGCGAAAGCGATTGAGCGGGTCACAGGACGATCGCTTGCGACGATGGATTGGACGACCTACGAAGAGCCTACCAGTAGTGCGATAGTCCGTGACCTTCTCGCTGGTGATCCGGCTGCGCTCGTGAAGGAAGAAGCGATCGAGCGCGAGTTTGTACGACTGCTGGAGCAAGAGCGTCCGATGTTTCCCGGCGATTTCACGCCCTTGTCGGGCGCAGTGCAGTTCATCACCCGCCTGAAAGAAGAGTCGATTTGCTCGGTCGCCATCGCGACCGGATGTTTCGGTTCCAGCGCGAGATTCAAGCTCCTGTGCTGCGGCATCACCCTCGACGATTTTCCGCACGCCACCTCCAGCGATACCCCACGAAGAAGGGACATCATTCCGCTCGCTGCGAGCCGAGCCGGCTTTCCCGTTTCCTCTGTCGTTTATTTCGGCGATGCGCCTTGGGATGTACGGGTGAGCGGCATTCTTGGCGTCCCCATGATCGGTATCGGTCGCCGGTGGGAGCGTTTACGAGATTTAGGGATTCAGCATGTTTTCCGCGACTATTCCGATGCTGACGCGATCATCCGAGTACTCCTCGACCTGAAGAATCAGGAGCCCAACCAAGCACACTCGTGACCATGGTCTGTCGCGATTAGTATATTGCGAGGGGCCGTTTTCCTTGGCCGAGGCCGTGCAACGCGAAGCCCAACTCAAACGCTGGTCCCGGGCCAAGAAGGAGGCACTGATCCGCGGCGACCGTGCTGTCCTGAAAACGCTCAGCCGCTCGCACTGCAGATTCAGAAGTTGTAATAGCCTGTCCCTAACGAATTCCCGAAAGGAATTAATCCATGGCTTTCCAAAGCCAATGCCAGGGCTCGTACACGACGCCCGTTGAACTGGCGCGTGGATAAGATAAGTGAAATCCGAACTCGTCCGCCCGCTGCAAGAGCCATGCGAATTCGGGCGTATCTTCAAATGCTTCGATCAGTGTTGGACATTCGGGCGAGGCCAGGTCGATTGCCCGGCCCGTGTGGTGCTCACTGAAACCGGGGAAAGCGCTGACCCGCAGGATTTCATCCCAGGACAAACCCTGAGCTCGCTTTCGACGGACAATTTCCGTCTGCCGCCCATAGCTTCGAAAGGCAGAAATCAAGAGTAGATGGATGCCGGTCTGTTTGCCGGCTGAACACAGCCGATACCACGCGGCAGCCGCATCCGGATGCAGAAACGCTACGCGATTGTGATGGTCCAAGCCAACGGAGACCAAGTTCGTCTCCTCCTCGAAACGCGGCGGACGCTCGCGATAAAACGGAGGAGCGTCGGGAAAAGAATCGGGCAGTGGCACGGATATTTTCTGACGAGAACTCTGCCATTAGCCAATCTTTCCTCAAGGCGCTTCTCAACCACAGAACAGGCTATTATCCGCCAGTCGGCACAAAGAAGGTGTAATAGCCTGTCCCTAACGAATTCCCTGATTGCAAGAAAGTGGTACGCGGAGGGTTCCCCTCCCGTGTCACAAGAAGAGTTTCGCCTCCGTGACAAAGCGGCTAGTCGCCGCTAACGCCAAAACGGTTATCCTGGACGTCGTCATAAAAAATGCCGGATCCCCATTACAGGGATCCGGCACCTCGAGAGGAATCGAATGCTCAGGCGGCTTGCTGAGTTATACTAATCTCTCGTGTGTACATCGGGAGACGCGACACGAGTTGCCCATCAATAACCAGGTCCCAATAGAACGTACCTTTGCTAGGCACCGGGAGGTTATTTAAGTCCAACACAAGGTTTGCAGTCGCCGTGTCCATGCCCTCAGCACATCGCGAAACAATTTCACGCTCGAACTTTGGTATAAGTAAACGGCCGTCACCGTCCACCAACATGATGCGGATATGATGTTTGCCTTCCTCAGAGCGCTGGAATCTCAATCGACCTGCTATACTGCAGTGCGCATGTACAACAGGAAACTGAGGAGCGTGAATGCAATCAAACGTCCCGCAAACGGTTAGTTTACCGTGGTTATCGGTAGCGTGATCGCAAAGAGAGAAAATCTCGACATTCATTTGAAAGAATTTATTTAACGACAGACTGATTAATGATTTACGCTGTCATTTTGAATTAGTTCTCTTTCGAACGACTCGCAGGGTATACCTGCCGGGGCATCTTTTTGAACATATCTCTTGAACCTTATACGAAGATATGTTCTAGGTGCCGTAGTTCATCTCAGTTAGGTATTGAGACCGGACTTCCCTTGTGGTCGCTGACACGACTCAAGGGCTATTTTCAGAGGCGCCCGTTGCTCGTAATCGGTTATGTGCTTGGTTAAGTCCTTTGCAGTTCGCCTTCCGACTGGCGCAGTCATCTAGATAGCGCTAAGTCGTCGGATTACTCCATAGCGTGTCGAGACACCAACATCTTAGCAAACTCTGTGCCTCGGGTTCTGCCAAATTATAACAATTTGCTACAGCGCCACTTGTAAAATTAACATAAAAAATGGCGCTAGCCCACGGATTGTAGGCAGTGTCACCATGTCTCGAAAGGAGACATCTAACCGAGTCAAAAGGCACAGAGTACTTAATAAATCTACGCTAATTATCTTGACTTGTCAAGGGATGACCCAACTCAAATCTGAATGATTAGTGGCATTAATTCCTCAGTTAGGAAAGCTAAATGCCCCGAGGGGGCTATGCCCGGACGGTCTCGAGGTAAACGTCCAGCTCCAGGGGGCGACGAAAAAGTACCACGGCGCCGATACCACTTCGGCCTTCGATTCAGCCTATTTTGAGGCGGCCGTATCGATTCGCGGTCGATACCAATGGCGTATGCCGTCGAAGTCTGCAAAAGTGCCTGTTGCCCGTGTAAGTCTAGGAGGTTCGCCCGGTGTGTTGTCGAGGTCTGTGCGCACCGTGCCGTCTGACATCGTGATAAGCACTCGACCGCGAGTCATCACGCGGCCAGTGGCATAGACTCCAGCTGCCGCGACTTTTGCCGCCGGCTTTTCTGCAGGTATGGCCTTGGAATCCTCAACGGGCGTCTTCGCCGGTGGCTCTTCCTTTTGCATCGCCTGTTCTGTCTTCGCCGGCGGTGGCACTGACTTCGTCGGTGTCCCAAGACTCCCCGCAGCAGCATCGATTTTCTTCGATACCTCCGATTTCGGCCCGGAGATATAGGCGGCCGCACTGCGCCCGATCATCATCGGCACAATCACGCAAAGTAGCCCGACAGCCAAAATCATCGGAAAGACCCAAATGATGGGAATTCCTTTTCCCTTCGCGCCTTTGTCTGCCATGTGCCCGGTGATACCAACACCGTCTTGTGTCCGGTAGCACGCGCCTAGCCCCTTGAAATCCATCGGGAATGTCCCGATGTCGTACGGCTCAGTATTCGGCCCCGGCTCCTGGGTGTAGTGTGTCCGCTTGAAATTCGCGGAGCCCCGGAACATTCCCATTCGAGTCAGCATTCCGTTGCGGAGCTTCGTAAAATCGTGCGCCTTGTCACGGAACGCCTTCGCGATACCGGTCGGAAATCTCCCGTTCGTCGACGCGTAGACGTTGTCACCAAACTTACGTTGCTGATCGAGATACCAAGAGCACTCCGTGCCCCGGCGACTGCGCCCCGTCTCAGCGGCCCACCCCTGAGCGCTGAATCCCGACGCGCCGGCCTCGTCGATCACGTAAGCCACTCCGTGAATCCCGGGATCAGATTCGACGTGGTATTCGTCGCCCGTGGCCCCGTTCCACACGTCCGGCCCTCGGTATTTCCAAAACTCCAGCGTCTCTGTTGGCGTCAGGATGCGGAGCCGTTTCACCAAATCAATTTGTGCATTCGGATACACACGTTCGAGGTAGGCGTTAAACTCCGGAACGTTTAGCGCCATGTTGGTAACGATGTTGCGCCGGGAATGCAGGAGCTCGCGCACAATAATGTGCATTTGATACATCGACTTTCCCGAGCCACCGGGACCGAAGAGGATGCTAATTGCCATGATCGTAATCCCCGATGCCATCGGCGCGCTTGAACCAGCGCAGCGCAGAACGAACGAGCCGAATGCCGGCAGCAGTTGCGAACCCGAAAAAGAACACCGCCATTTCAGGAGAAATTGCCCAATCGGGCAAAGTCACCGTTCCGAGACCTGGCACATCCACGGTGTCCGGAACACCCGTATAAGGCACGCCCCGAGCCTGTAGCTCCCCGCCGGTGTCGTCAGAAGCAAGCCAACCCACTTCGGTTGTTTGCCCCGTCTCTTCGGCCACAGTGAGCAACGCACGAGTCCGGACTGTGATCGTGTAAGGACTACCGACCTCCACATGTCCAAAGGAGCCGGGAAATACATCACCAGCAACGTAACCTGTAGTTTCATCAGTGACCGTGACGACGTAGGCGGCTGAGACGTTTGTGACATAGAGTTTCATCAGGGAACAATGAACCGAACGACAGACATGCAGGTTGAAAACACAGTCGCCGCGTAAAGCGGGAAGGTCATACGAGAGAGGGCGCAGGCAAGAATGGTCTCAATGGGCAGGAATTGCTGGAGGAACCAGAGGACATTTGCCGACATGGTTGCGACGGGATTGACGGTGATCTTGCCGACGAGCAAAGGCACATCGATGCCACCGAATGACCACGCGAGCAGGGCAGTGACCGCCGTCACCACCGCCACCGTGATTGCTGTAGCCGCGACCAAGGCGGTAGCCTGAGCCCCGGTTCCGGCCGCGACGGTGTTACCCTTGGCCTGTTGCAGCGTGGACAGTCCGCGCATCCAACTGCCCAATTCAACAGACAGCCAGGAAGCGAATGCGATCAGCACAGCCCATTCCATGGCGATCTTGAACCACGCGGCCACCGGTCCCATTCGTTCGGGTTTGAACGGGTTAAAATCCACCTCCACGGATTCACCGCCACCGAACGAAGCCGGAATGGCGATCTTCATGAATTCACCGTCGCCGGCAGTCGGAATGGTGTAACCGGTCGACGTTGGAAGAGTAGGGAAGAGCGCCGACGTGGTACTGGCTGCAGTGGCCCCAGCAGATGCCGCAGCCGTTGCAGTCTCTGCATTGTCAGCGATGATTTCCGACTCCGTCTTTCCGGCACGCTCTTCAATGGCGGTCTTTACCGCATCCACCGAACCTTTCACGGCGTCGACCGAAGTTTTGACGGAAGACACGTTGGCGGCAGCGGTGTCCACAGCGGTCTTCACCGCATCGATTTTCGTGTTTCGCGTGGTATCCCGAGCCACTTGCCCTTCCGACACCTGCAGCAACGCCGCAATCAGGTCTTTGTTATTTTTGCGTGCGGCATCGCTCAGTTTGTCGACGCCTTCCCGGTAAGCCTTGATTGACATGTCGGAGTCACTGCCCTCTTCCGCTTCGACGTTGGTTTGCACAGTCCACACGTTTTGATTAGTCGACGTGGTTGATGTCTGAGCCGGCACGGGTGGAGGTTGGCCGGTAACGGTCTCCGTGGGCCCCGCGGTGGCCGTAGGCGTCGGCGTCGCGGCATCACTCAGCACTGGTGTGACTGCGGTACCGACCACACGCACCGTTGTGCTCGTCGGCGTCCAGATGCCCGTATCCGGATCTTGCGAGAACCCGACAGAAACTTCTTCGACAGTCACGGCGTGGTTGTTCGGGAGGTCTGTCACGGTGTGGAGCAACACAGGATCACCCGGGGCCGTAGTGACAGAATCCACCTGAACGCCGTCCTGCTTGATTTCATAGCGCACCAACCGGTCAGTGTTGTTCGCGGGAATCGTCACCACGGTCTTGTAAGTGGCCGCAGCCGTTTGCCAGTAATCGGTAACATCCACCAAATCAGAACCGCCGGCACTGGTGTTTTGCACCCTGGCACCGATCCGGAACCACTGGCCGGAACTGACCCCCGTCACGACACCGCTATTTGTGCCACCTGAGCCGCCGGGACTGACATCGAAGACAAGCGTCCCGTAGCCGCCGCCGGCACCCGTGGTGAAGTAAATCCAAGCGCCGTTGGAGTAGCTGAACCCCGTGCCGTTATCACCGTTGTTGACGATCGTGTAACTCCAAGCGAGCTCGCCCGTGCCGGAGTTAAACGAGTAGTTGACCGTGACCGACTGGCCGGCGTGCGTGTTGGTAGTCGTGACCGCTCTCAGACTTCCAACGGCGAGAACAAGAGAGAGCCAAAATACAGACCCGCGACGAAGCATAGAATTAACATTGGAGTGAAGCATTGAAATTGAAGCCGGGTTTGCAGTCCCCGGCAGTTGAACTAGTGGCCTAGATTTTCCGGAACCACTGCCGGCCCTTCCAGAACCCGACAACGATCACGGCCGCCGCGATGATCACGCCGAAGAACAGCATGCCATCATCGGCGAGAATCTGAACCTGATCGAAGGCGTTGCCGTCGTATTCAGGAACCTGAGCCATCAAAAGGGCCGGCGAAACCAGCCCGAGAAACACCAGCGAGAGAATCCGCGAAAAATAGTTTTTCATGGTGTGTCCCTCACAGGCGTTTGAACCAAGCGCGGCCCTTGAAGAAGCCGACGACTGACACCGCGAGAACGACCACCGCCGCGAAGAGCGTGGTGGCGGTCCCGAGTGCCGTGGTAATCGAAGACATGGTGTGGGTCTCCGGTTACAGGCGCTTGAACCAAGCGCGGCCCTTGAAGAAGCCGACGACTGAGACCGCGAGGACAACGACCGCCGCGAAAAGCGTGGTGGCCGTGCCGAGGGCTGTGGTGATATCCGACATGTTATTTTCCTCCTACCGCTGACTGTGTTTTTTGTGATGCTGCCACCAGCGCCAGCCCCAGGTGGCAACAATCGCCCCAAGAATTGGGGTGAAAGCTAGGACACAGAGGCGGTCGTAATGAACGCCGCCCCGTGCCGCCATGATCAGCGTGAGCCCGATCATGAAGAAGAAGCCGCCCGCAACTTGCCCGAAAGACAGTTACGGTCTGATATAACACGATGAAGCGGGGTTGCGGCGCTACGCGCCGCAACCGCCGCACTCATCCGAGGTTCGTAGACTGCCGAAATACGCAAACGGCAGGTCATAGGACCGAAATCCCATTCCAGTTGGGTAGCCTCGATGCCGTCAGCGAGCATCGCGCCCAAAAGCCCTTGCGCGTGGACACGCACAAGGGGGCAATCGTGGAAACCGCTCATCGCTTGCCAGCGGGCTCGGGCTTGGCGGGCGCTTCCGTGCGGAGCGTGGTAATCGTCCAGCGGTCGACGATGCGTTTGCCGCCCTCCCACCTGGGCTCGATTTCGCCTTCGACGGTTTCACCCGACTGATAACGCCGGATCGGATTGCCGCGGCGGTCAACCGTGGCCCCGTGTTCGGTGACGCGCTGGACACAATCGCCGACGCAAGAGCCAGCCACAACGGGCGTGACGTAGCTGTGCGTTGTTTTGCCGTCGTCGCCCTTGAAGGAGCGGAACTCAGTCTCGGCAGTCGCCATTCCGCGAATGAAGAGACCCATTTTCTTTATGTCTGGATGCATTGTATTAACTGTTGGTTGGTGAGCGGGATATGAAACCAATCGATAACGCGTCCCGCTCGTGTCACGTGATCGATTAAAATGTCCCGGTACGGTCGGACCAGTCGCACGGTTTTGACGTGACGAATGGATTCCCGAGCTCGCACCGTTGCGGTCGTTGCCCAGCGGGCGAACTTCTGCGCGAGGGTTTCCGGCTGACCTGATTCGCAGTCCTCATCATCAGCCGGCTCTTTTTTTTCGCGGCTCGGCGACGGTGAGGAAAAAAAGCCCGAAGAGGTCTGAAACACCCGGATACGTTTCGGGTAGTCGAGGACCCATTGGGGGATTCCCTCGTTTCCTTTCACGACGTACTTAAAAAGGTACGTCCATTTGGTGGGCTTGATCCGTTTCACGTCGACGAAGCCATGGCCCCAAATGTCCTGCAGCATGTCCTCAGCGATGAACCGCCGCGTATCGACGAGCAGATGCCAGTGGGGCCACCCGTTTTCTTGTAGCTCTAACTTCGAAGCGTACCGCTTGATATCGTACCCGCGTTCCCGTAGCTCGTGAATCACGCGGCGAATCCGGTCTTTGCCGGCTTCGTAGGCCTCGACAGGCCCCGCGAACTTGTCCGGGTCAATGGTGAGCGTGAAGAACAGCCAGCCTTTCAGCCAGGGGAAGCCCCGCGCCTCTAGTCGCTTCACCATCTTCCGGCGACCCTCAGCGTGCCACCACGACGCCGGGATATACATGCCGAGCACGGCGTCTTTAGTGCCCTTGCTGATCCGCCGAAGGTATTTCCAGTAACCTTCGTTCATAGGAGGGTCTCCCGGAAAGAGCGCGGCGAGGGGAGTGGACTCAGGATGAATTCCTGAGTTGCATCCAGACGCGGACGGCTCGCCCTCGCCGCGCCAATTGGTTTCCGAAGAAGATCAGCGTGCCACTCGGCACGTGACATCCAGCGCAACGTAATCGGGCAAAACACGTCGTCGGACATTGCGCAGTGGTCTTCTAACCAGTGCATCCGGATATGGGAATCGGCATCCAAGCCGGCTTCCCGAGCCTTCATCACAGCAATGGCCGTCCGCCAACTCGGTGACTCAAACCCGGTCGTTTCCCCCACCGCCCCTTCCCCCCGCCCCCGAGGGCGGGGGAACCTCCCGCTCCGTGTGACCCCGGCTGGGGCCGGCCCTTCGGGCGGCGGCTGCGCCGCCGGGTCATACTCGCTCCGCCTCACAAGGCACCTCCGTTCGAGAATGCATCGCCGGGCGTAGCCTCAGCCCGACGATGCCCTCCCGCCAAAATCCAATGCGCGGCTAGTATATCGTACGCTTGTGCGCGCAGTTGTGCGTTATTGTAAAACCCTTGACCCAAATCCGGTGGTTCGAATCCATGCCGGGCAGCCAATTTGCGGCGGACATAAATTTGCGTGTGAGTTCGTCGCCGCCTGTGGCTGCGAACGATTTGCACACTTCCATGAGAGTCAGAAGCGCTTCGCTCAATTTCGTCTTCTTACCGGCTCGCGCACAAATTTGTGCGTGTAGTTGTGGGTGAATCTGAGAGTCGATCCAAGGCAGCTTCGCGACTTCGGAATGAAGCTCCAACGCGGCCACGTCGGTATAGACGTTCTTGTCTGTCGAGGGAAGCGCCGGGACCTCGCCTGGCAGGCTTCTCCTTCAATCCTTCCATTTGCCCTTGGTGAAATCTAACGACGCCTCATAGGCCTCGCGCTGTGCTGGGGTTAAAGAGTCCTGAAACTCCTGAAACGTTTGCTTTCGCTCTTCGAGCTGCTTTTTCCTGTCGGGCGGAAGCTCTCCCTTGATGGTGTAAAGCGGCTGGTTTGCGCGCATTTCGGCGTACCGGGCATGCTGGGCCGGAGTCAGGGTCGCCTCAAAGGCCTTCCGGTTGGCTTGAAGCATCTCGCGGCGTTCTTGCTGATAGATATTCTCCCAGGCAAAAGTAACGCTTTCACCGACGACTTCGGCTGAGAGCAGTTTCCATCCGTATTTCAGATACATGTCGATGATCGCCTGCTTTTCCCCAGGGGATAGTTTGACCCAGCTTCGCTGGATCTCGATAGGAAGCGGCTGCATTATTTGCACCATCGGATTCGCCATAGAATTGACCCATGCCTTGGAAAAGGGCTCAGGCTGGTCCGTCGCAGTTGGGGCATCCTTCAATGTACTCGCCGCGAGAAAAAGTTTGGTTTCAGCTCCGGTCTGAGGGTTCTGGAGAGTGACGGTGGTGGTGGTAATTTCAGTCACTACCTGTCCAAAGCAGGGATCATTCACCTCAAACCATCCCGTTTGCACTCCTTTCGGCTGCGCAGAAATAGAAGCAATGCCCTTGGTTCCAGAAAAGACGATCCCGTTCAGGCGCCAGGAACTGAGCGCGCTAGGAGTGGGAAGGATGGGCCTTAGCGGTTTGATGACCTCTGTCCCAAGCGCCGGGATGGCTTTGACTGCGAATAACGACAGGCAAAACAACAGCCGTAGAAAAGTTTTCATATACAGAATAAAAGCTGCCCGAAGCTAACCTGAGAAGAGGCATGCCCTATAGACTTCGTTAGTTCATTTTGGAATCTGAATTGACTGTCCACCGTGCGCCGAGGGGCCGCGGCCGATCGACCCACGGGCGCACGAAATCCTGCGGCGCGATCTTCCCCGTCGGGTGCTCGGGGTCGGTCGGCCTTGCGGGCCAGCCGCCATAGGTTTCCGCAAGGGCTGCCGAATGGAAACAAGGAGGACGGCCGCCTCTGTCGGCGGTTAGTTAATGGCCTGTCCCTGCGGAACCGGCTCAAGTCTTGGCCATGCGGGAGACGAGTTCCCCGACCAGTGGGTTGGGAAAACGCCGGCTTGGCGTGATGGCGTAGAACGTTTCGCTAACCTGCGGGATGCGGTGGGTGGCCACGAGCATGCCGTCCTCGATCTCGTCACGAACGACCACCGGCGGCACCAGCGCCAGGCCCTCGCCTTCGCGGGCCAGCAAGCGCAGCATGGCCATGTCGTCCACTTCGGCGAGGATGCGGGGACGCACGCCGGCGGCCGCGGTCAAGCGGTCGAAACCGGCGCGCGTGGTGCTCTCCATGCTGGGCAGGATCATGGGCACATCGTGGAAATCCCGGGGAAAGGTCAGCCGCTTCTTTTTCCACACGGGCACACCCACGAGGGCCACGGGCTGCTCCGCGAGCAGGTGGCTGTGCCAGGGCGTTTCCGTGTCACGCCGCGCCGGGGAATTCGAAAGCACGACGTCGATTTCATGGGCGTGGAGCGCGACCAGCAGGTCGCGCTGCGCCCCCGAGCGGATCACCACCTCGACGCCGGAGCGATGGAGGGCGGGCTTGAGGAAATCCACCTGGAAATTGCGCGAGAGGGTCGCCACCGCGCCGATGCGCAGGATCAGGCGGGCGGCCCCGGGCGCCCGGTTGCGCATCACGTCCACCAGCTCCTCGCCCGCGCGCCCGATGGTCTCCGCGTACTCCAGCGCCAGCCGCCCGGCTTCAGTGAGGCGGAGTCCGCCGCGCTCACGGTCAAAGAGCTTCTGGCCCAGGCTTTCCTCCAGCTGCTTGAGCTGGATGCTCAGGGCCGGGACGGACAGGTTCAGGCGCTCGGCGGCGCGCGTGACGCTGAGCTCCCGGGCGATGATCCGAAAATAGCGGAGGTGGTGGTAGTTCAGAAACATCGGCGGAAGCGGTTAAAGTAAATCTAACGCCACGTTCAAAACGATATCATCGCCTAAAAGGCAAGCGGCGGTTATTCTCGCGCCGCATGAGCTTTTTTCCCGACCTTCTCCTCTGGGCGGTGCCCGGTCTGCCGCTGGCCGCCGGACTGCTGGCCCGATCCCGCGCCGCGGCCGCCGCCGGCCGGCTGACGGGCGGCGCGGCGCAGGCTTCCGCGGTCCTGGCTTTGCTGGCCGTGGCCGCCCTGGTCGGGAACGGCGTGCACACCGCTCGCTGGGCGCCCTGGGAGATCGAGTCGGCGCTGGCCGTGGCCCTGCGGCTTGACGCGGTGTCCGTGGCGATGGCCGTGCTCATCACCTTTCTTGGCGCCGTGGTGCTGCGTTTTTCCCGCCGCTACCTGGCGGGCGATCCGGCGCAGGCGCGGTTCCTGTCTTGGATGAGCCTGACCCTGGGGGCGGTTTTGCTGCTCGTGCTCTCCGCGCACCTGCTGCTGCTGGCCGCCGCGTGGATCGCCACCAGCCTGTGCCTGCACCGCCTGTTGTTGCACTACCCGGAGCGTGCGGGGGCGGTCTTTTCCGCCCGCAAGAAGTTCGTGATCAGCCGCGCCGGCGACGCCTGCCTCCTCGCGGCCGTGCTGCTGCTCTACCAGCGCTACCGCACGTTCGACCTGGCGGGCATCTTCGCCGCGATCGAGGCGGGGGACACCGCGGGTCTCGGGCCGGCGGGGGGGCTGCTCGCTTTTTGCGCCATGTTGAAATCGGCGCAGTTTCCTTTCCACAGCTGGCTGCCGGACACCCTGGAAACTCCCACCCCGGTCTCGGCTTTCATGCACGCCGGGATCATCAATGCCGGCGGTTTCCTCGTGGTGCGGTTGTCCCCGGTCTTGGCGGCGGCGCCCCTGGCCTCGCATGGGCTCGCGGTGGTCGGCGCCCTCACGGCCGCCTTCGGGGCCCTGGTCATGCTGGCCCAGCCCAGCGTCAAGCGGGCTCTGGCCTATTCGACCATCGCGCAGATGGGCTTCATGCTCCTGCAAGCCGGCCTCGGGGCCTACGGGCTGGCCATGCTGCACATCGCCGCCCACTCGCTTTATAAGGCCCATGCTTTCCTTATGGCGGGCTCCACCATCGGGGCGGTGCCCCGGGCGGCGCTGCCTTTGCGCACGGGGGCGCTGGCGGTCGGGATCCTGGCCGGAGGTTTGTTCGTGGCGTTGGCCGCCGCCGCCGCGCACAGCTGGGCGCCCGGCGCGGCGCCGTCCCCGGGGGTTTTCGGAGTCGTGCTGGCCTTCGCCGCCGCCTACGTCATCGCCAGGGCTTGGTCGGCCGGAGGAGGGCCGTGGGTGGTTGCCCAGGGACCGGCGGTGGCCTTGCTGGTGATCGCCCTCGGCCTCGGTTGGCACGCCGCGGCGTCGTATGGGTTCCGCGACCTGCCGGTGGGGCGGCCGCCGCGGGCGCTGCTTTTCGTGGTGGGCGCGGTGTTTGCGGGCCTCTTCGTGGCGCAGGCCCTGCTCTGGCGGGCGGGCCGCCACGCCTGGGGTCGCCGTCTCTACGTGCACCTGCTGAACGGATTCTACCTCGGCACCTTCCTGAACCGCCTGCTGGGCCGGCTCTGGCCGCAGGAATCGGGCGCTTTCCCATCCTCATGTCCTCTGTCCACTCCTCCCTCCAACCCGCCGCGGACAGTTTGAACGCGGCCATCGACGAGGCCCTGTCGCGCATTCCGCCGCTGTGGCCGCTGCGGCACTTCGTCGCGGTGAATCCGTTCGTCGGTTTGACCGACCGTCCGTTTGTGGCCGCGGCCGAACTCCTCCGGCGGGTCGCGGGCGCGGCGCCCCTCCAGAGCGCCGCCGCCTACCGTGAGGCCTGGCGGACGGGCCGGATCTCCCCGACCGACCTTCAGGAGGCTGCGGATGCGGCGTGGACTCCCGCGGCGCTGGTGGCGGCCTTGGAGGAGGCGGGGACGGACGCCGCCGCGGCGCCTTTCGCCACGGTCGCCGACTTCCTGGATCAGGAGAGTCCCCCTGCGCACTGGAGCCGGTTCATCATCGATGAAGTCTCGAAATGGTGCGCCGTCGTCTTCGACGAGAACCAGACCACCTGGAACATGCCGTGGAAGCACGACGGTCTCTACGCGGCTTGGCGTGCGGCGGCGGCGCACGATCGTAATCCGGAGGCGTTCGGCCTGACGGCCTTCCGGCCTTGGGTGGCCCGGCTGCCGCCGGACCCGGTCGCCGCGATCGCGGCCTGCCTGGAGGTGCTCGAGCGGCCGGGCGACGAGTTGCCGGATTTCCTGCACCGGCAGCTGGCGACCGTCGCCGGCTGGGCCGGGTATGTGCAGTATCGCGTGCGCGAGGACGCGCTGCGGAGCCGGCGCAGCCACATGCTCACGGACCTGCTCGCGATCCGGCTGGCCTACGATGCCGCGCTTTTCCGGACATTCGACGCCGACCCCGGGTTCAAGGACCGCTGGCGGCGGACGCAGGCCCCGGTCGTGGATGCGAGGGGACTGGCGGCGCTTGCGCGCTGGCAATTCGCCTACGAGGCCGGCTACCAGCGGCAGCTCGCCCGGGCGCTGGCGGCGCAGCCGGAGGCCCCCCTCGGGGGCCGGCCGCGCGTGCAGGCGGTCTTCTGCATCGATGTCCGTTCGGAGGTGCTGCGGCGGCATCTGGAGCGCCTGTTGCCGGAAACCCAGACGGTCGGTTTTGCGGGATTCTTCGGCTTTCCGGTGGCGCACCATTCCGGGGCGGGCGCCGCGCCCGCGGCCCGTTGTCCGGTGCTGCTGGTCCCGCCGGTCGAGACCTGCGAACCGCTTTCCGCCGCGGACGAGGCCCGCGCCCGCGCGGCCCGGGCGGCCGCGGGGGCGTGGAAGGCGTTCCAAAACTCGGCGGCCTCCTGCTTCTCGTTCGTGGAGTCGGTCGGGCTGGGCTTCGGCTTCGCCCTCGGCCGCGCCACGGCGGCCGGACGACGGCATTGCTCGCGGGTCGCGCCGGCCTTCGCCGAGGTGTCGCTCGAGGCGCGGGCCGGCCTGGCTGCCGGGGCCTTGCGGAACATGAGCCTCGTCAGGAATCACGCCCGGCTCATCCTGATCTGCGGACACGGCAGCCAGAGCGCCAACAATCCGCATGCGTCCGGTCTCGACTGCGGGGCCTGCGGCGGCCACGCGGGCGACGTCAACGCCCGGCTGGCGGCGATCACGCTGAACGATCCCGCGGTCCGCGAGATTCTGGCCCGGCAAGGCCTGGTGCTGCCGGCGGACACGGTGTTTGTCGCCGGACTGCACAACACCACCACGGACGATGTTGTCCTCTTCGACCTGGAAAGACTGCCCGGCAGTCATCGCGCGGATGTCGCCCGGCTGCGCGAGGGGCTCGGCCGCGCCGGGGCCGCCGCCCGGCGCGAGCGCGCGCCGTCGCTCGGCCTGGCCGCGGTCCCCGACGATCAGGTCGAGGCCGCGGTCCGCGCCCGGGCGGCGAGCATCGCCGAGGTCAGGCCGGAATGGGGTCTGGCCAACAATGCGGCCTTCGTGGCCGCGCCGCGCAGCCGCACGGCGGGCCTGAAGCTCGCGGGCCGGGTGTTTTTGCACGATTACGAGGCCTCCGCGGACGCCGAGGACCAGGTGCTCACCCTCATCCTCTGCGCTCCCGTGGTGGTCGCGAGCTGGATCAACCTGCAATACTACGCCTCGCGTATCGATCCCGCGCGCTACGGCTCCGGCAACAAGGTCCTGCACAACGTGGTCGGCGGACTCGGGGTGCTGGAAGGCAACGGCGGCGACCTCAAGGTCGGCCTGCCGCTCCAATCAATCCACGACGGCGGCGCTTTCACTCACGAACCGCGGCGACTCGCTGTTTACGTCGACGCGGCCCCGGAACGGATCGCGGCGGTGTTGCGGAAGCATCCGGCGGTCCGGCAGCTTTTCGATCACGAATGGCTTCATCTGTTCTCGCTCCAAGGCCGCGAGTTTTTCCGGTATCGGAACGGCGGCTGGATGCGGGACGAGGCTGGCGCGTAGCCAGCAGGAAAGGTGGCCCGGGCGGCGTGGGGGCCGCATCTCCGGGGCTGCCGCCGCGCGCCTTGTCTAAACAATCAGACAAGTTGCCTGTGCTTGTCACCGGACATTCCGCCGCTTGAATCCGATTCTCGCTGCGGTCGCGCCCTCGGCCGGAAAACATCCACGGTTACCTTCAACCCCACCCCTCCCATGATCCTCCGCCCCCTTCTGATCTGCGCCCTGCTCCCGGTCGCGCTGTCGGCCGCCGCTCCCGCGATAGCTCCCGCCGAAGCCGTCGAGCCGGTGCGTTACACCGGGGGCGTGCAGGCCGACAAGACGCGCTACGACGGGCGCGTGCCTCACGCCGTCGGCGTGCACAACATCCAGGCGATGCGGGCGAACCGCACTCATCCTCCCGGCCAGGGCATCACGGGATTCACCTACAATCACCAGCCGTACCTGGCCTATTGGAAGGGCCGCTTCTACCTCCAGTACCTCAGCGCGCTCTTCCAGGAGCACGAGCCGCCCACGAACACCTCCGTCATGACCTCGGCCGACGGCTACTCCTGGTCGCCGCCCCGCGTCGTTTTCCCGGAATACATCCTGCCCGAGATCAAGCGCGACGGCGTCAACATTCCCGCCGGCATGATCGCCATCATGCACCAGCGCATGGGCTTCTACGTGGCGCCGGACGGGCGCCTGCTGACGCTGGGCTTCTATGGGTTCGCCGAGACGCCCCAGCATTCGCCCAACGCGGGCAACGGCGTGGGCCGGGTCGTGCGCGAGATCCATGCCGACGGCTCCCTGGGCCCCGTCTATTTCATCCGCTACAACCGCCACGCGGGCTTCGACGAGTCCAACACCTCGTTTCCCTTCTACACGACCAGCCCGGACCAGGGCTTCGTGGCCGCCTGCAACGCGCTGCTCGCGGACAAGCTCTTCACCCTGCAGTGGTGGGAGGAGGACCGCGGCAAGGACGGCTTCTTCGCGATGGAGCCCGACCGGGTCGCGGGAGCCGCGCACTTCGACGCCAAGATCGTCACTTCCGCCGGGGCCGGCAAGGCCTTCGCCTGGTACACGCGCCCCGACGGTGTCGTGGTCGGCCTCTGGAAGAACCAGTACGCCGCGCTCTCCGCCGACCGCGGCCTCACCTGGGCGACCATCGGCCAGATCCCGACGTTCGCCGGCGACGCCGGAGCCAAGACCTGGGGCCAGCGCACCGACGACGGGCGCTTCGCCATCGTCCAGGCCCGTTCCGCCACCAACGCCAACCGTTTCCCGATGGTGGCGTTTGTCGGGGAAGACGGCCGGAGCTTTGACACGATGCTCTGCCTGCAGGGCGAGGTCTCGCCCCGCCGCTTCCGCGGCCAATACAAGGGCGCGGGCGTGCACTACTTCCGCGGCATCGAGGAAGGCAACGGCAACCCGCCGGGCAACGATCTCTGGATGACCTACAGCATGAACAAGGAGGACATCTGGGTGCAGCGCACGCCCCTGCCGCTGGCCGGCCAGGCGACGGCCAAGCTCGACGACGGGTTCGAGGAGCCCGCGGCGCTCGCCCGCTGGAACCTCCACCTCCCGCTGTGGGCCCCGATCCGGGTCGCCGAGGAGCCCGGCGCCAGCAACCGGGTGCTCGAACTGCGCGATGAGGACCCCTACGAGTACGCCCTCGCCGAGCGCCACTTCCCCTCGGCCCGCCAGCTGAAGCTCCGCTTCCGGGTCCAGCCCCGCGTGAACGCCCAGGCCACGGCCTTCGAGATCGAGGTCCAGAGCCAGGCCGGCGAGCGCCCGCTGCGGCTCCGCTTCAACCAATCCTGGTTCTCCCACGACCACGGCCGCCGCGCCTCGCCGCAGGTCCGCATCACGCCGCTGCGCTGGTACGACGTCGAGCTCGACCTCGACTGCGAGAAGCAGTCCTACCGCCTCCGCTTCGACGGCCAGGTCGTCGGCGAGGGAATCCCCTTCGCGGAAAAGACCGCGAGCCTCGAGCGCATCGTCTTCCGCACCGGCCCGTACCGGGGCCAGGTGCCGGCGCCGATCCTCGGCGACATCGAGCGCCCGACCGGCGTCGAGACCGAGGACCTGCCCGGGGCCGACGAACGGGCCGCCTCGACCGTTTACTGGATCGACGACCTGCGCGGCGAGGGGAAGTGAGACCCCCGCCGCGCGCCGGGACGGCCCGAGGTTCGCCTCGCGGCCCGGCATGGCGGCGCTTGCCCCCGGCCCTCCGCCGGGCATACACGGACGAGCTTGAATCCGCCTTCCGCGCGCGCCGTACCGTTTTCCCTCGCCCTGGGGCTCGGGCTGCTGCTGGCGCTGGGGCACGCGCTGCTCGCGACGCGGGCCATGCGGGAGAAGTCGACCACCGCGGACGAGCTGCTGCATGTGACGGGCGGCTACACCTTCAACCAGTGGCACGACTACCGCATGCACCCCGAAAACGGGGCGTTGCCCCAGCGGTGGGTCGCGCTGCCCCTGGGCGGGGATCCGCAGCTGCGCTACCCGGATTTCAACACGCCCTCCTGGCGGACATCGGATGCGTCGATGTTCGGGTACATGTTCTTCTACCGCCAGGGCAACGACCCCGGGCGCCTGCTCGCCCGCGCGCGCGCGATGAACGCGTGGTTCGGGGCGGCGACCACGCTCCTCGTGTTCCTCTGGGCCCGCCGGCTCTGGGGGGTCGCGGGGGCGGTGGTGTCGGGGGTCCTGTGCGCGCTCTGCCCGACCATGCTGGCGCACAGCGGCGTCGCCACGTCGGACATGTGCGTGACCCTGTTCCTGCTGCTCGCCGTGGGCGCCTACTGGTGGCATCTCAACGACGGGCGCCTCCGCGTGCTGCTGGCCAGTGCGATCCTGTTCGGTCTCGCCGCCGTGGCCAAGCACACCTCGGTGCTGCTGCTGCCGATGGCGGCGGCGATGCTGCTGGTCCGGCTGTTCCAGCCGGCGCCGCCGCAACTGGGTCGGCGCGCCTTCGGCTCGGCCGCCGCCCGGTGCGGCTACGCCGCGCTCTCGCTCGGAGCGCACGGCGCGTTCGTGGGGCTCTGCATCTGGGGGTTCTTCGGGTTCCGGTTCAGCGCCTTCAATCCCGCGCTGCCCCCCGGCGGGTTCAGCCCGTCCTGGACCGAGATCCTTTCGTTCGACGGCGGCCTGGCCCGCCTGATCGCGTGGTGCCGTGACTGGCGCCTGCTGCCCGAGGGTTATCTCTACGGCTTCGCCCACGTCCTGCGGGGCGCCTCCGGCCGCGCGTCGTTTCTTGACGGCGACCACGGCTTCCACGGCTGGGTCGCCTTCTTCCCGAAGGCCTTCCTGTACAAGACCCCGCCGTCGCTCCTGGTCGCCCTGCTGGGCGCCGTCCTGCTGGCCGGCCTGCAGGGGCGCGCCGTCCGCGCCGGCCAGCTCCGCGCCTGGCTCTACCGCGCGACGCCGCTGATCGTTTTGTTTGTCGTCTACTGGATCTTCGCGCTTACCAGCCGCCTCAACATCGGCCACCGCCACCTCCTGCCCACCTATCCGGTGCTCTACCTCTGCTGCGGACTGCTGGGTGGGGCGGCCGTCGCGGGCTGGCGGCAGTGCTGGCGCGACGGCCTGGTGCTGGCCGCGCTGGTGGCCGCGCTGCTCGGCTGGCACGTCCGCACGGCGGCCGGGATCTATCCGCATTTTCTCGCCTACTTCAGCCCGCTGGTGGGCGGTCCGGCCGAGGGGTATCGGCACCTCGTGGACAGCTCGCTCGACTGGGGGCAGGACCTGCCCGGATTGAAGCGGTGGCTCGACGGGCATCGCCGTACGGGCGAGCCGGTGCACGTCGCCTATTTCGGCTCCGGCCTGCCCGAGTACTACGGGATCGAGGCGACGTTCATGCCGACCCTGCATCCTTTCGAGCGCGTCCGGCCGATGTACTGGCCGGCGCCGGGCCTTTACGCCGTCAGCGCCACGATGCTGCAGAACGTGTACCTGGGCCTCCGCGGACCCTGGACCGCGGCCAACGAGCGCCGCTACCAGCAGCTGCGCCGCGACGAGCCCGGATTCCGCGCGCTGTCGCGGCACCAGGCGCCGCCACCCGAGATGCTCGCCGGGCGTCCCGGCTACGACTGGTATTACGCGTGGGCGGCTTTCGAACAGCTGCGCTTCGTGCGCTTGTGCCACTACCTGCGCGCGCGTCCGCCCGACGCCATGATCGGCTATTCGATCCTGGTGTACCGCCTGACCCAGGAGGAGATCGACCGGGCGCTGCACGGCTCGATGGCGGACTTGTCCGACGCCATGGAGCGCGCGGCCGGCAGAGGCGAAGCCGCCCCCGGAGCGGCGCGGTGATCCGGGGCCCGCGGGGCCGATGCGGCTTGCTTCGGTGCGCAAAGCTTGGCCTGCTCGGGCCGGGTTCGGGGATGCAACGTCCCCGAAGGCAACTGGGATAGTCGGGCCGCTGTCTCGCCAATCTCCTCCGTGCAGGAGAAGCGGGACGTGGCGTTCGGCCGGATGTCGGCTGCGCGGCGGCTCGCGGACCTTTCGCCGGAGGCCGTCCGAGTCATCCATGCCCGCATCCGTACCCCCCTCCCTCGCCCAGTACACCGAAGCCTCCGTCGCCGGCGACGGCCTCCGCTGGGAGGGGCACATGGCCGACGACATCGCCGCCACGGACGGGCCCATCCCGATGGCGCTCCTCGTTGCCACCCCCGAGGCCCTGTGCCTCAACAGCACCCGGGGCAACTACCGGCTGCCGCGCAGCGCCGTGACGCGGCTCGGCCGGGGCAACTTCTATCCCTGGTTCTTCTCCGCGGTGCGCATCCATCATGACGTGAAGGGCTGCCCGCGGGAGCTCCAGTTCAAGCCCAGCCGCGTCAAGCCCGCCGCCGTGATGGCCCAGCTGCGCAGCCTCGGCTACCCCGTCGGGTGATCCCGCCCGCCGGGCGCAATCATCGGCGCCCGGACGGCGCCCGGATGCTCACTGCGGCGCCGGCACGCTGAACGGGCGTCCGTCCACCACGATGCCGTCCAGGGACCGGAGCCGCTCGAGCCTGGCCATGAGCGCGGCCAGATCCTCGGGCCTTTCGGTGCCTCGGCCCAGGGTGGGGTCGGCGTAGGTGCGGTGGAAGTTCCCGAGCGGCACGTCCACGTAGAGCCTCACCCCGTGTTGCCGGCAGAGCGGGCCGTAGTCGCGCTCGAGGGCGACCTCGATCGGCGGCAGCCCGATCTGCTCGTCCTGGTCCTGGACGTACCCCCAGGTGCGCTGCCAGCGGTTGTGGTCCGTGGCGCGCTGGAGCGTGTGGTGGCCGACGACCAGCTCGTCCACCAACTGCTCCCGCACCTCGCGCAGGAACTGCGTGAAGTTCTCGCCGCGACCCTGCTACCAGTATTCCTGGGAGATGCTCGCCCACCGGATCCTGCGCGTCGTCGACGGCCACCTCCGCTTCGGCCCCCGCGTCCGCGGGTGAGGCCCCGGCGCGCCGCCGTGACGTCCGCTCGCTGGTGTGCTCACCGTGACAGTGCTTCGCTCTCGCCAGCCCGCGGCGCGGTTGCTGTGGTACGATGCGGTTGACGCCCTCCGACCGCGCCAACCCGCAAGCCCCCATGAAACCTGCGATCCTCAGCCTGGCCCTGCTTTTCCTGGGCCCCGTCCTCGGCGCGGCGGCAATCGACGCCCGCCACTGGCAGTTCTTCATCGACGACCACGTCATCGCACGCGGCACGGGCCTCGACCGCGTCGTCCACCGGCCGCGCGCCCGCGGCGTCGTGATCACGAACGACCGGCCCTGGGAGAGCAAGGGGGTGGCGCCCTACTACTTCGCGCGGCGCGCCGACGGCACCTTCTTCTGCTTCTACGACGCCGTGCGCTGGGTGCCGGACCCGGAGAACAAGATCGTGCGCAACGGCCGGGTCCAACGCGACCGCGCCCAGCAGTACATCGAGGCCGACGCCTACGCGACGAGCCGCGACGGCATCCACTGGGAGAAGCCGAACCTGGGGCTGGTGGAGGCCCCGGCGGGCCTCGACTGGCAGGCGTTCCCGCCTTTCCCCAGCCCGGTCGGCAGCTCGAAGGAGAACAACCTCGGCGTGCCGTTCAGCGTCAGCGACCTCAAGCTCTACGGCAACGTCACCGACCCCGCCCGGCGCTACGCCCTGTCCATGGGCGGCCAGGCGTACTTCGCCGCGGAGATCCCCGACTTCATCCGCGACCCCGACTGGCGGAGCAAGCTGACGCCCGCCGGCGGCTCGTTCAGCCCGCGCGAGAACTCCCTCCACTTCTGGGACGACCAGCACGGCGAATGGGTCGCGATGATCCAGAACGCCGTGCCTCACTGGCTGCCGGCGCGCGAGATTGCGCGCTTCTCCTCGCCGGACCTCAAGCAGTGGCGCTCCGAGATCGTCATCGCGCCCGACCCGGCCGACCCGCACCGGCCCGACTACTACGACGAGCCGATGATCCTCTCCCCGTTCTACACCGAGGGCGTGGTGATCGGCCTGCTCAGCTGGCTGCACACGGACCGCACGACGCCCGACGGCGGCCCCGTCCTCGACCGGCCTGCCGACCAGCAGCAGGGCTGGCCCTGGCCGAAGACGGAGCGGCATCCGCACACCTGGGCGTGGGCCCGCAAGGGTCCGAACGAGATGCGCGTGACCATCAGCCGCGACGGCGGCCGGACCTGGGACCGCACCTCGAGCCGGCAGGCCTGGATCCCGCACGGCACGGAGGAGGACAGCCCCGACCGCCTGGTGCTCAAGGCGGCCGCGCCGCCGGTCCAGGTCGGCGACGAGGATTGGTTCTACGTCGGCATCTGGGACGGCGACCACCTCACGACCCGCGCCGACGCGGACCAGCGTCCATACTACCACGACCGGGTTTCCGACGGCCAGATCGCCCTCTACACGCAGAAGCGCCACCGCTACGTGAGCCTGCGGGCGAACTCGCAGCGGGAAACGCTGATCACGAAGCCGTTCGTGGTGACGGGCGACACGCTGCAGCTGAACGTCGACGGCAGCCGGGGCCGCGTGCGGGTGGGGCTCTACGAGTACAAGCCGGTGCTGACCCTGAAGGACACGACGCTGAGCACGGACCCGCACCTGATGGAGCAGAACGTGCTCGCCGGGTTCACCCTGCAGGACTGCGCGCCCATCGAGGTCAACGCGATCGAGCACACCGTCCGGTTCCCGGGCGGCGCCAGCCTGGCCGCC
>JAEUGX010000060.1 GCA_016795545.1 Opitutaceae bacterium
GACCACGCTCCTGCGGAGCCTGGCGGGATTCTACATCCCGGAACGCGGGCAGATCCTGTTCGGCGACGAGGATGTGACTCGGCTCGATCCCCACAAGCGGAACACCGGCATGATGTTCCAGAGCTACGCGCTCTGGCCCCACATGTCAGTGGCGGAGAACGTCGCCTTCGGCCTCGAGCAGCGGAAGGTGCCCGCGGCGGAGATCCGGCAGCGGGTGGCCGAGGCGCTGGCCTCGGTGCGCATGGAGTCGTACGCCGACCGCAAGCCCAACCAGCTCTCGGGCGGCCAGCAGCAGCGCGTCGCCTTGGCCCGCGCCCTGGTCATCCGGCCGCGCTGCCTCCTGCTCGACGAGCCGTTGTCCAACCTCGACGCCAAGCTGCGTCTGGAGATGCGCACCGAGATCCGCCGGGTCTGCAAGGAATTCCAGCTGACCACCGTCTACGTGACCCACGACCAGAAGGAGGCGCTGTCGATCGCGGACCGCATGGCGATCCTGGAGAGCGGACACATCCTGCAGGTCGGAACGCCGCGGGAGGTGTACAAGCGCCCGACGCGGAAGACCGTGGCGAACTTCATCGGCGAGACCGATTTCCTGCCCGGCCGCGTGCTCGGACGGGTGGGAGCCTACGTCACCGTGGAAACGGCGGTGGGCAAGTTCGACGGCATCCTCGGCGACCCGTCCCGCAGCCCCGAGGTGGGCGCAACGGTGACCGTCTCCATCCGGCCCGAATGCTGGGAGCTGCACCGCAACGCCGAACTGCGCAATGTCGTGCGGGGGCGCATCGGCGAGTCGACCTACCTGGGCGAGGTCGCCCAGTACGAGTTCATCACGGGCGGCGGGGTGAAACTGAAGATCTTCGAGCGCAACCCGCGCTTCGTCGACGGCTCCGACCGCGGCGAGCTGTACGCGACCGTCGAGCCCGAGGACGTGGTCGTGCTGGTGGCCTGACCCGCCGGCCGGCGACTCCGCACCCACATGCAACGGGCCCTGATCCTCCTCGCGTTCCTGGCGGTGGTGGGGCTACCCTTCCTGTTCCGCACCAAGCAGGTCACGATCGCGAACGCCGACGAGACGCTGGTGATCATCACCCCGCACAACGAGGCCCTGCGGTACGAGTACACGCGCGGCTTCCGGGACTGGTACCGCGCCCGCACCGGCCGGACCGTGGCCATCGACTGGCGGGTGATCGGCGGCACCAGCGAGATCACGCGCTTCCTGGAGTCGGAGTACGTCTCCTCCTTTCAGAATTACTGGACCAAGACGCTGGGCCGCGCATGGAGCAGCGCCGTGCAGGCCGCCTTCCACAATCCGCGGCTGACGCCCGACGACACCCCCGCGGACGACACCGAGGAGATGGCGGCGCGGCGCGCGTTCCTCGCCTCGAACATCAGCTGCGGCATCGACATCTTTTTCGGCGGCGGCAGCTATGATTTCATCCGCCAGGCCGGCGCCGGCCGGCTGGTGGACTCCGGCATCATGCGCCTGCATCCGGAATGGTTCGACGACGCGGTCATCCCCCGGTCCTTCACCGGCGAACCCTACTGGGATCCGCAGGGGCGCTGGGTGGGCGACGTGCTCAGCAGCTACGGAATGATCTACAACCGCGATTCGCTGCGGCGGCTGGGCATCACGCAGGAGCCGCGCGCGTGGGACGACCTGCAGGACCCGCGGCTGCAGGGCGAGGTGGCGCTGTGCGATCCCACCAAGAGCAGCTCGATCGCCAAGGCGTTCGAGAACGTGATCCAGCAGCACATCTACCGGGAGTGGGCGCGCCTGGAGCGCGCGACCGGCCGCGACCGCGCCTCCCTCGAGGCCGAGGCCGTCGCCGCCGGCTGGGTGAGCGGCCTGCGCCTCCTGCAGCGCGCCGGCGCCAACGCCCGCTACTTCACGGACACGTCGCAGAAGCCGCCGATCGACGTGATCCAGGGCAACTCCGCCGTCGGCATGTGCATCGACTTCTACGGCCGCGGCAGCCACCAGGAAAAGGCGGTCGGCGCCGGCGGACGCCCGCGCATCGGCTACTACTCGCCCCCGGAGGGCACGGTGCTGTCGCCGGACCCCATCGCGGTGCTGCGCGGCGCGCCGAACGCGGCGGCCGCGCTTGCGTTCATGGAGTACGCGCTGTCGAT
>JAEUGX010000104.1 GCA_016795545.1 Opitutaceae bacterium
AAGATGGGCGTGCGTTACTTCCTGCTGGGAAACATCACGATCATGATGAAGCTGGCCAGCGAGCAGGCCGTCAACAAGCTCAAGCAGTACGTGGCGGAACATGACCAGGGGGGCCGCGGGTGAACGCCGCCGAGAGCGTCCGGCGGGGCCTTGACTGGCTGGCCGGCCAGAGCGACGCGCGCGGCTCGATCCAGAACTCTCCCGAGGCGGTCGTCTACTACAAGAGCCCGGCCATCCTGGCGCTGGGCGGCCGGATGGAGGCGGCCGACCGCTGCCTGCGCTGGATCGAGGGCCACTTTCTCGGGCCCCGGGGCGAGCTGGCCATTCCGGCCGGGCAGGAGCAGCAGAATCCGTTCAACGGGTACGACCGCGCCTGGGTCTGCTGGGGCGCGCTGCTTTGCGGTCGTTACGACCTCGCCTTCCGCTTGGCGGAGGACATCCGCGCTTTCCAGGATCCCGCCACGGGCGGAGTCTGGGACAGCCAGGCGGCGCGCTCGGCCGGCCAGGGCCGCCAGCACGCGATGTCGGCGGGCATCGTGGGCCTGGCGCTGCTGGCGACCCGGCATCTCGCGGAAGCCGAGCGCGCGGCCCGTTTCGTCCTGCGCGTGCTGGAGCTGCAGCGCGGCAATCCGGACGGGCTGTTTTTCTCCCTGGATGTCGCCGCCGGCGAAGCGCGGCTGAAGACGGAAAAGACCCCGATCAACTTCCTCGACCGGAAGGGGCTCAAGCAGCGCCCGGGCCGGCTCGGGCCGATCCTGGTCCTGCTCGCCCGGCTCTATCGCGCCACGGGCGACCGGTCCTACCTGGAGGGCGCGCGCGCCTATGCCCAGGCCATGCTCGCCGCCGGGGAAGGGGCGTACCTCTGCGTCGAGGGGCACAAGTTTGTCTGGGGCTTGACGGAAGTTGCCGCCGCCGATCCCGGCGCCGATCGGTCCGCGGGCGCAGCGGCGGCCGACCGGATCGTGGCCTATGTTGTCGGCCGGCAACAGGCCGACGGGCAGTGGCACGCCGATTCCGGCGTGGCGGATCCCGCGCAGGCGCAGCCGTTGTTCTGGCGCATCGACACGACCTGCAACGTGCTGGTCGGCCTGATGCACTACTGCTGGGCGCGGAACGAGGCGATCGCGCCGCGCGCCTGACGCCGGCGCGCGGCCCCCGGGCCGGAACGTCACCAAGCCGTCCAGCCGCCGTCGACGACGAGGCTGTGGCCCGTGACGTAGGACGCGCCATCGGTCAGCAGGAAAAGCGTCGGGCCCACGATCTCGTGGTTCACGCCGACCCGGTGGAGCGGCGCCTTGCGGTTCAGATCCTGGATGAACCCGGGAAACTGCGCCTGCACCGCGGGATTCGGGAACGGCCCCGGGGTGATGCAGTTGAAACGGAGGCCCGCGGGTCCGTAGTGCACCGCGAGGTAACGCGCCATCTGGAGGATCGCCGCCTTGCCCGCGCCGTAGTCGATCGGATTGGGCGCCATCGGGTCCCGGTAGATGCGCGGGTCGGGCGCCACCACGCCGTACATGCTGGAGAAAAGCACGAAGCTGCCGTGGCCGCGCGCCTTCATGCGCTCGGCGAGCGCCCGGCACAGGGCGAAGGTCGGGGTCAGCGCGAGGTCGAAGGTCTGCTGGAACTCCTGCAGCGCGAGGTCCTCCAGGCGCTTGCCGCGGGACGAGGCGGTGACGAGGTGGACGACGCCATCCGGCAGGCCGTGCTGCGCGACCAGGGTGTCGACCGCCGCCGGCAGGCCGGCGGCGTCATGGAAGTCCAGCGTCAGCGGGACCGTGCGCTGCAGCTGGCGCTCCTTGACGAGGCTCTCCGCGCGGCCGGGCAGGTCAAAGCACAGGACCTTGGCGCAATGCCGGTCGAGTTCGGCGGTGATGGCGGAGCCGAGGTAACCGGCGCCGCCGGTGACCCAGATGTTTTTTCCTTCGAGGGAATACCAGGATTTCATGGAGAGGGGGAGGGGGGCGTGGAGTAGGCGCGGGCTTTGGCCATGTCGCGCTCCATGAAGAACCAGTACGAGCAGAGCATGACGCCGCCCGCGAGCACGTAGATGAACGACGAGGCGCCGAAAATCAGGTTGAGCCCCAGGTCCTGCTTGAGGAATCCGGTCAGCAGCACGCCGATGCCGCCGGCGGCCGAGCCGCACGTGTTGAGGATGCCGATGGCGGTCGCACGAAACGGGGGCGGGACGACCTCGCAGATGATCGGGTGCTCGCTCGGGATGCCCAGGGCCCGGATCGCGGAGGAGATCATGAGGCTCGCCGCCACCAGGGCGAACCCCGGCGCGCCGATCATCAGGAAGAGGAACGGGCTGCTGACGATGAAGGAAAGGCCCTTGATCAGCGCGCGCGCGCGGGCGTCGCGGCGCACGAGCACGTCGGACAGCCAGCCGCCCGCGCCGATGCCGAGGAAGACCGGAGCCTTGTACAGCGCGACCCCGGCCAGGCCGGCCGCGCCCAGCTTCAACCCGTGGTTCTCGGCGAAGAACAGCGGCAGCCACTGGAGGAAGATCCACGACGCCACGCCCGCGCCCATCGCGCTGATCACCAGACAGTGGAAGGAGGGCACCCGCAGCAGGTAACCCCAGGCGGCCCAGGCGCTCGGGCGCGGCGGCGCGTCGGGCCGCGGGGCCGCGGGTGCGGCCGGCGCGGGGCCGCCGGACAGGAAGAACGGGGACACCAGGGCGAGCAGCAGCCCCAGGCCGCCCAGCAACCAGAAGCCGAACCGCCAGCCCAGGTACTCGGCCAGCAGCCCGGCCAGGGAGCCGCCCAGCACCAGGCCGAGGTTGAGCCCCAGCATGTGGAAGCCCATCGCCTTGCCGAGCGTTGCCTTGCCGTGGTGTTCCCCGAGCAGCGCTCCGGCGGCGGGCAGGTAGAAGCACTCCGCGATCCCGAGCGCCGTCCGGAGCACGAACAGCGCCATGATGCTGGTGGCCAGCCCGGTGAAGATCGTGACCACGCTCCAGGCGACCAGGCTCCAGACCACCACTCGCGGCCGGGACAACCGGTCCGCGAGGTTGCCCGCGAACGGCGAGGCGATGGCGTAGCTCCAGAGGAACAGCATGCCCACGATGCCCACCTGCGCATCGGTGATGCCGAGGTCGGCGCGCAGCGGCGGGATGACGGAGGAGAGCGCGGCCCGGTCCGCGTAGTTCAAGCCGGCGGCGACGAACAGGAAGAGCGCGACACGCCAGGGCCGGGAGATCATGGGTTGGACGCGGGGGGAGCGGATCCGCGGGTTGCGGAGAAATTGTATACCTGATGGGGCATCCGACCCCGGTCAAGGGTTTACTGGGCTGCATGCCAAGCTGAGGCGTGTTCGGCCGGGTTGGGTCCGGTCTTGTATACCTTTCCGGCCACGCGGGGGAACCGGCGCCGGCGCGCGTTCCGAATTGGGATTGATACCGGGCCGGACTCCGGGCTATCCAGCAGTGCGTGAAGACCGTTAATTCCGACGTTGCGTACGATTACATCCGCAAGCGGATCCTGAACGGGGAGTATCCGCCGGGTCATCCGCTGATGACCTACGAGCTTTCCCGGGCGATTGGAGTCAGCCGCACGCCCGTCCGGGATGCCCTGCGGCAGCTGGAAAGCGACGGCCTGGTCAGCATCCGCGCGCGGCTGGGCGCCAGCGTGAAGAAAATGTCGTTGAAGGAGTTTCGCGAGATGTGCGGCTTGCGCTTCGCCCTCGAGTCGTACGCGGCCTACCTCGCGGCCCAGGAGCGGACCGGCGAGGATCTGCGGGAGATGGCCCTCACGCTCGAGACGATGCGGCGGCTCTCCGAGCGGCTCATCGCCGCGAAGAAGGAGGACAAGCCCACGCTCGACCAGCTCCGGGTGGAGGATGTGCGTTTCCACATCGCCATCATCACCAGCGCCAAGAGCGAGCTCCTGAAACAGGAGGTGCTCCGCCTGCACATCGTCAACCGGGTGGTGTCCGGACCCACGCCCGGCCAGCACAACTCGCCCGAGGGCAAGGCCGCCCGCGACGCCCGCCGCCGCGAGGTCATCCGCAGCCATGAGAAGATCCACGAGGCGATCGCCCGCGGCAACCCCGTTGCCGCCAAGGACGCCATGGAGCGGCACATCCAGGACATCATCGACACCGCCATCCGCGACATGTCCCTCGCCGAACACCAGGCGAGCGCCCGGCCCCTCACGGAAGAGGAGCTGAGCTACGCCACCTGAGCGCGGGCCAGGTTGGAGAATTTAGTATACATTTTGAGAGCGGTTTTCCCAGGGAATGGCGGGAAATCCGGGATGCGCTGCAAAAAAGTATACTTTGCGGGTTGACGCCGGGTTCGGCCGGGCCGCAGCATGCCGGCCGGCCCGCGCGCCCCCGCCATGAAAATCACCGATGTCCGCACCGTGCTGTTGACCGGCCCTTCGAGCAACGATCCCTACATCCAGGAGGCGCGGCTGCGGCGCAGCGCGGCCTTCATCGAGATCGTCACCGACGGCCCGCACGTCGGCATCGGGGAGACCTACGCCGGCTATTTCTGTCCGGAGGCGGTGCCGGCGATCGTGGACTTCTTCAAGCCGATCCTGGTCGGCCAGACCGTGGAGGACATCCCGACGCTCTGGGAGCGGATGTACCGGTGCGGCAACTTCTGGTGCCGGGTGGGACTGGGCGTCATCGTGATCAACGGCATCGAGGCGGCGCTGTGGGATCTCAAGGGCAAGCTGCTGGGGCTGCCGGTCCACGCCCTGCTCGGAGGCAGCAAGTTCGAGCGCCTGCCCTGCTACGCCACGGGCGGGCCGAGCAATTACCCGAAGGAGCGGCTGGCGAAGAAGATGGATTATTACCTCTCGCTGGGCTTCCGCGGGCTGAAGGTGGGGGCGGGCAGCCGCACGCCCGAGGGCAAATATGTCGGGCGCACGCCGGCCGAGGCCGCGGACTTCGAGGCGGACAAGCTGGCGTTCATGCGCCGGCACGTCGGGCCCGATGTGTGGCTGATGATGGACGGCCACATGGGCAACCACTCGCTCTTCACCTGGACCGTCGAGATCGCGATCGCGGTGGCGAAGGCGGTGGAGCCCTACCACCTGTTCTTCCTGGAGGAGCCGCTGCACTACACGGATCCGTGGGGCTACGCGGAGCTCTGCCGCGCGACGTCTACGCCGATCGCGGGCGGGGAATGCCTGACGGCGGCCTATGAGTGGCGGGTGTTCACCGAGCAGGACTCGTTCGACATCGGGCAGCCCGACGCCTCGTTCACCGGCGGCCTCGGGGAGTTCCTGCGCGTGGCGGCCATGCTGGAGCAGCGCGGCCGCAAGATCGCGACGCACGCCTGGGGCGCGGGCGCGTCGCTGATGCAGAACATTCACGCCGGCTTCGCCGCGCCGAACACCTGCATGCTCGAGGTGCCGCCGGCGTACGCCGGGCTGCATGCGGACATGATCGACGGCGGGCTCGTGATCCGGGACGGCTACGTGCTGCCGCCGGAGCGCCCGGGTCTCGGCGTGGTGCTGACCGACGAGATCAAGCGCCGCTACCCCTTCGTGCCGGGCAGCGGCGAGTTCACCAGCGTGCCCGGGAAGTTGCTGGCGCCCTAGCCGCGCGGCGCCTGCCGGTAGGCGATCCAGCCGCCGAACTCCGTGATGTCCTCGGCGCCGGCGAGCGCGCGCGGCTCGCAGAGGAAGCCCTTCACGCTGCGCCCGTCCGCCAGCTCGACCGTGCCGATCACGAGGGGCGGCGGCACCGCCGCCACGAACTGCCCGAAGGCGGCCGGAGCCAGCGCGTAGGTCTCCACGGCGATGGCGCGGCCACCATCGCCATCGCCGGCGGCCGCGCGGACCAGCCCGGGCTTGGGCGGCACCGTGCCGCTCAGGGCGTAGAGGCGGTAGTCCGGCGCCGTGGTGGTCGCCGTCACGAACTGGGCGCCGAGCGATGTGAGCTGGCCGTGCAGCGGCTGGCCGCGAAGGTGCGCGCCGCAGACCGCCAGCTCGATCCATCCGGGCGGCAGGGCGACGGCGGCGGGGGGCGGTGACTCGCCCAGGTAGCGCGCGCCGAGCTCCAGCAGGTGCGGCTCCCGCCACGCCGGGGCGCACAGGGTGACGCCGAAGCCGGGCCCGGCGGCGAACTGGCCGGCCGGCAGGGCCAGCCCGCACAGGTCCAGCAGGTTCATGAAGTTGGTGTAATGTCCGAGGCGGCTGTTGAGGCGCACCGGGTCCGCCTGGACCTCGGCGACGCGGTACGGGCCGGCGATGGTCGGGATGACCAGCGCGTCGATGTCCGCCAGCACCCGGTCCGCGGTGCGGCGCAGTGCCGCCAGCTCGTAGGCTGCGGCGAAGGCTGACGCGGCGGAATGGACCTCGCCGCCGAGGATGATCGCGGCGACCGTGGGGTCGACCCGGGCGGTCGTGGTGTGGCGGTGCAGCCGGATGAACCCGCCCACAGCGGCCTCGCGCTCGGCCACCCACGGGCCCTCGTAGAGCAGCCGCGCCGCGGCCAGGAACGGGGCGAGGTCGACCGGGACGATCTCGGCGCCGGCCGCCTCGAGACGGCCGAGCGCCGCGGCGAACAGGGCGGGCGACTCGGCGTGGCCGAACCACTCGCGCTGCTCCGGCGAAAGCACGCCCAGCCGGGGCCGGGCCGCGAGCGGGCCGACGGCCGCCGTCGTGGCCGAACGGCCGTAGGGGTCCTCGGGATCGAATCCCTCCGCCACGGCCAGCAGGGCGGCGGCGCTCGCGATGTCCGGGGTGAAGAAGGACACGCAGTCGAGCGAACGGCAGGCCGGGACGCAGCCGCGCGCGCTGACCCGGCCCCGCGTGGGTTTCAGGCCGATGATGCCGTTGAGGGCAGCCGGCACCCGGCCGGATCCGGCGGTGTCGGTGCCGAGCGCGAACCCGACCAGCCCGGCGGCGACCGCCACGGCCGAGCCGCTGCTCGAGCCGCCGGAGATGTAATCGCGGTTGGCGACGTTGCGCGGGGCGCCGTGCGGCGAGCGCGTGCCCACCAGGCCGGTGGCAAACTGGTCCAGGTTCGTCTTGCCCACCGGAATCGCGCCGGCGGCGATCAGCCGGGCGACCACGGGGGCCGACGTGGTTGGAGTGAAGCTGAATCCCGGGCAGCCCGCGGTCGTGGGCACGCCGGCGAGATCGATGTTGTCCTTGATCGCGAAGGGCACGCCGTAGAGCGGCCGGCCGGCCGGACCCGCGGCCTGCACGCGTCGGGCGTGCTCCCGTAGCGCCTCGAGCGGCAGGCGGTGGATCCAGACCGCGGGATCGATCGCGGCGTAGGCTTCGCAGCGCCGCCAGACGTCTTCGACGTAGGCGACAAGGTCGGTGGCGGCGGTGGGACGGATGAGAGGGATCATGAGGGTGGATTGGGCGGCGTGGCGCTGGGAAAATGGCAGGCCGCCAGGGTGCCGGGCGGCGTCGGCCGGAGCGCGGGCGCGCTTTCCGTGCACTCGGGCCGGCCCTGGGGGCAGCGGCCGTGGAAGCGGCAAACCCGGGGCGGGGGATTGATCGGGCTGCGCACCTCCCCATCGAGCCGGATCCGGGGCCCGTGCCGCCCGCCCGGGGCGGCGGACAGCAGGGCCCGCGTGTAGGGATGCTGCGGCTGGGCAAAGACCGTGGCCGTGTCGCCGGTCTCGACGATCCGGCCGAGGTACATGACGGCGATCCGCGGGCAGAGCAGGCGCACGACCTGCAGGTCGTGCGACACGAAGAGGTAACTCACGCCCAGCCGGGCGCGGAGGTCGGCCAGCAGCCGGAGGATCACGGCCTGCACGGAGACGTCGAGGGCCGCGGTCGGCTCGTCGAGCACGAGCAGGGAGGGTTCGCTGCCGAGCGCGCGCGCGATCCCCGCCCGCGCCCGCTGGCCGCCGGACAGCTGGTGGGGGTAGCGGTCGAGGCATGCGCGCGGCAGCGCGACGAGGTCGGCCAGCTCCGCGACCCGGTGATGCCGCGCGCGCGGATCGGACAGCCCCCGCAGCAGCTCCAGCGGCTCGGCGATCGACTCGGCCACGGTGATCCGGGGATTGAGGCTGTCGCCCGCGTCCTGGAACACCTTCTGGATCCGGCCGCGCTCGGGCTGCCCGGCGAACGCGGCGGCTGGAATCGCGCCGATCGGCCGGCCGGCGAAGTGGATCGTGCCCCCGGTCGGGTCCGCGAGGCGGGCGACGAGTCGGGCGAGGGTAGACTTGCCGCAGCCCGACTCGCCGACGAGCCCCACCGACTCGCCGGCGAAGATGTCCAGGTCGACGCCGTCGACCGCGTGCAGGCTGCCGCGCTTGGTCGGGTAGACCTTCGAGACGTTGCGGAGCTCGAGCAGGGGGCCCACGGAAGTTCAGCCGACGGCCACCGGACGGCGGCACCAGAGGTGGTGGGCCGGCCCGACGACCTCCGGCACCAGCGGGGCGAGGTCGCAGGCGGCGACGCGCCGGTCGCACCGGAGCGCGAAGCGGCAGGGCGGAAGCGGGCGGGTGGTGTCGGGCACGCCGCCGGGGATGACGGGGAGGCTGGCGATGTCGGGCTGCCCGCCGGGCGTGGCGGCGAGCAGCTTGGCGGTGTAGGGGTGGCGCGGGCGGGAGAACAGGACGCCGGCCGGCGCGGTTTCGACGATCTGCCCGGCGTGCATCACGGCGACGCGCGCGCACCGCTCGGCGGCCAGCGCCAGGTCGTGCGTGATCAGCAGCACGGCGGTCCCGTGGTCGCGCGCCAGGTCCATTACCAGGTCCATGACGACGGCCTGGGTGGTCACGTCGAGTCCGGTGACCGGCTCGTCGGCCAGCAGCAGCCGGGGGCGGCACGAGAGGGCGAGGGCGATCATCACGCGCTGGCACATCCCGCCGGAGAGTTCGAAGGGGTAGGCGTCGCACCGGCGTTCGGGGTCGGGGATGCGCACCTGCGCGAGCAGCTCGATCGCGCGAGCGCGCGCCGCGCGGCGCGACAGCCCCGCGTGGCGCCGAAGGACGTCGCCGAGCTGGTCGCCGACCCGCCGGATGGGATTGAGCGCCCCGCGGTAGTTCTGGAACGCCATGGCGATCTGCCCGCCGCGGAGGCGGGCGCGCTCCCGTTCGTCCAGCCCCAGCAGGTCGCGGCCGTCCAGGCGGATGCGGCCGCCGGCGGCGCGGGCGGCCGGGCCGAGCAGGCCGAGCAGCGCGAGGGCGAGCACGGTCTTGCCCGAGCCGGACTCGCCGACGAGCCCGACCGTTTCCCCCGCCGCCAGCTGGAGGTTCACGGCGTCGAGCACGCGGGCGAGACCCTGCGGGGTGGCGAAGTGGAGGGAGAAATCCTCGACGGCGAGGAGGGGGACGGCGGGCATGGCGGCAACGGGGCGCGTTCAGCGGCGCCGCGGATCGACGACGGCGGGGAGGGTGTCGCCGAGCAGGTTGAACGTGAGGACCGACAGCATCAGGGCGATGCCGGGAAAGAGCGGCACCCACCACTCGCCGGAGACGACATAGCCGGCGCCCTCGGAGACCATCAGGCCCCATTCCGGCGCGGGCGGCCGCAGGCCCAGGCCGATGAACGACAGGCCGGCGGCGTTCAGCATGGCCCAGCCCATGTTCAGCGACGCCTGCACCGACAGCGGCGCGAGGAGGTTGGGCAGCACGTGGCGGCGGAGGATGCGCGGGGTGCGCGCACCGGAGAGCCGGGCGGCTTCGATGAAGCCGGCCTGCCGGAGCACGCCGGTTTCCGTGCGGGCCAGGCGCACGTAGAAGGGCAGGTTGATGAGGGCGCTGGCACAGACGATGTTGGCCACCGAGTTGCCCAGGGCGGCCACGATCGCCATCGCGAGCACGAAGAGGGGGAAGGCCATGAGCATGTCCATCGCCCGGCCGACGAGGCGGTCGGTGCGGCCGCCGAGGAACCCGGCGCACATGCCGAGCGTCGTGCCCAGCGTCGCCGCCAGGCTCACGGAGCCGAGGGCGATGAGAAAATCAACGCGCGTGCCGGCCAGCACGCGGCTGAAGATGTCGCGGCCCAGCTGGTCGGTGCCGAACCAGTGGTCCGCCGACGGCGGCGCCAGCGTCCGGCTGGCGTTGGTCAGCAGCGGATCGTGCGGCGCCAGGGCCGGACCGAACAGCGCCGCCCCGAGGAAGAGCACCAGCATCGCGCCGGCGAGGAGCGAGAGCGGATTGCCCGTGACCGCGCGCGCCAGCAGTCGCCACGGCGTGGGCGGCGGCGACCGGACGGACTCGGCGGCGGCGACGGACGGCATGGCCGGTTCAGCCGGGGCTGCGCGCGACGCGCGGATCGATCAGCCCGTACAGCAGGTCGACCGCCAGGTTCAGCAGGACGAAGAGCCCGCCCATGGTCAGGATGAAGCCCTGCACGGAATGGTAGTCGCCCGCCAGCAGCGCCTCGAAGGAGAACGAGCCGAGCCCGGGCCAGGCGAACACCTTCTCGACGAGCACGTTGATGCCGAGCAGATAGGAGAACACCATGCCGAGCGTGGTGACGACCGGGAGCAGGGCATTGTGCAAGGCGTAGACGAGCAGGATCCGCGCCCGCGAGAGTCCGGCCGCGCGGGCGGCGCGCACGTAGTCGGAGGCCAGGGCCTCGATCATCGCCGCGCGCGTCATGCGGGTGAGCGGCGCGAGGGCGAACAGGCCGACCGTCAGCGCCGGCAGCGCCAGCTGGGCGGCGGCGGCGCGGAACGTGGCGAACTCGCCGCGGAGCAGGGCGTCCACCAGGAGGAAGTGGGTGACGGGCTCGGGCGGGAGGACGAAGGCGTCGAGGCGACCGAGCGGCGCCGGGGCCCAGCCCAGCCGGTAGTAGAAGACGTAGATCAGGAGCAGGCCAAGAAAGAAGGAGGGCAGTGAGACGCCGAGGGTGGAGACCAGCCGGCCGCCGTGGTCGAGCCAGGAGCCCGGACGGGTCGCCGCGGCGATGCCCAGCGGGACCCCGACCAGCAGCGCGAAACCCAGGCCGCAGGCGGTCAGCTCCAGCGAGGCCGGCAGGCGTTGCGCCAGCTCGACGCGCACGGGTTGTCCGGTGGTCAGGGCCGGGCCGAGGTCGCCGCGCGCGAGGTCGCGGAGGTAAACGCCGAACTGGACCGGCAGGCTGCGGTTGAGCCCGAGCTTTTCCCGGATCTGCCCGACGGCCTCCTGGCTCGCGGCCGGACCCGCGAAGAAGGCTGCCGGATCGCCGGGGAGCGTGCGGGTGATGACGAACGTGATCACCAGCACGCCGGCGAGCGTGGGCAGAGCGGCGAGCAGGCGGCGGCTGATGAGGGTGAGAACGGTCATGGCGGCGCGGGCCTCAGCCGCGGTTGCGCCGGGGCGTCCGGCCGGATCGGGGCGGCATGGCCGGCCTCATGGTTTCGCGAGCTGGCGGAAATCCAGCTGCCGATGGAACCAATACTGGTAGCCCGTCACCGGCTTGCGCAGGGCAACGTCGAGGACCGGCTGGTACAGGGGGACGCGCGGAACCTCTTCGTAGGCGATCGTGATGAACCCGGCGACTTCGCGTTGATAGGCCTCGTCGTCGGTCTCGCGCCGCGCCGCCTCGACGAGTGCGTCGAGACGAGCGTTGTGGTAAGACATGGTGTTGAAGACCGCGTTCTGCCCGTGGTACGCCCAGAAGAAGAAGTACTCGGGATAGTTGAGCCAGCCGCCCATGTTGTTCACCAGCATCGGCAGGTCCTTGCGCAGCAAAGCGGCGCGCCAATTGGCGCCGGGGATCTTCTCGATGACCACCCGGATGCCGATCTTGGCCAGGGCTTCCTGAACCAGGAGCGCGATCGGCTCGCTGGGGTCGGCGAGGCTCTGGTCGAGCGCGAGCCGGCTGGCGAACCCCTCGGGGTAGCCGGCTTCTGCGAGCAGCGTGCGGGCGCGGGTGAGGTCGGTTCGCCACGGCGTGGGCGACGGCCAGGTCGCGGCAGTGGGCGGCTCCGTGCCTCCGAAGAGCGCGCGGCCGCGGCCGTAAGCCACGGAGCTCATGATCGCCTCGTAGGGGATCGCGAGGGCGACGGCCTGCCGCACCTTCACCTGATCGAACGGCGGCGCGTCGGCCTTGAGGCCGACATACCACATCGCGTTCTCGACCAGGTTGCTCGCGAGGGTGAAGCGGCCTTCCGCGGCGAGGTCCCGCGCGTCCTTGGCCGGCAGGTTGAAGATCACGTCCGCGTCGCCCCGCCGCAGCAGCGCCAGCTGCGCGCCGGCGGAGGGCACCTCGCGGACAAGGACGCGGCGCAGCGCGGGTCGCGGGCCGCTTTTCCAGGCCTCGAAGCGTTCAAAGGCGGTCTGGGTGCCGGGTTGCCAGGCCACGAGCTTGTAGGCGCCCGAACCGGCGTCGTTGGCTTTGAGCCATTCCATCGCCCACGGGTCCTGCGCCGTGGCGCGGGAGCGGGCGAGGCGCGAGTTGATCGCGATCGCGACCGGCGAAGCCAGCACGGGCAGGGCGAGCCGGTCTGGCCGGGGCAGCGTTACCCGGAAGGTGTGGCGGTCGACTGCCGCGAACTGCTCCGGGCTTTCCAGCGAGCCGGCCTTGAACATGAATGTCGGAAAGCCGCCCACGCTGACCGCGCGGTCGAAAGACCATTTCAGGTCCTCGGCCGTCACCGGTGAACCATCGTGAAATACCGCGTCGCGCCGAAGATGGAACGTCAGACTGAGCCGGTCCGGGGAGATCTCCCAGCTTTCGGCAAGTTCGGGAACCACCTGCGTGTGGTCATAGGAACGCGAACCATCCGGCAGGACCTTCGAGCCGAAGGAGACGAGGCGGTCGTAGAGATTCCACGAGGCGCCGTAAGCCGGCCGGTTGGCGCCCACGCCGTGGATGTCCATGGAATTGGGCCCGGCTGCGGTCACGACGACCAGCGTTTCCGCCCGGGTGTCCGCCGCCGTGACGACGACGGGCGCCAATCCGAAGAGCACCCATGAAGCAACGGAGAGCCGCAGCATTTGCGGTCGGCTTAAGCTGTTTGAGTGCCACCCGGCTGTAAATTCTGGCCAGGGGTGCAGCGCCGATTCACTCACCGGCTGCCGGAAGCCGGCCTCACTCCATCACGTTCGCTGTCGATGGATAAACGGGCGGGCGGCTGGGATTCGAGTTCGCGATTTCCGCGCAGGGGTCGGAGTGCCTGGATGGGCAAATTTATGAAAACAAGGCACTTAGTGCCGGATTGAATGGCTTGGCGAAAAACTTCGCCGAGGCGTCCATGGTGCAGCGCGGACGTCGGGCCGCAGGCGGATTTATTCCTGGAACTGATAGGCAAACGAGTCGGCGTCCCGGAGGACTAATCGGATGCGCGCGGAGAGTCCGGCAAGAGCGCCGAGGTCCGCTCCCGGCCAGCTGACCTGCCGTTCTTCCGCCAGCCGGGCCGCATCACCAACGTCATGCTGTTCTACGGGAGACACCGCTTCTTCGGACGCGTGGCCTGGAGCTACACGGACGAGGCCATCAAGATCCTCCGTTCTGAAATCCTCAATGACCGTTACCGGGTACCGCGTGACCAGGTCGACGTGCAGCTGCGCTAACGGCTCAACGAGCGTGGCGCCATCACGGCCGCCGTCCGCAATTTCCTCCACGCGGGAGTTGCCGAGGCAATCAGGCTGCAAGCTGTAACCTTGGCCGTGCTTTCCGTTATGCTTCGTTGCGGACCTCATCGGTCAGGCGCCGTACCTGCCGTCACTGCGGTCCGCGCGATTGTCCACATCAAACAAGATCATGAAAATACTCCCGCAGGCCGGACGGATAATCCTAGTCTCGGCCCTGGCATTCGCTTGCAGCGGCTATAGCCAGGAATACCTCAATTCCCTGCCCGCGACCCAGAATGTGGTGGAGGGTCGCAATCTGGTGTTCGGGGCCGACGGGGCACCGGGCGCCATCCAGTGGCAGATCTCCCTGGATGGCGGCTACTCATTCGTGAACCTCAAGGATGATGCCAGCTATGCGGGCACCCATACTCCGACTCTCGAACTCATCGGTGTTACGCCCGCGCTCGCCCGGGCCCAGATCCGTTTCACCAGTACCAACAATGGCATTGTGCTGACGAGCCGGTCCACCGTGCTCTCGGTCTCGCCCTCCCTCTTGCCGAATCCCACCGGCATCGCGATCGACGAGGCGGGAACGCTTTATATCTCTGATGCGACTAACCATACGGTTCACCGGGCGATCCTCGTGCCCGACAAGATTTCGCTGCCGGTCGTGCCGCGGCACTTGGAGATTTCTACTCTAGCCGGACGTTCGGGCCAGACGGGGACAAGTGATGGTGCAGGCACGACTGCCAGCTTCAACCAGCCCACGGGATTGGCGGTAGATTTGGCCGGAGGGTTGGTGGTCTCTAATACAGCTAATGGCATGATTCGCTCAATCTCGTCAGCTGGTCAGGTATCAACCTTAGCCGGCTCCAGCGCGGCTCGTGGCAACCTGGACGGTGCGGGTGCAACTGCGCGCTTTTCCACACCGATGGGCGTCGCCCGCGGACCGGATGGGGCGTTTTATCTGGCCGATGCTGCGAATCACACGATTCGCAAGGTCACCGCAACTGGTATCGTCAGCACTTTCGCGGGCAGCCCAGGCCAGGCGGGCAGCAGTGACGGCTTAGGACAGTCGGCGCGCTTCAACAATCCGACGGGATTGACGATCGACCGAAACGGCCTGATCTACGTGGCGGACACCACCAACAATCTGATTCGCAAGATCACGCCTGCGGGGATCGTGACCACAGTGGCGGGCATGCCTGGCATCGCCGGGACCAATGACGGTGCTGTAACCAGTGCGACGTTCAATGCCCCCAGCGGTCTCGGTATCAGTCGCAACGCCGACTTTCTATTCGTGGCGGACACAGGCAACTCTACCATTCGGATGATCCAGCTTTCCCGCGGAGTCGTACGAACGTTTGCGGGTCTGCCCGCGGTCGGGGGTCTGAAGGACGGGACGGACGGTTTGTTCAATCAGCCGAAGGCGATCGCGGTCAGCGCCGATGATGATTTTTACATGATCAGAGTTTATGTGGCTGATACCGGCAACGCGACGATTCGCGAAGCCACTTTCCTCGACGGCGTCGTCACGTTGCCGTTGAGTCTGGAGACCACGTCGACCCCCCCGGTCACACCGCCCAGCACTCCGTCCAACAGCGGCAGTTCGGGTACCCCGACCTCGTCGGCAAGTGGCGGAGGCGCCCTGGACGTGTGGCTCGTGCTTGGCCTTGGAGGCTTGGCGATCGCACGCCGGCTCGGTTCGCCTATAATCCGGGCGATCTAAGCGCTTTGGTCTCGGCATCGGTTTCACTGAACGGCGCCGCGCGGAAGAAACGCAGCGTACCGTCTCCCAGGGCCGCGGCCAGAATGTTGCCGTCGGGCGAAAACCGCAGCAAACGCACCTCCTGCTCGTAACCCTTTGGCAGACCAACGTAGAGCGGAAGGACTGCTACCTGCCGGCGCAGCGGCACGCTGCAGAGGATGACCGCCTTGTCACAGCTGCCGGCGGCCAGCGTCTTGCCATCGGCCGAGAAAGCCAGGGCCCAGACCGGACGATTATGGAAGTGAAAAGTTGCGACCGACTGGCCGTTCGTCGCGTCCCAGAGTTTTGTCGAATTGTCGAGACTGCCGGTAGCGAGATATTGTCCGTCGTCTGAGACGGCGAGCGCGGTCACGCCCAGCTTATGGGCTGCAAACGCGAATCGCCGCTGGCGCGTGCCGACGTCCCAGGCCTCGATGCTGCCTTGCGGCAGCCCGACGAACATCGTGCGGCCGTCGGCGGACATGGCGATCGTTGGGGTGGACATCATCGCGCCGGCGTTGAGGCCGTCCCGCGCGCTGGAAATATCGCATAGCCGGCATGCGGCTCGTGTCTCGGACTGGTCGGCGACCAGGGCGATCCGTTCCGCGGGAGTCAGAGGATCGACATGCCAGTTGGAGAACCTCGCTTTGGGAGCGGCTGCCGGCTCCAGCACGGCGCCCGTCAGGGACCAGCGCTGGACCAAGCCGTCGAAACTTTCAGTGAGTACGGATTTGCCGTTGGGGGCATAGGCGACAGTGCGAGCCTCACCCGGAAAAGAGGCCTCACACTCGAGATCACTCGTGCGCCAGATCTTGGTGGTGCCGTCAGCCGCCGTGCCGACGAACCGCGTGCTGTCGGGAGAAAAAGCGAGGCTCGGAGTCCGATCGCCCCAATTCGGCCCGCGCAGCAGTCGTGGCATTTCTTCCGGGGGCCGGTCTGCATGGCTTGGCCAGAGGAGTACCAATTCGTCTTCGGCGCCGCTGACGAGACGGCGGCCGTCCGGAGAAAACGCGACGCAACGCACCGTGCTGCCATGTCCGCGTAGCAATTCCTTTTCCACCCAGGAGGATGTGTCCCAGATCTTAATCTCCCGGTTGTTGCCGCACGCGGCGAACAACCGACCGTTTTGGGAAAAAGCCAGGCCCCACACCGGATCGACAAAAGCCCGGATGGTCCGAGTCAGCGTGCCACCCGCGACATCCCACACCTTGAGCACACCGTCGAAGCCGGCGGACACAACGTATTGGCCATCGGGAGACACGGCCAGTCCGATCACGGGGCGCGGGTCGACCAATGCTGCCAACTGCTGCCCGGTTGCGATATCCAGCACGAGAATCCCGGGATAGGGTCGGCCGGCGACCGCGGCTCGCCGGCCGTCGGCGGATACCACGGCGCATGTATCGATCGGTGGCTCTGCTCCAGTCTTCCATTCCCCAGGATCATCCAGGTCGCGAAGGACAGGGCGTTGGTCGGGGCCGAAAACGACGACATGACGTCCGTCTGGCAACGCACCTATCAGACGTCCCGCGCCGCGGTGGGCCAGGACGGTCTCGTGCGTGATTAGGTCGAGCCGCCAGATGGAATTATCCGGTTTGCTGAACACGAATTGCCGGCCGTCGGCACTGAAGCCGCCCGTTCCAGCCACGCCAGGCAACGAGGCAATTTCCATCTGGGTGGCCGCGTCCCAGAGTTTCAGGGTGCCGTCGAGGCTGCGCGTGGCGAGACGGAGGCCATCGGGGGAAAAAAGGGCGGTATTCACCACCTGTCGGTGTCCCCTTAGGACGGCCAGGGCATCGCCGCGCGCCAGCGTCCAATAGTAGCGCCATTCGAAGCCGCGCTGATCACGTTCTCCCGGTCGCGGTCGCGAGGCATCGAGACGGGCGCGCGCGTCGTTGGGGTCGATTCCGATGACACTGTTGGTGCCGAGGGAGTTCGCCATCATGCTGGAGGCATAAAGCTCCTCCTCGGCCAGCCGCCGTGCTGCCTGTTCCTGCGCGCGAGCGTGATCGATTCGTTGGGCGGAGAGGTATAACACGGCATAGGTCACGACGAGTGCACCGGTGGTGATGATCGCAAGCGACGCGACGGCCGGATGGCGCCGTGCCCAGCGCCAGGCAAGTGCAGCCGCCGAGCGCGGCCGCGCGCGAATGGGTTCGCCAGCGAGGAACCGGCCCAATTCGTCCGCTAGTGCCTGTGCGGAAGCATAGCGCCGGGCGGAGGTTTTCTCGAGGCACTTCAGGCAGATGGTCTCCAGATCGCGCGGGACAAGCGAATTAAGTACCCGCGGGGGCACCGGTTCCGTTTCGAAGAGCAATCGCAGCGTTTCGTGAACAGAGTCGGCCACGAATGGCGGCCGGGCGGTCAGCAGATTGTAGAGCAGTCCGCCCAGCGCGTAGACGTCGCTGACCACGCCCACTTCGCCCTGCCGGCCTGCGGCCTGCTCGGGCGCGGCGTAGTTCGGCGAACCCAGCATCTGACCGGCAACAGTTGCGTCCGATGTGCTGTGCAGGCGTTTAGCCAAACCGAAGTCGGTCACCCTCGGCCGATCGTCGGAATCGATGAGGACATTGGACGGCTTCAAGTCGCGATGGAGGATTCCGCGCTGGTGCGCGAAATGGACCGCTTCGGCGATCGCCTTGAGGTAGCGCGCGGCGCGGATGGGTGACATCGGCTGGCCGCCGGCCACTTCGGAAAGATTCCTGCCCGCGACGAAATCCATCGTGTAGTAGGATTGGCCGTCGTGCTCGCCGAACTCGTGGATCGCGACGATGCCAGGATGGACCAATCCGGCCGCGGCCTCGGCCTCCGTCTGAAAGCGACGGAGCAGCGATTCGCTGGAGTAGGGACCGGCGATCAGCACCTTGAGTGCGACGATGCGGTTGAGCGCAAGTTGGCGGGCCTGGTAGACTACGCCCATGCCGCCGCGGGCAATTTCGGCGATCAATTCATAGCCGCCGAAACGGCGCGGCAAACTCGGCTGCGACGCCAGGAATGCGGTCATTTCGGGACCCTCGGCCAGCGCGCCCTGCAGCATGCATACCGGGCAGAGCCCGTCGTTGCTGGCGCTCGACTAGGTGCTGCCGCAGGTCCGGCAGGTGTGGGAGAAGCTCATGCGAGGGGGAACAGCTCCGTTCTAACGGAAATGCCGGCGCGGGTTACATGGTCAGTGCGGCGAGCAGCTGGCGCAATTCATCCTCCACATCGGCGGGACTCGCGACGGTGTGCGCCACCTCGGTTTGCAGGCATTCCTTGAAGCGCTGACGCAGGCGATGCACGGCCACCTTCACGGCGGCTTCACTCAGTCCCAGCTTGCGACCGAGCAGGCGGTAATTCATTTCGCCGCCTCCGCCCCATACGAAGCCACGCAATTCCTCGAAGAGCGGACCCTTGCCCGCCGCCGTGTAATCCTGGCGCAAGATCTGCAAGACCCGGTCGAGCAGGCTGGTCGCCCATTTTTTGTCGTACAGCCGTTCCGGCGAGATCTCGGTGGAGGGTTCGCTTTGGTAGCGCGCCTCGGCCTGCAACTCATCGAACGAGAGAAAGGCGACGCCGCCGCCTCGCTTGAGCGTGCCGGCCCGGGCCCGCTCGTTCGCTTGAAAATTTTGCAGGGCACGCAGCAGGAAGGTTCGGAAGCGCCCTCGCTCCGGGTCGGCGCGGGTGAAAATATTCTTCTCCAGCAGAAAGCTGAAGAAGGACTGGATCAGGTCCTCCGCATCATGCGGCGGCAGCCCGCGGCGCCGCACGAACGAAAACAGGGAAAACCAGTAAGTGCGGCACAATTGCTCCAGCGCGGCCGCGGCGCTCGGGGTGGAACTGCCGGCCTGGAGCACAAGGGTCCATCGCGTGGTGGCAAAAACCCTCGGTCCCGCGGGAACTACAGGAGACTCTCGCTTGGAGCTCATGGTCGCAGGCAAACGACTAGCCGGTCGAGGTTCCGCTGGCCAGTATTTCCGATCCGCGAAAGCCCAGGATTCGGCGGTTGGTCGTAGCCGTAACCGTCCACACTGCCGAGGGAAATGAATGGTCGGGGCGGCGAGATTCGAACTCGCGACCTCCTGGTCCCAAACCAGGCGCTCTACCAGGCTAAGCTACACCCCGAGGGATGCCATCGGATGCCGACCGGACGGGGCTGTCAATGGTTCCTCGCCGGCTGCGGATCATGGCCGCAGGGGGGCCGCAATCAACCCGCAGGGACGTGTTTTGAGCGGCAAGACGACCCGAATCCTGCGGTTCCGGGAACCATTTTCGGCTCCGGGATGACCCAAAAAGTGTTGATAAATGCTTCTTGCGTCACCGGACGGCCCACCGTAGATACGCCGTCTCAATCTCTTAAAAAAATGGACACTCTTTCTCGTGATAGTAACAGCTCCGGTAGCATTCTGCCCATGGTGGGCGTGATCGCTGGCGGGCTCGCCCTGGCGCTCTCGATTGTGGCGCTGGTCAAACTTTCAACCCTGAACAAGACCGTGACGGCGCAGGGCGAGGAAGTGGCGAAAATTGCGAATCTTGAAAGCGAAGTGCGGTCGGCGTCGGCCAAGGCGGAGGCGGACCTCAAGAGCTTCCGGGCCGGACTGCAGAGCACCTTCGACCAGGTCGGCACCGAGATCGGCGCCATCAACGCCAAGATTGCCAAGCTCGAGGAGGCCCAGAAGGCCCGGGCGGCGGCTCCGGCACCGAAGTCGGGCGGCGGTGGTGGCGGAGCGGCCACCGGCGTGCTGAACGCCGACGGCACGTACTCCGTCGCCCCGGGCGACACGCTCTCGCGCATCGCCAAGAAGTTCAACACGCGGGTCGACAGCATCGAGGCCGAGAATCCGGGCCTCGATCCGGCGCGGCTGAAGGTCGGTCAGAAGATCCGCATCCCGAAGCGCTAACGCCCCCTTTCAACTTTCGATGCCTCCCGGACCCTGCGTCTCGGAGGCATTTTTTATGGCTGAAGATCCTCCTCGTCCCCACCGCTGGCAGCGGCTGCGCACCGTGCCGCATGCCTCGACCCGGATCTTCGACGTCACGCGCGCCGTGTACCGGCATCCGCGGCGGGATCGTGAACAGGACTTTTTTGTCATCGCCGCCCCGGACTGGGTCAACGTGATCGCGCTGACGCCGCAGCGGCATCTCGTGCTGGTGCGGCAGTTCCGTTACGGGATCGACGCCTTTTCGCTGGAGGTTCCCGGCGGGGTCATCGATGGCGGCGAGGATCCGGTCGCTGCCGGCCAGCGCGAGCTTCGTGAGGAGTCCGGCTACACCGGCGGTCCGGCCCGGCTGCTGGGCAGCGTGCATCCCAACCCGGCGATCCAGAACAACCGCTGCCATCTGGTGCTGGTGGAAAACGCCGTGCCGGCGGCCGAGCTGGACTGGGATCCGGACGAGGAGTTCGAGATCCTGACGCGGCCGGTCGACGAAGTTTACGCGATGGCGGCGCGGGGCGAGATCACCCACGCCCTGGTGCTGGATGCCCTGCTGCTGTTCCTGCCGCACTGGCAGCGCCTCAAGGGTGGCACCGTTTGACTTTGTCCGGCCGCAAGCTTCACTGCCCGAACCCGATGGAAAACCCGGCCGCCGCCTCCCTGTTTGCGAATTCCCCCGCCGCCCTGGGCGCGCCGGAGGCCGGCCGGCTGCCCGCCCCGCTGGAGGGAGAGATTCGCAGCATCTACCGGCGCAGCCCGCTTTACGGCCAACGCTTTCCGCTCCACCTGGAACCGCTCGGCTGGTCGTGCTACCGCGAGATCCCGATCCTGACGAAGCAGGAGATCCTCGATCGCGGGCATACGGCGTTCTTTGCCGACTACGCCGAAATTGAGCGTGGCCTGCAGCAGAAGAAGTACGAGTACGAGCACACGTCCGGTTCCACCGCGCAGCCGATGACGGTCGTGATGGAGGACGGCTGGTGGAACGCCCAGCTGCGCCGCGCCTACCTGGCCCATCCCCAGCTGGCCCAGTACGTCGACCGACCCTATCGCAAGGCGGTCCTCGCACCGGTCGGGTGTTCGAGCAATCTCTGCCCTTACGAGGATCACCCCTTTCCGCACCGCTATTTCGACGGCACGGTGTACCTCAATCTCTCGAGCGACCCGTTTGCATTCCCCGAGTCCGAGTGGGACCGGATCATGCGGGAACTGCAGGCGCTCAAGCCCGAGGTGCTGGAAGGCGAGCCGATCTACCTCTCGCTCCTGGCCCGGGCCGCGAAGAAGCGGCGGGTGCGGGTGCCCAGCCTGCGCACCGTCATCCTCACCTACGGCAAGGCCAGCCTGCAGCACAGCCGTCGCATCGCCGAGGTTTTCCCGGCGGCCCAGGTGGACCTGTACGGCTCCACCGAGGCGGGTTACATCTTTGTCGGCGACGCGTTCCGGGACAACCTGCGGGTCATCGACGGGAATGCGTTTGTCGAACTGGTGCCGTGGCGCGAGGGGCTGGCTGACATCTACCAGATCAACGTCACCACCCGCGACCGCGAGGCCATGCCGCTGTTGCGCTACTTCACCGGCGACATCGTGCGGCGCGCGCCGACAGGCTATCGTATTCTCGGCCGCGAGCGCGACCTGCATCTGCGGCCGGACGGGGCGGTGGTGTCGGCGTTCGAGATCGATGCCGCGCTTCCGGACACGTTCTCCTGCTGGCACTGGAGCCTCGTGCAGGTCTCGGACAATCGCTGGGATTTTCAGTATGTGGCGGACGCCGTGGCGCCGGACGGCCTGGAGGCCTCGGTCGCGGCAGCCCTCGGGGAAGGCGTGCGCGTGAACCTGTTCCGCCGGAAATTCATCCAGCCGGCGGCCAGCGGGAAGTTCGCTCTGCTCAAGCCGCTTCCGCGCTGACGCGGCGGCGACGGCGCCAGCCGAGGATACCCGCCGTCAGCCCCAGAAAGATCGCGCCGTAGGTCGAGGGCTCCGGCACCGGGCGGGAGATCTGCGCCCCGAAGCCCATGAAGTCCATGTTGCCGACGCCGGCGGGGTCCGTGTTCGTTGGGTAGTAGGTGGCGTTGTTCCAGTTCACCAGGTTGGCCGCCGAGTTCGGGTTGGTGTCACCCGCCATGAGCGAGTAGCCGTAGATGGTCGTGCCCGCCGCGATGCCCAGGTCGGAGAAGCGGATCAGAATGCCGACCAGGTTCAGGTTGCCGATGGAGGTGGTGTCGGTGGCGTTGCCGGAGAGGTTGTCGCCGTTCGTGTAAGAACTCCGGTAGTAGCTGGCCGAAGACCCGCCTTGCGGGTTCGTGATCGGGCCGCCGAAGGAATCTGGTGCGACCAGCAGGCCGGTGTTGGCGTAGGTCGTGGGCGCGTTGGTGAAACCGTTGACCGTGCCCACGCCCGTGAAGGCGGCGATGCGGAACCCGTCGCCAAAGTTGCCCGAATTTTCCAGGTCGAAGAACACCAGGGCGTCTCCGGCCTGCACCGTGTAGCCACCGGAGAAATAGAAGTCGATACGCTCGATGTTGCTGTCGTCCGCCGAGGTGCCGTTGCCGAACGGATTGCGCAGGCCCTGGTAGAGATTGCCGCTTAGGAACACCTCGGCAGCGTTCGGTTCGTAGGTGCCGTAGCTGCGGGCGTTGTTGTCGACCTGGTAAAAGGTGGTCGTGTTGTTCTTGTTGTCGCTGTTCTGGTTCGGGGTGCCGTTGCCGTTGGAATCGGTGTTGCGGCGAAAATAGACGTTCGAGGCCGTCGGTCCCGTGAACTGGTAGGAGCCCAGGCCCGTCGTCGAAACAGAGTTCACCGGAGCGTAGCGGTTGAGGTAGGTGACGCCGCCCGTGGTTTGATTGGCGGCATCGGTCATCGCACCGTAAGAGATGCCGGTCACCGCAGTCTGGGCCTTCATCAGGGGTGTGGTCCCTGCCAGTATGCCGGCCAGCAAGAGCACAACCTGGCTTCTCAGCAGTGCCACAGGACAGAGGGTTTTGAAGGACAGGGCTTTCATATGGGTATTATTACCTACATATTTCTAGGGTGATCGCCAGTCGATACTGGGTGATCGCCCCCGCCCTTACGGTTTTGAAGGTCGATTGGAAATTAAAGCCTGCGCAATGAATTCATAAGTCATTATCTTTAAAAATTATAGGATGTATTGAGGTGCGGCTACTAGGCTCGTATTAGTGCGCTTATAGCAATCTCTGGCACCCCAGATGTGGGAGAAGGGTTCGGGTCGGAAAAACTCCTTTGCCCAGGCCTGGATCTGAACCGATCCGAGGCCGCCGATGTGGATGCGTTGGCAGGGGGTAGAAACTCAGGAGCCGAGGTTGCCGTGATTGTGGCGGCGATGAAATTCATCGCGCACTTTAACTCATCAGATGCGCTGCCCGATGGCTGGTCGCGTGGTCTGGCTGAGAAAAGAGCCAGTCCCGCGCCCCGAGGCTTCTTGCGGGATGTAGGCACCCTAATAGTGAGACTCGCGTTGCGCCGTTACTTTACTTTGCTGGCCGTGGTTGGTTTATCGAACAGGCTGACAGGCTTTTGGCCGGTCCGCACACACTCTTCCAGTTATCCACGCGATGCATCTCCTTGGCGCGCTCTTTAACTCGTCAATCGGGAAAAAGCTCCTGATGGCCGTTTCCGGTTTGGTCCTGTTCGGCTTCGTCACCGGGCATCTTGTCGGCAACCTTCAGGTTTTCCTGCCGCCGGACGCGATCAATCTCTATGCCCACCGGCTGGAGTCTTTAGGCATCGTGCTGTGGCTGATTCGGGCCTTTCTGCTCGTTTGCCTGATCGTCCACGTCTGGCTCGCGATCAAGCTCACGCTTGAAAACCGCGCGGCCCGGCCGGAAGCCTATGCGGTGCAGCATGTCAATCGCGCCACGCTGGCGTCGCGTGTGATGGCACGCACGGGATTTGTGGTGCTCGCCTTCATTGTGTTCCACCTCGCCCACTACACGGTGCGGATCGGACATCCGGAATGGGCCGAGCACACCTTCCGACTGAGCGACGGCACGATGGTGCGCGATGTGCACACGATGATCGTCCAGGGCTTCAGTCACCTCGGAGTTTCGATCTTTTACATCCTGGCCGTCGGGATCCTGGCCTACCACCTCAGCCATGGCATTGTCAGCTTGGTGCAGACGCTCGGCTTGAAAAACGAGCGCTGGACGCGCGGGCTCGAGCGGTTTGCGGTCGCCTACTGCTGGCTCTACTTTCTCCTCAATGCCTCGATGCCGCTTGCCGTGCTCGGTGGCTTCGTGAAGCAACACGCCTGATCTTTCCGCCATGGCCAAACTCGAATCCAAGATTCCTTCCGGCCCGCTCGCCGACAAATGGCGCAGGCACAAGACGGAGATCAAACTCGTCAACCCGGCCAACAAGCGGAAGTACGAGGTCATCGTGGTGGGCGCCGGCCTGGCGGGTTCCTCCTGCGCCGCCACGCTTGCCGAGCTGGGTTACCGGGTGAAGTGTTTCGTGTTTCACGACAGCCCCCGCCGCGCGCACTCGATCGCGGCGCAGGGTGGCATCAATGCGGCGAAGAACTACCAGAACGACGGCGACTCGGTCCACCGCCTCTTCTACGACACCATCAAGGGCGGCGATTACCGCGCGCGCGAGGCCAACGTGCATCGGCTGGCGGAGGTGTCCGTCAACATCATCGACCAGTGCACGGCCCAGGGCGTGCCCTTCGCCCGCGAGTACAGCGGCCTGCTGGCCAACCGCTCGTTCGGCGGCGCCCAGGTGTCCCGCACCTTCTACGCCCGCGGCCAGACCGGCCAGCAACTGCTGCTCGGCGCCTATTCCGCCCTTTCCCGGATGGTGGGGCAGGGCGGGGTGCAGCTGCATCCGAACTCCGAGATGCTCGACCTCGTGCTCGTCGGCGGCCAGGCGAAGGGCATCATTGTCCGCAACCTCAACACCGGCGAGATTTCCCGGCACAGTGCGGACGCGGTCGTGCTCGCGACGGGCGGCTACGGCAACGTCTTCAATCTCTCCACGTACGCGCGCGGCTCCAACGCCACCGCGATCTGGCGCGCCTACAAGCGCGGGGCGTGCTTCGCGAATCCCTGCTACACGCAGATCCACCCGACCTGCATTCCGGTGAGCGGCGACTATCAGTCGAAGCTGACGCTCATGTCCGAGTCGCTGCGCAACGACGGCCGCATCTGGGTGCCGAAGCGCAAGGAGGACCGGCTGAAGCCCCCGGCCGAGATTCCCGAATCCGACCGCGACTATTATCTCGAGCGCATCTACCCGAGCTTCGGCAACCTGTGCCCGCGCGACGTCGCCTCCCGGGCGGCCAAGCGCATGTGCGACGAGGGTCGCGGCGTGGGCGAGTCCGGCCTGGGCGTCTATCTGGATTTCGCCGACGCCATCAAGCGCCTGGGCGAAAACGGCGTGCGCGAGCGCTACGGCAACCTCTTCGACATCTACCACGAGATCACGGCGGAGAGCGCCTACAAGTCGCCGATGCGCATCTTCCCGGCGGTGCACTACACCATGGGCGGCCTGTGGGTGGACTACAACCTGATGTCCAACATCCCCGGCCTCTTCGTGCTGGGCGAGGCGAACTTCTCCGACCACGGCGCCAACCGCCTCGGCGCCTCCGCGCTCATGCAGGGCCTGGCCGACGGCTATTTCGTCATTCCCTACACGCTGGGCGACTACCTGGCCGGGCAGAAGGCCGGCTCGCGGCCCGCCACCGACGCGGCGGAGTTCAAGGAGGCCGAGGACAACGTCCGCGGCATGACCCGCCGGTTGCTGGAGAACAAGGGCAAGGAGCCCGTCAGCCATTTCCACAAGCGCCTCGGCAAGCTGATGTGGGAGTATTGCGGCATGGCCCGCAATAAGGCGGGCCTCGAGCAGGCGCTCCAGAAGATCCCGGCGCTCCGCGAGGAATTCTGGGCCAACGTCAACGTGCCCGGCTCCGGCGACACCCTCAACCAGTCCCTCGAGCAGGCCGGCCGCGTCGCGGATTTCATCGAGCTTGGCGAACTGATGTGCCGCGACGCGCTCACGCGCGAGGAGAGCTGCGGCGGGCACTTCCGCGAGGAGTACCAGTACGAGGACGGCGAGTGCCGCCGCGATGACGTGAACTTCGCGCACGCGGCCGCCTGGGAGTACCAGGGCGCGGACCGGACGCCGCTGCGCAACGTCGAGCCGCTCAACTACGAATTCACCAAGATGAGCGTGCGCTCCTACAAGTAAGCGCGCCGCCCGAACCCGACCCTTCCCATCATGGTTGCCGAAAAAACCGCCAAGAAACTCTTCTCCGTCACGCTGCGCGTCTGGCGTCAGGCCGGCCCGGCGCAGGCGGGACGGTTCGTCGACTATCCGGCGGCGAACGTAAACCCGGACATGTCGTTCCTCGAGCTGCTCGACGTCGTCAACGACGGGCTCACGGTCAAGGGCGAGGAACCCATCGCGTTCGCGCACGACTGCCGCGAGGGCATCTGCGGCACCTGCTCCTGCACCATCAACGGGAAGCCCCACGGTCCCGGTCACGGCATCGCCACCTGCCAGCTCTACCTGCGGTCGTTCCGCGAGGGTGACGTCATCGTTGTCGAACCCTTCCGCGCCCGGGCGTTCCCGCTCGTCAAGGACTTGGTCGTCGACCGCAGCGCCTTCGACAAGATCCAGCAGGCCGGCGGCTTCATCTCCGTCCGCGCCGGCACGGCACCCGATGCCAATTCGGCGCCGGTGCCGAAGCGCGACGCCGACCTCGCCATGGACGCCGCGACCTGCATCGGCTGCGGTGCCTGCGTGGCGGCGTGCAAGAACTCCAGCGCCATGCTCTTCGTTGCCGCCAAGGTCTCGCACCTCGGCCTCCTGCCCCAGGGCCAGCCGGAGCGCGATTCCCGCGTGCTGGCGATGGTCCAGACGATGGACGAGGCCGGTTTCGGCAGCTGCACGAACCAGTACGAGTGCAGCGCCGTCTGCCCGAAGCTGATCAGCCACGACTTCATCGCCCGCATGAACCGCGACTACGTGAAGGCGCTCTTCAAGAGCCGCTTCCAGCCGGTTTCCTTGGGCGGTGGCGGCGGCGCCGGCTGACCCGCCGGCCCGGTTCCTGCGACTTTTCGCAGGGAGGAGGTGTTTTCCCGAAAACACCGTTCCTCCCATGAAAACCGCTCTCATTGCCGTTCTCGCCGCCGCCCTCCTGAGTCTGACCCTGCTTGCAGGCGGACGTCCGTTCGACGCCGCGGACTTATGCGCCGTCAGCTTCACCACCGGGTTGGTGGCGTGGACGATCCGGCAGTACCGCCGCCCATCCCGTTCGCTCATCGTCGACCGGCCCATCCGACTCGCGGCGCCTTCCCCGCGCCGTGCGTCCCGGGCCTTCGGTCATTCGCTCGCGGCCTGAGCCGGCGGAGCCGCGAGCCGCCCCGGCACTCCGGAGACACCTCGGCTTTCCGGCAACCCGTGCGCCTACTTGGCGGCCACCGCCACCTCGCCGGCGTTGTGGAAGGTCGCTTTCTGGATGTTGTCGCCGAAAAGGCGGACGACGATCTGCGACTCGAGCCGGTAGCTCGCCCGGCCGCGGGAGGCGGCGGCGGCAAGCGCTGCCGCGGACGGGGCGGTCGTCTCGAGGGTGGCCACGTTGTCGGACTGGTTCTGGGCCGGGACGCCGATGGGGGTGGAATGCTTGAACGTGCCGACCGGGACACCGTCGAGCGTGATCCGGTGGGTGCCTTCCGCGAGGAGGTAGGCGACCAGATTGGGATTGAGCACCCGCCACGAAACCTTGGTGGAGCCGTCGGCGGCCTGCTCGACGCCGGTCAGCTCGAAGCGCAGTCCGACCACCGTGCTGCGGCCGCTGGAGCATCCCGCCAGCAGGGCGGCGAACAATGCGATCAGCAGGAAAGGGAGGCTCAGGGTTCTCATCGGCGGAGATTCTGCCGGCCCGGCGGCTTCCGGCAAGTTTAGTCGGCGTCCTTTTTTTTGCCGCTCCTCCCGCCAAGCTCGAACTGGCAGACCACGCCTACCGCCGCCAGCGCCAGGATGGCGGGAAACATCCACTTGTTGCCGTCGATCAGCGCCGCAATCTGCTGGGGCTGCCGGAAATAATACAGCCAGTCGATTTGGTTCGTGAAATAGGACAGCGCGAGCGTGGCCCGGAAAGAGCCCAGCAACGCGGTGGAAAGCGTGATCAGGACGCGCTGCAGCTTGATCGCCGTGAAGCCACCGATCACACCCAGCACGCAGCCGGTCAGCATCGCCACGGTGTGATGGAAATTGGCCAGCAGCAGGATGCCGAGCGTGGCGCCGAAGCCGAAGCCGGCCAGGAACACGGCCGCGAGGTAGAGCATGTACGCCAGCGCTGCGCCGAGCAGGCCGCCGATGAGCAGACCCCCGATCTCCCCCCCCGGTCCCAGCCCGAGCGCCTCGCCGGCCGCCTGGCCAAAAACGGCGCCGATCACGCCGCCCAGCAGGGCGAGGGTCAGCTTGAAGACCCGGAAGCCGAAAAAACAATCCAGCACCCCCCAGGCGATCGCGCCGACGGAGATCCAGGGATAGAGATCGGCGTTGAGGCGCATGTTGGGCGTTGGGCGGAGGCGGCCGGAGGGACCGCCACTAGACACGCGGAATCCGGCGCGAGATCGAGGATTTATTCGCGCGCCGCCGGGAGTGCCGGCTGCGGCGCAGGCGAACTCAGGCCGGGGAAAGCCTTAGGGCCGCAGGTCGAAAGTCGTGCCGGCTCGGCCCAAGCTCAGGCAGTTGCCAGCGGCGGGTTGAAGGCCGAGAGCCCGATCGCCCCGCTCCCGGGCGCTGCCCGATCAGCGGGCGATAAACAGCGGCGCCCCCGGTCCCATCGGCAAGCCGAGCCCGATCCAGGCCATGAGCAGCAGGGTCCAGACAATCAGGAAAGTGATCGAATAGGGCAGCATCGTCGCGATCATCGTGCCGATCCCGACGCGCGGGTCGTACTTGTGCGCGAAGGTCAGGATCAGCGGGAAATAGCTCATCAGCGGCGTGATGATGTTGGTCACGCTGTCCCCGACGCGGAACGCCCCCTGCACCAGCTCCGGCGAATAGCCGAGCAGCATGAACATCGGTACGAATACCGGCGCCAGCAGCGCCCACTTCGCCGACGCGCTGGAGATCAGGAGGTTCACCGCGGCGGCGAACAGCACCAGCGCAATCATCAGCAGGATCGGCAGGTCCTGGAGCCCGAGATGCTGGATGAACTCCGCGCCGCGGACGGCGGTGATGATGCCCAGGTTGGTCCAGTTGAAGTACGAGATGAACTGCGCGGCGAAGAAAGCCAGGACGATGAACGAGGCCATCGACTTCATGGTGTCGGTCATGCCCGCCATGATGTCGTGGTCGTTCCGGATCGTGCCGGCCGCGAGCCCGTAGGCGACGCCGGGCAGCAGGCCGAAAAGGAAGATGAACGTGACCAGCCCGACCATGAACGCCGAGTGCGCGAAGCCGGGGTGGGCGCGGCTGACCAGAAAGCCGTCGGCGGGCAGCACGCCCCAGAGCACGACACCGGTCAGGAGCGCAGCGGCGAGGCCGGCCGCCGCCAGCCCGCGTTTCTCCGCGGGGCCGAGCGGCTTCAGCTCATCGCGGGCCGCGGTGCCCAGGTAGGGCCCCAGGCGCGGCGCGACCAGCTTTTCCGTGACCCAGGTGCCGGCGCCCGTGATGACAAACGTGGAAACGACCATGAAATACCAGTTCGCGACGGCGTTGACCTTGTAGGACGGGTCGACGATGCGGGCCGCCGCCTCGGACAGGCCGGCGAGCAGCACATCCACGGAACCGACCAGCAGGTTGGCGCTGTAGCCGCCCGACACGCCGGCAAAGGCCGCGGCCATGCCGAGCAGCGGATGCCGGCCCAGGGCGTGGTAGAGCGCACCGGCCAGCGGCGTCAGCAGCACATAGCCGACCTCGCTGCCGGCGTTGGACATCACGCCGGCGAAGACGACCATCGGCGTGATGAGGCGGGCGGGCGCCTTGAGCACGCACCACCGCAGCATCGCGCCCATCAGGCCCGAATGTTCGGCGATGCCGATGCCCATCAAGCAGGCCAGCGAGATCCCGAGCGGCGGGTAAGCCAGGAAATTCCGGACGAGCTCGGTGATCATGCGCTGCAGCCCCTCGCTGGTCATCAGGTTCACCGCCGACACCCGGGTGCCGTTCGCAGGGTTGATCACCGAGACTCCCAGGGCGCTGCAGAGCCCCGAGAGCAGCACGACCAGCAGGGCCAACAGAGCAAACAGCGTGGCGGGATGGGGCAGGGCGTTGCCGGCGCGCTCGACGCCACCCAGGAAACGCTGGAACCAGGACGGGTTCGCCGCCGCAGGGGAGGGGCTCATGGCCCGATGCAAGCGCGCATCACCCCCGCGTCAATGCCAGGCGGAGAACGGGGAATCGAAGATGGAAGTTGGTCGATGGTAGATCGAAGAGAGGTGATGGGGGCCTTGGGTGCGCACCCACCTGGCTCGTCTTCCTTGCCGCCCTGCGCCTATCACGGATTTCCGCCCCCTATCTGCGAACCACCATCTGCGATCTCCGAACTCCCATCTCCGATCCTCACATGATCATGACCGCGCGCGCGCTCTCGAGGAAGACCCAGGCCGCGGCAAACGCGGTGGCCCAGATGATCAGGCCCTTGGCCAGGCGGCGCCGCCGGAGGCTGCGGTCATAGTGGTCGGCCGACCCGGAACGGAAGCCCGATTCCTCCAGAAAGCAGGCGAATTGCGCGTGTTTCATCCGGGTCGTACGCAGGACGCGGTCGCTCCGCATGCCGAACGGGATCGGCAGGTGGTTGAGCAGGCGACGCATCGTGTACGACATGGGTTATACCTCCTGAAAAATAGCGCTTCCGTTCAAGGGGAAACTGGCTATCTCGGCTGGTTTCACACTCACTTTATCGACCGGATTCGCACATCCTTTACCCAGATGCACCACTTTCATTACGTCGGCCAGAAACTGCATTGCGAAGATGTCGCTCTCGACGCCGTCGCCGGCCTGCACGGCACCCCGACCTATGTGTACAGCGCGCGGACCATCGAGGACAACTACCGCCGGCTGATCTCGAGCCTCGCGGGGCTTGATGTGCAGCTTTGCTACGCCATGAAGGCCAACTCGAACCTCGCGATCCTGCGCCTGTTTTCGAATCTCGGCTCGGCCTTCGACCTGGTCAGCGGCGGCGAGCTGCGCCGGGTTCTGGCGGCCGGCGGTGCGACCAAGCGCAGCGTCTTTGCCGGGGTCGGCAAGACCGAGGCCGAGATCAAGCTGGCGCTGGAGTCCGGCATCTACGGCTTCCATGTCGAAAGCGAGCCCGAGCTGGCGCGCATCAACCACGTTGCCGGCCGGCTGGGCGTCAAGGCCCCCGTCGCGATCCGCATCAACCCGGACGTCGATGCGAAGACGCACGCGAAGATCACCACCGGCAAGAGCGAGAACAAGTTCGGCATTCCGCTCAAGGCCGCGGCGGCTGCGTACGAGGCGGCGGCGAGGTTCCCGCACCTGGCCATCCGTGGCGTGCAGATGCACATCGGCTCGCAGCTCACGTCCGCGGCGCCTTTCATCGAGGCGGTGCAGAAGGTGGTGCCGTTTGTCGAGCAGCTGAAGCAGCTCTATGGCATCGCCTACTTCAGCATCGGCGGCGGCATTGGCATCGTTTACCAGGACGCGCTGGCCAGCGGCGACGCCGCGTGGTGGAACGCCAAGCCCGAGGGCGAGCGCCCGCTGACGCCCGAGGCCTACGGCGCGGCGCTCAAGCCGCTGCTGGCGCCGCTCGGCCTGCGCATCCTGCTCGAGCCGGGCCGCTTTATGGTCGGCAACGCCGGCGTGCTGCTCTCGCGCGTCGAATACCTCAAGCGCGGGCAGGGACGGAATTTCCTCGTGGTCGACGCGGCCATGAACGACCTGGTGCGCCCGGCGATGTACGACGCCTATCACGAGATCGTGCCGGTGGTCCGCGACACGGGCCGGCCCGCGCTGAAGGCCGACGTGGTCGGCCCGATCTGCGAGTCGGGCGACTGCTTTGCGAAGGACCGCACCCTCCAGACGCTCGGCGAGGGCGAGCTGGTCGCGTTCATGAGCGCCGGCGCCTACGGCTACACCATGGCCAGCCGCTACAATACCCGCCCGGCGGCCGCCGAGGTGCTGGTCTCCGGCAGCCGCTTCGAGCTGGTCAACGCGCGCGAGACTTTTGAAACTATGCTCGCCGGGGAAAAGATCCCGGCCTTCCTCAAGTCCTGAGGTCCCTCCTCCCATGCCCGAGCCGCGCCCCCTCCATTTTTCGGTGATCGGCGCCGGGGCGTGGGGCACGGCGATGGCGGCGCACCTGGTGCGCCGCGGCCAGCAGGCCACCTTGGTCGCCCGGCGGCCCGAGCACGCCGCCGTGATCCGGACGGAACGCGAGAACCGCGAATACCTGCCCGCGGTCCGGCTTCCGGAGACGCTGGCCGTCACGTCCGACCTGCGCGCCGCCCTGGCGGAGGCCGAGGTGGCGCTGATCGCCTGCCCCTCGCAGACGCTGCGCGCCTGGTGCGAGCGGATCCGCGCCGCCCTGCCCAGTCCGACGCGCCTGCGGCTGTTCCTGAGCCTGGTGAAGGGCCTCGAGACCGGCACCCACTTGCGTCCCAGCGAGGTCATGGCGCAGGTCCTGCCCGGGCTGAATTGCGGCACGCTGACCGGCCCCACCAACGCCGGCGAGGTGGCACGCGGCCTGCCGGCGGCGATGGTGCTGGCGGCGCTGCGTCCGGACCCCTTCGTGGCCGAGGTCCAGGCCGCCATGAGCGGCCCGACCCTGCGCATCTACACCAGCGACGACCTGGCTGGCGCCGAGTACGGCGCGAGCCTGAAGAACATCTACGCGGTGGCCGCGGGGCTCTGCGACGGCCTGCGGCTGGGCGACAATGCCAAGGCGTCGCTGCTCACCCGCGCGCTCGCGGAGATGGTGCGGGTCGGCCAGGCGCTCGGCGCGAAGCTGGAGACGTTCTACGGGCTCAGCGGCTTCGGCGACCTGGTCGCCACCTCGAACGGGGCCTGGAGCCGCAACCGGGAATTCGGTCAGAAGATCGGCGAAGGCCGATCCGTCGAAGAACTGCTGGCCGGCCGCCGGACGGTCGTCGAGGGCCACCGCACGACGGAGGCGCTCCACGGCCTCTGCCGCGAAAAGGGCATCACGGCCCCGATCCTGAACGAGGTCTACGCCATCCTTTTCCAGCGCAAGAAGCCCGCCGACGCGCTCACCGCGCTCATGACGCGCGAGCTGAAGCGCGAGACCCACGCGCCGTTCCCGCAGGGCTGAAATCCGGTGGCGGTGCCCGCGACTTGACAGGAGTTCGTCCACATTCGTTAGCTTCGCGCGATGTGGCTTGAATTCGTCGAGCGCGCGGAGAAGGGCGAGCAATCGTTCTCGGCGTTGTGCGCCCATTACGGGGTCAGCCGCAAGACCGGCTACAAGTGGCTGCGCCGGTTCCGCGAACTGGGGGTCGCGGGGCTGGAGCCGCGCAGCCGACGTCCGCGCACGAGTCCGCGCAAGACGCCGCTGGCGGTGGTCGAGCTGATCGTCCGCCTGCGGCGGGAAAATCCGCACTGGAGCGGGCCGCGCCTGCGGCAGAAACTCCGCGAGCGCGGCGTGACTCCGGTGCCAGCGGTCAGCACCATCGACCTCATCCTCCGCCGGCGCCGGCTGCCGGGCGCGACGGACGGATTTGAGCTGGCGGCCGACCCGTTGCCGACCGAGGCGAACTACCGGTGGAGGCTGTGTCTCGGCCCGGTCCTGCGGTTCGCCGACGGCGTGACCGCGCAGCCGGCGATGGTGCATGACGAGGCCACCGATTTTATGGTCGGCGCCGGCCTCCTCGCGAACCCGTCCGACTCCTCGCTCGTCCCGCTGGTGGAAAGATGCTTCCGGCGCCATGGCGTGCCCTGGCGGTTCGCCGTAACGCCGGAGGCCCCGGACGCCAACGTCCCGGTCCGCCGGCACACCGCGTTCACGATCTGGCTGATGCGGGTCGGGGTGCTGGTCGATTTTGTGGCGCCGGTGTCGTCCGCACCTCCGGTGCGGGATCCCCTGGAGCACCTCGCCCGCTCCTCCGCCAACTTCACCTGCGGCACCGCCTCCGTGCTGCTCGAACAGCTGCGCGACCAGCACAATTTCTGCGGGAGCGGGGAATCCCCGCAGAGACACAGCCCCATCGCGCTCTATCGCCCCAGCCTCCGGGAACTGCCGCCCGTGATTCCCCCGCCCGCTTATCCCCCGCAGGCGGCCATCCGACTGGTGTCGGAGAAAGGCACCTTCACTTTTCAGCGGCAAGTGGTCCAACTGGGGCGAGCCTTTTCCGGCCTCGAGATCGAGCTCAGGTCGACCCCGGACGCCAAATCTCATCGGGTGTTCTTCGTGGACCAGTACCTCGGCCGGCTGGAACGCTCCGAAGCGGAGTCCGATGAAACCCGGCCGTTGAACTTGCGGCCCGACTGAAAAACAGACGCGCGCCAAGGAATAGCTTCATTTCCGTTCAAGCAAATGCGTGCGATAGTTCATTTTATGGGTGATCCAATCAGCATGAAAATGTAACCAATCTGTTTGTTGTAACACAACACCCAACCTACTCTATAAAGTTACAGGGAGTTCACATGCGCATGAAGTCCAGAGGATTGAAATAGCGCACAACTGTCACGTTAGTTTCGCTAAATCGATTTGACTGGGAAAGAAATTTCAGGTTCAGCTTGGGTGACTTAACCTCCCGCAACCCCACAACTACACCCCACAATGCAATTCCTTGCACGTAGGTTTGTTGCGAGCCTGCTTGGGCTCCTGCTACTGAACTCGATGGCATCGGCCGCAATTATTTCCGGCCGAGTCTCTGATGCGAACACGAATGTCTATCTGGGAAATGTATCCATTTCTATCCCGGAACTTTCACGTCGCACAGTAACGTCTGGAGATGGCGAGTTCACGATTCCGAACGTCCCGGCCGGTGAATACAAGGTCGTGGCTTCGTACATCGGCTATGATGATGTCACGCAAACCGTCGTGGTTTCGGCTGACGGCGAAGCCCGGGCCAATTTTAACCTGGGCTCGGAAGTGCTCCAGCTGGGCAAGTTCACCGTTTCAGGTGAGCGTGAAGGCCAGGCTCGCGCCCTGCAGCAAAAGCGATTTGCCGACAATATCATGGACATCGTTTCCGCCGACAGCGCCGGCAAGCTGCCGGACGGCAACGCGGCCGAAGCGGTCCGCCGCCTCCCCGGTGTGTTTGCCGAGATCGACCAGAACGAAGGCCGCTACGTGGTTGTCCGCGGTATCGACTCCTCTTTGAACAATATCACGCTCAACGGCGTGAATCTGGGTTCAACCGAATCCGGTAGCCGCGGTGCCGCGATGGACTCGGTCCCAGCGGATCTCATCAAGGAGATCAAGGTGAAGAAGGCCGTGTTGCCCAGTGATGATGCGCAGGCGATCGGTGCCTCGGTCGACATCGTGACCATGAGCGCCTTCGACCGGAAAGAGACCTTTGCCACGTTGACCGCCAAGGGCGGCTACTTCAACGGGCCCCGGGAAGATTTCGAGGAGCGGGAATGGACGCCCTACAACGCCAGCGGCCTTTATAGCACCACGTTCGGTGACGGCAAGTGGGGCATCGTCGTCGGCGGCAGCTACGACTTCCGTCACTATATTTCCAATCGCCGTTCGGGTGGCAATCCGTGGTTCCCGGCCGGCCCCGTGGGCACGCCTGGCGCCCAGATTTATTTCCCCGCCAACCAGGCCTTGTTCCACTACGACGTACAGCGCTGGCGCTGGGGCATGAACGCGGCGCTTGAGTACAAGCCGAACGACCGCAATTACTTCGCCCTGCGGGTGAACGACAACCGCTTCAAGGACGAGGAGAACCGCGAGCAGAACAATTTTGAATTCTTCCGCTCCGCGTTCCCGGCGACCTTCACCCCGACGGTCGCCACGTTCACCGGCGGCCGGGCCACGGTTGAATACCGTTACTATCTCCAGAAGCACAATTACACCACCGTTGCCCTTGAGGGCGAGAATACTTTGGGCGATGGAGCCTCCAAGCTCGACTACACGGTGGCCATCGGCAACGCCGAGAAGCAGACCCCCGACCGCCAAGACTGGGAGTTCCGCTCCGGCACCAACATCACCAGCACGCTGGACATTGCGCCGGAGTACTGGACGGTCACGCCGAGTGCGAACTTCTACAGCGCGGCCAATTATCCCTTCCGCCGCGTGCGCTTCCGCAAGGACTCCGAGACCGAAGACAACGGCACCGCCGAGATCAACTTCAAGCGCGAGCGCGAGATTTTCGGCCGGGAGGGCTTCTGGCAGGTGGGGGCGAAATACTTCACCCGCGAGAAAGCCTGGGACCGCACGAACCGGGACTACGGCGCCGGCAGCGGCGCGAATGCCTTCAACTTGAGCCAGTTTAACATCTCGTCGCCCGCCCACGTCATGTTTGGCGGCGCGGATGGTTTTCAGATGTCGCCGCAGATCGACCTCAAGGGGGCCCAGGCGTTCTTCGCCGCTAACCGGAATTATTTTCCGGACAACCTGGCCGGCTCCGAGGTCAACTCCGCCATCACGGACTTCTCGATCGAGGAGACGCTCCTGGCCGGCTACGCGATGGCCAAGGTCGACTTCGGCAACTGGTCGGTGCTGGCCGGCGTGCGCGTCGAGAGCAACGAAGGCGAAGTCCAGCAGATCGAATTGGTCAACTCGCTGCCTCCGCCCCAGCTCAAGCGCTTCTCCAAGAAGCTCACCAACGTCCTTCCCGGCGTGCACTTTAACTTCACGCCCACGAAGTCCTGGGTCATCCGCGCTTCGTGGACCAACACGCTGGGTCGCCCGAACTATCCGGACATGGCGCGGGCCTCGGAGTATGCCTACGTTGAGGACCTCCCGACGGGTTCGGGCATCTACACGGGCAGCATCAGCGAGGGCAACCCCCAGTTGAAGCCGTTCGAGTCGATGAACTTCGACCTATCGTCCGAGTTCTACCTCAAGAACGCGGGCATCTTCTCGATTAGCGGCTTCCACAAGGAAGTCGACAACCCGGTCTTCACGAATGCGTTCACCCTGCGCAACACCACGTACCAGGGCCGCAATTTCTCGTCGCTCTCGTACACCAAGCCCGAGAATGCCGACAAGGGTTCGATCACCGGTGTGGAGTTCAACTACCAGCAGACGTTGACCATGCTGCCCGCGCCGTTCGACGGCCTGGGCTTCTCGGTGAACTACACCCTGGCCGAGTCCGAGGAGGTCCTGTTCACCCGCCCGGGCGAGCAGCTCTCGTTCGCCAAGCAGGCGCCGCGGATCTACAACGTGGCGCTCTCCTATGAGAAGTACCGGGTGCAGGCCCGCATCGCGTACACCTACACGGGAGCCTTCATCAAGGCGTTCGGCAGCGACATCAACGCCGACCAGTACCAGGCGGAGCGCAAGATCATCGACGCGAAGGTCAGCTTCCGGATCAACAAGAACTTCTCGGTCTTTGCGGACGTGATCAACCTCGGGCAGGAGCCGTTGGATGAGTACGCCGGTTACTCGAATCGCAACCAGGCGACCGAGGCCTACTGGTGGACCGCCAACTTCGGCGTCACCTGGAGACTGTGATCTGACATAATTCCGTTTGCACCAAGCGGCGGGGGCTTGCCCCCGCCGCTTGTTTTTCCCCACACTGCCTTTCCCTGCTGCCGGCGGTGTTTTGTGCCGGCGGGTGTTTTTTGCCCTCGCCCGTGTTGTTCGTTCACCCCTCGCCCCGATGACTTGGACCCAAAATTACACTCCGCTGTTTGACAGCCTGGCTGCGTCGACCCTGGTCGCGGTCGCTCCCGTGGTCCTCCTGCTCGGCCTGCTGGCCTTCTGCCACGTCCGGGCCCACTGGGCGGCGCTGGCGGGCCTGGCGGCGGTCCTGCTGGCGGCGGTCTTCGTCTACCACATGCCGCCGAGGATGGCCCTCGCGGCAGCCGCGTACGGCGCCTGCTACGGCCTGCTGCCGATCGGCTGGATCGTCCTCAACGTCATCTTCCTCTACCAGATCACGGTGCAGACCGGGCAGTTCGAGATCGTCAAGCAGTCGATCGCCGGGCTTTCCGCCGACCGCCGCATCCAGGCGCTGCTCATCGCGTTCGCCTTCGGCGCCTTCATCGAGGGCGCGGCGGGCTTCGGCGCGCCGGTGGCGATCTCCGCGGCCATGATGATCGGCATCGGCTTCCGCCCGCTGCTCGCGGCCACGCTGGCCCTCATCGGCAACACGGCGCCCGTGGCCTTCGGCTCGCTCGGCACGCCGATCATCGCCCTCGCGCAGGTCACCGGCCTGCCGCTCCAGGAACTCAGCGCCATGACCGGACGGCAGCTGCCTTTCTTCAGCCTCATCATCCCGTTTTGGCTGGTGGCTGCCATGACCGGCTGGCGCGCCATGCTCCAGGTCTGGCCGGCGTGCTTCGTCAGCGGCCTCAGCTTCGCGGTGGTGCAGTACCTCGTCAGCAACCACCACGGCCCCTGGCTGGTCGACATCGCCAGCGCCCTGGCGTCCATCGGCTCCGTGCTCGTGCTGCTCCGGTTCTGGCGGCCGGCCACCGTGTGGCGCTTCCCCGACGAGGACGCCGCGGCGGCCGCGGCCCCGCGCCAGGCGATCGGCGCGGGGGCTTTGTTCCGCGCCTGGTCGCCGTGGGTCATTCTCACCGTCTTCGTCTTCGTCTGGGCTCTGCCGGCCACCAAGGCGTTCCTCAACGGCCTCTACCAGCCGGTCTTTCCGGTGCCGGGGCTCCATCAGGCGGTGCTCAAGGCGCCGCCCCTCGCGCCTGAACTCAAGCCCGAGAACGCCGTCTACACGTTCAACCTGCTCTCGGCCACGGGCACATCCTCGCTGATTTCCGGCCTCGTTGCCGGCCTGATCCTCGGGCTGCGGCCGCCGGAGCTCGTCCGGATCTGGTTCCGCACGGTGTGGCGCGTGCGGCTCTCGCTGCTGACCATCTCGGGCATGCTCTCCCTCGCGTTCGCCTCGCGCTACGCGGGCCTGGACTCAACCCTCGGCCTGGCGTTCGCCAGCACCGGCTACCTCTTTCCGTTCTTCTCGCCCATGCTCGGCTGGCTGGGCGTCGCCCTGACGGGCAGCGACACGGCGTCGAACGTGCTGTTCGGCAATCTCCAGCAGATCACCGCGCAGCAGACCGGGATATCGCCCGTGCTCGCGGCTGCGGCCAACAGCAGCGGCGGCGTCATGGGCAAGATGATCGATGCCCAGAGCATCGTCGTCGCCGGCGTCGCCACCGGCCAGCACGGCCAGGAGGGCCAGATCCTGCGCGGCGTCTTCTGGCACAGCCTCGTGCTCGCCGCGCTCGTCGGCGTGCTCGTATTCCTCCAGGCCTACGTTTTCCCGGGCATCGTGCCGTAACCGCCCCCGGCGCCGCCCGTCATCCCAGAACCACCGATCCCATGCTCAAAGCTCTCATCCACTACTTCAAGTCGGGCCCGGCGGCGGCCCTGCTCACCGATCCCGCCGAGATCCGGCGGATCTACGAGCGCAGGCGCTGGAGCATCTTCCTCACCCTGATCCTCGGTTACGGGCTCTTCTACACCTGCCGGCTCGGGCTCTCGATCACCAAGAAGCCGCTGCTCGACTCGGGGGTCATGACCGCCTCGCAGATGGGCATCGTCGGCTCGATCATGCTCTATGTCTATGCGGTCGGCAAGTTCGTCAACGGCGTGCTGTCGGACCATGCCAACATCCGCCGGTTCATGTCGTGGGCGCTCCTGCTGTCGGCCTTGACCAACCTCCTGTTCGGGTCGACCAGCATGTTCCTGGCGTTCGCGATCCTCTGGGGTTTCAACGGCTGGTTCCAGTCGATCGGGTCCGCGCCCAGCGTGGTCTCGCTCTGCCAGTGGTTCAGCAACCGCGAGCGCGGCACCCGCTACGGCATCTGGGCCGGGGCCCACAACCTGGGCGAGGGCATGACCTTCATCCTGGCCGCGGCGCTGGTGAACCATTTCGGCTGGCGTGCCGGCTTCATCGGGCCGGGCATCATCTGCGTCGGCTTCTCGCTCCTGATGTTCCGGACCCTGGGCGACCATCCGCGGACGTACGGACTGCCGCACGTGTCGGACTACAAGAACGACCACTCCGCCGGCCCGCCGCCGAAGGGCTCCACGCTCGAGCTGCAGAAGCAGGTCTTCCGCAGCCCCTGGGTCTGGATCCTCGCGGTCAGCTGCGCGCTCATGTACGTCGCCCGCTACGCCATCAACAACTGGGCGATCCTCTTCCTGCAGGAGCAGAAGCACTACTCGCTTACCGACGCCGGCTTCGTCATGGGCGCCTATCCCGTGATGGGCTTCATCGGTGCGGCGGCTTCGGGCTGGATGTCCGACAAGTTCTTCGGCTCGCGGCGCAATATCCCGACGCTCCTCTACGGCCTGCTCCAGACGGGCGGCATGCTGCTGCTCTTCCTGGCCCCGGAGGGCCACCGCTGGATCGACGCGGTCGCGATGGGCATGTTCGGCTTCGGCGTCGGCGGCCTGATCGTGTTTCTCGCCGGCCTGATCGTCGTCGACATCATGCCCAAGGCCGCCGCCGGCACGGTCAAGGGCATCATCGGCATCTTCGCCTATGTCGGCGCGGGCACCCAGGACTGGGTCAGCGGCTTCCTGCTCGACGGGCACAAGACGGTGGTGGACGGGCGGACGATTTACGATTTTGCCCCCCTGTTCTACTTCTGGATCGGCGCCTCCATCGTCTCGATGCTCCTCGCCGCGACGGCCTGGAACGTGCGGCCGCGGGAATGAGCCGGCGGCGCCCCGGCGCGCCGTCCCTTTCCGCTTCGCTCCCGCACCCGGCCGGACCCGCCCATTCACCTCATCCTTTATGAAAACAAGCACGCTCCTGATCGTCCTGGGTTCCTGCACCCTGGCCTGGGCGGCCGAACCGGCCGCACCCGCACCCGCGGCTCCGGCCGCCGCCGCCCCGGCGCCCGCGGCGCCGATTCCCGGCGCCAATGGCTGGAAGTACGTCGATCTCCGCAGCCTGGCGGCGCCGGAGGCCCGCCAGGGCGTCGCGGCCGACCGCGAGCACCTCTACATCATCTCCAACTTCGCGATCGGCAAGTACCGCAAGGACACCGGCCAGCGCGTCGCCTCCTGGGAATGTCCCGAGGGCGAGCCGCTCACGCACCTGAACGCCGGCATCGTGCACGAGGGCCGGCTGTACTGCGCGCATTCGAACTACCCGGGGGTGCCGAATCTCAGCTCGGTCGAGATCTGGGACACGGCCACGCTGCAGCACGTCGGCAGCCGCAGCTTCGGCCGGGCCGACGGCTCGCTCACCTGGGTTGAGCGGCGCAACGGCCGCTGGATCGCCTGCTTCGTCCACTACGGCAAGCGCGGCGGCGAACCCGGCAAGGGCCCCGAATGGACCCGCATCGTGGAGTTTGATGACGAATGGCGCCAGACCGGCGGCTGGGCCTTCCCCGCCGACCTGATGGCGCGGCTGGGCGTCCGCGGCTACAGCTGCTCCGGCGGCGCGTTCGGTCCCGGCGGCTACCTGTTCGTGACCGGACACGACCACACCGAGCTCTACGTGCTGCAGATGCCCGAGGCCGGGCCGACGTTGCGCTGGGTGGCCACGATCCCCGTGACCGCCCAGGGCCAGGCGTTCGCCTGGGACCCGGACGAGCCGGAGATCTTCTACAGCCTCAGCAAGAAGGGACGCACGGTCCTGGTCGGCCGCGTCACCCCGCCGGAGCAGAAGCCATGACGGCCTCCCTCCTGCGCCGGCGCGCGCCGGCGATCCTCGGCGCGGTGCTGGCCGCCGCGCTTCCGGCCGTCCCGGCGCGCGCGGCGGCGCCGGACCTCGATGCCCTGAAGCAGGCCGCGCTGGCCAAGGTCGAGGCCCGCCGCGGGCTGACGCAGCAGATGGTCGACTCGCTCTACAGCTTCGCCGAGATCGGCTTCGAGGAGACGGAGTCGTCGGCCTACCTCACGGGCATCCTCGAGCGGGAAGGCTTCGCCGTCGAACGCGGGATCGCGGGCATCCCCACGGCGTTTGTCGCCAGCTGGGGATCGGGTGCGCCCGTGATCGCGATGATGGCGGACCTCGACGGCCTGCCGGGACTGTCGCAGAAACCGGGCGTGCCGAAGCACGATCCCCAGATCGAGGGCGGGCCCGGACACGGGGAGGGGCACAACACCGGCCCCGCGCTGATCGTGACCGCCGCGCTGGCCGTGAAGGAGCTCATGCAGGCGCACGGCCTCCCGGGCACCCTGCGGGTCTACCCCGGCGTGGCCGAGGAGCTTGGCGCCAGCCGCACGTACATGGTGCAGGCCGGGCTGTTCAAGGACGTCGACGCCGTGCTCGGCGTGCATGTCTCGAGCAATTTCAGCGTCTCCTACGGCCAATACGGGGTGGGCGTGGTCTCGACCCAGTTCACCTTCCACGGCCGCGGGGCCCACGCCGGCGTGTCGCCGTGGCTCGGGCGCAGCGCGCTCGATGCGGTCGAGCTGATGGACGTGGGCTGGAACTTCCGGCGCGAACACCTGCCGCCGGAACAGCGCTCGCACTACGTCATCGTCGACGGCGGCGTGCAGCCCAACATCGTGCCTTCCACCGCGACGGTCTGGTACTACTTCCGCGAGTCGACCTACGACCGCATCCGCGAGCTGCATGAGACCGCGCGCCGTGTCGCCCAAGGGGCCGCGATGATGACCGATACCACGGTCAGCGAGAAGGTCATCGCCGCCCACTGGCCCCGTTATTTCAACCGGCCCATGGCCGAGGCCATGCAGGCCAACATCCTGCGGGTCGGCATGCCGGCCTGGTCGGACGCGGACCAGCGGCTGGCCCGGGCCGCGCAGCGCGAGCTCGGCGTCGAGGAGGTCGGCCTGGCCACTCAGACCAGCGGACTCAAGCCCCCCGGCAACTCGCTCGGCGGCGGCGCCGACGATATCGGCGAGGTCTGCTGGAACGTGCCCACGATCGTGCTGCGCTATCCGGCGAACATCCCCGACATGGTCATGCATCATTGGTCCAGCGGCATCGCGTCCGCAACGCCCATCGCCCACCAGGGCACCACCGCCGGCGCCAAGGCCCAGGCCCTCATGGCGCTGGACCTGCTGCTGCGGCCGGAGCTGGTGCAGTCGGCCAAGGCCTTCTTCGCCACCCAGACCAGCAAGCAGAAGTGGCAGCCCCTGCTGCCGCCGGGCACCACGCCGCCCCTGACGGTCAACCGGGAGAAGATGGCGCCCTACCGCGAGCGGCTGAAGGCGCTCCGGTACGATCCGACGAAATACCGGACCTACCTCGAGCAGCTGGGCATTCCCTATCCGCCGGCCGAGTGACGCGGGCGCTCGCGCCGGCGGGAGTGCAGGCGCGGGCGGTTCAGGCGCAGACGGGGGCGCTGGCGTCCCAGCGGTTGAACTTCGGCGTGCCTTCGTTGGCGATGCGCGTGCGGGCGTCGGCCCACAGCTGGGCCCACTGCCGCCAGTCCTTCAGCTCGCTGCCGGGATTCCGCGGGCTGCGGGCGACAAATCCGGGAAAGGCCGGCCGCCCCGTCGGGAGCCCGGTGGGCTGGTAGCGGAGATCGAAGCTCCAGCGGATCCGCTCGCTCTGGTTGGTCAGGGACGAGTGCAGGGTGCGCCGGTGCAGCAGGAGCGCGCCGCCACGCCTGACCGGCACGGGGATCGACTCCTCGGTGACCAGCTTGGCCGGGACTTCCAGCGCGCCGCCCAGGCCGATGCCGGGGCAGTGGGATTTCAGCTCCGGCGGACGGTGGCTGCGCGGCACGACGCAGAGGCAGCCGTTCTCCTCGTTGGCGTCGGTGATCGCCAGCCAGACCGTCAGCACCGGCACCTCGTCCTGCTCCGTCAGCGCCACGCCCTGGTCCTGATGCCAGCCGACCCTCGCGTTCAGGCCGTTGAGCGCGTCCTTCCCGAGCAAACGCTCCGGCGGCTTGATGCGGGTGTGCTGGATGGGATTGGAATAGATCTCGGGGCCGACGAAGGTCTCGGCGACGTCGAGCAGGCGCGGATGGGTCAGGAGGTCGAACACCGCCTTGCTGGCGTGGAAGGGGGTGTCGTGCGTCACGCCGGCCTGCGGCAGCGAAATGTCGAAATGCTGGCCCCAGCTCAGCTTCGCCTCGCGGGTGATCTTCACCAGGCGCTCGCCGAAGGGCAGCTCGCTGTGGAGGTTCTGCAGCTTGCCCTGCGACTGCCACAGCCGCGCGACCTCGTCGAGCTTGGCGGAGTAGTCGTCGGTGACGGCCTGGATCGTCGCGTCGTCGAGGATGCCGTTGACGACGAGGTAGCCCTCTTCTTCGAACTGGGCCTTCATTTCCGGGGTGATGAGCGGACTTTTCATAGCGGGGCGGGGGTGGATAAAGTTTTCAAAATGAAAAGCGCGGCGCGGCCGATTACAATAGGCTAGGGTTGAGCGTTTGTTTCCAATTGTTGACAGTTTGGATCATGCCGTCCAGGCAGGAGCGGCCACGGAGCCGGCGGATTGCGCGTCCACCCGGCGGCTCCCACCGCGTCCCACCCCTCCCATGGAAATCGGCCTCCTCGACCTCAAGCTGCTGTGGGCGACCGAGCGCCAGATCGAGCCCGAGTCGCGGCGGAGCACGATGTACACCAACGACATCCCGGCGTGGCTGATCCGGCAGGGCAGCGTGCGGGTGCGGTGCGATGACGAGATGATGGAGGCGCGGGCGGGCCATTGGATCATGCCGCGGCCGGGCGCGAGCTGGCACGATTTTACCGAGGACGCGGTGCTGATCAGCGTGCGGTTCCGGCTGCGACGGCTGAACGGCGAGGAGCTCTTTCCCCGGTCCCGCACCCTCGTCATGCCGGAGAAGGCCGACCCGGTAATGACGCGGGTGGCTTGCGAACTGGTGAAACGGTGGCGCGAAGTCACGGCGGCCGGACTGGGGTCGCCGGCGCAGGTCTTCGCGCTGCAGTCCTGGTTCTATCGCTGGCTCGAGCGCTACGCTCGCGCGGTGGAAGGCGCGGGCATCCGCCCGCGGGCGGGTGCGGTCGACGAGCGGCTCGTGCGGGCGCGCGACCTCCTGCATGCGCAGCCGCTGGCACAGCGGCTGGCGCGCGGCCGGCTGGCGAAGGAAGTCGGCTGGAGCGTGCCGCAGGTCACGCGGCGCTTCACGGCCGAGTACGGCATGACCCCGCGCCGCTATTTCGAACGTCGCCGTTTCGACTGGGCCGGCGGCGAACTTGTCCGGCGCGAGCGCACAATCAAGGAGATCGCCGCCGAGCTCGGTTTCTCCAGCCTGGCGCAGTTTTCCAACTGGTTCGCGCGTCTCGCGGGCCAGTCGCCCCGTCGCTACCGCGCGCAGGCGCAGGTGTGAGCGCGTCGCGGCCCGGGGAAACCGGGTTCAGCGTTCCAGGAGCTCCGGCGTGTGCTGCCCGCACCAGCTCCGCAGCTCGGCAAGGTCCTGCTCGGTGATGTGCGGGTAGGGCCGGCGGCAGCGCAGGCTGGTGCCGAGGAACGGCTGGAGCCGGCCGAGCATCCGGTCGAGCGCCGAGTCGGTCAGGCCGCGGCCCTGGTTCCGTGTCCGGTAGAACGTCGTGACCGCGCGCAGGCTGCCCAACTGCCGGTCCAACTCCGGCCAGTCCTGCTGCTCCAGCAGACGCCAGAGCCCGAGGATGTAGCGCGGAAAGCCATAGACCTTGGAGCTGCAGCAGCCGGCCACGCCGGCCGGGCCGAGCAGGTTCCAGTGCTCTTCCTCGGAAAAGACGTTCACGAATTCCGAAAGCTGCCGGCACCCCTCCGCCGTGCTGCCGAGCGCCGGGGTGTTCGCTTTCACCATCAGGTAGTCGGGGACGGCGTCCTTGACCCGCCGGTGCTGGTCGATCGTCAGGACCTTTTTCGCGCGCATGGTCTCGTAAATCGAAAACGCCAGCCCGGGCGCCGCCGCCGCCACCTCGCGGAAGAACGGCACGATCTCACGGTCCTCCACCGGCAGCCAGAAGGGCAGCGCAACCTGGATCGCCTGGGCGCCGGTCTCGGCGGCGAACGCCGCGCGCCGGACCGCGCCCAGCGTGTAGGTCGAGGTGACCCCGATCATGACCGGCGTGCCGTGCGCCGCCCCGACCTCGACCGCCGCGCGCGTCACCGCCTGGAACTCGTCGAATTCCATCGCGTAGAACTCGCCGCTCGTGCCGCAGGTGTACACGCCGGGTATGCCCGCCCGGCAGCACCGGGCCACGTCCTCCCGGTAGGTGGATTCATCAAAGCGAAACTGTTCGTCCCAGGCGACCGGCAGGCCGGCCCAGGGACCACGGAAGTTCTGGCGAGTGAGTTTGGCTTTCATGATGGACGGAGGGCGGAGTCTGGCTCCGGATGCTTGAGTCGCTTGAAGACCGAGGTTAACCGGCGATCGGAGCCGGGAATCGGATGATGGGAATTATTTCCTGGAATCCGGAAAATTTGCCTTTGCATTGTCGGGGGCGGAAGGGCGGAATCGGCGGCGACGGTGGAGGCGCGTGTTTCCCGTCTCCCTGGCTCCCGACCATGTCCGCATCCTCCCCCCACGCCCCGCTGCCTCAGGTGTTCGTCATCGGCGACAGCATCTCCATCCAGTACGGCCCTTATCTCGAGCAATACCTGCAGCATCGGTTTGGCTACGACCGCAAGCGGATGCCTCCGGGCAGTGCGGATCCCGACGGGGCCAACGGCGGGGATTCGGCGATGGTGCGCGCCTACCTGCAGGAGCGGTTGCGGGGCGGCGGCCTGGCGGCGGGGACCTGGCTGCTGTGCAACTGCGGGCTCCACGACATCAAGACCGACCCCGTGACGGGCGAGCGACAGGTCGCGCCGGAACGCTACCGCGAGAATCTCGGGGTCCTGCTCGACCTGGCGGCCGGGTCCGGACTGCGGCCGGTCTGGGTCCGGATCACGCCGGTTTTCGAGGACATCCACAATGCGCGGAACAGCTCGTTTCATCGCTTCGGCCGCGACGTGGCCGTCTACAATCGGATTGCGGACGAGATCATGGCGGCGCGGGCGGTTCCGGTGATCGACCTGCACGCCTTCACCCTGCCGCTGCTGCCGGCGGGGTTCATCGACCACGTGCATTTCAGCGACGAGATCCGGCGGCTGCAGGCGGCGTTCATCGCCGGCACGCTGCTCGGCCTGGGGCGGAGTCCCGTGGGCCGCGAGGTGCGCTGAGCGCCCGGGATGCCGGGGGCGGGGGCCCCGGGCGGGGGGCGTCGGGCTCATGACGCGGGCGACGCCACGGGCACGCGGCGGCCGGTCGCCTGCGCGCGCGCCGCGGCCTCGAGCAGGCGCGCGGTGCGCCAGGCCGCGGCCAGCGGGATGGGGTTTTCCTCCCGGCCCCGCACGGCGGCGGCGAACCGGCGGATGACCGCCTCGCGGCAATGGCTGCCGGCGGTCGCGCCGGGCGCGAGCCGGAAGCTCCGCGTGCGCACCGGACGCGGGCCCGGCAGCTCGAGGTGCAGGCGCGGCTGGAGCGGGTCCGGCCAGACGAGCCGGCCGTCCCGGCCGTTCCAAGCCAGGTACGCGTCGTTGCCCGCGGGGTTCATGTAGCCGCCGCCGCTGAACGCCAGCGCGTAGCCGGCGTGAAAGGTCCCGACGGCGCCGGAGCGGAACTGCAGCGTCAGCGCGGCGGCGTCCTCCACGTCGATGGCCTCCCCGGAGCGGCGGGCCAGCGTCGCGGCGACCGCGACGATGTCGTCCCCCGAGACGTGCTGCAGCAGGTCGAGGTAGTGGCAGCCCAGCCAGGTCAGGATCCCGCCGCCGGCCTGCCGGTGGCGGAACAACCAGGAGCGCGGGTCGCGGAAGCGCACCTGCGTGGTGAGGCACCGGGCCTCGAGCGACAGCAGCGGCCCGAGCGCGCCGGCCCGGCACAGGCGCCGGGCCTCGGTCGCGACGGGATGCAGGCGGTTCGGGTAGAGCACCGCGGCGAGGACGCCGGCGCGCTCCGCGGCCCGGACCAGGCCGCCGATCTCGGCGGCGGTCAGGCCGGCGGGCTTTTCCGTGAGCAGGTGCCGGCCGGCGGCGATGACCCGCCGGGCCACGGCCGCGCTCCGGTCGGGGCGCAGGCAGACGAGGGCGAAGTCGACGGTGGGCTCCCCCAGCACGGCGTCGAGGTCGGCGCTGATTCCGTCCGCCTTCCCGGCCACGGGCAGGCGGGCGCCGCGGTCCTCGGCCCAGAGCGTGACCCGGCCGATCGCCGGCACCCGCTCCAGGGCGGCGAGCAGCGCGGCGGAATGGGGGTGCGTCAGTCCGAGCAGGGCGCAATGGAGCGGGCGCCGGGGCCCCCTGGAAGCGTGGCTAGGCATGCGCCGCGGCCTCGTGCTCCCGCAGGCGCTGCATGTCGCGCTGCATGAAGAAGCGGTAGCCCACCCAGGAAACGCCGGCGGCCAGCAGGAGGCAGCCCGAGAGGCAGGCGAACATGGCGTTCAGGCCCATCGTGCCTTTCATCAGGCCGATCAGGAAGACGCCGATGCCGCCGTTGGCGTTGGCGCAGGCGTTCATCAGCCCGATCGCGGTCGACCGGTAGCGCGGCGGCACGACCTCGCACAGGGCCGGCTTCTCGCACGAGTCGCCCATGCCGCGCAGCAGCGAGAACGCGGAGATCGCGACCACCACCGCGCCGAAACCCGGCTCGGTCAGGAAGAGGAGCAGGAACGGGGCCGCCAGCAGGTAGCACCAGGCCAGCATCAGCATGCGGCGGCGCGGATGGCCGTCGGAGACCACGTCGGAGATCCAGCCCCCCGCGGCGAGCCCGACGACGAACGCGATCTGCAGCATGAACGTGCCGGCGAAGCCCGCGGCGCCCAGGCTCAGGTGGAACGCCTCGCGGAAATAAAGCGGGAGCCAGTTCAGGAAAATCCAGATGGTGAACCCGGAGAGCATCATCTTCAGCAGGAGCGCGTGGAAGGTGGGCACGCGCACCAGGTAGCGCAGCACCTCGCCGACCCCCGGCCGGTTCGCCGCCGCGGCCGGGGCCGGGGGCTCGGTCCGGTCGAAGAACCGGTGGCCGAACGCCGCCAGCAGCACGCCCGCGCCGCCGAGCACCCAGAAGCCGGTGCGCCACCCGAAGTGCTCGGCGAGGTAACCCGCGAAGGCGCCGCCGGCGACGACGCCGAAGTTCAGGCCGATCGAGTGCAGCGCCAGCGCCCGGCCGCGGGTCTTCGGCCCGTGGTGGTCCGCCAGCAGCGCGATGGCGGCGGGCAGGTAGAGGCTTTCGCTGATCCCCAGGCCGATCCGGAGCACCGCCAGCATGGCCAGGCCGTTGGTCAGGCCGGTGAGCAGGGTGACGAGGCTCCAGGCCGCGAGGCTCAGCACCACCAGCCGGCTGCGGGAATAGCGGTCCGCCATGATGCCCGCCACCGGGCAGGCCAGCGCGTAGCTCCACAGGAAGAGCGAGCCCATCAGGCCGATGGCCACGTCGGAGAGCCCGAGCTCCTCGCGCAGCGGAGGCAGCACCGTGGAGAACGCCGCGCGGTCGGCGTAGTTCAGCATCGCCGCGAAGCAGAGGAACGCGAGGATCCGCCAGCGCGGCTGGGCGAGGGCGCCGGCGGGATTCATGGGGCGGGGCGGACCATCGCCGGGGCGCGGCTAGGGATTCGCCCGGAGCGGCAGGCCCAGTGCGGCGAGGTCGGTCTCCGTCTGCTTCAGGCCGGCGGACACGCAGCGGTAATCACTGATGACGTTGAAGAACCGGTACCCCATCTCGCGATACTTCGCGACCTGCCCGGGCAGGCACGGGATGGCCGCGACCTTGCCGTGGCGCTGGCAGGCCTCGGCCACGCGCCGCAGGATGGCGACCACCTCGGGGTCGTCGGTCTGCCCGAACTTGCCGAGGGCCAGCGTGAGGTCGCCGGGGCCGACGAAGAGGATGTCCGCTCCGGGCAGCGCCGCGATGGCGTCGATGTGCGGCACGACCTCGGGCTCCTCGATCTGCACGACGAGGAAGCTCTCCCGGTTGGCCTCGGCCACGTACGCCGGCACCGGCAGCCGGCCGAAGTCCGCCTCGGCGCCGATGCCGTCGAGGCCGCGCCGGCCCGCGGGCGGGAACTTCATCAGGTCCACCACCTCCCGCACCTCGTCGACGCTCCGCACGCGCGGCAGCATGAGGCCGCGCGCGCCGGCCTCCAGCATCCACAGGATGTCGGTGTAGTTGGCCGGCTTGACCCGCATGATCGCGTCGGCGCCGCCGAGGCGGCATGCCTGGATCAGGGCCAGCACGGCCGCGGGATCGCTGCGCTTGTGCTCCAGGCAGATCCAGATCCCGTCAAAGCCCGCCCGGCCGAACATCTCGGCGACGTCGGGCAGGTGGTAGGAGGTCTTCGCGCACAGGATGACTTCCTGGGTGGCGAGCTTGCGGCGGACGCGGGAGGGGGACATCGGGGGGGGGAAGGCGGGACGGGGTGGCGACTCAGGGGGCGAAGCGGAACGAATAGAGGTCGGCGTCCCGCAGTACGAACCTTACTTTCACGGCCAGCCCGCGCAGGCGCTCCAGCCCCTCCTTGCCGTTCCACGCCACGGGGCGCGCGATCTCGTCGCCGACGATGTCGGCGCTCTCCTTCTCCGTATAGCCGGGAATGGGCCGGCCGGCGGCGTCGAGCAGCTCCACGCGCACCCCGCCGGCGGCGGAGGACGAATAATTGATCACGAGCTTGCTGCCCGAGAACCGGACCGGCTTTGTCACCACCTCGCCGCCCGTGTAGGGCGCCCGCACGGAGGCGAAGCCGTCGGTGCGCAGGGAATAGCGCCGCAGGTGGTAGTCGGGCAGGGTGAAGTGGGTGGTGACGTAGAGCGACATCTCCTCGGGGCCGGTCGGCACGACGCCGAGCGCGGGGTAGAGGTCGCGCCCGAACCAGGACTTGCGGTCCAGACCCGGGCGGAGGAACGCCTCCATGTGCGTGCGGTCGTAGGCGTTCCCGCCGCGGGACGTCAGCAGGACGGCGTCGGACACCGACGTGCGCTGGTTCGGGTTCACGTTCCAGGCCTCGAGCTCGGCGGCGGTCAGGGCCTGCCGGTTGTTCACGAAGCGGAGGGGCAGGGCGATCAGGATATGCGGGGCCCGGAAGTAGGGGTGGGTCGCGTTGGTGTAGAGGTCCTCGGTCGGGGTGTCGCCGAACGTCATCGGCTCGGGCTCCGACCAGGTGACGAAGTCTTGCGACACCGACCGGCTGATCGTGCGCGCGCCGACGAAGGCCGGATGCTGCGGCGTGCCGCCGTGCGTCCACGTGCGCAGGTAGATGGCGTAGACCTGCTCGGCCGGGGACCAGGTGAGCACGTTCATCGTGTCGAGGGCATAATCCTTGAACAGCGGCGCCAGCGGCAGGATCCGCCACCGCAGACCGTCGGCCGATGCCAGCCGCACGAGCCCGTGGCTCTTGGTGCCGCCCACGGCCTTGTAGCGCTGGTCGGCGGGCACGCCGGGGCGGTCGTCGAGCATCACCGAGAAGTTGTGGGCGATGCGCGGCTCGCCCGACGGCCAGACGATGTTGTTCTCGCGGCTGCCCTTGAACTCGTGCAGGCCGAGCCGGGGCTTGACCCACGTGATCCCGTCGCGGCTCTCCGCGTAGCAGGTCAGGTCGGAGTGGCGGTCGTACAGCCCGTCCGCGCCCTTGCGGGCGCCGCGGTACCACATGCGATAGAGGTCGCCGTCCTTGAGCACGGTGACATAGCAGCCCGACATCGGGCCCTCCCAGGGTTCGTCGAACTGGAAGACGATGTTCTCGGCTCGCGGGGTGCCGACGGCGAACTGCACGTTGCGGGCCTGCTCGACCAGGTGGCGGTCGGCGAAGAGTTCCAGGCGGTCGGCGATGAACTCGGGTTCCGCGGCCGGGACCGCCGCCGCGGCGGCGAGCGCGGCCAGCGGCAGCAGGCGACGGAGGAAGGGGGCGGGGGAGGGGGAGGTGGGCATGGGGCGGGGGGTGGGGTGCGGGTTACCAGCTGGTGGAGGCGGTCAGCTTGAAGGTGCGCGGAGCCGAGAGGTAGACGAGGTAGTTGGCCTCGGAGCCCAGGATGGCATCGCGCTTGTCGGTGAGATTGTCGAGGTTCACGACGTATTTCCACCGGCCGTGGGCGTAGGACAGGTAGGCGCTGTAGAGCGTGAAGGCGGGCGAGTCGGTGAAGCCGGTGCCCAGGGCGCTGCCCTGGTAGGACGCGCCGCCGCCTAGCTGGAAGCGGTCCAGCGGGCCCTGGGTGAAGCCGTACTTGGCGAAAACGGTGTACTTCTCCTTCACCGCCGCCTGCGGCTGCGTGCCGGTCGCCGTCAGCGGCTCGGCGTTGTAGTAGGTCAGGTAGGTCGAGAGCGCGCCGGGGCCGAGGTCCTGCACCCAGCCGATGTCCGCCTCGAAACCCTCGTTCGTCTCCTTGCCCACCTGCGCGTTGCCGATGACGACCTGGCCCGTCACGGGATGCACGCCCTGCACCTGGCGGAAGACGGGGTCGTTCAGGATGTCGAAGTAGGTGATGGTGCCGAACAGCCGGTCCTTGAGGGCGTTGAACTTGATCCCGACCTCCTTGCTCTCGCCGATGGTGTCGCGCAGCGGCGTGCCGAACACGTCCTCGCCGGTGCGCGGCGTGTAGGACTCGGAGGCGCCCGCGTAGAGGGAGACGGTGGGCGTGACCTTGAAGACGGCGCCGTACGAAGGCACGAACGTCGACGAGCCGGTCGTGGTGATCGACGACGACACGTAGCGTCCGCCGACCGCGAGGATGAGGCGCTCCTTGAGGAGGCTGACGGAATCCTGCGCGTAGGCGGTCCAGCCGCTCTGCTCCGTGCGGCTGGCGGGGGTGCCGACCCAGGCGGAGATGAGCGGACGCGGCGGGTTGAAGGTGGACGGGTCGTTCAGCTTCAGGTCGGGCAGCGTGGCCGTGTAGGAGCCGATGTTGCGGCCCGTGTTGGTGTGGTCGTATTGGAAGCCGGCGTTGATGCGGTTCTTGAGCGCGCCGAAGTCCTGCTTCCACGTCAGGTCAACCAGCCCGAACTCGTAGATCGGCGCGGTGTCGCTGTGGTGGGCCTGCCGGCGGATCGTCACATAATTCGGCGCCTCCGCGGCGACGAACCCAGGGTTCGTCAGGATGCCCATCGTCGAGGAATTCGAGTAGAAGGTGTTGACGATCGCGCGCACCGTGAGGTCGGCGGAGAACGAGTGGATCAGCTCGGCCTTGAAACGCTCCTCCACGCCCTTGCGGTAGGACCAGTTCGACGCGAAGGAAAACCCGTCCACGGAGCCCTGCCAGACCTTGCCGGTCGACGGGTTGATGATGGCCGAGCCGCGCTCGCGGCGCCCGAAGTACTGGTGGCCGGCGTCGACGCGCAGCTCGGTCCGGTCGCCGATCGTCCAGTCGACCGACCCGCTGATGACGCGGTTCTTTGTGTAGTGGTTGCGGTCGGTGCCCTCGCCGAGCCAGCCGCTCTGCTCCTGCCAGCCGCCCGTGACGCGGTAGCGGATGCGCCCGTTCTGGAGCAGGGGCCCGCGCTGCGTCACCGACGCGATGTAGGTCCCGTAGTTGCCGACCGAGAACGACGCGTCGCCGGTCGCGTAGGAGGTCGGGCGCTTGGTCACGTAGTTCACCGTGCCGCTGAGGTTGCCGTAGTTGCTGAAGACGAGCGCCGTCGGGCCCTTCACCACCTCGACGCGCTCGACGTCGTACACCGGGGTCAGCGCCCCGGTGTTGGAACCCGACACCGCCAGGCCGTCGCGCAGCAGGCTCTGCCGGAAGCCGCGGACCGTGAAATCGTCGCGGTAGCTCACGCGCTGCGTCACGCCGCTCGCGCCGAAGCGGAAGATGTCCGTGAGATTCGTGGCGCCGATGTCGGCCAGGTACTCGCCCGTCAGGATCGAGATGCTCGTCGGCGTGTCCAGCAGGAGCTCCGCCGTGCGGCTGCCCGAGAACGTCATCTGCGAGTTCCAGTCCACGACCTTCTTCCCGGTCAGCGTGTAGGGATTCAGCTGCAACACCTCCTCCTTCGGGTCTTCCTTCTGCTGGGCCAGGAGGAGTGAGGGGACGAAGGCGGGGGACAACACAAGCACGGCGGCCAGGATTCGAGGCGCCGCCGCGACGACTGACGAGGACGAGAGCAGGTTCATAAGCTGGGGTGGGTCGGAGGGTGCGGAACGGAATTGACGGCGGTAGGGGCACGCCGGTGCTGCCATGGCTCTGCGAGACCTTTTGCAGCTTGGCAAGAAATATTTTCTGATAATGGGTAAACATTTCTCATTAATAGGCACGTCGTTCTCCGTCTTTTCCCCTATGGGAACCATGCCTGAGCCCTGTTTTTAGCCAAGGTATGGCTTCTCTAGGGGTCCGTCTTTGGCTTGTCTGGCCGAAAAGTTGAGAAATATTTCTTGCAATGATAAAACCTTTTCTATCTTTGACACCCTAATGTGTGCGTTAACCCCCTTTCGTTCGTTCTCAGCCGGCCAGGCCCGCGTCAGCGTTTATTCCACGACCCAGGCCATGGGCCTGGCGGCGGCGGAAAGCACCAGTAAGATCATCCGGGCGGCGATCGCCGCCCGCGGGCGGGCGCGGATCATGGTGGCCACGGGGAATTCGCAGCTGGAGTTCATTGCGGCGCTGACGCGCCGGACCGACGTGGACTGGAGCCGGGTTGAGACCTTCCACATGGACGAGTATGTTGGCATTTCGGCCGGTCACCCCTCGAGTTTCCGTTACTGGCTCAAGCACCAGGTGGATCAGAAGGTCCATCCGGCGCAGATGCACTACATCGAAGGCGACGCGGCGGACCTCGGCGCCGAAATCCGCCGGTATGCCGCGCTGCTGGCGGCGGGGCCGCTCGACGCGGCGTTTGTGGGCTTCGGCGAGAACGGGCACATCGCCTTCAACGACCCGCCGGTCGCGGATTTCGACGATCCCGCCATGCTGAAGGTGGTCGAGCTGGACGAGGCCTGCCGCCGGCAGCAGGTGGGCGAAGGCCATTTCAAGGACCTGGATTCGGTGCCCAAGCGGGCGATCAGCGTGACCTGTTCCGGGCTATTGCGGGCCTCGGCCTGGATCTGCTGCGTGCCGGAACGCCGCAAGGCCGAGGCGGTGCGGCAGGCCCTGGAAGGTTCCATCACGACGGCTTGCCCGGCTTCGGTCGTCCGCCGTCATCCCCACGCCCAGGTGTTCCTCGACTTGGCGTCGGCGGACCGCCTGACCCCGACCGCCGCCTAGCGGGCGGGCGCGCGATCTCGGAAGGATTCCCGCACGGCAGGAGCAGGAGGGCCGCGCCTGAACTGCACGCTTGTCGGCCCGGAGGATCGGAAGCATGCTTCGCCCATGGGAAAAAAAGCCACGTTTTACGAGCTGGCTAAGCTGGCCAAGGTGAGCGCCGCGACGGTCTCGCGGATCGCCGCCGGCAAGCAGAATGTGGATCCCAAGATCCGCGAGCGCGTGCGCCAGGCCGCCGCGCAGCTCGGTATCGACCTGGAGAAGAAGCGGGACGAAACGAGCCGGATCATCGCCTTCGTCCTGGCGAACCGCGACATCCTCCACAGCTTTCAGGCCCGCGTGCTGGCGGGAGCGGAGAGCTACGTGTCGGCCAACAACTGGGAGCTGGTGTTCCTGACTTTCCGCTATCCCGCGGGCGTGCCGGCCAAGGAGCTGCACCTGCCGCAGATCCTCAGCCGGCGCACCCCGGCGCGCGGCGTCATCCTGGCCGGCGTGAACTCGGTCAACCTGCTCCACGCCCTGCGCGAGCGGCAGGTGCCCTTCTCGGTCCTCGGCAACAACCTCATCGGGGGCTGGGAGCAGGATCCCTGCGACGTGGTCTGCTCCGACGACATCCAGGGCGCCTTCGACGTCACCAGCCACCTGCTGGCGCAGCACCACCGCCACATCTGGTTCATCGGCGACACCCGGCTGCCCTGGTACACCCGCTGCGGCGAAGGCTACCGGCGCGCGATGGAGGGGGCGGGGCTGCCGCCGCGCCTGTGCGATATCCACTCGGACGGCCGTGAGCTGGGCTACCTGGGCGCCAAATCCATCCTGTCCCGGCGCGAGCCGGTCACGGCGATCTTCGCCGGCTCGGACCACGTGGCCGGCGGGGTCTATGCAGCCCTGCGCGAGTCGGGCGTCGCCGTGCCGGGCGACATCAGCGTGGTGGGCTTCAACGATTCCGAGGCCGCCCTCTTCCATCCGTCGCTGACGAGCGTGCGCGAGTTTCCCGAGGAGCTGGGCCGGCACCTGGCCGAATTCACGCTCAACCGCATCCGGCAGCCCTGGCTGCCGCCGCAGCGTCTGACCATCCCGACGCAGCTCATCAGCCGCGAATCGACCCGGGCCCTCCTCCCCGCGGCGGCGGAGCCCGCCCGCGCCCGTTGAACCGGCCGCCGCCTGCCGCGATGCGCGCCGAACTCGAAGCCGCCCGGCGGCTGCTCTGCCGCCTGCAGGACGCGATCCGCGCCTCCGTCGTCGGCGCCCGCCCCCGCGGCGCCGCCGTCCTGGCGCAGGTGGCCGCGGTCACGCCGGCCGACACCATCTACGCGGTGGACAAGGTCGGCGAGGCCGCCGTGCTCGGCTGGTTCGAGGCGCACTGGCCGCGGTCCTGGCCGGTCGAGCTCGTGATGGAGGGGCTGGAGGCGGCGACCACCTTTCCGCGGCGGACGCCGGTGGGCGCGACCCGCTGGAAATGCATCCTCGACCCGATCGACGGCACGCGCGGGCTCATGTACGGCAAGCGCAGCGCCTGGAGCCTGGCGGCGCTGGCGCCCCAGCGCGGGCCGCGGACCACGCTCCGCGACATCGTGGTGGCCGCCATGACCGAGCTGCCGACGGCCAAGGCCGGCCTCGCCGACCAGCTGAGCGCCGTGCGCGGACGGGGCGTGCGGGCCGCGCGCGTCGACCTGCGCACCGGGACGCGGCGGCGGCTGGCGCCGCGGCCGTCGACGGCGCGCTCGCTGGAGCACGGCTTCGCGTCCTTCGCCAAGTTCTTCCCGACGGCCAAGGCCTGGCTCGCCGCCCGCGAGGAGGAGCTGTGGCGCCGGCTGGGCGACGGCCCGGAGATCTTTGACGACCAATACCTCAGCAGCGGCGGCCAGCTCTACGAGCTGCTCATGGGCCACGACCGCTTCGTTGCCGACCTGCGTCCGCTGGCCTTCGCCCGGTTGCGCTCGGGCCAGGGTCTTCCGTGCCATCCCTACGACATCTGCACCGCGCTCATCGCGCAGGAATGCGGGTGCGTCATCACCGACCCGGCGGGAAAGCCGCTGCGGGCGCCGCTCGACACCACTTCACCCGTCGCCTGGGTCGGCTACGCCAACACCGCGCTCGCGCGCAGGATCGGACCGGAGCTGAGGAAGGTGATGAGAGGCTAAGGGCGAGGGGCGGGAGGCGGGAGGCGGGAGGCGGGAGGCGGGCGGCGGGAGGCGGGAGGCGGGAGGCGGGGCGTCTCACTAAGCGAAGCACCCAGCTCCGGCACATCTTCCGGGAT
>JAEUGX010000009.1 GCA_016795545.1 Opitutaceae bacterium
TGGAAGTGGGCGATGACGAAGTAGCTGTCCTGCTGCTGGGCGTCGGCCGGGGCCGCGGAGTGCATGATGCCCGAGAAGCCGCCGAGCATGAACATCCAGATGAAGCCCAGCGCGAACATCATGGGCGTGCGGGTCATGATCTGGCCGCCCCAGAGGGTGCCGATCCAGTTGAAGATCTTGACGCCCGTCGGCACCGCGATGGCCATCGTCGCGATGGCGAAGGCCGCCGTGGCCACGGTGCCCATGCCGGTGGTGAACATGTGGTGGCTCCACACGCCGAAACCGATGAAGCCGATCGCCACGCCCGAGAACACGATGATCGGGTAGCCGAACAGCGGCTTGCGGGAGAAGGTCGGCAGGATCTCCGAGACATAGCCCATGGGCGGGAGGATGAGGATGTACACCTCGGGGTGGCCGAACACCCAGAACAGGTGCTGCCAGAGGATGGGCTGGCCGCCGCCGGAGACCTCGAAGAAGTTGGTGCTGAAGTTGCGGTCCATCATCACCTCGACCAGCGCGATCGCGATGGCGGGCAGGGCGAGCACGAGGAGGAAGCTCGTCACCAGCGCCATCCAGGTGAAAACGGGCAGGCGCATCATCGTGAGGCCGGGGGCCCGCATGTTGATGATCGTGACGATGAAGTTCAGCGAGGCGACGATCGAGGAGAGGCCGAGGATCTGGAGCCCGAGCACCCACATGTCCGTGGACAGGTCTGGCGTGAAGAGGCGGGAGGTGAGCGGGGCGTAGCCGAACCAGCCGACATCCGGAGCGCCGCCGAGCTGCACGCTGGGCACGAAGTGGGAGATCCAGCCGACGTTGAGCAGGATGGCGCCGACGACCCAGACCCAGAGCGAGAAGGCGTTGAGGCGGGGGAAGGCGACGTCGCGGGCCCCGACCTGGATCGGCACCAGCAGGTTGAAGAACGCCGCATTGAGGGGCATGACCGCCAGGAAGATCATCGTCGTGCCGTGCATCGTGAACAGCTCGTTGTAGAGCTGCGCGCTGATGAACCGGTTGTTCGGCACGATGAGCTGCGTCCGGATCAGCAGGGCCTCGAGGCCGCCGATGAGGAAGAACAGGATGGCGAAGCCGCCATACATCATGCCGATCTTCTTGTGGTCGACGGTGGTCAGCCAGCTGATGAGCCCGGTCTTGGCGGTCGGCCGCGCCATCAGGTCAAAGGAGGACTTCACCGGCGCATGCGCGGCGCCGGTGTAATGGGATTTAGCCAGGGCTTCTGCCATAAAAGCGGGAGAGTGGAGGTGGGAGGAGAGAGGGAAGGGCGGGTGGATCAGGACGCCGCGCGCGATTGCGGTCGCGCCCGGTGGCGGGAGATCACTTGAGGCTGTGCAGGTAGGCGACGAGGGCGTTGATCTCGGCGTCGTTGAGCGTGAAGTTCGTCTTCCACTTGAGATTGAGGCCCGTGCCCTCGGCCACCAGGTAGCCGCCGTAATACATCTTGTTGCCGGGCTTGAAATGATTCGGCTCCTTCAGCCACTGGGCGAGACGCTCCGGGGTGTTCTCCAGCACGCCGGCCGCGATGGTCGAGCGGGAGGCGACGTGGGTGAGGTCGGGTCCGGTGATGCCGATGCCTTCGTGGCCGCGCACGGTGTGGCAGGACACGCAGGTTTTTTCCTGGAACAGCTTGCGGCCGCTGGCGATGAGCGCGGCGTTCTCGCCCTGGTCGGGGTCCTGCAGCTTGCGCCAGCCCTCGAGGGGATTCAGGTCGAATTCCGCGGAGGCGGCCAGGGCGCGTCCGTCGTTGAGCTTCAGGCTGGCAAACTGCACGCGCGGCGCGGCCGCTTCGGCGGCGAGCGACTGGGAGGTGACCGTGCGGGCGGGCGACTTCTGCTTCTCCAGCCACTTGGCATAATCGGACGGAGAAAGGGCGATCACGCGGAACTTCATGATGGCGTGCGACTCGCCGCAGTATTCGGCGCACTGGCCGTAATAGTAGCCGGGCTTGTCCGCCTTGAACCAGAGGAAGTTGGCGCGGTTGGGCATCATGTCGACCTTGCCGGCCAGCTTCGGAATCCAGAAGCTGTGGATGACGTCGACCGTGCGCAGGTGGACGCGGATGGGCGTGTTTGCCGGGACGACCAGCTCATTGCCGGTAACCAGCGGGCCTTCGCCGCCCGTGGGCAGCTTGATCACCTCGGACGGGTATTCGAACTTGAACCACCACTGGTAGCCGGTCGCCTGGATGTCGATCGCGTTGCCCTTCTCACTCTCCGGCACGTCATGGGTGTACCAGATGCCGCGGAGCGTCGGGATCGCTATGATGACGAGCAGGCCGACCGAGGCGACGATCAGGCCGATTTCGACGAACGGATTGCCATGGCCCTGCGGGGGCGGTTCGGCGTGCTCGTCGGCCTGGGTCTTGGCCCGGAACTTGATCTGCGCGTAGGCCAGGACGGCGCCCACCACGATGAAGATGAAGGTCGTCACGTAGACCGTGACCATGAAGAGGTCCCACTGCGACTTGGCGACCGGACCCTCGGTGAGCATGGTCGACTGGGGGCCGCTCAGGCTGAAGACTTCGGCCAGCTTGCAGCCGGAAAGTAGGACCAGGGCGAGCCCGGCGAGCAAAGCGGTGGCAAAGCGGGAGGCTTTGCGGTGGTCGAAGCGTGTGCGGATCATGTGTAACAAAGGCGGCACCAGCGGTGTGCGCTGGAGGCAAGTGTATTGGGCGAGGGTTCGAAAATTGCGGGGCATTTCAACTATAAAACCGCGCAAAAAACCGGCCGCCGCACTGGGTATTAACCGCGCTGGCCCCGTCATTAGTGCGGCGAGAAGCGGTGTTGCGTGATTGCGCGTCGCGGCGGCTTGTGCGATAGTGCGCTCCCATGAAAAAATACCTGATCCTCCCCGTCATGGCCGTCGGCCTGATCCTGGTCGGTTGCGGCAAAAAAGAAGAGCCGGCCGCCGCCCCGGCGGCTTCCGCCAATGCCGTGGCGGCCTTTGAGTTCACGGCCAACGACAGCATGAAATTCAACCTCACGCGCGTGGAGGTGACGGCCGGGCAGGACGTCAAGGTGATCCTCACCAACATGGGCACCATGCCCAAGGTCGCGATGGGCCACAATTGGGTCCTTCTGAAGAAGGGCGCTGATGCCAAGGCCTTTATCGATGCGGCGGCCACCGCCGCCGCGGCCGAATACATCCCGGCAGCGCTCGCCGACCAGGTCCTGGCGCACACCAAGCTCCTCGGGCCCAAGCAAAGTGATGAAATCACCTTCAAGGCGCCGACCGAGCCGGGCGAATACCCCTTCATCTGCAGCTTTCCCGGGCACTACCTCTCCGGCATGCATGGCGTGCTCGTGGTGAAATAAGGCCCGCAGGCCCGCTGCTGGCTTCGCTCAGGGCCGGACCTCCGTGAGGTCCGGCCTGTTTTTTGACTTTCCGCCTCGCCCGTTCCGCTCAACCGGCCTCGGCCGGCCACCAGCGGTAGAGAAACAGGTAGACGAGCACGCCGGTGATCGACACGTAGAACCAGATCGGGAACGTGACCTTGGCCCAGCGTTTGTGGGTCTCGTAATCGCCCTTGATCGCAAAAAGGAAGGTCCGGGGCACGAGGTAGGCGATGGCGATCGCGAGGACGATGTGCGACAGCAGCATCGTGTAATAAAAGGCCCGCAGGGCCGGCGACTCGCCGCCAAAGGGCGTGTGGACGCCGCGGACCAGGAACTTGTGCGTGACGTATCCCACCAGGAAAAGCGCGGACACCGCTCCCGCCGTCAGCATCACGGCCCGGTGCGCGTCGCGCTTGCCTCGCTTGATGAGGATGAAGCCCGCGGTGATGAGCACCGTGGCGGTCGCGTTGAGCGCGGCATTCAGCGTGGGTATGTCGGAAACGTTCATGCGGAAAAGGAAGGCAGTTGAGTGGCGGCTGGTCGGAAAGGGCGGGTCGGCGCGGATTCGGCGGGCAGCCTGGATTTCGGATCAGGTTGGCTGCCGCCTCCGGTTTCAGAGCTTGAATATCATCCGGTCGGCGACGAGCAGCCCGAGCAGCAGCGGCAGGTAGGCGATCGAGATGAGGAACAGCCGGCGGGCCTCGGCGTCCCGCCGCGCCGGGTCGAGAAAGCGGACCGACGAGGCCAGGATCCACAGGCCGAGCAGGGTGGCGGCGGTGAAGTAATACCACGAGCAATGGCCGAGCAGCGTCGGCAGCCCGCTGACCGCGACGAGGATGACCGTCCAGATGAACGCCCGGCGCGCTACCCGCCGGCCGCTCGGATCGACGACCGACAGCATCGGCATGCCGGCGGCGGCGTAATCCTTGCGGTAGGTCCAGGCCAGGGAGAAGAAGTGCGGCATCTGCCAGGTGTAAAGCACCGCAAACAGCGTCCAGCCCAGGTCGGCGTTCGACCGGCCGGCGGCGGCCCAGCCGATCATCGGGGGCAGCGCCCCGCTGATGGCGCCGATTTCGGTGTTCCAGCGCGACCATTTCTTGGCCGGCGTGTAGATCGCGAGGTAGGCGACGATCGTGGCCAGCGCCAGGAAGGCGGACATGCCGTTCACGAGCTTGAACAGGACCGCCAGGCCCGCGACGCACAGCAGCCAGCCGACCACGAAGGCCGATCCGGGGGCGATGATGCCCTGGGGGATCGGGCGGTCGGCCGTGCGTTTCATCAGCGCGTCGGTGTCGCCCTCCATCCACTGGTTCAGCGCCGCCACGCCGCCCGCGCACAGGGCGGTGCCCAGGACCACGAACAGCGTGCGCTGCCACTCCCAGTACGGCACCGCCGCCAGGTAGCCGACCATGGCCGTCACCACCGAAAGCGCGCTGAGCCGCGGCTTGGTCAGCTCCAGGTAATGCCGCCAGGTGGCCATCGAGGCCGCGGTCTGGAGCGGTGCCTGGTCGCTGGTTTCGGTCATGGGTGGGGCGTAGCTAGGCGTCAGCCGCGGACGGGCCGGCCGGCCTCCATCGAGGCACGATGGGTGAAAAACGCCACCAGGAACGTCGAGGCCAGCAGCAGCGCTCCGACAATGACATGGCCGGTCGTCACATACGCGTTGCGTCCCGACCAGACCGCCTGCGCGCCAAGCAGGATCTGACCGACCACCAGGCCCACCAGTCCGACCCCGAGCCAGCGGATGGACGGGGGCACGGCCGGGTCTCGCCACAGCACATGGCCGAAACCGGCGATGGCCACGCCGAGGACGGCCGCCATCACGCGGTGGCCGAACTGCAGGGCGACCCGATAATCCCATGTCGCCGGGAGCAGGCCGCCGTCGGGGGTCGAGAACGGGAAGGTGGGGATGGCCAGCCCGGCGTGATTGTGGCGCATGGTCGCGGCCAGCGCGAGCTGGGCGAAAAGCAGCACGACGCACCAGTAACCCAGCCGGCGCGTGCGAACCGCCGGAACCGCGCGGGCCGACTCGATCCACGGACGCGACAACCCCGCCGCGATGGCAAACAGCACGCACACGAACACCTGCGCCAGGATGCCGTGCGGAATCCGCAGCATCTGGCCGAGCGTCATGGCAAAACCCGGCACGGCCAGCGAGTCGAGCAGCACGCGCTTGCCGCCGAGCAGGCCTTGGACGACCACGATGAACAGCGCCCACCAGCCGAGCCGGCGCAGCCAGGCGCGCTCCTCGCGGAAATGCAGCCACAGCGCCAGGGCGATGGTGATCAGGCCCATCAGCGTGCCGGTGAGCCGGTGCGAGTGCTCGGCGAACATGGCGACATCGTCGAGCCAGCCCTCCGGGTTGACCGAGCCGTTCGACAGCGGCCAGTCCGGGAACACCATGCCGGCTCCGATGCTGGTGGTGAACGCCCCGAGCGTCACCAGCACGAAAACCCACGCGCTGCCCAGCGTGGCGAACCAGGCAAGGCCGGGTTGGTAGGCGGAGGTGCGGGTCATGACGGAAGGGAAAGGGCAGGTGAAAGGGCGGCGCCGGGGAGCGCAAACCTTTTGACAATTGGCGCCGATGGCAAATTTGTGTGCGGGATGAAGTCCAGTTATTCGCCCCGGATGCGTCTGGCCGCACCTTTGCTAATGGCGCTGGCCGCCGTGCTGGCGCCGGGCTGCGCGAGGCAATCCGCCGCCCCCGCCGCCGCGACCCCGGCCGCCGATGCGGCGGAAAAGCGCTACCCGCTGACGGGCGAGGTGGTCCGGGTCGATCCCGAGCGCCAGGTCATGATCGTGACGCACGACGAGATCAAGGGCTTCATGATGGCGATGACGATGGAGTTCAAGGTGGCGCGCGGCGACGTCGCGATCGCCCATCCCGGCCAGCGGATCCGGGCCGAGCTGGTCCAGCGCGGCGAGGACTACTACCTGGAGAAGATCTGGCCCGACGATGCGGCCACGGCGCGCGCGCTGGCGGCCGCCGCCAGCGCGCTGGCCCAGGACACCTCCATCCGCGGCAAAGAGGCCTACCGCGAGATCGGCGAGAACCTGCCCGAGTTCACCCTCCTCGACCAGGAGGCCCGGGCTGTCTCGGGCACCCGGTTCCGCGGCCGGCAGGTCGTGCTGAACTTCATCTTCACGCGCTGCCCGATCGCGACCATGTGCCCGGCCGCGACGGAACGGATGGCGGCGCTCCAGCAGGCCGCCCGCCAGGCCGGGGCCAAGGATTTCGAACTGGTGTCGATTTCGCTCGATCCCGAATACGATACGCCCGGGGTGCTGAAGGACTACGCCACGGCCCGCGGGCTCGACACGTCGAACTGGAGCTTCCTCACCGGCCCGGACACCGCCGTCCGCCACCTGCTCGCGCAGCTGGGCGTGATCCGGGAGTTCGAGGGGGCGACCATCAAACACACGCTCGCGACGGTGCTCATCAACGAACAGGGCCGGATCACCTACCGCGTCGACGGCAGCACTTGGCAGGTCGACGACTTCGTCCGGCGGCTGCGCAAGTGACGACTCCCGTGTTGCCGAGCTGCGCAGACCCCGCGCCCCGAGAGAGGCGCAATCCCGCCCGGACCCGGGCGCGAGACGGAGGGACCGACGCGTGACGCCGAGCCTGTCCCGGCCGCAGTGGCGCTCGATCGGCCTGATCACGGCCGCGGCGCTGGCGCTCTATGTCGTGGTGCGCCTGCTGCCGACCGGCAGCAACCTCAACCACATGGATTTCCGGATGGAGGGGAAGGGGGCCCTCGAGTTCTGCGATCCGGCCAACCCGCAGTTCATCCCGGTCGTCGCCGTGCGCTCGCCGGTGGCGCTGGCGCTCAAGTCCGACCGCGATCCGGCCGTGAACCAGGAGATCCGTTTCACGCTCAAGCTGGCCACCGCCAGCGGCAAGCCGATCGCCCCGGAGGACCTGCTGGTCGCGCACACCCGCAAGCTGCACCTGCTCGTGGTCGATCCGACGCTCTCGGACTACCAGCATGTGCACCCCGAGCCCGGCCGCCGCGCGGGCGAATGGGTGTTCGCCCTCACCCCCAGCCGGCCCGGGACCTACCGGGTGTTCGCCGACTTCACCCCCGCCGCCACCGGACGGGGACTCTACGCGTCCGCTGACTTCCAGGTGCCCGGCCGCGTGCCGACCGTCGCCCGCAGCGGCAACACGACCTTCCAGGCCGGCGGCTTCAACTTCGAACTCGGGCTGCCGCCGCTGCTGCAGGCGGGCGTGCCGGCTGACCTGCGCTTCCGGATCGAGAGCCCCGGCGCGGTCAAGACGCCGGTGCCCCTGCAGCCGGTCATGGGCGCCTTCGCCCACCTCGTCGCCTTCGACGAGGAACGGACCGGCTTCGCCCACCTGCATCCCAACGAGACCGACCTGAGCCGGCCGCCCGACTCCCTGCGTCCCGAGCTGACCTTCAAGGTGACGATTCCCCAGCCCGGCCGCTATGTCATCTGGGCCCAGGTCAACCTCGGCGGCGTCGAGATGTTCGCCCCTTTCTGGGTGGACGTGCTGCCCTGACCGACGGAGTCGGAGGCGGGAAGCCTGAAGGTCGCCGCTTCCTGACTTTCCGACCTGCGGCCTTCAGACCTTCCGGCGCCGCGCCGGCTAGACCGCCTCGCCCGACAACTCCAGCACTTCGCCCGATCCGGTGGACAGGAAGCGGCCGAGCTCGGAGCCGGGAAAACTGCCGAAATTGCCCGGGTGGCAGCGCAGCAGTCCCTCGCGCGCCAGGCGCACGATGCTGCGCGTATTGCGCTCGGGATCGTTGCAGAAGAAGTGCGGGCTGGCCTTGTTGGGCCACACGATGCTGCCGCGCAGCACGTCCCCGATCAGCGCCTCGCCGCTGGCCAGGACCACGGAGGACGAGCCGGGGGTGTGTCCGGGGGTGGCGAGCACGGTGCCCTTGACGCCGTAGGGGTCCAGCGGAAAGCCGTCGCGAAAGGCCTGGTCGGGCTCGAAGCCTTCGAACGGCTCGTCGACGAACGGCCGGATGAAGCGGGCCAGCGGCGACGTGGCCGCCAGCACGCCGTTCTCGCCGTTCTTCACGAGCGCCGCGTCGGCGGCATGCAGCGCGATCGGCGCCTGGCTGCGGCGGCGCAGTTCGGCGGCGCAGCCGGCGTGGCTGCTGTGGCCGTGGGTGAGGAGGATCAGCGCCAGGTCCTTCGGCTTCACCTGGTGCTTCCGCAGGGTGTGCAGGATCCGCTTCAGGTCCCCCGGTGCGCCGGTGTCCACCAGCACCGGGCGTTCGCCCAGCAGCAGGTAACAGTTGGAGATCGCACAACGGATGCGGACCAGCATGCCGGCACCGTAGGCGGGTTCTCCCCGCGGTCAACGCAGCGTGCAGCCGACGGCGCGCGGCCGCTCCGCGCTAGAACTGCAGGTGCTTTACGGTGAGTCCCTTGTTGATCAGCTGTTTCAGCGAGTCGATGCCGATGCGCAGGTGCATCGACACGTGCTTGCTGTCGACCTGCCGGTCGCTCTCGGCGGTCTTCACGCCCTCGGGCGTCATGGGCTCGTCGGAAACGAGCAGCAGGGCGCCCGTGGGAATCTCGTTGGCGAAGCCGGTCGTGAAGATCGTCGCGGTCTCCATGTCGACCGCCATGGCGCGGATCTTGCGCAGGTACTTCTTGAAGTGGAGGTCGTGCTCCCAGACCCGGCGGTTGGTCGTGTAGACCGTGCCGGTCCAGTAGTCGCGGCGGTGGTCGCGGATGGTCGTGGAGATGGCCTTCTGCAGCGCGAACGCGGGCAGGGCGGGGACCTCGGGCGGGAAGTAGTCGTTGCTCGTGCCCTCGCCGCGGATCGCCGCGATCGGCAGGATCAGGCTGCCCAGCTTGGCGCGATGTTTGAGCCCGCCGCACTTGCCCAGAAACAGCACTGCCTCGGGCCGGATCGCCGACAGCAGGTCCATGATCGTGGCGGCGGTCGCGCTGCCCATGCCGAAGTTGATGATGGAGATGCCCTCGGCCGTCGCGCTGCGCATCGGCTTCGTGCGGCCGTGGACCGGCACGCGATGCCATTGGGCGAAGAGGTCGACGTAGCGGTCGAAATTCGTCAGCAGGATGTAGCGGCCGAATCCCTTCAGCGGGACGCCGGTGTAGCGCGGCAGCCAGTTCTCCACGATTCTCTTCTTGGTTTCCATGTCGCCGGAGTATGGGTCGGATGAAAAATAACCGCGCCCGGAGCGTGGGCGAGGATATTGTGGCCGGCGGCGGCGCCTACGGCGTGCGGGCGCGCCGCGGCCGGTAGCCGAGCTCGGTGGCCTTGAGCGTGTACGTGAAGCGGTCGACCCCCTGCTTGTCCGTGCAGGTGATGGTCAGCGCCCGGTCGGCGTCCCGGCCGCCGACCTGCACCGTCACGAAGTTCTGGTCGCCGACGAGCGTGTCCTTCAGCACGTGGGGATCCTGCGCTTTGGCGCTGCGGGCGACGTCCCAGGAATCACTGGACAGCGGGGACGACGTGATCTCGTACACCCAGGGGCCGCCGTCGCTGAGCCGGCGGCGGTAGAGGCCGGAGTGGTGGACGTCGCCCGTCAGGAAGACCACGCCCGTGATCTCGTTCTCGACCAGGAACTGCAGCAGCTCCTCGCGCTCGCGCCGGTAGAGCTCGTGCGGTTCGCCCCGCGGCGCGGTCTGCAGCATCTGGTTGCCCGTCGCGATGAACTTGAACGTGAAGTGGCGCAGCTCCTGGGCCTGCAGCAGCGACTGTTTCAGCCACTCCAGCTGCCGCCGGCCCCACTGGGATTTCTCGGGGTGCAGGTCCTGGTTGAGGGACGCGGCGTCGCGGTACCAGTGGTTGTCCATCAGCATGAACGCGGCGTCCCCCCAGTAGAACTTGTGGTACACCCCGGGCTGGCCGGGCTCGCCGTAGGAGGGGTTGCCCCAGTAGGCCCGGAACACCTTCAGCGCCTCCTCCTTGTATTCGTAGCTCCAGTTGGAATCGTTGGGGCCGTAGTCGTGGTCGTCCCACACCGCGTAGTGGTGCATGCGGCCGAACAGCTGGCGCAGCTCCGGGACCGCCCGGTCGTGCTGGGCGCGGTACCAGAGTCCGCTGACGGAATCGAAGTCGGCCTCGCGGTAGTACCAGTTGTCACCGAGCCAGACCATGAAGTCCGCGCCGCTTTCCCCCGCGAGCCGGAAAGTCTCGAGGGTCCGGCCGTAGGGCTGGCCGGGCCGGTCGTAGGGCGGGTCGTTGAGGTAGGCGCAGGATCCGACCAGGAACTTGAAATCGGGCGGCGGCGCGCGCCATTCCCACTGGGCCATCGTCGTGAACCGGGCCGGGAACGGCAGCTCCTGCCGCACGCCGTCGATGCGGAGCTCGTATTCGTACGTGGCGCCCATTTCCAGCAGGCCCGGACGGAAGTGCGTGACTTGTCCGCCCGCGGGCGTCCGGACGAGAGCGGAGTTCTCGAGCGACTGCCGGGTCGCCGGCTGGCCGGTCACCCAGTAGTCGAGCCGGACCTGCCCGGCGTCCTTGGTCTCGAGCCAGAGCAAGACCTCGCGCTTTGCCCGGTAGCCCAGCATCGGGCCCGAAACCAGAGTGCCGGCGGGGAAGGCGGGGCAGGAAAGCAGGACCAGGAGGGCGAGCAGCAGACAGCGGGGGGATGGCATGACGGATGCAGCCTGACGCACTTTCGCGCCCATGTCAGGGCGGGATTTTCCCGCCGCGGCGGACGCGCGGCGTCAGTAACCCCGGTCGAGGAAGGCGAACGGGCCGCCCGCGCCGCCCTTCTCCGGAGCGGGGCTGGCCGCGAGCGTGGGGGCGCGGTTCAGATGCTCCTCCCCGGTGTACTTCGACGACTGTTCGTCGGCGTGGTAGCTCGAGCGCACGAGGGGGCCGCTCTCGACCACCCCGAAGCCCGCGGCCAGGGCGAACTCCTTCCAGTGCCGGAACTCGTCCGGCGTCACCCAGCGGTCGATCTTCCAGTGCTGGGGGGTCGGTTGCAGGTACTGGCCGAGGGTGAGAATGTCGATCCGGTCGGCGGCGAGGTCGCGCAGCGTCTGCTCGACCTCTTCGGGCCGCTCCCCGAGCCCGAGCATGAGGCCGGTCTTGGTCGTGAAGCCGCGGCTCTTGGCATGGCGTAGGACGGAGCGCGAGCGGTCATACCGGGCCTGGACGCGTACGGGGCGCTGGAGGCGTTCGACCGTCTCCACGTTGTGGTTGAAGATGTCCGGCTTCGCCTCGAGCACCGTGTCGACCTGGTCGAGCTGGCCCTTGAAATCCGGCACCAGCACCTCGACCGCGCACTGGGGGTTCCGGTACTTCGTCGCGCGGATGGTGGCCGCCCAGACTCCGGCGCCGCCGTCCTTCAGGTCGTCGCGGGCGACGGAGGTGATCACGCAGTGCCGCAATCCCATGCGGGCGACGGCGTCGGCCACGCGCGCCGGCTCGCCCAGGTCGAACTCCGTGGGCCGCCCGGTCTGGATCGCGCAGAAGTTGCACGACCGCGTGCAGATGTTGCCCAGGATCATGACCGTCGCGGTGCCGCGCGACCAGCACTCGCCGATGTTCGGGCACTGCGCGCTCTGGCAGACGGTGTGCAGCTTGTTCTCCTCCACGAGCCGGCGGGTCGCCTGGTAGGCGGGGCCGGAGGGCAGTTTGGCGCGGAGCCAGTCGGGTTTGCGGAGCGTTTGCATCAGCGAAGGATGCCCGCGAATGCACACGAACCGGCGCAAAGCACAAGCGGGTTTTGCGCGGGCTGGCGCGGCGTGCCGCCGCCATCCGCCAACTGCCCGAGGCGCTCAGTCATGGGTCGGAACGGGTAGGCCGGCGAGGAATGGGGGCAGAAGTCGCCAGAACTCGGCGGCGAGGACCCGCCGGACCTCGGCCGGGTCGGGTGCGCGGCCGAGTTCGCGGGCCATGGAGGTGACGGTGCCGTCGGTGATGCCGCAGGGCACGATGCCGGAGTAGGCGCCGAGGTCGGGGGCCACGTTGAGCGCGAAGCCGTGGTAGGTCGTCCATTGCTTCACGGCCACGCCGATCGCGGCGATCTTGCGGGTCGCGAGCCAGATGCCGGTCTTGCCCTCCCGCCGGGAGGCGGCGAGGCCGAAGCGGCCGACAGCGTCGATCATCACCTGCTCCAGGAAACGGAGGTAGGCGTGCAGATCCTTTCGGACGGCCAGGTTGACGATCGGGTAGCCGACGATCTGCCCGGGGCCGTGGTAGGTGATGTCGCCCCCGCGGTTGGTCCGGACCAGCCCGATGCCGCGGCGGTTCAGCTCGGCCTCGCTCCAGATCAGGTGGTCGCCGGCGCCCCGCCGGACCCCGAGCGTGAACACGGGATCGTGCTCGGTGAACACCAGCGTGTCGCCGATGGCGCCGGCGTTGCGGCGCGCGACCAGCTCCTCCTGCCGACGCCAGGCGTCGGCGTAGCCGGTCCGCCCCCAGTCGAGGGTGGCGTCCAGCCGGTCGGCGGCGGTGAAGGCGGGGCCCATGGCGCTTACCCTGTCCAGACTACTTCCCGGCGCAAGCGCGGGCGGGAGGGCCGGAGGGCAGGCCGGTCCGGACGTCAGGTCGTCGGCCGCGGCTTGATGCACCAGAGCAGGACCGCGCAGACGAGCAGGCCGCCGGCGCCGCACATGAAGAGCGTGCGGATGTCCATCTTCGCGTCGCGCAGCACGCCGCCGGCGTAGATCGTCACGCCGCCGACCGCGGTCGCGAACGCGTTCAGCACGCCCAGGCCCGTGGCCCGGTAGCGGACGTCCGTGATCTGGCACAGGATCGGCATCATGTTCGCGTCGGGGAACGCCCGGGTGAAGCCGTAGACGACCAGCCCCACGATCAGCACCGCGATCAGGCCGGTGTTGGCGATGACCATCACGGCCGGCACGCAGATGCCCAGGCCGATCAGGCCCACGTACACGCGCCCCCGGACGTTGGTCAGGCTCCAGCGGTCGGCCCACGCCCCGCTCACGATCATGCCGGTGAGGCTGCCCATGTAGATGTAAAGCGTGGTGGTCAGCCCCGCCTGGCCCTGCGGCAGGTGGAAGTGTTCGGTCAGGTAGGTCGGCATCCAGCCGATGATGGACCAGCTGGCGATGCCCAGCAGGCCCCAGAAGAGCAGCGCGATGACGAAATCACTGCGGCTGAACAGCCCGCGCAGGGCCTCGAGCATGCCCACCTTCGACTCCTTCCCGTCGGCCGGGGGACGCTCGGTCGCGGCGGCCGGCAGGTCGCGCAGGAACAGGATCAGCAGGCCGGCGTACAGGATGCCGCCGACGCCGAAAATCTCGAAGGCCAGGGTCCATTCGTACTTCTCGGCGATCCAGCCGCCGACGCCGCCCAGGCCCGAGCCGACCATGACGCCGCTCAGGTGGATGCCGTTGGCCAGCGAGCGGGTGGCGTTGCGGTGGTAGTCGGCGATCAGCGCGCCGGCCGCCGGCAGGTAGCAGGCTTCGCTGACCCCCATCAGCACCCGCGTGACCAGCAGGTCGCTGAACGTCGTCGCATGCGCCGTCAGCCACGTCGTGCCCGACCAGGCAAACAGCGAGAAAATGATGATCCGCGTCCGGCTGAAGCGGTCGGCGAGGAAGCCTCCCAGCGGGCTCAGCACCGCGTAGGCCAGCAGGAAGACCGTCGTCAGCAGCCCGAACTGCGCGTCGCTCATCGGGATCGCCTCCTTGATCGACCCCCGCATGGTGATGATCATCAGGCGATCCAGGTAATTGAGGCAGCCGACGACCCAGAGCAGGGCGACGACCAGCCAGGCGCGGGGCGGCAGCAGGCTAGCGGGAGGGGGACTCATGGCGGTTCTTGGCAGCAGTGGTTTTGACCAGCAGGAGCAGGACCGCACAAACGAGTATCGAAAAAGCGCCGAATTGGAAGACGCGACTGACGTCGACCTGCGCGTCGCGCAGGGCGCCGCCGGCGTAGATGGTCAGGCCGCCGACCGAGCAGCTGAAGAGGTTCAACACGCCGTAGCCGGTGGCGCGGTAGCGGGGGTCCGACACCAGCGACAGGATCGGCATCATGTTCGTGTCGGCGAAGGTCTTGGTCAGCCCGAAGAGCATCAGGCCGCCGATGGCCAGCGGCAGCTGGTCCACGCTCGCCGAGATGAGGATGCCCGGGGCCGCGAGGCACAGGCCGATGAACGTCACGTACACCGGGCCGCGCGGGTTCCGCCGGCTCCAGCGGTCGGCCAGCACCCCGCCGAGCAGCACTCCGACGAGCGCCGCGGCCTGCAGGTAGCCGGTGGCCGAGAGGCCGGCCTCGCCCTGCGACAGGTGGAAGTGCTCGTTCAGGTAGGTCGGCATCCAGCCGACCACGGCCCAGCCGGCCAGCCCCAGCAGGCCCCAGTAGATCAGGATCACGCTGAACGCGCGGCGGCTGAACAGGCTCGCGAGGGCGGCGCCGAGCCGGACCTTCTCCGGGGCGCCGGCGGCGACGGTCCGCGCGGGCGCGTCGCGGAGGAAGAACGCCAGCAGGCACGCGTAGACGATGCCGGCGATGCCGAACACCTCGAACGCGTAGGTCCAGTCGTGCTTCTCGGCCAGCCAGCCGCCGAGCCCGCCGAGGCCCGAGCCGATCATGATGCCGCTCATGTGCACGCCGTTGGCGAGCGAACGCGTCGTCTCGCGATGGTAGTCGGCGATCAGCGCCAGCGCGGCCGGGATGTAGCACGCCTCGCTGATGCCCATGAGCGCGCGCGTGACCAGCAGCTGCTCGAAGCTCCGCGAGTGCACGGTCAGCCAGGTGATGGCCGACCAGGCGAAGAGGCTCACGATGATGACATGGCTGCGGTTGAAGCGGTCGGCCAGGAAGCCGCCCAGCGGGCTGAGCACGCCGTAGACGAAGAGGAAGACCGTCGTCAGCAGCCCGAACTGCGCGTTCGTCATCGGGATCGCGTCCATGATCGAGCCACGCATGGTGGTGATCATGACCCGGTCGAGATAGTTGAGGCAGCCGACAACCCAGAGGAGCGCGACGACCAGCCAGGCGCGCGGGGGCAGGGGGGAGGAGGTCAAGGGGAGGGAGTGGGAAAGGGTGGGCCGCCTGCCGTCTTACTTGCGGCGCAGGGCGCGCTGGCCGGGACGGCCGAGCCAGGCGAGCGTGTTGTCCCAACCCACGGCCTGCCGGAGCCTCGGCGGCAGGGCCTGGACGCAGTCCGCTTCCTCTCGGTAAGTGCTGCGCAGTGAAAGGATCTCCTCGCCGAGGTCGGCGACGTAGCTCTGGAAAGGCGTGTCGGAGCCCCACATCAGCTTCGTGGGATAAGCCTCGGCCAGCGCCCGCAGCACCGCGGCGGGGTCGCGGTAGTCGGCCTTGAAGCGGCGCTTCGCCGGCGCGACGAAACCGAGCCCGTCCACCACGCCCTGGCAGTGGATCCGGTGCGCGGAGCAGTCGAACCAGGTGTTCGGCAGCTCCGCCACGCGGTCAAGCGAGGGCCGGTCATACCGGCAGGAGTGCGCCAGGCAGAAGCGCACGTCGGGCGTGGCCTCGGCCACGCGCAGGATGTCCGACGCCTGCGACCACGGGTCGTCGGGCGCCACGCTCGAGTGGATCATGAACGGGATGTCGAGCTCGGCCGCCAGCTCGAGGAACCCGCGGCCCGCCGTCAGCAGCGCGCTGACCTGGGACTTGATCATCGTGGCCTGGATCTTGAGGCCGTAGAAGGGGAACTGCCGGTGCAGCGCGCGCAGCCTGGCGATCTGCGCCGCCGGCTTCCGCAGCGGGTCCAGGATCATCACCGGCAGCGTGTGCCGGCCGAGGTCGGGATACAGCTCGTAGATCTCGCGCAGCATGCGCTCGTTCTCGAAGGCGTACGGCACCTTCTCGACCGTGCCCGGCCGGAGCCGCGCCCGGCGCATCGCGCCGACGTCGAAGGTCAGGTTGGACACGAACGGGAAGACCACCCAGCGGTCGACGCCGACATGCCGGCCTTCGGTCACCATTGCCGGCAGGTCCTGCGCGTAGGGGTGATAGCCGTTGAGGTAAAAGAACAGGTCTGTCCCGAGGTGGTTGTGACAGTCGATGAGCATCGAGTTTATTTTGTTTGACGAAACAGAGGTTTCACATTGTGAAACTGGCTGTAAAGCAAAAAGCATGGGTATCGCCGTCATCGACAAGACTTTCTCCGCGCTCGAGGTGCTCGCGCGGGCGGACGGCCCGCGATCGCTGGCGGAGCTGGCCGCGGAGTGCCGGCTGCCCCGGCCGACGGCGTTCCGGATCCTGAAGAGCCTGCGGGACCTGGGCTACGTGGTCCAGGCGGCGCGGGGCGCGGCCTATGCGCTGTCGCCGCGCCTGGCGTCGCTGCAGGTCTCGGGCCGCGACGAGGCGGTCCGGCGGCGCGTGCTGCCGCTGATGACGCAGCTGCACGCCGCGTTCGACGAGACGGTGAACCTGGGCTTCCTCGAGGGTTGTTACATCCGTTACGCGCACCTCATCGAGACCACCCAGCCGCTGCGCTGGATCGTGCGCCCGGGCGCACGGGACGGTTTTCACACGACGGCCCTCGGCCGGGCGGTGGTGGCGGAGCTGCCCGAGGAGCAGCAGGCGCGCCTCGTCGCCCGCGCCTGTGCGTCCCGGCCGGCGCGGCAGCGGGCCTCCGCCCGCGCCGCCCTGGCCCGCGAACTCGCGGCCACCCGCGCTCGCGGCTACGCCCTCGAGGAGGAGGAGACGGCCGTCGGCGTCGCCTGCGTCGCCGTCTCCCTCGCGGCCAGCGGCGAGCCCCTGGCCGCCGTGAGCGTCTCGGTGCCCGTGCACCGCTTCCCCGCCAGCCGCCGCGCCGAGCTGGTCGCCGCCCTGCTCGACGGGCGCTCCCGCGCCGCGGCCAGCGCCTGACCCGACTTACCTGCAACCGACAACTACGATCCGCCCATTCCCATGCCCTATACCTTCACCCGTTCCTCGGAGCTCTTCCAGCGCGCCCAGCGCAGCATCGCCGCCGGCGTCAACAGCGGCATCCGCAAGATGGAGGCGCCCGTGCCCCTCTACTTCACCCGCGGCAGCGGCGCGAACCTCTGGGATGTCGACGGCAACCATTACCTTGATTTCCAGCTGGGGCAGGGGGCCCTTCTCTACGGGCATGCCCCGGCGGGCATGGCCGACGCCCTCGGCGCCCAGGCGCGCCTGGGCACGCACTGGGCGGCGCAGAGCGAGCTGGAGCTCGACGTCGCCGAGCGGATCCAGCGCATGATTCCCTCCGCGGAGCTGATCCGCTTCAACAACTCCGCCACCGAGGTCGTGTCCGCCGCCTTCCGCCTGGCCCGCGCCCACACCGGCCGGCGCCTCATCCTCCGCTTCGAGGGCCACTACCACGGCTGGGGCGACGAGGGCCTCGTCGGCTTCGCCAACCCGGCCGACAAGTGGGGCGACGACGAGAATCCCGCCCGCACGCATCCAAGCAAGGGCGTGATCCCTGAGGTGCTCGACCAGTTCGTGGTCGCGCGCTGGAACGACGTGGCGCACCTGCGGCGCCGGGTCGACGCCTACCGCGGCCAGATCGCGGCCATCGTCTTCGAGCCCGTCCTCTGCAACACCTGCTGCCTGGAGCCGGTCGCGGGGCTGATGAGCACCATCCGCGAGCTCTGCGACCGCGACGGCATGCTCATGATCTCCGACGAGACCATCACCGGCTTCCGCTTCGGCGCCGCCTGCGCCCAGGGCTACTACGGCTACAAGCCGGACCTCACCATCCTCGGCAAGGCCGTCGGCGGCGGCACGCCGTTCGCGGCGCTGGCCGGCACCCGCGCCGCCATGGCGAAGATCCTCTCCGGCGAGGTCGTGCACGCCGGCACCCTCAACGGCAACCCCCTCTGCCTCGCGGCCAGCAAGTGGTGCCTCGACCAGGTGATCGCGCTCGGCGCCGACCACCCCGGCCGTATCCAGCAGCTGGGCCGCCGCCTCATGGCCGGCCTCTCCGCGCTGGCCGCCGAGCACCGCGTGCCCCTCCGCCCGCAGGGCCCGGGCCTCATCTTCCATGCCGTCATGCTCAAGCCGGGCGCGGCCGAGGGCCCGATCAACGACTACCGCGACTACGTCCGCCGCCAGGACGCCCCGCGCTGGGCGCACCTGCGCCGCTGCCTCCTCGAGGAGGGCGTGCGGGCCATCGAGCGCGGCCTGTGGTCGATCAGCCTCGCCCACACCGACGCCGACATCGACGAGGCGCTCAAGCGCGCCGCCGTGGCCTTCCGCCGCCACGCCGCCACCTGGCAGGCCCCGGCCTGATTCACCCTCCCACCCCCCGCCGTCCCGCTCCCCACCCATGAAGCCGCGCATCCTGTTTGCCGGGCTGTTTCACGAAACGCACACCTTCCTCGACGGCGTCACCCGCTGGGAAGACTTCGAGGTCATCTGCGACCGCGCCATCCTCGCCAAGGCCGGCGACTCGTCGCCGACCGACGGCTTCCTCGAGGAGGCGGCCCGCCAGGGCTGGGAGGTCATCCCCACGATCGACGCTCGGGCCACGCCCAGCGCGGTGGTGGAGGACGCGATGCTCGAGCGCTACTGGAGCGAGTTCGAGCGCCGGGCCCGGCCCGCGCTGGCGGCCGGCGTCGAGGGCATCTTCCTCGTGCTGCACGGCGCCATGGCCACGCAGAACTTCCCCGACACCGAGGGCGAGCTGCTCGCCCGCATCCGCGCCCTGCCGGGCGCGGCGCAGGTCCCGATCTTCGGCGTGCTCGACCTGCACGCCAACGTCAGCGCCCGCATGTGCGAGCTGGCCAACGGCCTCGTCATGTACCGGGAGAACCCCCACACCGACGCCCGCCAGGCCACGGTGCGCGGCGCCGCCCTGCTCGGCCGCTGCCTGAAGGAGAAGCGCGTGCCGCGGATGCACTGGTGCCGCCCGCCCGTCATGTGGGCGCCGCCCGGCACCGGCACGCACGCCGACCCGATGCTTTCGCTCAAGATCTTCGCGCACAAGCTCGAGACGCTCCATCCCGACGTCTGGGCCTGCAACATCGCGGCCGGCTACTCGTTCGCCGACACCCCGGACACGGGCTGCTCGCTGAGCATCGTGACCACCGCCGATGCCGCCGCGGCGCGGGGCCACCTGGAGACCGGCGGCCGGCTGGCCTGGAGTCTGCGCACCCGCGGCACGGTCGAGTACCCGGGCGTCGACGAGGTCGTGGCCGGCCTGCAGACCGCCCCCGCGGTGAAGGGCCCCGTGATCCTGGTCGAGCCCTCCGACAACATCGGCGGGGGCGCCCCCGGCGACTGCACCGGCGCCCTGCGGTCCCTCATCAAGCATGGCCTCGAGCGCTGCCTCGCGGTCATCAACGATCCGGAAACGGTGGCCTCCCTCGCCTCGGCGGCGATCGGCGAGCGCCGCCGGCTGGCGGTCGGCGGCCGCGGCTCGCGCCTCGACCCGGGCCCGGTCGAGCTCGACGCGGTCCTAGTCTCGCGCAGCGACGGCCGCTTCACGCTCGAGGACAAGCAGAGCCACCTGGCCTCCATGAACGGCGTCAACATCGCCATGGGCGACTGCGCCGTCGTGCGTAGCGGCGGCGTGACGCTCCTGCTCACCAGCCGCAAGACCGCGCCGTTCGACCTCGGCCAGCTCCGCAGCCAGGGTCTCGAGCCCCGCGACTTCGCCGTCATCGTCGTCAAGGCCGCCGTCGCCCACAAGCGCGCCTACGACAAGATCACCGGTGCGTCCTACTACGTCGACACGCCCGGACCCTGCACCAGCAACCTCGCCTCGCTCCCCTGGCGGCGTCTGCGCCGGCCCGTCTACCCGCTGGATCCGATCACGCAGCCCGAGTTCCTCTACGCATGAAAGCCACCGTCACCTTCCCCCTCACCAAGGACACCCCGGTCTCGCACCGGCCCTTCAGCCCCGCCGTGCGCGTGGGCGATCTGATCTTCGTCTCCGGCCAGGCGTCCGTCGACCTCACCGGCAAGATCATCCCCGACACGTTCGAGGGCGAGTTCCGGCGCTCCATCGAGAACCTCCGCAAGGTGCTCGAGACCGCCGGCAGCGACCTCCAGCACGTCATCCAGACCCGGAACTACCTCCGCGACGCAGCCAACGTCGAGCGCTACAACGAGCTGTACCGCGAGTACTTCTCGGCGCCGTACCCGACCCGCACCACCATCACCAACTGCCTGCCGTCCGCGATCCAGTACGAGGTCGAGTGCGTCGCGGTGGCCAAATCCTGATTTCACCCCTCCGACCCCCACCTCCATGAAGATCATTCGCTATCGCGACTCCGCGGGCCGCATCCACTACGGCTCGGAACAGAAGGACGGCTCCGCCCTGCGCATCGAGGGCGACATTCTCGGCACCCACCGGGTGACGTCCGAGAAGGCCGACGTGACCAAGCTGCTCGCGCCCATCCAGCCGACCCAGATCCTCGGCATCGGGCTCAACTACCGCCACCACGCCAAGGAATCGGGCATGAAGGCGCCCGAGCTGCCGGTGCTCTTTGTCAAGGGACTCAACACGCTGCAGCATCCCGGCGACCCGATCCAGATCCCGACCCACCTGGCGAGCCAGGAGGTCGACTACGAGTGCGAGCTCGCGGTCGTCATCGGCCGGCCCTGCAAGAACGTCACCCGCGCGCGCGCCCTCGACTACGTGCTTGGCTTCACCTGCGCCAACGACGTCTCGGCCCGCGACTGGCAGATCAAGCTCGGCGGCGGCCAGTGGTGCCGCGGCAAGTTCTTCGACACCTTCTGCCCGCTCGGGCCCCGGCTGGTCACCCCGGACGAGATCCCCGGGCCCAACATGCTGAAGATCGCCACCCGCCTGAACGGCGAGACCGTGCAGGACTGGACCACCTCCGACATGATCTTCGACGTGCCGCGCATCATCGAGTTCCTCAGCGGCAGCACCACGCTGCTGCCCGGCACCGTCATCCTCACCGGCACCCCGCACGGCGTCGGCATGGCGGCCAAGCCCCATCCGCGCTGGCTCAAGGCGGGCGACCAGGTGACCATCGAGATCGAGCACATCGGCTCGCTCACGAATCCGGTGACCCTGGAAGCCTGACCGGGCGAAGCGTCGGCCGCGGGCCGACGCCCCGCTGCCTCCTTCCCATGCACTCCCAGTTTGGCCGCATCCCCGGCGGCGCCCGGTCTCTCCGCCCGGCGCCGCACGCGGCCACCGTCGCGCGGGCGAACGGCTGACGGGGATCTTTCCCCATGCAAATCATCAAGGAAGGCGGTCACCGCCTGTTTGAAACCGATCCCGAGACCGTCCGCTACGTGGCGGAGATGCTCGAGCAACTGCGGCGCCGCGGCCTCGACGCCGTCCGCGAGTACAGCCGGAAATACGACGACTGGTCCCCCGCTCGCTTCGAGCTGACGGAAAAGCAGATCAAGGCGGCCGTCGCCGCGTGCCCCCCGCAGCTGATCAAGGACACCGCCTTCTGCCAGGGCAACGTGCGCCGGTTCGCGCGGGCGCAGCTGCGCACGCTGACGAACCTCGAGGTCGAGTCCCGGCCCGGCGTCTGGCTCGGGCACCGGCACATCCCGGTCGGCGCGGTGGGCAGCTATGTGCCGGGCGGACGCTACCCGATGTTCGGATCGGCGCAGATGAGCATCATCCCCGCCAAGGTCGCCGGCGTGAAGACGGTGGTCGCCTGCACGCCGCCGGTGAAGGGCAGCGGCTACTACCCGGCCACGATCAACGCCATGCGCGCCGCCGGCGCCGACCGCATCTTCGTGCTGGGCGGCGTGCCGGCCATGGCCCTGATGGCCTTCGGCATGGGCGAGGTGGAGCCGGTCGACATCCTCTGCGGCGCGGGCAACAAGTTCGTGGCCGAGGCCAAGCGCCAGCTCTTCGGGCAGTGCGGCATCGACCTGCTGGCCGGCCCGACCGAGATCGCGATCATCGCCGACGACTCCGCGGATCCCGCGCTGGTCGCCTGCGACCTGCTTGGGCAGGCGGAGCACGACCCGAACAGCGGCCAGCTCTGCATCTGCCTGGGCGAACGCCTGGCCCGCGAGGTCCTGCGCGAGGTCGAGCGCCAGCTCGAGGTCCTGCCCACCCGCGACATCGCCCGCCAGTCGTGGGCCAACTTCGGCAAGCTCTACGTGGCGGAGGACCGCGCCGAGGCCATCCGCCTGTCCGACGACTACGCGCCCGAGCACCTCGAGCTCCATGTCCGCCAGCCCGATTTCTATTTTCGCCGGCTCAAGAACTACGGCTCGCTCTTCATCGGCGAGGAGACCACCGTGGCGTATGGCGACAAGAGCATCGGCACCAACCACATTCTCCCGACCAGCCGCTCCGCGCGCTACACCGGCGGCGTCTGGGTGGGAAAATTCCTCAAGACCGTGACCTACCAGCGCATGACCCCCGCCGCCAGCGTCAAGGTCGGCGAGGTCACGGCCCGCCAGTGCGACGTCGAGCGCATGCAGGCCCACGCCATCACGGCGCGGGTGCGGGTCGCGCGCTACGGCCGCCAGTCCCGCCGCTGAACCGGCCCCCGACCATGCTGCAGGGCAAGAACGCGCTCGTCACCGGTTCGACCAGCGGCATCGGCCGCGGCATCGCCCTGGCCCTCGCCCAGGCGGGCGCCAACGTCATGCTCAACGGCCTCGGGGACCCGGCCGAGATCGAGCGGCTGCGCGCCTCGCTCGCGGACGCCGGCGGCGTCGCGGTGCGCTATCATCCGGCCGACCTCCGGCAGCCCGCCGAGGTCGCCCGGCTGGTGGCCGACACGGAACAGGCCCTTGGGGCCGTCGACATCCTCGTGAACAACGCCGGCATCCAGTTCGTGTCGCCGGTCGAGGACTTCCCGACCGAGCGGTGGGACGCGATCCAGGGCATCATGCTCGACGCGAGCTTCCATGCCATCCGCGCCGCCGTGCCGGGGATGAAGCGGCGCGGCTGGGGCCGGATCATCAACCTCGTGTCCGTGCACGGCCTGGTCGCCTCGCCGTTCAAGAGCGCCTACGTGGCCGCCAAGCACGGCTTGATCGGGCTCACGCGGAGCGTGGCGCTGGAGCTGGCCGAGACGGCGGTCACCTGCAATGCGATCTGCCCCGGCTACGTGCAGACGCCGCTGGTCGAGGCGCAGATCGACAGTCAGGCGGCCGTGCACGGCCTGCCGCGCGAACGCGTCATCCGCGAGGTGCTCCTGGCCGCCCAGCCCTCGAAGCGCTTCGTCCAGGTCGAGGAGGTGGCCGCGCTGGCCGTCTTCCTCTGCGGCGAGGCGGCGCGCTCCATCACCGGCGCGGCCATCCCGATCGACGGCGGCTGGACCGCCCGCTGACCTCCCCCCTTCCATGAACCGCACCACCACCGGCCCCGCGGGGCTGACCCTGAGCAACCCGGGATTGGGCTGCGTGACCTTCGGGCGCGAGATCGACGCCGCGGCCTCCTTCCAGCTGATGGACTTCGCGGTCGCGCGCGGCGTGACCTTCTTCGACACGGCGGTGGCCTATGCCAACGGCGCCTCGGAGACCATCATCGGCGACTGGCTGGCGTCGCGCCGCCCGGCGCCGGGCGGCGTGACGGTGGCCTCCAAGATCCTCCCTCCCTACGAGCCGGCCCGCATCCGGCAGGAAGTCGATAAGATCCTCGGCCGGCTGCGGGTGCCCGCCCTCGACCTGCTTTACCTCCACAAATGGGATGCCACGGCCGAGGCGCCGGAGGCGCTCGCGGCTCTCGACGGGCTGGTGAAGGCGGGCCGGGTGCGCGCCCTGGGCGTCAGCAACTACACGTCCGAGCGGCTGGAGCGCGCCCTGCGCCTGCAGGCGGAGGCCGGCCTGGCCCGCTTCCAGTACCTCCAGAACAACCACAACCTCGCCGTGCGCGAGGCCGACACCCCCTACCGCGAGTGGTGCGCCCGCCAGGGGGTCGCGGTGGTCACCTTCAGCCCGCTCGGCGCCGGCTTCCTCACCGGCAAGCACCGGCAGGGCGTGCAGGCCGGCTCGCGCTTCGAACTGATCCCCGGGCACCAGGCGATCTATTTCCAGGACCTCTCCTGGCGCCGGCTCGCCCGGCTCGAGGCCGTGGCGGCCCGGCTGGGCCGGACCTCCACCGAGCTCGCGCTCGCCTGGGCGCTGCACCAGCCGGGGATCGCGTCGGTGCTCATCGGCGGCCGCAACTCGTCGCAGCTCGAACAGGCCTTGCAGGCGCAGGCCTTCAACGATCCGGCGGTGTTCGCCGAGCTCGCCCAGGACTAGGGACCGGCCCCGCGGCGGCCGCCGCCGCGCTCACTGCTTGCCGATCTGGCCGACGGTCAGGCCGCCGTCGACGACGACGATCTGGCCGGTGATGTAGGCGGAGGCCGGCGCCAGCAGGAAGACCACGGCGCCGGCGCAGTCCTCGGGCGTGCCGAGGCGGCCCTGCAGGATCTTCTTCTCGTAGTGCCGGACCTTCTCGGGGTTGCGGTCCGTCCAGGAATTGAGCGGCGTGCGGATCAGGCCCGGGGCGATGCCGTTGACGCGCAGCTGGTGCGGGGCGAGCGACTGGGCCAGCGAACGGGTCATCATCACCAGCCCGCCCTTCGACGTGTCGTACGCGGTCGAGTCGTCCTCGGGCTGGAAGCCGTTCGTGGAGCAGACGGTGACGATCGCCCCCGGCCGGCGGCGTTCCACCATGGCGCGGGCAAACGCCTGCATGAGGAAGTAGTTGGCCCGCACGTTCAGGCCGAGCGTGCGGTCGAAGAGCGCGGCGTCCATCTCCAGAAACGGCCGGTCGAAGAAGCTGCCGGCGTTGCACACGAGCAGGTCGAGGCCGGGCGCGGCGGCGAAGGCCGCGCGCACGAGCGCGCCGGGGCCATCCTCGCGCAGCAGGTCGCCCGGCAGGAAGACGTCGCCGGCGCCGAGGCCCGGCGGCGGGGCGTCCTTGCCGTGGAACACCACCCGGGCGCCCGCGGCCTGCAGGCCGCGGGCGATGCCCAGGCCGATGCCCTGCGACGATCCGGTGACGAGCACCGTGTGTCCGGAGAGGGAGAAGGGATTCATGCGGAAGGAGGCGGGGCGCCGCGGCTCACGCGCCGCCTTCCAGCACCAGCCGCTGCCATTCGTGGCGGCGGTGGTAGGACGGCTCGGTGAGCGGGGCGGTGGCGGAATAGACCGGCTCCGGCCGGCCGGAGTAGTCGTAGCGGCAGACGGTGGTGTCGAGCGCGAGCTGCGCGCTGAACAGGGGCAGGCCGAGCACGTTGGCGGGGATCAGCGCCTGGGCGACCCAGTAGTCCGGCGCGACGTGCACCGCGCTGCGCACCCAGTCGCCGAGGTCGATCTGGAAATTCGCCAGCGGGGCCTCGCCGCGGCGGAAGCGCTCGAGGCCGTCGGGCGGCCAGAGCAGCTGCAGGCGCTGGTTCTCCGGCGTGATGTGCAGCTCCAGGTAGAGGGGCTGGCCGGACACCTGCAGGAAGACCTCGCAGATGTCGCCGAGCTCCCAGGTGCGCTCGTTCAGCCGGCGCGCGCGGTTGCCCGCGCCGGCGCCGACGAAGACCGCGTCGTAGCGCAGGAAGGAGCCGTGCCAGCCGACCCGGGCCCAGCCGGGATGGAAGCCGGGCTCGGGCCCGTCCGGCCGCCAGCCCTGGACCAGCGGCTGCCAGCTCGCGTCGACCGACGCGGGCGAGAGGCGGGAGGCGTCAAAGAGCGGTCCGGCAACGGGACGGGCGCGCCAGACGGAGGCAAGGGCGGGCGGGGGAGTGGACATGGCGAAGGGCGGACGGTCAGACGCAGCGCCCGCCGTCGACCTCGAGGCAGACTCCCGTGATGAAGTTGGAGGCCGGGGCGGCCAGGAAGACCGCGGCGTTGGCCACGTCGGCCGGCGTGCACAGGCGCCCGAGCGGGATGGAGGCGAGGAAGCGGGCGCGGTTCTCCGGCGTGTCGGGCGCGCCCATGAAGGTGGTGAGCAACGGCGTGTCGGCGATGGCGGGATTGATGGCGTTGACGCGGATGTTTTCCGGCCCGAGCTCGACCGCAAGGGACTTGGTGATCAGCACCACCGCCCCCTTGGAGCCGTTGTACCACGACAGGCCCGGCCGCGGGCGCACCGCGGCGGTCGAGCCGATGTTGATGAAACAGCCGCCTTTCTGCCGGCGGAAGACCGGCACGCAGTGCACGGCCGCCAGGTAGAGGCTCTTGACGTTCACCTGGTAGAGGCGGTCGAAGAATTCCTCCGTCACCTCGAGCATGGGCCGGTTCGGGTGGCTCATGCCGGCGTTGTTGACCCACACGTCGATGCGGCCGAAGGCCGCGACCGCGGCCTGGGCGAGGGCGGCCATGTCGGCCGACACGCTCACGTCGACGCGGCAGAACCGCGCCTCGCGGCCGGCGGCGCGCAGGGCCTGGGTGACGCGTTCACCCGCCTCGGGGTTGAAATCGGCGACGACGATCCGCGCGCCTTCGGCGGCGTAGGCGTGGCAGATCGCCTCGCCAAAGCCGGAGCCGCCGCCCGTGACGACGGCGACCAGGTTTTCCATGCGGCCAGGTTGTTTCATGGTTCGGGGAAGGAAGGGGGGCCCGGCCCGCGCCGGAGTCCGGCGCGGGCGGAAGGAGGCGGGCGGCGGACCGCCCGGGGCGGCTCAGGTGTACGGCGACTTGGACTTGGGCTGCGCCGCGGCCGGGATCGACTTGAAGTGGTTCTGCAGGACCTCGAGCCGCTGCTGGAAGTACGTCGAGAGCGCGACGACGTCGGCGCCGGCGTTGAACACCTGGTAGCCCTCGGCCAGCAGCTCCTCGAAGGGCGCGATGAGGCCGGCGGTCATGGCGAACTTGCCGTGCTTGCGCGCGGCCGCGGCCACGCGCTTGCGGGCGGCGACGACGACCGGGTCCTGCAGCTGGCCGGGCTTGCCGATGCGGTGGCTGAAGTCGCCGGGTCCGAACAGGATCCCGTCGAAGCCCGGCACCGCGGCGATCTTCTCGACCTGCTCGAGCGCTTCGGGCGACTCGATCTGCAGGATCACGACGCGCTCGTGGTTGGAATGCCGGATGTACTCGTCCATCGGCAGCAGGCAGAACTGGCCGTCGATGTTGCCGCCGTCGAGCGCGCGGCGCCCGATCGGCTGGAAACGCACCCAGTCGACGATCTGGCGGGCCTCGGCGTCGCTGGCCACGTGCGGGACGATGATGCCCGTGGCGTCGGCCTCGAAGGGCCGGATATAGTCGCTGTAGCTGCCGCGGCTGACGCGCACGAAGGTGTCGACGTCGTGCACGCGGGCGGCCCGGATCTGGTTCTCGAGGCCGATCCAGTCGTTCGGCACGTGCTCGGTGCAGAGCCAGACGGCGTCGACGCCGCAGAGGCCGGCGATCTCGATGACGCGCGGCTCGGAAAGGTTGATCTTGAGCGTCCTGGGCAGGTGCCCCTGGCGGAGCAGCTTCAGCACGCGGCTTTCACGGGTTTTCATAAGAGAGGGGATCAGCGCGGACCGATTTCGGACAGCGGCACGACGCGGCCGCCTTCCTCGCGGCTGCGGATGCCGGCGACGACCAGCTTCATCAGCTCGACCGTCTCCGCGAAGGGGAACGGGCGCTCGCCGGTGCGCAGGTACTGGATGAAGCCTTCGAGCTGGGTCTTGAAGGCATAGAAGGTGTCGCTGAACGCGACCTGCACCTTGCCGACGGTGCCGCAGAGCTGCAGGCAGCCGAAGCCGCCGTACATGTCGGACGACGCCACCACGATCGCGTCGATGCCGCGACGGTGGGTGAGGTGGACGATGTTGCGTTCCTTGGTGCCGATGTTGCGCGCGGTGAGGAAGCCGGGGCCGAGGATCGGGTAGATGCTCTCCAGCGCGTGGATGCCGTAAGTCTCCCACTTCTTCGCGGTGGTGATGCTCGCGAAACGCAGCTCGCCCAGTTCGTGGGTCGAGATGCGGTAGGGGAGGTACTCCTTGGCGTAGCGCATGGCGCTCGAGGACATGATCCACTTGCCCTCTTGGACCCAGCGGGCGAACACCTTGAGGTCGGCCTCGTTGTCGACCAGCGGCTTGTCGACAAACACCGGGATCCCGGCCTCGACGAACGGGCGCGCGCGCGCGACGTGCTCGCCGCCGATGTCGGTGGCGATGACCACCGCGTCGACCTGGCCGATGACGTCGGTCGGCTTCGCGACGACGTGCGGGATCAGCGCGCACTTCGCGACGTGCTCGGCCGTGAAGCCGCCGTCGCCGACGCAGCACACATGCGTCACCTTGACGTTCGGGATGGTGAGCGTGTCGGCCGGCTGCTTGTTGAGGTAGGCGGGAATCCCGGCGAAGGGGCATTCCTTGGTCATGACCTCGCGGTCGTAGCCGTTGAACATGGCCGTCCAGGAGTACGGATGGCCGTTGCCCACGGTGCTGCCGAGCATCGCGAGCCGGATGGGGGCGTTCGGGCCGAACGCCTTCGGGGTGGAGGAAGTTTTCTTTTTAGGCATGGAGGTTGGCGCAGTTGACGCGGGCCCCGGTGTCGGCCGAGGCCAGCGCGGCGAGGTTGAAGCGGAGGGAGGCCAGCGCGGCCTCCATCGTGCACAGGCGGGCGGGGCGCCCCTCGACCTGGTCGAGGAAGGCCGCGGCCTGCGCGATGAAGTGCGAGTCGCGCTCGGGCACCGGCGCGTCGTGCCAGGTCCAGTCCGCTTCGCCCGCACGCAGGAAACCCCAGCGCTGCCGGTGGAACTCGACGCTCACGCTGCCCTGGGCGGCGTGGAACTGGATCGTGGTCTCGTTTGGGGCCTGAAACTGGTTGAGCGTGTACGAGGCCAGGACGTCCCGGTGCCGGGCGCAGATCGTCACCGTGTCCTCCACCGTCACCCCGGGCAGCACCTGGTGCGCACAGTCGCAGAACAGGCTGTCCGCCGGTCCGATCACGCTCTCCACCCAGTTCACACAGTGGGTCAGGGCGTCCTGGATCGCGCCGCCGCCGGTCTTCCGGTCGCGGTAGTAGGTCTGGGCGTACGCCGGCCGCAGCAGGTGGAAGGGCTGGCCCGTCGTGACCGTCGCCAGCTTCACCGGGCCGAACTCGCCCCGGCGGAGGAACTCCCGCGCCTGGACGAGGAAGGGAAAGACGTGCAGCACGTAGGCCACCGCCGTCTGCCGGCCGGAGGCGTCCCGCGCGCGCAGCAGCGCCTCGACACCCTCCAGCGATTGCGACAGCGGCTTCTCGATCAGCACATGCATGCCGCGCTCCAGCGCGCGGATCGCCATCGGCACGTGCAGGTGCGCCGGGGTGCAGATGACCACGGCGTCATATTTCACCGCCGGATCATCCCATTTGGCCGTGACCGGCACCCGGTAGGTCTCGGCCATGCGCTGCAGCAGGGCGGGATTGGCGTCGCAGGCGGTCACCTGCGCGCGGCCCGTGCGCTGGAAACAGCGCAGGTGGCGTTCGCCAATACTGCCGCAGCCAAGGATGAGAACGGAATGCATGAAATTAGAGAGTGGCCAACAAGGACGCGAGTAGGTATGTGGCCATGCGGTCGGTTTGGGAATACCGCAGGATATTGCGGCTTGTCATTTGTGTATACATTTGTATCCCCTTCGTTAAATTGAAAATTGTCAACTCCGACATCGCTTATGACTACATTCGGAAGCGAATTCTCAGCGGAGAATACCCTTCCGGCAAGGCTCTGATCACGGATACGTTGTCGGCCGAGATCGGAGTCAGCCGCACGCCCGTGCGGGACGCGCTGCGTCAGTTGGAGGCCGACGGGCTGGTCAGCATCAAGCCGCATCTTGGAGCCAGCGTCAAATCACTTGATTACAAGGAATTAAGAGAGCTTTGCGAGTTGCGTCTGGCTTTGGAGAGTCATGCGGCGGGCCTGGCGGCGCGGCATCGGACGGTCGAGGACCTGCACGAGATCCGCTATGCGCTCCAGGCGATGCGGGGCCTCACCGAGCAGATCATCGCGGCGAAGACGGAGCAGCCGCTGCTCACCGACCTGATCCGGGAAGACATCCGCTTCCATGTAGCCATCATGGCCGCGGCGAAGAACGATCTCATCAAGAAGGAGATTTTGCGGCTGCACCTCGTGCACCGCATCGTGTCGGGCAACGAGACTGCCGTTGGTGGCGAGAAACCCACGCGTGACGTCCGCCGCCGCGCCGTGATGGCCAGTCATGAGGCGATCTTCGACGCGGTCGAGCGGCAGGATGTCGCGGCGGCCCGGCATGAGATGGACCTCCACATCCAGGACATCATCGACAGCAGCCTGCTCATCAAGGCCCAGGCCCAAAAGAGCCTCGCCGTGCGCGAGCTCACCGAGGAGGAGTTGAAGTATATTGTATGATTTACAGGGAACGCCCGATCGGCTTGCATGTCGCCCCGTGGACCCCATTGACGGTCCGTGACCCGAGTGCTGTTCCTTCCTCGCCACCCTTCGCTTCCGAATAGCATTGACAGCGCATTTGCCAGGACACCACTGTATACATTGTTAGTAACCGTAGGGAACGTCGGTACACCTCTTTCCCCTAACACCAAATGATCAAAACACACCGTTGCTCCGCCCTTGCGCGGACTTTCGTTGCGTGTGCGGCCTCCCTGGCTGCCACTTCGCTCACGATCGGCCAGGCTACCTCGGATGACGCGGCTTCGAACAAGGAGATCCTTACGCTCTCCAAGTTCGAGGTCACGACCACCCAGGACAAAGGCTACATCGCCAACAACTCGGCCTCAGGTTTCAAGACGAACCAGGCGCTCATCAAGATCCCGCAGTCGGTGACGGTCATCACGCGCGACCTGATCGACGACATCGGAGCGACCAAGACCTCCGACGTGCTCCAGTTCGCGGGCGCCTCGCAGTTCTACCGCGGTGAGTCGATCCGCCTCCGCGGCGCGCGCACCCTCAACGCGTACATGGACGATGCGATCGAGAACGTGCCGTACAGCGACAACGTCAACATCGACTCCTACGAGGTCATCCGCGGCCCGGCGGGCGTGCTCTACGCCAACGCCAGCGTCGGCGGCGTGGTGCTCAAGTCCACCAAGAAGCCGCTGCCCTACGACCGCAAGCAGGTGACGTTCTCCCTCAAGGACTGGGGCCAGTACCGCGGTGAGCTCGATTTCACCGGCCCCGCCGGCGAGATCGGCGATGCCAAGCTGTCCTACCGCCTGGTGGCCGCCTACCAGGACGGCGACGCCTACTTCCGCAACGTCGAGGACCAGCGCCTGGCCGTCCACCCGACCATGCAGGTCGACTTCAAGAACACCACGGTCCGCTTCGCCCTCGACTACGTCGACATCACCAGCATCGCCGGCGGCCAGAGCTTCGTACTGCCGAACGGCAAGCTCTACACCGGTGCCGGCCGCGACGAGGCCTACTACCCGAAGGGCATCATGGAGAACCACACGCAGATCCGCGAGCGCATCGCCCTCCTGCACCGCTTCTCCCCGAACTGGGAGGCCAAGATGACGCTCTCTCACCTCTGGTACGAGCGCAAGGGCACCAACGTGCTGCCGAACAACCTCAACCTCCAGCAGGGCGTCTTCAACCTGTTCGCGCGCCGCAACTACCAGCGCATGGACAACTGGGTGATCAACCAGGACTTCCTCGGCAACTACCACATCGGCAACCTGGAGAACCAGAGCGCCGCCGGCTTCACGCTGACGGACGAGTACAACCGCGCCGCCTTCACCAACAGCACGACCTTCGGCACGAACGGCAACATCTTCCGTCCGTTCCCGATCGCCAACCCGCAGATGGACAGCGTGGTCGTCCCGACCTATGAGTCCTACGGCCCCGCCTCCGCGGTCGGCAGCTGGACCAACAATCGCCGGTCCACCTACTACTACCAGCATCAGATCACGGCCATTCCGGACCGCCTGATCCTGGTCGGCGGCATCACCAAGGCCGGCCTGCAGGTGAACGACGTCCCGAACGTCCAGCAGAAGCTGAGCGCCGGCGGCACCCGCATCGTCAACTACGACGAGAACCTGCACCGCTACGGCGCCGTGATCAACATCACCAAGGACATCGCCATCTACGGCCTCAAGTCCACGACCTTCTCGCCGCAGGGCAACAGCAACACCCGCGACTTCAACGGCGTGCTCCTGCCCGCCCAGAGCGGCGAAGGCACCGAGTTCGGCATCAAGACCGCGCTCATGGACGGCAAGCTCTCGGCGACGGTCGCCTTCTTCGACATGGACCTGACCAACGTCGGCGTGCTCCAGGCTGGCCTCAGCCCGGTCACCGGCGTGGCTTGGTTCCTGCCGACCGGCATCCAGACCCAGAAGGGTTGGGACGCGACCGTCGCGTTCGCGCCGATCCCGCAGTGGCAGATCCTCGTGACCGCCTACGACGGCACCGTGAAGGACCAGAACGGCGTCAAGCTGAACAACACCTACGAGAACCTCTACAGCTTCTTCACCCGCTATGACTTCACGGGTGGCTCGCTGCGGGGCGTGAGCATCGGCGGTGGCGCCAGCAAGACCGGCGGCAACTTCTTCGGCCCCGTCGGCAGCTACATCAAGGAGGATGGCACCGCCCCGGCCTCGATCGTCCTCGAGTCGGTCTGGAACGCCAGCATGTTCATCTCCTACAAGTACGACAAGCACTGGACCTTCCGCCTCAACATCGAGAACCTGCTCGACAAGGCGTTCGTCATGGGTGCCCAGTCGCCGCTGTTCGCCGACCCGAGCCCGCCGCGCACGTTCCAGCTCTCGTCGACCTACCGCTTCTAATCGTCCGCTCCGCGCCGCCGCCCTCGGGCGGCGGCATCCGGATGCGAGATCTTCGCGTGATCCGGCGTTCCCTCATACGAAGGACGCCGGATCATTGCTTCTGGACCCTCAACTTCACCCCGCTTTCTTCCGCCGCATGACGCCGTATCCGTCTCTCCCCGCCGGCCGGAACCGGACCGGCGCCTGGACTAGGCTGCTGGCGTTCCTCTTCGCCGCCTGCGCGGCCCCGCTGGCGCTGCCGGGATCGGAACCCGCCCCGCCGCGCGGGTTCGCCGGCTTCCAGGCCCTCGATCCGGCCCTGCTGCCGGCCCTGGAGCCGGTGCCGTCGGTGCCAGGACGCCCGCGGGTGCTCCTGCTCGGCGACTCGATTTCCATCGCCTACACCCTGGCGGTCCGCGCCCACCTGGAGGGGCGCGCCACCGTGCACCGCCCGCCCGAAAACTGCGGCTCCACCGCCTACGGTCTCGAGCGTCTCGCTGACTGGCTCGGGACCGGCCCGTGGGCGGTCATTCATTTCAACTTCGGCCTGCACGATCTCAAGTACCTCGACGCGCAGGGCAACTACGTCTCGCCCGCGGAGGGCCGCCAGGTCGCCTCCCCCGAGGAGTACGGCCGGAACCTCCGCGCCCTCGTCCGCCGCCTCCGCGCCACCGGCGCCGCGCTCATCTTCGCCACCACCACGCCGGTGCCCGCGGGCACCAAGGGCCGGGTCGAGGGCGGCGAGGCCGCCTACAACGAGGTCGCCCTCGCCGTCATGCGCGAGGCAGGCGTGACCGTCGACGACCTGCACGCCTTCGTCCGCGGCCGCCTCGCCGGCCTCCAGCTTCCCCACAACGTCCACTTCACCCCCGCCGGCTCCGACGAGCTTGCGCGGGAGGTGGCCCGCCACATCACCGCCGCCCTCGATCATGAGCTGCCCCGCCATCACTGACGCCTCCGCCGCCATCCTCGCCACCGCCGTCGTGCCGTGGACCGATCGCCTCGAACTCGACGAGGAGCGGTTCCGCCGCGAGGTCGCGACCATCGCCCGCGGCCTCACCCGCCACATCTACCTTTTCGGCACGGCGGGGGAGGGCTACGCCGTCACCGACCGGCAGTTCGACCGGATCACCGCCGCCTTCTGGCAGGCCAGCCGCGAAAACGACGTCGTGCCCATGATCGGCGTCATCTCGCTGTCGCTGCCCACCATCATCGAGCGGATCGAGCGGGCCCGCGCGCTCGGCTTCCGCCAGTTCCAGCTCTCCCTCCCGTCGTGGGGGCCGCTCAACGACCGCGAGCTCGACGTATTCTTCGCCGAGACCTGCGGCCGCTTCCCCGACTGCCATTTCCACCACTACAACCTGCTCCGCACGAAACGCCTCCTGACCTCGGTGGAATACCGCCGGATCGCCGCGGCGCACCCGAACTTCATCGGCGTCAAGGCCAGCACCAGCGACCCCGCCGTCATCGCCGACCTGCTCACCATGTCGCCGCGCGTGCGCTTCTTCATGACCGAGATCGGCTACGCGATCGCCCGCCGCACCCACGATGTCGGCCTGCTGATCTCCCTGGCTTCCGTCCACTACGCGAAGGCCCGCGCCTACGTCGCGGGCAGCGACGCCGAGCGCGCCGTGGCGGTCGAGGAGTTCCGCGCCATGGGCGCCACCCTCCGCGAGATCTCCGGCACGCGCCTCCACATCGACGGCGCCTACGACAAGATGCTCTACAAGCTGAACGATCCCGATTTTCCGCTGCGCCTGCTGCCGCCGTACGCCTACGCCACCGACGAGGATTTCGCGCGCTTCCGCGCCGCGCTGCCGCCCGCCTGGCGGCAGGCGTGAGCGGCCGCGCCCCCCGGCCTCCCGCCGTCCGATCCCTTCCCTCATGCCCGCCTCCGCCCCGCTCCGCCCGCTCTGGATCTTCGCCACGCTCTGGACCCTGCGCCAGTACCCGACCCGGGCCCGCGAGTGGCCGTGGGCCCGCAAGTTCGCCGCCATCCGGGACGCCGGGTTCGACGGCGTTTTCTCGCCGCCGCTGCCGGTCCTGGCCGAGCGGGGCGACCTGCGCTACCTGGCGGTGACGAGCATCGATGCCGCCGCGAAGGCGGCGCCCGCCTTTGCGGCCGCCCGCGCCCTCGGCGCCGTCGCTATCGACGTGCAGCTCGGCGACTACGACACCCCGCTGGCCGACGCCGTCGCGCTGGCGGTCCGGATCCGGGACGTCGCCCGCGACACGGGCCTGCCGTTCGCGGTCGAGACGCATCGCGACACCTTCACCGAGACCCCCGAGGCCACCCTGGCGCTGGCCCGCGGCTTCCGGCAGGCCACCGGCGAGACCCTGCCGCTCTGCCTGGACCACTCGCACTTCGCCGTCGTCCGGCACTTCGCGCCGGGCACCTTCTGGGACCGCCTGCGCGAGCCGGCGGAACTCCTGGCGGCGGCGGCGCAGTTCCACCTCCGGCCCTTCAACGGACACCACTGCCAGATCCCCGTGCTCGACGCCGCCGGCCGCCGGACCCCCGAGTACCGCGACTGGCGCAACTACGCCGAGTCCCTGCTGGCCTACCTGCGGGCGCAGCCGGCGACGACCCCCGTCCTGGCCGTGCCCGAGCTCGGCCACGCCGCGCCGGCCTACGGCCTGAGCTGCTTCGGCGACACCTGGCGCGACGCGCAGGCGGTCCTGCGCGACCTGCGGGCCGCCTGGCGCCGCCCCGGCGCCGCCTGAAAATACCCCGTCCCGCTTTCCGCATGAAAATAACCGACGTCCGCACCATCCTGCTCACCGGCCCGTGCACCAACGACCCCTTCCTGCGCGAGGCGCGGAAGCTCCGCAGCGCCGCTTTCATCGAGATCCTCACTGACGGCCCCCACACGGGCATCGGCGAGACCTATGCCGGCTATTTCTGCCCCGAAACCGTCCCCGCCATCGTCGACTTTTTCAAACCGATCCTCGTCGGCCAGAACGTCGACAACATCCCCGAGCTGTGGGACCGGATGTACCGCTGCGGCAACTTCTGGTGCCGCGTCGGCCTGGGCACCGTGGTCCTCAACGGCATCGAGGCCGCCCTGTGGGACCTGAAGGGCAAGCTGGCCGGGCTGCCGGTGCACGCGCTCCTGGGCGGCAGCAAGCACGCCAAGCTGCCCTGCTACGCCACCGGCGGCCCCGCCAACTACCCGAAGGAGCGCCTGGCGAAAAAGATGGATCACTACTTCTCCCTCGGCTTCCGCGGCCTGAAGGTCGGCGCGGGCAGCTTTTCCGCGGAGCAGGGGTGGTACACCCCGATGACGCCGGCCGCGGCGGCCGACTTCGAGGCCGACAAGGTCGCGTTCATGCGCCGGCACGCCGGGCCCGACGCCTGGATCATGCTCGACGGGCACATGGGCAACAGCCCCGGGGAAACCTGGAACGTCGAGATCGCCACCGCGGTCTGCCGGGCGCTCGAGCCCTACAACCTCTTCTTTTTCGAGGAGCCGCTGCACTACACCGACCCGTGGGGCTACGCCGAGCTCTGCCGCGCCACGACGGTGCCG
>JAEUGX010000028.1 GCA_016795545.1 Opitutaceae bacterium
CTGGTGGACGCCGGCATCGACATCATCCAGATCGACGACCCCGCCCTCACCTATTTCTGCGACCGGCGCCTGATGGGCACGGGCGACACGCACGACGACCGCCTGCGCCGCACCTGGGACATCGACCGGCAGTTCCCCGAGGCGGTCGCCGCGATCAACACCATCGTCGACGGCCTCCAGGCCGAGATCCACCTGCACTGCTGCCACAGCGTCTACAAGCGCCAGAGCGACGTGAACGGCGACTACAAGCCCATCCTGCCGCGGCTGCACGCGGCCGGCATCGACCGCGTGAACATCGAGTTCGCCTACCACGGCACCGGCGCCGTCGACGACCTCGCCCTGCTGCCCCCGAAGCTGGACGTCGGCATGGGCGTGGTCGACGTCCGCGGCGAGACGCTGCAGACCGTCGAGGAGATCGAGGCGATCGGCGCCGCCGGCGCCCGGATCATCGATCCGTCGCGGATCGCCCTCAACCCGGACTGCGGCTTCGCGCCCGACTCCGGCGAGCCGCCGACCATCGACGAGGCGTTCGAGAAGCTGCAGCGCCTGTGCGCGGCCGCGGCCCGGCTGCGCCAGCGTTTTGCCGGTCCGCCCGCGACCACCCGCCCGGCGCCCAAGCGGAGGAAGCGCCAACCCTAGCCGCGCCGGGCTTGCCCCTTCGCGGAGGGTGATTTTGCTGCCGCCATGCCCGCCCCGCTCACCATCGGCTTCGACGCCGACGACACGCTCTGGCACAACGAGTCGATCTTCGAGGACGTCCACCAGCGCTACCGCTCCCTGCTCGCGCGCTACCACGAGGCCGCCGTCGTCGACCGGACCCTGCTGGCCACCGAGAAGCGGAACCTCGAGCTGTACGGCTACGGCATCAAGGGCTTCACGCTGTCCGCCATCGAGACCGCCATCGAGCTGACCGGCGGCCGGATCAGCGCCGACGAGATCCGCCAGCTGATCGCCCTCGGGCGCGACATGCTGGAGCACCCGGTGCGCCTGCTCGACGGGGTGCCGGAAACGTTGGCCGCAATCGCCGGCCAGCACCGGCTGATGGTGATCACCAAGGGTGATCTCCGCGACCAGGAGCGCAAGCTGGCCAAGTCCGGCCTGGCCGGGCATTTTCCCCGCGTCGAGATCGTTTCGGAGAAGGACACCCCGACGTACACGACCCTGTTTCGCCGCCACCAGATCGCACCGGAGAGCTTCCTGATGGTCGGCAACTCGCTCAAGTCCGACATCCTGCCCGTCCTGGAACTGGGCGGCGCGGGCGTCCACGTGCCCTACCACCTGACCTGGGCCCACGAGCAAGTCGACGAACCTCCGCCCCTGCCGGGGCGCCTCTTCCGGCTCCGGACCATCCGCGAACTGCCCGGCCTCCTGGGCTCGCTCCCGCCGTAGCCCGCCTCAACCGGGGCGCGCCAGGCTGGTGCCGGACACGAAGCGGGGGAAGACCCGATACGGGCGCGCGACGGCGACGCCCGTCGCGGCCAGCTGCGCGAGTGCGCGGCCCAGGCGCCGCACGATCCCGCGCCCGTCGTAGCTGAAGTGCGCGAGTTGGGGCCGCAGGTCACCGAAGACGTCGTCCTGGTCGCGACAGATGATCGACACGCGCCCGGGCACCGCCACACCCCGTCCGAGCAGGTGCACGAGCGCCACCAGCGCCGCGCGGGGCTTCGCCACCAGCAGCCCGGTCGGGGGCGCGGGCCCGGCCAGCAGCGCGTCGAGGCGCACCCGAAGGCCGGCGGGCGTGCCGTCGTGGCGGACGATCCGCGCCTGCACCTCGTCCCCGGCCGCATGCAGCCGCACCGCCTCGGTGAATCCCGCCTCGGTGGCCAGGTCTCCGATCCCGTTCGAGTCCGGCACCAGGAAGGCGATCCGCCGGTGGCCGCGACTCAGCAGCAAACCCGCGGCGCTGCGGCCGACGGCGTGGTTGTCGAGGTCGAAGGAAGGTAGCCGCACCGCCGGGTGGCAGGAACCGAGCACCATCGCCGGGACACCGCGTCCGGCCAGCCACATCTGCAGCTCCTGGTTCAGCGAGAGCAGCACGTAGCTGAGGACGCGGTTCCGGGCGAAATAAGCCGCCAGCTTCCGCTGCTGCGCGGCCAGGCTCCGCTCCTGGCAGACCAGGAACTCCGTCGTGAACCTCAGCCGCTCGAGCACGGTCCGGATCTCGCTGAACGCCAGGCTGCCGATCGGCGGGCACTGCTCGGGCTGCTCGTGGGAGAGGAAGATGACCCGCCGGTTCAGCGACGGCCGCGCCCCTCCGCCCGCGCGGATCGTGCGCAGCTGCCGCGCCCGCGGGCCATCCAGCGTGCCCTCGCGAACCAGGATGGCCAGGGCCCGCCGGATGGTCGGCCGACTCACCTGCAGCACCTCGCTCAGGCGCCGTTCGCTCGGCAGCGCGCCCGCCCACGCTCCGCGATCGATGCCCCGCCGGATGGCTTGCGCGGTCAGCGCGGAAAACGAGATCCGCTCCGGAAGGTCGAGGGCGTGGTCGGACGGAGGCATCACCGGGCCGCCCTTTCCTGGTTACTCAGGATGACCAGCGCAATACCTTTGTTTCCCGCCGTACCCGTTTCCAACTGGGAGGCATGCCCGCCCGCTCGCTCCCGCCCCGCCTGCCGCGAACGCTCTCCGCCGCCCTCGTCGCAACCGTGGTGGCCCTGGACGCCGCGCCGCCGCCGGCCGCGCCCCCGCCGCGGCCCAACATCGTCCTGGTGATGTCCGACGACCAGGGCTGGGGCGACGTCGGCTACAACGGGAACCCCCGCGTCCGGACCCCCCATCTTGACACCCTGGCGCGCGAGGGCCTCCGGCTCGATCGTTTCTACGCCGCCGGCCCCGTCTGCTCGCCGACCCGCGGCAGCTGCCTGACCGGCCGGCATCCGTCGCGCTACGGCATCGACTGGGCCGACGACATCCTCCCAGCGAGCGAACGCACCCTGCCCCAGGCGCTGAAGGCTGCCGGCTACCGGGCCGGTCATTTCGGCAAATGGCATCTCGGTGAGTTCGAGGTCGGCGGCACCGCGTTCACCTCCGAGCCGGGCGAGGGCTGGAAGCTCGACGCCGCCAGCTACGGCCCACCCTGGGAGCGCGGTTTTGACGTGTGCTTTTCCGATCAGGGCGGGCCGACCTACAATCCGATGGTCTGGGGGCGCGACCGCGGGCCAGGCAACCGGCTCGTCATGAACCGGCCGGTCGCCCGCGGCGAGACTACGGCCCTGCCGGGAGTGGTCCCGAGCGGCGCCCGTTTCTGGACGGGACCGGGCGTCACCGCCACCGGCGACCTCGACGGCGACAGTTCCCGCGTCATCATGGACCGCGCGCTCCGCTTCATCGAGACCGAGGCCGCCGCGGGCCAACCTTTTCTGGCGGTGGTCTGGATGTTCACGCCCCACGCGCCCATCGCCGCGGGCAACGAAGAGCGGGCCCGCTATCCCGGGCTCACCCTCGAGGAACAACACTGGTACGGCTGCCTCAGCGCCCTGGACGACCAGATCGGGCGGCTGCGCCGACGACTGCGGGAACTGGGGATCGCGGACAACACCGTCCTGTGGTTCTGCAGCGACAACGGCCCGTCGTGGGTCCTGCGCGAGTTCAACTCCGCCGGACCTTACCGCGGCGAAAAGGGCCTCCTCTACGAAGGCGGCATCCGCGTGCCCGGCCTGCTGGAATGGCCGGCCCGTTTCCGCGCACCGCGGGTCGTGACGGCGCCGATCTCCACCAGCGACCTCTATCCCACCCTGCTGCGTTGGGCGGGCGTCGGGCCCGGAGAACAGGCTCCCCCGCTCGACGGCCTCGACGTCACGGCCCTCCTCGACGGAACGCAGTCCGCGCGCCCGGAGCCGATCGCCTTCCAGTCACCGGTGCGAATGGGACTTGGACGCGATTGGTCGACTTACCCGGACCACTGGCGGCGCAACCCGGATCCGGCGACGCGCCAGCTCGCCCTGTCTGATAACCGGTTCAAGCTGATCAGCACGGACAACGGGGCCTCCTACCAGCTCTACGACCTGGCGGCCGACCCCGGTGAGTCGACCGACGTCGCCGCCGCCCACCCGCGTGTCGTGGCGGAGATGCGTTCCCGGCTGCAACGCTGGCTCGATTCGTGCCGGCAGAGCCGGGCGATGCCGGGCGCGTGATCCGGCCGGTGCGGCCCCGCCTCTTTTTTCATCTTATGCCTACCTCATCGCCAGCCCGTGGAATTTCCCGCCGCGAATTCGCCGGCCGCTTGGCTGCCGGCGGCGCTTTGCTGGCGAGCGGCGCCGCTCCCCGTGCAGCCGCCATGCCGGCCGCCTCACCGGCCCCGGAACGGCGCGGTGTCTGGCGGACCAGCCGGAATCCGCAGGTCCTGGCCTCCCCCCTCCGGGTCCCGGCCGGCGAAACCTGGCGCTACCTGATCGCCTACGCCTTCCAGGTCGCGCCGCGGATCATTGGCCTGATGCTGAACATCAAGCCGATGCCCGGCCCGGGGCAGGATTTCCCGGTCGGCGTGGACTTCATGCTGACCAATCGCATCGAGGGCCTTGACCCCGCCGACGCCGTGCCGTTGACCCGGAATCACGTCGAACCGAACCCACACGCGGGCGGCGAGCCGGCGATCATGGTCAAGAATCCGCCGCAAGTGGGCTTTGTCCCGTGGGGCGCCAGACGCGCCGACGGCTCGCCCCACCCTCACGCCGGCACGGGCTTCGCCGGACTCGTGGCGCCCGCGCGGCCGGTGGATGACCGCCACGGCACGGACGCCTACCTGGACCGGACAGGCCGCAAGCTCTACACCGGCGACCAATACCATCAGGTCCTGGAATTCCGGCATCTGCGCTATGACGGCCGTCGCATGGCCATCTCCGAACCCAGCTTCTGGCCGGCACAACGAACCATCGATGGCTACCTACCACTCAACATGGGCATGAGCGGGGCCATTTCCGACGGCGATGACCTGCTGCTGCCACTCGTGGCGAAGAAACCCGGCTCGAGCCTGGGCCTCTGCGGGGTCTCTCGCTGGCAGCGGCGCGGCGGCGACTGGGAGGCGGTCGCCTTCGTGCCCATCACCCCCGAGGACGACTCGATCGAACCGTCGCTGGTGCGCGACCTCGACGGAAGCCTCCTTTTCCTTGCCCGCGGACGACGTCACCAGGGGCCGCCCGTCCGAATCTGGCGCCAAGCTCCCCGCACGGAGTCCTGGCGGCTGATCATCCACCGCCAGCGGCTGACCAACAGCACGCCGATCACGCTGAATTCCGCGGTCGACGGGACCCCCTACCTGCTGATGAACCTCTACGAGCCCGAGTTCCGGGTTCCCGGCGCCCCCGCGGCCGAAGGCGGCATCTCCCGGCTCGAACCCAAGGGCCGCCGCGGCGAGCGGAGCTCGATCTGCCTGCTCGCGCTGAACGAGGCGCGCAACGACTTCGCCACCCCGCTGCTCGCTCGCGACCCGCTGGTGGAGTTCGGCGTGCCGCCCCGCGGCACGATCTGGGCCGCCGACCACGCCACCGCCACGGTAGTCCAGCTCCGCGACGGCGAGTGGCACAGCGTCTACGGCTACCGCATCCTGGAGTGGATCGAGAACACGCACATGACGCCGCCGTCGCCCCAGACGGGATGCTACCTGGACGAGGCCTTCTCGATCGGCCCTGCCGTGCCACCATGGAATTTCTAGACTCCAAACCGGAGACGCGCCCCGGCGGCGCGTGGCGGCTCGCCCTGCAGCTTGACCAGGAACGGCGGCCGGTCGCAGGCAGCCGCACCGACCTGATCGCGGCCATCGGGCGCGGCGCCGACCTGCGCATCGCGACGGAGTTCCTGCACGAGGAACACATCGCGCCCTTCGCCAGCGAAGCAGCGCGCGATCCGGCGCTGGCCGGCCCCGTCGAGGAGGTCTCCGATTTCCGGGTCACCTACCGGATCGGCGACTATGTCGCCGGCTGCATGACGCTCCGCCAGCCCGTCGAGCCGACGACCGGATTCAACGGCGCCCAGCCCAAGATGTCCTACTTTCTCTACGACCTCGACGGCCGCCAGGCTGGAGCGACGCTGCTCCTGGACGGATCTCCCGTCGCCCCGCCGGGCAACCAGCGCATCGAGCCGACGCCGCCGGAAATGCCGAAACTGAGCGAGACCGAGTGGTTCGACGTCGGCTCCGCGGCCCCGTCGCGCAACTTCATCTACGCCATGGAAAACTACCGCTATTTCGTCCGAGACGACTGGAGCGAGGTGTTTTCCCATGGCCCCGACGGCGCCGTCCGCGGCGGCTCCCTGGCGGACCTGTGCGAAGCCCAGCATGCCGGCAGGGAGCTCAAGGTCGGAATTGCGGGGCTCGGCGATGCCCTGGGGACCGGACCGGCCCACGAGGTTTTTTCTCTCGGGGGATCGTCCTTCCATCACCGCCGCGGGCGATTCCTGGAGCTCCTGACCCACCCGCTGGTTCGCGTCCGGCCCGCCGTGCCGCTGCGCTTTGGCTCGCGCAACTGGGACGTGGCCTGGGTGTACATGCGCACGGACGGACGGGCCGTCATGCGCCGGCTCGATCCCTGCACCCGCCGCTTCGCGGACGAAACGGCCGCCTTCGCTTGCCGTTGGTTCGTGCGCTGACCCGCGCCGCCGGCGGGGTTGCGGTCACAGATTGGTGGACCCGATCAGATTCGAACTGACGACCTCCTCAATGCCATTGAGGCGCTCTGCCAACTGAGCTACGAGCCCATGACCAATCCAAAGAGAGGCTTAAAAGGAGTTTTTGGCGGCGGAACGCAAGGACTTTTTCGCCCGCCCGCCCGGCCGGCCCCCAGTCCGCCGGGCACGTCCTAATTTCCGCACGTTCATGAGGTAAGATCCGGCGCCGCCACGCCTGCCCAACCCTCATTCATCCCGCATCTTGAACGTGACGGTCCAGGTGTCGGACTTGCGGTTGGGCGTGGGGCCGATGGAGCGCATCCGGCGGAACGCGTCGATGACGGAGTCGTCGAACTCCTTGTTGCCGGAGCTCCGCGAAATCCGGGGATTGATGATGGCACCGCTGGCGGTGATGTCGAAGGTCACCCGGGCCTCCAGGCGGTCGCTGACCCCGGGCGGCGGCTCGTGGGCCCGCTTGAGCTCCTGGATCAGCAGCGAGATGTAGGTGTTGAGCGCATTCTGCTCCTCGCGCGTGAGGGCCTTGCCGCCGCCGCCGCCGCGCGTGTTGGCGGTCGAGCCGCCCCGGACGCCGCCCGCAATGCCCTGGGCGTCGATCCGCGGCACGTTGGCGGCCTTGCGCGGCTGGTTCGAGGCGGTCGAACGCTTCGGCGTCGGGTGCTTCTTCAGGTATTCCTGGTACGAGATCTTGGCGCTCTTCTTGAGCTCCTTCACCATCGACTGGTCGGGCTTCGGCTTGGCCGGGGCCTTCTCCACCGGCTTTTCCACGGCCTTCTCCACCGGCTTCGGCGCCGGCTTGGGCGGCACGGCGGGCTCGGGCGGCGGGGCGAGCTCCTCCTTGGCGGCCTCGGGCGGCTCGGGCGGCAGGTCGACCTCCGGCACGTTCAGGGTCACCTTGTCCGTGTTGCCGAGCGCCGGCGCGACGAGCTCGTCCGGCGCGGTGGGCTCGCCCGCCACCAGCTCGAAGATCACCGGCGGCAGCTCGTCCCGCTTCGCCACAAAAACCGTCGTCACGAAGACCACCGCCGCCACGAAGGCGTGCAGAGTCAGCGAGACGAGCAGCGAGCTGGGCGAGTTGGGGCGCATGCCGTCACTTGGCTTCGGTGTCGATCGTGATGCGGGTGAGGTTGTGCTTCTTGACCTCGTCCATGACCCGGACCACCTGCTGCCACTGCAGCGTCAGGTCCGCGCGGAGCCGGATGACCGGCTGCTTCGGCTTGGCCGCCAGGGCCGCCAGGTTGCTCGAGAGCTCGGTGAACGTGACCCGCCGGTTGCCGAAATAGAAATTGCCCGCCCGGTCGATGGACACCACCTGGTATTCCGTGTCGGGCGGGTTCTTGGCCTGGGGCTTCTTCGCCTCGCCGGGCAGGTTGATCGGGATCGTCTGCTCCTGCTGGATGAGCGGCGTGCTGATCATGAAGATGATCAGCAGCGTGAAGCCGAGGTCCACCATGTTGGTGACATTGAGCTCCGCCACGGGATGGAGGTGACGGGGCCTGCGGAAGATTCTCGCCATGGGGAAAGCTCCTTACTTGGCCTCGAGCTCGATGCGGTCCGCCAGGTTGCTGGCGTAGTTCTCCAGCTCGGTGATCATGGTCTTCACGTTGCCGAGCAGGATGTTGTAGCCGAAGACCGACGGGATGGCCACCACCAGGCCGGCGATCGTCGTCAGCAGCGCGGCCGAGACGCCGGGCGCCAGCGTCTGGATGCTGGCGCTCTGCATGACGGACACGGCGCTGAAGGCCTCCATGACGCCCCAGACCGTGCCGAACAGGCCCATGAACGGCGCGCCCGAAACCAGCGAGGCGAGGATGATCATGCTCGACTCGTAGCGCAGCGACTGGCGCGCCAGCGCGCGCTGCACGGCGTTCTCGGCGTGCTCCAGCCGCGCGCGCGGCGAGTCGTCGCCCTTCTCCTTGCCGATCGCCGCAGCCCGCCAGTACGCCTCGAGCGCGTCGGCCAGCAGGTCCGCGTACGGGATGTCGCGCCGGTTCCGCAGGTTCTCCGGCAGGTCGAGCAGGTGCCGCTCCTGGCCCAGCTTGCGCTCGAAAAGGAAGTTCATCTCCCGGAGCTTCTTCAGCTCCGAGTATTTCCCCAGCATCACCGCCCAGGCGAAGATGCTGAAGACGGCGAGGAGCACGATGACGGCCTGGCCGACGCGATCGGTGGTCAGGAAAACCTGCCAGACATTGACGGTGGAGGCGAAAAGCGGTGACGCGAGAAGGCTGGGCATGTGCGGGGAGTGTTGGCGCGTTTGCGCGACGCAATCAACGGTAATTCGGCTTCGGCGGGGCCGCGCGCCGCCTTCCTCCCGACCGCCGCCGCTGAATCTGGTTGCGCGCCGCCGCCAACCTTTTTTCGATGGGCGCCCACCGCATGACCACCAAATCCAAGCCCGCCGGCCGCCTCATCTCCTTCGAGGGTTCCGAGGGCAGCGGCAAGTCCACGCAGATCGCCCGGCTCGCCGCCCACCTCCAGAAGATCGGCCGCGAGGTCGTCGCGACCCGCGAGCCGGGCGGCACGGAGATCGGGGAGCAGATCCGCAACATCATCGTGCACAACTCCAAGGGCGACGAGATGTGCGCGGAGACCGAGCTGCTGCTCTTCACCGCGGCCCGCGCCCAGCTGGTCCGCGAGGTCATCGCCCCCGCCCTCCAGCGCGGCGCCGTCGTCCTGAGCGACCGCTTCCTCGACTCCTCCACCGTCTACCAGGGCATCGCCCGCAACCTCGCCCCGGGGCCCGTCAGCGCCATCAACCAGTTCGCCGTCGGCAACGTCATGCCCCACCTCACGCTCGTCCTCGACGTCCCGACCGAGGTCAGCCTGTCCCGCATCCGGCGCCGCGCCTCCGACCTGCCGGACCGCATGGAGCGCCAGAACATCGAATTCTACCAGAAGATCCGCGAGGGCTACCTGCTGCTGGCCCAGCAGTGGCCGGCCCGGGTGGTCGTGTTCGACGGCACCCAGAGCCTGGAGGCCCTCGACAAGCAGATCTGGTCCGAGGTGCAGATCCGCCTCGCCTGACGCCGGCGGCCGCCCTTCCCCCGCGACTTGAAGCCCGCCGCCCTCACCTCCTGGCCCCCCGCACTCGCCGGCACTCCCGCGGTCGCGGTGATCGAGCGCGCGATCGAGCGGTCGCGCCTGGCCAACAGCCTCCTCCTGCACGGCGACAACCTCGGCACCCTGGCGGCCATGGCGCATGCCATCGCCGACCGCCTGCTCAACGACCCGCGCCAGCCGACCCAGCCTTTCCCGCCCAAGCAGCATCCCGACTTCTTCGCCCTGCGGCCGGCCGGCAAGATGCGCCAGATCTCCGCCGAGGTCACCCGCGACCTCATCGGGCGGATCCAGGTGTCGCCGCAGATCTCTCGCCGCAAGGTGGCCGTCGTCTACGAGGCCGAACGCATGAACGTCACCGCGGCCAACGTCTTCCTGAAGACCCTCGAGGAGCCGCCCGCCAGCACCACCATCCTGCTGCTCTGCACGCGGCCGTACTCGCTCCTCCCGACCATCCGCAGCCGCTGCCTGCATTTCCGGTTCACCGACTCCGGCACCGAGGCCCTGGCGGACGCCGACGAGACGGCCCGCGCACAGTGGCGGGAGGCGCTCGCCGCCTACGGCGACTGGCTCACGCAGCTGGCCGCCGGCGTCGTGGAAAAGCGCGCCGTCGCCGCCCAACTGATGGGCGTCTACGGATTCATCACGCGCTTCAACGCCGTGCTCGCCGCCGCCACCGACCAGGCCTGGCAACAGCAGAAGGCCAAGCTGCCCGCCGAGCTCGACGACGACGAGCAGGCCGCGATCGAGACGGGCATCGCCAACGGCATCCGGCTGAAGCTTTTCTCCGAGATCGAGCACGCCACCCGGGACCACGCCCAGCGCCGGCTGCTCGAGGGCGATGCAGGCGCCCGCCGGGCCCTGGTCGGCGCCGTCGAGCAGCTCGAGCACGACATCGGGCTGCTCCGCCTGAACCTCAACGCCGCCACCGCCCTGGAGAGCTTCCTGCTGGCGTCGCTCCGGCTCTGGTCGCGCCGCTAGGACGGCCCCGACCGGCGCGCGCTTTCCGCCGGCCCCTCGCCGAGCACGAGCCGCACGAACTCCTCGCGCCGGTCCAGGTGGGGGTTGTGCCCCGAATCCGCGATGACCGCGATGCGCGCCGCCGGAAAATGCCGCCGGATGCCCGCGTGGTCCGGCGGCTGCACGTACTGCGAGCGCCCGCCGGCGATGAAGAGGGCCGGCCCGGCGTGGCGGTCGCCGGGCTCCAGGCTGCTGCGCTCCAGCGTCGGCAGCGCGGCCGTGAGCACCGGCAGGTTGGCGATCCAGCGCCAGCCCCCCGCCTCCGTCCGCTCGAGGTTCGTCGCCAGGAATTTCCGCATGCCGAGGTCGGGCACCCGGGCCTCGAACCGCATTTCCGCCTCCTGCCGCGACGCCAGGCCGTCGAGCGACAGCTCGTTCATCGCCGCGAACTCGGCGCGGTGCGCCATCCAGGAATAATCCCGCGGCGCGATGTCGACCACCACCAGCCGCTCCACCCTCTCCGGGTGGCGGCAGGCCAGCCGCATCGCCGTCTTGCCGCCCATGCTGTGCCCGACGAGCGTCGCGCGCGCCAGCCCCCGGGCGTCCATCCAGCCCAGGAGGTCCGCCGCCATCGCGGCGTAGGTCATCTCCGGCGCGTGCGGCGAGCGCCCGTGGTTACGCGCATCGAGGGCGAAAACGTGGTAGCCCGCCGCCAGGTCGCGGCCCGTGGTCTGCCAGTTGCGCACCGAGCCCAGCAGGCCGTGCAGCACCAGCAGCGGCGGGCGGCCGGCGCCGCCCAGGTCGACGTGATGGAGCGGGACGTTCACGCCCCCAGTAGTGGGCGGCCGACCCCGCGGCGCGAGGCGAAATTACAGCGTCCGCTTGCCATCCGCCCGACGCCGCGCCTCACTAGCCGCTCCCCGCCACCATGCCGACCGAAAAGCTCACGCCGATGATGCAGCAGTATTTCGAGGTCAAGCGCGGCCTCCCGGCGAACACGCTGCTGCTCTTCCGGCTGGGCGACTTCTACGAGATGTTCTTCGCGGACGCCGAGATCGGCGCGCGGATCCTGGGCATCACGCTGACGAAGCGGCAGGAGACGCCCATGGCCGGCATCCCGCACCACGCGGTCGACAACTATGTCAGCAAGCTCCTCGCCGCCGGCAAGAAGGTGGCGCTGTGCGACCAGGCCGAGCCGGCGCAGGCGGGCAAGCTGGTCAAGCGCCAGCTGACGCGGATTCTCTCGCCCGGGACGACGCTCTCGGCCAGCCAGCTGGACGCCGCGCGCAACCACTACCTCTGCGCGCTCGCGCTCGACAAGGCCGGCCTGCACGCGGCGTGGCTCGACCTCTCGACCGGGGAGTTCCGCGTCGCCAGCGACCCGCAGCCCGCGAACCTGCTCCCCGTCCTGACGGCGCTCGACCCGGCCGAGCTGGTGCTGGTCGAGGGCGACCTGGGCCGCTGGCAGGCCGCGCCGCACGAGGCGCACGCCGTGCACGCGCTGCACCAGTTCTGCGCGCCGCGCCTCTGCTCCGAGCTGCCCGGCTACCATTTCGAGACGGCCGCGGGCGCCAAGGCCGTGATGGACGCGCTCGGCGTGCTCAACCTCCAGGGCTTCGGCCTCGCGCACACCCACCCGGCCCTGGGACCCGCCGGCGCCCTGGTCTACTACGCCACCGAGAACCTCTGCGCCAAGCCGCAGAATCTCCGTAGCCTCCAGGAGTACCGCAGCACGCGCACCCTGCTGCTCGATCCGGCCACGCTCCGCAACCTGGAGATCTTCCAGTCCGCGCGCGGCACCCGGGACGGCGCGCTGCTCGGCGCCCTGGACCGCACCATCACCGCGGCGGGCGCCCGCCTGCTCGAGCGCTGGCTGGCCGCACCCGGACTCGACCTGCCCGAGATCGGCCGGCGCCAGGTCGTCGTGGGCGAGCTGCTCGCCCAGCCCAGCGACCTGGCCGAGCTGCGCGAGCTGCTCAACCGGGTCCGCGACATCCCGCGCATCCTCGGGCGCCTCCAGAACCGCCTGCGCAACCCCCGCGAGCTCGGCGGCGTCGGCGACACCCTGGCGCAGATCCCCCCCATCCTCGCGTGCCTCGAGCGGCTCGACTCGCACCTGGTCGGGAGCCACGGCGGCGAGACCGCGCGCGTGCGCCAGCGCCTGACCGACCAGCCCGCGCTCCGCGCGCTGCTCGCCCGCGCCCTCGCCGACGAGCTGCCGGGCGACCTGCAGGACGGCAACTACATCCGCCCCGGCTACGACGCCGAGCTGGACCGGCTCCGCAGCCTCACCACCGACAACAAGTCCTGGCTCGCCGAGCTCGAGCGCAAGGAGCAGGAGCGCACCGGCATCAAGAGCCTCAAGGTGCGCTTCACCTCCGTCTTCGGCTATTACATCGAGGTCACCAAGGCCAACCTGCACCTGGTCCCGCCCGACTACATCCGCAAGCAGACCACCGTCGGCGGCGAGCGTTACGTGACCGAGGACCTGAAGCTGAAGGAGAAGGAGATCTTTTCCGCCGAGGAGAAGGCGCTGGCGCGGGAGCTGGAGCTCTTCGGACAGCTGGTGGCCGCCGTGCTCGACGAGTCCGTCGCCCTGCAGCGGACCGCCGACGCGCTCGCGGAGCTCGACGTCCTCGCCGGGTGGGCGGTCCTGGCCCGCGAATGGGACTACTGCCGGCCGCAGCTCGACGGCGGCGACGTGCTGCACATCGTCGACGGTCGTCATCCCGTGGTCGAGCAGATGATGAAGCAGGAGCGGCTCGGCCTGGCGGGCAGCCATTCCTTCGTGCCGAACGACGCCAGCCTCGGGTGCGCCGACGCCCAGATCCTCCTGCTCACCGGGCCGAACATGGCGGGCAAGTCGACCTACATCCGGCAGGTGGCGCTGATCGCGCTGATGGCGCAGGTCGGCTGCTGGGTCCCGGCCAAGGCCTGCCGCCTCGGGCTGGTCGACCGCATCTTCTCGCGTGTCGGCGCCAGCGACGACCTGGCGCGCGGCAACTCGACCTTCATGGTCGAGATGAACGAGACGGCCAACATCCTCAACAACGCCACCGATCGCTCGCTCATCATCCTCGACGAGATCGGCCGCGGCACCTCGACCTACGACGGGCTCAGCATCGCCTGGGCCGTGGTCGAGCACCTCCACCGCTCTCCGGAGCGCGGTCCGCGCACGCTCTTCGCGACGCATTATCAGGAGCTGACCCAGCTGGCCAAGCACCTGCCGCGGCTCCGCAACTTCTCCGTGGCCGTGAAGGAGTGGAACGACGAGATCGTGTTCGTGCGCCGCGTCGTCGAGGGCGCCGCCGACCGCAGCTACGGCATCCAGGTCGCGCGGCTGGCCGGGCTGCCGCTCTCCGTCATCGACCGGGCCAAGACCATCCTCGCCCAGCTCGAATCCGACGACGTCACCGTCACGCTGCCCTCCCCGCTCCAGGCCAAGCCGCGCCGGAAGATCAGCGTGGCCCCCGAAGACCCGTCGCAGCTCAGCCTGCTGTAGGGCCCGGCGCCGGCTCAATACCCCGCCTCGAACTCCGGGGGCAGCGGCGCGACGGCGCGGAAGGCGCATTTCCGTCCGGCCCACTCGTAGGTGAAGCGGGTCTCGTGCGAATGCAGGAACAGCCGCTTGATCCCCGTGGCCTTGGCGAAGGCCCGGTTCAGCGCGAAGTCGCCGTAGGTCTGGTCCCCGACGATGGGCAGCTGCCGCTTCGCGCACTGCACCCGCAGCTGGTGGCTGCGGCCGGTGCGCGGCTCGAGCCGCACCAGCGCGCTCGAGAACGCCTTCTGGCTGTGCCGGACGAGCTGGAAGCGCGTCTCCGCCGGCACATTGCCGGTCGTCTCGGTCCGGATCCGCCCCTGCGCCTTCTTCACGGCCAGCAGGTCCCGCCACGTCTCCTCCGCCACCAGCGGGTGGCCGAACACCCGCGCGTAATAGACCTTCTGCACCTGCTGGCGCGCAAAATGGGCCCGGATCGCCTCGGCCAGCCGCTCGCGCGCCGCGACCAGGATCACCCCCGAGGTGGCGGAATCCAGCCGGTTGAGCAGCCACAGCCGCCGGGGCGCGCCGTCCGCCGCCTTCCAGCTGAAACACTGCGCCGCCGGGTCGTACCGGCAGGTCAGCAGCGAACGGGGCTCGTCCTGCGAGGCGTTCGGGTGCGACAGCACCCCCTCCGGCTTGGCGAAGGCCGCCAGGCCCTGGGCGTCGACCGCCAGCCGCCTCACGCCGGCAGCCAGGGGCAGCGTCGCCCAGAACTCCTCCGCAACCGGCGCCCCGCCCTCAATAGTAGAAGCCAAAGGTGAGCTCCTGCTCGTTGCCCAGCACCGCGATCATCTGGTCGGACCATTTCCGGTAGGGCTGACGCGCCTGGATGGCGTTGAGGCAGGAGAACGAGCCCTGCTGCCCGGACGTCTCCTCGACCGTGACGATCGTCGTCTCGCCCTTCGAGTTGATCTTGAACTTCACGATCACATGGGAACCGCGCGCGGGGTAGACCGCGCTCTCCCGCAGAATCAGGTTCCACTGGACCTGCACGATCTCGATCAGCTCGTTCAGGTACTCCCCGTACTCGCTCCACCGGGCGTCCATGCCGAGGATGCCGATGTTGGAGACGCCCGTGACGCGGTTGCTGAGGATCGTCGGACGCGGCGCGGTCAGCCGCGGGCGCTGCTTCGGCTGCGCGCGCGCGGCCGGCGGCGCGGCCACCAGGCCGCCATTGAGGTCCGTCGCCTCCTGCGCGCCCTCCACCGCCGCCTGCGCCTGGGTGCTCGGCCGCTTGGCGTTGGAAATATTGGTGGCGATGCCGTCCTCCGCCTGGCCTTCGGTCTTGTCGAAGCCGGACAGCGGCACCTGCTCCATGCGCGCCTTCTGCTCCTGCTGCTCCTGCTGGTCGTTGGCCGTGACCTCGGGCGCCGGGGCGCCGCCGGCCTGCGGCTGCGCCAGCTCGCCCGAGACGATCGCCGTGTCGTTCTTGATCTCGTCCTGGCCTTTGACGCTGGGCCGGTGCTCGGGATCGAGCTCCTTGGCCGGCTCCAGCTGCGCCGACTGCTGGTTGCGGTTGCTGAAATTGTCGGTCTGGTCCGGCGTGTTTTCGGGCGCGTCCGGGTTGGTCTCGACGAAGCGGAACGGATTGCGCTCCTGCGGCTGCACCTCTCCGGGCGTCAGCTCGAAATCGAACGACTTCCCCCGGTCGCGGTTCTGCACGGAAATGCCGCTGTGGACGCCCGAAAATTCGTCGAACTTGAACTGCGGCGAAAGCCACACCAGCAGGATGTGGAAGAGGAAGGTGCAGGCCAGGCCGATGCCGATGGACCGGGCGGGCGGGTCTTTTTCGAGCGCCGGCGGGCGCTCCTGGAGCTCTGTGAACGGGGTCGTCACGGGTAAAAATCAACGCGTCAGACCCGCCCTAGTCAAAAGTTGTTTCATTTCTTCGACGGGCAGGCCCACAATGTTGGTCAGCGACCCGGTGTAGCCGGCCACGATGAGGTCCCCGTGCTCCTGGATCGCATAGCCGCCCGCCTTGTCGAGGGGGTTCACCCGGGCCAGGTACCGGTCGATGGCCGCCTCGTCGAGGAGTCTGAAGGTGACCTCGCTGGCGACCCCCTCGTCCAGGGCGAGCCCGTCGCGCCGGCGGCGCACGGCCAGGCCGGTGAACACCGTGTGGGTGCGCCCGCTCAGCCGCCGCAGCATCGCCCGGGCCTCGGCCAGGTCCCGCGGCTTGTTCAGCACGGTGCGGTCGACGAAGACGGTCGTGTCGGCGCCGAGCACGGTGGCGTCCGGATGCCGGTCGGCCACCCACCCGGCCTTCAGCGCCGCGTTGTGGCGCACCATCTCGCGGGGGTCCGCGTCCGGGGCCTCGTGCTCGGTCACGTCGGCCGGGATGACCTCGAACGGGACCCCGAGGCCGGCCAGCAACTCGCGGCGGCGCGGCGAAGCGGAGGCCAGGATCAGGCGGAAAGGAGCGGCGGCGGACGGCATCCCCGGCACAGTAGGCGGTCGCGCCGGCCGGCGGCTAGCGCAATCCACGCTTGGGGTTGCAGTTCCGTCCTTTGCCCTCAAGGTATCGCTCCCTCCATGCGCATCGGACTGGCCCAGATCAACACCCTCGTCGGCGACCTGCCCGGCAACAGCCGGATCATCCTCGACGCCTACCGGACCCTGGTCGCCCGGGGAGCCGAGCTGGTCGTCTTTCCGGAACTCGCCGTCTGCGGCTACCCGCCGCGGGACCTCCTGTTCCGCAAGCGCTTCGTTTCGGACGTCATCCAGGCCACGACCGCCATCGCCGCCGAGATCGGGGCCGTCCCGGCCGTCATCGGCTACATCGAGGCCAACCCGACGGGCAAGGGCCGCGCCGCCTTCAACGCCGCGGCTTTCTGCCATCGGGGCAAGATCATCGCCTCGGCCCGCAAGTGCCTGCTGCCGACCTACGACGTGTTCGACGAGGACCGCTATTTCGAGCCGGCCGAGGCGCCGACGGTCATCGAGTTCGGCGGACGCCGCATCGGGATCACCCTCTGCGAGGACATCTGGACCCACCGCACGATCCCGACCCGCCAACTCTACCCGATCGATCCCGTGCATTTCCTGGCCGGCCGCCAGCTCGACCTGCTGCTCAACCTGTCCGCCAGCCCCTGGTACAGCGCGAAGGAGAACGTGCGGACCACGCTCGTCACCGACGCCGCCCGCGCCTGCGGCTGCGCGCACGTCTACTGCAACTCGATCGGCGGCAACGATGAGCTCATTTTCGATGGCCGGAGCATGGTCAGCGACGCCCAGGGCCGGCTGATCGCCGGGCTGGCCGCGTTCCGCGCCGACCTGGCCGTCGTCGACACCGCCCCGGCGGCCCCGGCGGCGGCCGGCGCGTTCCACCCGACGTTCGCGCAGGCGGACCTGCCCGACGTGTACGACGCGCTGGTGCTCGGCCTGCGCGATTACGTCCGCAAGACCGGTTTCCAGCGGGCCCTCCTCGGGCTCTCCGGCGGCATCGACTCGGCGCTGACGGCCGTGCTCGCCGCCGAGGCCCTCGGGCCGGAAAACGTCATCGGCGTCAGCCTGCCCTCGGTCATCTCCAGCCAGCACTCGCGCGACGACGCCGCCGCCCTGGCCCGCAACCTCGGCATCGGCTTCCACACCATCCCGATCGCCGCCACGGTGGCGGCGGCGGAGCAGACGCTGGCGCCCCTCTTCGCCGGCCGGCCGCGCGACATCGCCGAGGAGAACATCCAGGCCCGCGCGCGCGGGCTCCTGCTCATGGCCATCTCGAACAAGTTCGGGGCCCTGCTGCTCACCACCGGCAACAAAAGCGAGCTGGCGGTCGGCTACTGCACCCTTTACGGCGACATGTGCGGCGGCCTGGCCGTCATCTCCGACGTTTTCAAGACCCAGGTGTACGCGCTGTCCCGCTGGATCAATCGCGACCGGGAGATCATTCCGGTGAACTCGATCGACAAGGCCCCGAGCGCCGAACTGCGTCCGAACCAGACCGACCAGGACAGCCTGCCGGCCTACGATCTGCTCGACGCCATCCTCAAGGGTTACGTCGAGGAGGGGCTCTCGCGCCGCGACCTCATCGCCGCCGGCTTCGACGCCGCGGTCGTCAACGACGTCGCGCGCAAGGTCGACCTCAACGAGTACAAGCGCAAGCAGGCCGCCCCCGGCCTGAAAATCACGCCCCTCGCCTTCGGCGTCGGCCGCCGCATCCCGATCGTGCAGAAATACGTCAGCTGAGATGGCTAACCGAATCCTCCAGCAGTCACCGACATATGCGGCGATTGCTGTAATTTCATCCCTGTTGTTTCTCGGACAGCTTCAGTCGAAGCATATCTATCGCCTCAACAGATGGCAGCATCCAACGAATCGCCAAGGCTTCGATTATGCTGCCTATCCTGAGGCCTACTGGTTGGCACAGGGGTTTCTTGCCCTTATCGTTCTGCTCTGCGGTTGCTTGGCGTTTCGTCGCAGGGGTTGAAAATTGAACCGCTAATCTTCGCTAATTGTCGCTACTATATGAATCCTGAACCAATGCAGCAGGAAGGATACGACCTCATGGGCGCAGCTTTTGAAGTCTATAATGAAATGGGCAACGGCTACACCGAGGATATCTACCAGGAAGCCCTAGAGTTGGAATTGGTTGACCGAAAAATTCCCTTCAAGGCCCAGGCGGAACTGACCATCCCCTTCAAGGGAAACCCGCTCCGGAAAAAATTCAGGCCGGATCTGATGATATTCGACGATCTTGTGGTTGAATTGAAGGCTGCCTCCGCTCTTACCTCGGAACATGAAGCCCAATTACTCAATTACCTCAAAGCCACCGGCAAACCGGTTGGCTACCTCGTCAACTTTGGTAGCCGTGATAAGCTTGAATGGAAACGCTTTGCTCGAACCCGAAAGATTAGCGTTAATTAGCGAAAATTAGCGGTTAAAATGTCTTCATCCGAATCTCTCTTCGCCCGCGCCCAGCAGCTCATGCCCGGCGGCGTCAACTCGCCCGTCCGCGCCTTCCGTTCGGTCGGCGGGGCGCCGTTCTTCACCCGGTCCGCCCGCGGGGCCACGCTGACGACGGCCGACGGCCGCGAGCTGATCGACTTCGTCTGCACCTGGGGCCCCGCCATCCACGGCCACAACCACCCGCGCATCAGGGCCGCCATCGCCGCCGCCCTGGAGAACGGCACCTCCTTCGGCACGCCCAATCCCTACGAGGTCGAGATGGCCGAGCTGATCGTGCGCTTCTTCCCCTCGATCCAGAAGGTGCGGCTCTGCAACAGCGGCACCGAGGCGACCATGGCGGCCATCCGCCTGGCGCGGGGCTTCACGGGCCGCGACAAGATCATCAAGTTCGCCGGCTGCTACCACGGGCACAGCGATTCCCTGCTGATCAAGGCGGGCTCGGGCGCCCTCACCCACGGCCATCCCGACAGCGCCGGCGTGCCGGCCGTCTTCGCCCAGGAGACGATCGTGCTGCCCTTCAACGACCCCGGCGCGCTCGACGCCGCGTTCGCGGCCAACCCGGGCCGGATCGCCGGAGTCATCCTCGAGCCCTACATCGGCAACGTCGGCTTCATCAAGCCCGACGCCGGCTACCTTCCGCACGTGCGGGAAGCCACCGCGCGGGCGGGCGCGCTGCTGATCTTCGACGAGGTCATGACCGGCTTCCGCCTCGCGCGCGGCGGCGTGCAGGAGCTCGAGCGCATCGTCCCCGACCTGACCTGCCTCGGCAAGGTCATCGGCGGCGGGCTGCCGGTCGGGGCCTTCGGCGGCCGCGCCGAGATCATGGACCGGCTCGCCCCGCTCGGGCCGGTCTACCAGGCGGGCACCCTGAGCGGCAATCCGCTGGCCATGGCGGCGGGCATCACCGCGCTGCGGATGCTCGACGAAGCCGAGCCTTATGCCCAGCTCGACGCGCTCGCGCGCCAGGTCTGCGGGGCCGCCCTCGCCGCCGCCCGCGCCAAGGGACTGCCGCTCCAGGCGCCGCAGGCCGGCTCCATGTTCAGCCTGTTCTTCACGCCGACGCCCGTGCGCGACTACGCCTCGGCCCTCACCTCCGACGCCAAGCTCTTCGGCCGTTTCTTTCACTTCTGCCTGGCCGCGGGCGTCTACCTGCCGCCCAGCGCCTACGAAGCCTGGTTCCTCAGCACCGCGCACGAGGGCGCGGCGATCGACCGGGCTTGCGAGGTCATCACCCAGGGCATTAAATCCCTCTGACCCGGAGCCCCCAAGGAACTCCGGAGCCCGCCGTTGTCCTACTTGAAGCCATGACTCTTCCGGAGCTCGTCCGTCGTTCGTTCCTCCGGCCGCTGCTGCTCCTGCTGCTCGGCCTGCGGCTCGCCGGACCGGCGGCGGCCCAGCCCGTCGATGCGCCGACCGTGCCGCTGGCCGAACTCCAGCCGGGCATGCCGGGCGAGGTCTGGACCGTCTTCAAGGGACGCGAGCCGGAGCCGTTCTCCGTCCAGGTGACCGGCATCCTGCGCAACGCCCTCGGCCCGGGCAAGAACATGATCCTCTGCGAGCTGACCGATCCGCGCGTGCAGGCCATGGGCGCCGTCGCCGGCATGAGCGGCAGCCCGCTCTACGTCGGGGGCCGGCTGGCCGGCGTGCTGGCCTACCAGATCCAGCGCTTCGAGACGGTGCGCTACGCGGGCTTCACGCCGATCGGCGACATGCTGGAGATCAGCAGCCTGCCGCCCGGACGCGACAGCTTCGCCCCCTCGCCGCTGCCCGTGCGCGACGGCCGCGAGCCGCGCTCCGCCGCGGCCGCGCCCGCGTTCAGTCCCATCAGCCCCGCCTTCGCGTTGGGCGGGCTCGCGCCCGCGGTGGCCGGGGTCCTGCAGCCGCAGTTCAGCGCGCTCGGGCTCGACGTGACCGCCCTCGGCGGCAACGACGCCGCCGGCGCCGAGAGCCCCGCCGCCCCGGAGCCGGCGACGCTGCGCCCGGGCCAGGTCGTAGCGGTGGCGCTGGCGGTCGGCGACATCAGCCTCGCCGGCACCGGCACCGTGTCGCACGTCGACGGCCGGCGGATCCTGGCCTTCGGGCATCCGATGCTGTCGCTCGGGGCGACCGAGCTCCCCATGGCGTCGGCGGAGGTGGTGACCATCCTGCCCAGCCAGTACAACTCCATCAAGGTCAGCAACGCGGGCGGCATCATCGGCACCTTCAGCCAGGACCGCCTCTCCGGCATCTACGGCGAACTGGGCCGCAAGCCCGCAATGGTGCCGGTCGAGGTCAATTTCCCGGGCCGCTTGAGCCGGAAATCGCTCCACTTCGACGTCGTGCGCCACGAGCAGGTCCTGCCGCTCGTCGCCGCCACCGGCCTGGCGCAGGCGGTCATGGGCTCGAACGAATCCGGCTTCGCCCGGGGCTTCCGCGTGACCACCACGGTGGAGTTCCCGGGCTCGGCGCCCGTCGGCGTCAGCCAGATCTACCCCGGGCCGCAGGGCTTCAGCCAGGGGCTCGGCGACTTCGTGAAGAATCTCTCCCTCTGGCTGTTCAATCCCTACGCCCGCGTCTTTCCCGAGCGAATCCGGTTCGACCTCGAGGACATGCCGGAAACCCCGCAGGGTGTCGTCGAGCTCATGCAGGTCTCCCGGGCCTCCGCGGCCCCCGGCGAACGGGTCGACGTCACCGTCGGCTGGCGCGGCTTCCAGCGCGAATCCGAGACCGAGACCCGCACCGTCGCCATCCCCGCCGAGTGGGCGGGCCGCGAGCTCGAGGTGCTGCTGACCACCGGCCCCGAACTCGACGAGCTGACCGGGCGCTCCCGCACCGTGCAGGTCGCCCAGCTCCGGAGTTTCGAGGAGTATATTTCCGTCCTCCGCGAATTCCGCCGCTCCGACGGCCTCTACCTCGCCGTCGTCGAGAAGGCGCGGCTGCTCACCGACCAGCGCGCCACCACCCAGGACATGCCGGGCTCCCTCGAGCGCATCGCCCGCAGCGCCGACGAGATGCGCTTCCAGCGCCGCGACGCGATCAAGCCGCTCTGGGAGCAGCACCTGCTGCCCGGGCGGCTGTTCAACGTCGTGGTGCGCAAGCCGCTCGCGGTGTCCGACTAGCGTGCGCCCTTCCCCGCTCCGCCCCCGCTTCATGTCCCGTCCCCTCCGCCTCACCTGCCTGACCCTCGCGCTGCTCGGCCTCGCGCCGGCGCTGCCCGCGGATCCGGCCACCAAAACGCTGGACATCGATTTCGGCCGCGATGTCGCCAGCCGCGACCTCCAGGGGCTGGCCACGCGGTCGGACGGGCGGATCCTGCCCGGTCCCGTCTTCACCGACTTCGACGGGCCCCGGCTGGGCGAGATCCTCTGGATGCTGCGGCCCGCCGGTCCCGGCCGCTTCGTCGTGGGCACGGGCCCGGACGGCAAGGTGCTGGAGGTGACCCTGCCCGCCGCCGGCGATTCCTATCAGGTACGCCCGCTCGCCGCCGTCGGCGAGACGCACGCCATGTCCGTGCTGCCGCTGCCCGACGGCCGCCTGCTCGTGGGCACTTCGCCTGCGGCCGCCCTCTACCTGTTCCACGACGGGCGGACGGTCGCCCGCGTGGCCCTGCCGGCGGACTCCGTCTTCGACCTCGTCGCCCTGCCCGACGGCGCGGTCCTGGCCGCGACCGGCAATCCGGGCCGCCTCTACCGCATCGACCTCGGCCCGTTCGCCCGCGCCGGGGTGTCGGACGCCAAGGCCGCCGATCCGGCCGCGCTGCCGGGCGCGGGCGTGACCGTCTTCGGCGAGATCCGGGACCGCAACGTCCGCCGCCTGGCGGTGCTCGCCGACGGACGCGTCGTCGCCGGCTCCTCGCCCCGCGGCAATGTCTACGCCTTCCCCGCCGCCGGCGGCGCGCCGGTGATCCTGCAGGAGAACCGCGACGCCGAGGTGGTCGACCTGCTGCCGGCCGACGACGGCGGCTTCTACGCGGGCCTGGTGTTCACCACCGCCGACACGCCGCGCATCGTGCGGCCGCCGGACGGCAAGGAGGACAACAAGGACAAGGAACGCATCGAGCCGCGCCCGGCGTTCGTCGGCCGCTCCAGCGTCGTCCGCTTTCCCGCCGACGGCCTGCCCGAAACCGTCGTGGGCAAGGCCGGCGTCGCCCTCTACCGGGTGGCGCGGCACAACGGCTGGCTGCTGCTGACCGCCGGCGAACAGGGCGACGCCTTCGCCTACGACCCGCTGGCCCGGCGCAACGTGACCTTCGCCGGCAGCGCGTCGGCGCAGCTGAACGACCTGGCCACGCTCGGCGAGGGCCGCTACCTGCTGCTGCGCAACAACGCGCCGGGCCTCGCCGTGCTCACGTTCGCCTCCGCCCGGAAGCGCGCGCTGGAGACCAAGCGGCTCGACCTGGGGCAGCCGGCCGAGCTGGGCGCGCTCCGCTTTCCCCGCCTGCAGGGCCTCGCCGCCTCCGCCCTCAAGGTCGAGGCGCGGGTCAACCTCGGCAGCGACGAGATCGAGGGCTGGACGCCGTGGACCGAGCTGATCCGGCGCGACGACGCCTACTTCGCCGCGGGCCTGCGCGGCCGCTACGTGCGCCTGCGGCTGACCATCGCCTCGGACGCCCGCGACTTCCAGATCGACAAGGCCACGCTCCACAGCCTGCCGCAGAACCGGCGCCCCGCCCTGGCCGATTTCCGGCTCTTCCCGCCGGGCCTCGGCCTGATCCCCGCGCCCGAACCGGCGGCGCCCGCGACCAGCACCCTTGGCCAGTTGCTCTTTCCCAATCCGCGCGACGCGAAGGACGACTCCGGCGAGAAACGCCGCAGCGCCTTCCTGGCCAGCCAGGTCGTGCCGCAGCCGGGCACGCAGCTGGTGTACTGGAGCGTCACCGACCCCGACGGCGACAACCTCGCCTACACCTTCTCCATCAAACCGGCGGCCGGCGCGGACTGGACCGACCTGGCCGTCAACCTGGCCGATAATTTCCTCCAATTCGAGGTGGGCGGGCTCGCGGAAGGCTACTACCACACGCGCCTCGCCGTCACCGAACAGGCCCCGCGCCCCGCCGCCGCCCGGCTCGGGTACGTCTTCGAGACCGACACCCTGCTGGTCGACCGCTCGCCGCCCACGATCAACGTCGCCCGGCACGAACGGCGCGGCGGACTCCTGCTGGTCACCGTCGCCGGACGCGACACCCTCTCGCTGCTCGCCGGCGCCGATTTCGTCCTGAACACGGGCCGCCGCGCCAGCGTCACGCAGCCGGCCGACGGCATCCTCGACGGACGCGAGGAGACCTTCGGGTTCGAGATCCCCGAGGCGGCCGCCGCGGGCGCCTCGTCGGTGGAGATCATCCTCTACGACCAGGCGGGCAACGCCGCCTCCACCCGCCTCGACCTGAAGTGATTCCGCGCGGCCCCGTGCCCCCGCCAATCGTGGCCGCAGGCCGCGCGTCCTGCCGGCCTTCGCCCTGGCACTCTTCCGGCTTCCTTCGCCAGCCTCCGCTCAGGCCCGCGGGTGGGCCCGGGCGTAGATTTCCTTCAGCCGCGCGACGCTGGTGTGGGTGTACACCTGCGTGGTGGTGAGGCTGGCGTGGCCGAGCAGCTCCTGCACCGTGCGCAGGTCGGCCCCGGCATTCAGCAGGTGGGTCGCGTAGGAATGGCGCAGCTTGTGCGGCGAGAGGTCCGTCGGCAGGTCGGCCAGGGCCAGGTAGCGTTTCACGAGCCGCTGCACCTCGCGCACCGGCATGCGGCGCCGGGCGGCGGTCACCACCACCGGGTCGGCCGGACCGCGGGCGGCCGCAAACTCGTCGCGGAAGCGCCGCACCGCCTCCATCGCGACGCGCCCCAGCGGGCACACGCGCTCCTTGCGTCCCTTGCCCAGCACCCGGGCCGAGCCGGCGGCGAAATCGATGGCGCCGTAGTCGAGCGCCACCAGCTCGCTCACGCGCAGGCCGCCCCCGTAGAGCAGCTCGAGCACCACGCGGTCGCGGCTGGCCGTGGCGTCGTCCAGCGTCCCGTTCTCGAGCAGCCGCCGCGGGCCGGCCAGCAGCTTCTCCGCCTGCGGCTCGGTAAGGAACTTCGGCAGGCTCCGCGGCAGCTTCGGCAGCGCCAGGCCGGCGAACGGGCTGCGCGGCAGCCTGCCGCCGCGGATCCAGAAGCGGTAGAAGGTCCGCAGCCCCGACACCTGCGCGTGCAGGGTGCGCCGTCCGCACCGGCGCTGCATCTCGATCAGGTAGTCGCGTGCCTCCCGCGGGCCGGCGGCCGCAAACCCGTCCCGACCGGCCTGCCGCAGCCAGCGATGAAAATCGCCGACGGCCTGGCGGTAGTTCCGCACCGTGTACGGCGAATAGCGCCGCTCCTTGGCCAGGAAGTCGAGGAAGGGCTCGACCCATTCGCTGGCCACGGCGGCCGGCAGTCCGGGATCGGAGGTCTTGCTCATGCGGGCACGGCGGGGTGATGCGCCGGGGACGGCGTCACGCTCCGCCCGGGGCGGGCGCGGCGACGCGGGCCTCCACCGCCCGCTTGATCCGGTCCGTTTCCTGGCGCAGCACCGACTCGGGGTCGATGCCGCGCTCCTGGCAGGCCGTGACCAGGGCGTAAAGCCGGCGCCCGGCCGCGGCGGCGTCCAGCCCGTCGGCCTGGGCCGTCACCTGCGCGCGGTCGACCAGCCCGTCGACCGGCAACCGGTCCTTGGCGATGCGCCGCGCCACCGCCTCCGCGTACATCAGCGCCGGCAGCCGCGGGGGCAGCGGCTTGAAGACGGTCGCCTCGGTCCTGCCGGCGGCGGCCTTCTCCCGCGCCTTCACCTGCTCCCAGACCTCGATGACCTGGGCCGAGGTGTCCACGCGGGCCGACCCGAACACGTGCGGGTGCCGCCGGACCAGCTTGGCGTTGATCTCGCGCGCCACGTCGTCGAAGGTGAAATCCCCCCGCTCCGCCGCCAGCTGGGCGTGGAAGACGACCTGGATCAGCACGTCGCCCAGCTCCTCGCGCAGGTGCGGGATGTCGTTCCGATCGATCGTGTCGAGCAGCTCGCTGCACTCGTCCACGAGGCAGCGGGCCAGCGTCTGGTGGGTCTGCTCGCGGTCCCACGGGCAGCCGTCCGGGGCGCGCAGGCGGGCCATGGTCTGGCGGAGTTCGTCGATGGCGGTCATGAAGGGGGAATGCCGCAGGAAGGCATAAATTTGGCAAAAGATAAAGCCTTGCGCCCCGGGTGCGTCTTGGCGGCTAATGGGGGCGATGGACAAACTGACCGAAATCATGGCCCACAAGCGGCAGGAGATCGCGCCGCTGGTGCGGCCGGTGCTGGCCGCCGAGCTCGCGGCCGTGAACCGCCGGCTGCCGCGGCCCCCTTCCTTCCAGGCCGCCCTGCGCCGGAGCGACGGCCGGCTCGCTGTCATCGCCGAGATCAAGCGCCGCTCGCCTTCCGCCGGCGCCATCCGCGAGCACGCCTCCGCCCTCGACCAGGCCCGCCGCTACCGCGCCGCCGGCGCCGCGGCGCTGTCCATCCTGACCGACACCCGGTTTTTCGGCGGACACCTGGCCGACCTCGTGGAGGTGACCGCCGAGTTTGCCCGCACGCCCCCCGCCGTCCCCTGCCTGCGCAAGGACTTCATGGTGCACCCGGTCCAGGTCCTGCAGGCCCGCGAGGCCGGCGCCAGCGCCATCCTGATCATCGTGCGGGCCCTGGACGACGGCGAGATCCGGGCGCTGCACGACACCGCGCAGGCCCTGGGGTTGGACGCGTTGTTCGAGATCCATCACGAGGAAGAGCTCCGGCGGGCCCTGGCCCACGGCGCGCGCATCATCGGCGTCAACAACCGCGACCTTGCCGTCTTCAAGACGGACCTCGGGCTCTCCGAGCGCCTCATCCCCCAGTTTCCCCGCGAGGTCATCGCCGTCAGCGAGAGCGGCATCGCCACCGCCGCCGACGCCGCCCGGGCGAGGGCCGCCGGCGCCCACGCGGTGCTGGTGGGCGAATCCCTGATGCGGGCCGAACAGCCGGCCGAGCTCATCGCCGCCTTCGGGCGCGCGTGACGGCCCGCCCGGCCGCCGTGTCGACGCCCGGACGCCCGCCCCCCTGATGCCGCTTTCCCCCACCGCCACGCGCGACCTGCTCGCCCGCCTCGGCCACGAGCCCCGGCGATTCCTCGGCCAGAATTTCCTGGTCGACGGCAACATCGTCCGGAAATCGCTCGAGCTCGCGGACGTCCGCGCCGGCGACACCGTCGTCGAGATCGGCCCCGGGCTGGGCACGCTGACCGCCGCGCTGCTGGACGCCGGCGCCGAGGTCTGGGCCGTCGAGAAGGACCGCACGCTCCACGCCCATCTCGCCGCCGCGCTGGTCCCGGGACAGCCGCGGCTGCACCTGCTCGAGGGCGACGCGATGGAGCATCCGCTCGCCGGCCTGCCGGCCGGCGGGGGCCCCGCCCCGCGGTCCTTCAAGATCGTGGCCAACCTGCCCTACGCCATCGCGACCCCGTGGCTCGACGCCGTGCTCTCGGGGCCGCTGCCGGAACGCATGGTCCTGATGCTGCAGCAGGAGGCCGCCCAGCGCTACGCGGCCGAGCCCGGCACGAAGTCCTTCGGCGCGATCTCCATTTTCCTGCAGGCGGCCTTTGCCGTGGCGCCCGGACACCGGGTCGACGCCTCGTGCTTTCTCCCGCGCCCGGACGTCGAGTCCTACCTGCTGCACCTGCAGCGCCGCCCCGCCCCGCACGTGTTCGCCCCGGAGGTCAAGGCGGTGATCCGCGCGTGCTTCCAGCAGCGGCGGAAGCAGATCGGCGGCCTGCTGCGCGGCCGGCTGGGTCCGGAAGCCGCCGCCGCCTGGCTGGCAGCCCTCAAGGCCGCCGGACTCGGGCCGCAGGCGCGGCCCGAGCAGATCCCCGTCGCACTCTGGCAGCGCCTGGCCGCCTGAAGTCCGGGCCGCGGGGGAAACAAACCGTCCGACCGCCGGTCCGGACAAGGATGCCGCCCCCCGCTCGCCGACTTGAAAATCCGCGCCCGTCCGCTAGCTTCGCCGCGTCCATGCCGCCGCGCCTGCCGCTCCTTCTCGTCCTCTGCACGCTCGCGGCAGCCCCCGCCCCCGCCCCGGCCCAGGACGCGGTCCTGGTCGGGCGGATGGACAACGGCACCTACCTCTCGCCGACCGGCGAGTTCAGGATCGCCGCTCCCGTGCTGCCCGAGCTGGGCGGCCGCATCACGGACACGGAGAACGTCGTCACTTTCAGCGACGACTTCGACACGCACATCAGCATCGCGTGCTTTCCGCAGGACGCGCTGCAGAAATGGGAGCTCGAGACCCGCGGCCTGCGCGATTACCTGCTCTATTTCTTCACGGACCTGGTGCTGGCGGATTTCCAGCGCCGCTTCCCCGGGTCGTCGATCGAAAGCGCCCGCTTTCTGCCGGAGCTGCTCGACGGCGCGCTGATCGCGTACGCGCTGCTGCCCGGCGGCTCGGTGTTCGAGGAGAAGAACCGCGTGCTCAACGGACCGCCGGAGAACCCGGTTACCGCGAAACGGGGCACGTTGGTCTTCGTGCGCCACGGCTACGTCTATGCCATCAGCACCGAGCTGGCCGAGCGCGCCACGCAGCGGCGGACCTACCAGCAGACCACCGAGGCGGAAAACGCCACGCTCGCCAACCGCCTGACCGCGCTGGCCGGACGCCTGGTCTTCACCGGCGGCAAGCCGAAGCCTTGAGCCGGGTGCGGACGGTGAACCTGCCCTCGACCAGCGACCCGGTTCCTGGTCCTGCCGGGCCCGCGGCGGCAGGCCGGCCCCGCCCCATAAAAGCCTGGCGCCCGGGACGACCTTGCCCCTTTGTTTTGCCCCAGCCATGTCCAAGCGCGAGCTCCTCGACCGCATCATCGCCCAGCTGACCGCCGAGGTGAAGGCCCTCACGACCGCCGCGCTGGCCACACACGCGGAGGCCACGGACGACGAGAACAAGGCCGAGGACAAGTACGACACCCGCAGCCTGGAGGCCTCCTACCTGGCGCACGGCCAATCCAAGGCGGCCGAGGAGGCCGCGCAGGCCGTGGCGCAGTTCCAGGCGCTGGGCGCGCGCGATTTCGCCGCCGGCGAACCCGTCAGCCTGGGCGCGCTCGTCACCCTCACCGGCCGCGGGCGGCCGGCCTATTTCGTGGGCCCGCGCGCCGGCGGCACCGAGGTCGAGGCCGACGGACGCCCGGTCCTCGTGATCACCCCCCAGTCGCCACTCGGGCGCCAGTTGGTCGGACGCCGGCAGGGAGAGGCGGTCCGGCTGGAGGTCAACGGCCGGCGCGAGGAGCTCCGCATCGAGTCGGTGCAGTGAGGCGCCGGCGCGGATGCTCCGCACCTGCCGGGTTGCGCTTTTCCCCGGCTGTGCTTCTGTCTCCCCGACCCCAGCGGTCGCCACCCGCCATGCCCACCACCTACGAGACCCTCCGCGCCGACATCGTCGCCGCCATGAAAGCCCGCGACACCGCGGCCGCCACGGCCCTGCGCACCATGGATGCCGCGATCCAGCGCGCAGCACTCGACGCCAACAAGCCGATCGACGAGGCGCTCGTGGTCGCGACCTTTCGCAAGGCCGTCAAGAACCTGGCTGACGCCCGCGCCGAATTTGAGAAGGGCGGCCGGGCCGACCTCGTCGCGGCCAACACGGCCGAGATCGCCATCCTCGAAAAATACCTTCCCCGGGGATTGGACCCCGCGAAGCTCGAGGCGCTCCTCACCGAAGTCATCGCCGCCACCGGCGCCACCTCGAAGAAGGAAATGGGCAAGGTCATCGGTGCCCTCAAGCAGCGTCCCGAGGCGGGGCTGATCGACTTCGGCGCCGTCAGCAAGCTCATCCAGGCCCGCCTGCCCTGAGCCGGTGTCCGGCCGCTGGACAAGCCTGAGTGAAGTATCGCATCCCCTGCATGAATCTCGGCAGAGGCCAGGATCGCGGCCGGCTTACTCCACCCGCAGGATGTAGCCCCGCAGGTATTCGCTTTCCGGCATCGTGATCAGGACGGGGTGATCCGCCGGCTGGTGACAAAATTCGAGCACATGGACGCGGCGCTTGGCGTCGGCGGCGGCCGAGGCCAGGATCTGCCTCAATTCGCCGTCCTGCATGTGGTGCGAGCACGTGTAGGTCGCCAGCACGCCGCCGGGAGCCAGCGCTTTCATGGCCCGCAGATTGAGCTCCTTGTAGCCGCGCAGCGCGCCGGCCAGCGCGGACTTCGACTTGGCGAACGGCGGCGGGTCCAGGACGATCAGGTCCCACTCCCCCTCGCGTTCGCGGTTGGCCGTGAACCAGTCGAAGACATTCTCGGTCGCAAACTCGGCCTTGAGCCCGTTGCGCCCTGCGTTGCGGTTCGCCTGTTCGACCGCATCGGCCGCGCTATCGAGCCCCAGCACCCTGGCGGCGCCGGCCTTGGCGCAGTGCAGCGCGAACGAGCCCTGGTTGCAAAAGGCGTCCAACACGCGACGTCCCGCCGCATGGGCGGCCACCCGCCCGTGCTGGAGCCGCTGATCGAGGTAGAATCCGGTCTTCTGTCCCGACTGGAGATCCAGCCAGTACTCGATGCCATCGATCGCCGCCCAGCGCGGAGCCCAGGCGCTCCCGCTGCGCGTGTGCACCTCCAGCGGCAGCCCCTCGAGCCGGCGGATGGGAGCGTCGTTGCGGAAAATGATCTCCGCCGGCCGCGCCAACTCCTGCAGAACGTCGCCGACCAGGGTGGACCGCTGCTCCATCGCCAAAGTCTGGATCTGGACGACCAGGGTGTCGTCGAACTGATCCACGACCAGGCCCGGCAGGTCGTCCGACTCGGACCAGACCAGACGCTGGAACCCGCTTTCGCCCCCGGACGTCGCCCGGCGTCCCAGAGCCCGAGCCACCGCTGCGCGCAGGTAAGCCTCATCCAGGCTCACCCGATCCCGACTCAGCCGCCGCCAGACTATCTGTGAGCGGCTGTTGTAAATGCCGCTGCCGAGAAACCGCCCGCTCCGATCGCGACACTCCACCACGGAGCCATCCTGCCCCGCCGGCAGCAATTGTTCGCATTCATTGGCAAATACCCACGGGTGGCCTGCCAATACCCGGGCGTTGGCGTTCGGCTTGAGCTTCAGACTGACAGTCATGCCCCGGACTCTCCCGGGGTTTGGCTTCGCTTAGAAGCCCTAAATCAAGCCGCGAACTGCCGGCCCGCCGGCAGCGTCGCGTCGGAGTCGATCCGACCGGAGACGATCGAGAGCCCGCCGCGCGGGGCGCTGATCGGGTGGAAGCCGGTTTCGTCCTCATAACCTTCGGGCGCACGGGAAATCACGAGCATGACGGCACCGCAGCCAACGATTACCAGGACCAGGGCGATGAGAAGAAGAGTGAGCATGGGGGGATGTGTTGCGCTGAGAATAGCGGACCACGCTTTTTCCGCCTATCCGGGATCGGACCTAAATCAGTCTACGGGTTTCCCGTAGAACCGTAGGTCCGGGGGAACTGCGCAGTCCTTGCCCTTCAGCGACTCGTTCCCCACCCAACTTCAGCTAAAACACCAAGCCTTAATCCCTAAATTATCCAAATATATTACCGGTAATAACTTGCCGAATGCGCCACCGAAGGATGCATAGCCGGCCGCCGGGAGGTCGCCGCTCGTTTCACCGCGCGCTTCGGGCGGACATAATGAAAGCCCAATTCATCTTCATAGCCTTCAGGCGCTTGCGCAACGGCGATCACGAACACACAAAAGCCGGCAAGGATGAGGACGCCCGCGAGAGTGAGGAGGAGGGTGATCATGGCTTTGGGGTGTGTTGACGATAGCTACATACCTACTTTGGAACCATAGGGGTAAACGCCCAGCTGCGGGCATTTTATGGTTCATTGACAGATTAACTAGATTCCCCAGGGCGACTTTCGGTTCCCGATTTCCGCATCTACGGAAAGACAGGGATCGCGAAACCGCCCATGCGGCACGGAGCAGACTTTTTTATGCTGCATTCCGCGGGACCGCCGGAGGGTTGGTCGGAAACGCTGAAGGCATTCAGCGCTAAAGCCAATTGCTCGCAATAAATCGTCTGGCTTTGAGTCCGAATGCGTCCGTTTCCTAATCGCTTGCGCGCAGGACAACCGGGAATCTAGCAACCGGAACCGCGGCGACAGGATGCGATTCGGCCGGAACTGTCAAGGTCGCTTTGTACCTTGAGACCGTCTGGATAGTTAGGCTGCGGGTTCGATGCGGAGGTGAAGCTCGTCCAAAAAAGGCTTCCCACCCAAGGTCCACCAACGTTTCCTGACCGGCTCCGCTCGTCCCTTCACCACCACTCCCCGCTTCTCCAGGATGTCGCCCGCCCAGGAAATCGCCCGCCGCCGGACTTTCGCCATCATCTCGCATCCTGACGCGGGCAAGACGACGTTGACCGAGAAGTTCCTGCTCTACGGCAATGCCATCCATCTCGCCGGCGCGGTCAAGGACCGCAAGAATCAGCGGGCCACGGCGTCGGACTGGATGGAGCTGGAAAAGCAGCGCGGCATCTCCATCTCCTCCACGGTGCTGCAGTTCGACTACGCCGGGTATGCGGTCAACCTGCTCGACACTCCGGGACACAAGGATTTCTCGGAGGACACCTATCGGGTGCTGACCGCCGTCGACGCGGCGCTGATGGTGATCGATGCCGCCAAGGGCGTGGAAACCCAGACCCGCAAGCTGTTCGAGGTGTGCCGGCGGCGCGGCGTGCCCATCTTCACGTTCATGAACAAGTGCGACCGGCCGACCCGCAATCCGATCGGCTTGCTCGACGAACTCGAGGGCGTCCTGGGGCTGCAGTCGTCACCGCTGATCTGGCCGCTGGGCAACGGCCCGACGTTCAAGGGAGTATTCGACCGCCGCAGCCGCCAGGTCCACCTCTTCGAGCGCGTGCCCGGCGGCAAGTTCCAGGCGCCGGTGAACGTGTCCTCGCTGGAGGATCCGGTGGTCCGGGAAAAGCTCGACGACGAGACCTACGCGCAGGTGAAGGAGCAGCTCGAGATGCTGGACGGGGCCGGGCATCCCTTCGACCTGGCGGCGGTCCAGGGCGGCCGGCAGACGCCGGTCTATTTCGGCTCGGCCGTGAACAATTTCGGCATCCAGCTCCTGCTCGACGGCTTCCTCCAGGATTCCGTCCCGCCGGCGCCGCGCCGGTCCGTGAGCGTGTCCGTGCCGGGGCTCGCCCAGCCCACCACCGCCCGCGAGGTGGCGGTCGACGAGCCGAAGTTCTCCGGCTTCATCTTCAAGATCCAGGCCAACATGGACCCGAAGCACCGCGACCGCATCGCGTTCCTGCGGGTCTGCTCCGGCAAGTTCGAGCGCGACATGGTGGTCACCCACCAGCGCACGGGCAAGCAGGTGCGGCTCTCCTCGTCGCACAAGCTCTTCGGCCAGGAGCGCGAGACGGTGGACGTGGCGTGGCCCGGCGATGTCATCGGCCTGGTCGGGCACGGCGATTTCGGCATTGGCGACACCCTGACGACCGACCGCACCATCTGCTTCAACGAGATTCCGCGCTTCCCGTCGGAGGTGTTCACCTACATCTCGAACCCGTCCGCCGGCGACGCGAAGAAATACCGCGCCGGGCTCGAACAGCTGCTGCAGGAGGGCGTGGTCCAGTCCTTCACCGCGCGCAACGCCCCGCCCGGCGCCACCCTGCTGGCCGCGGTCGGGCCGCTGCAATTCGAGGTCGTGCAGTGGCGCCTGCAGAGCGAGTACGGCGCGGAGTCGCGCCTCGCCCCGACCCCGTGGACGCTGCTGCGCTGGCTCGAGCCGCATCCGGCGCTGGAGGATCCGTCGCGGCTGGTCGTCGCCAGCGGGGTGAGCTTCGGATCCGACAAGTTCGGGCACCCCGTGGTGCTCTTCCCCAACGACTGGACCATGCGTTACTTCACCGAGAAGAACCCCGAGTTGAAGCTGCTCGAGCTGCCGCCGGCCTGAGCCGCGCCATGCGCCGCCCGCCCCAGCCCGCCGGCCGCAAGGTCCACCGCCACCAGTGGCTGTGGGAACCGCTGGAGCGGGACCCGACCTTCGTGCTGCGCTCCATGTTCGGCGCCAAGGCCGCTTACCTCGACGGCCGGCTGATGCTTTGCTTCTGCGCCAGCGACGAGCCGTGGTGTGGCGTGCTCGTGTGCACCGAGCGCGACCGGCACCCGGCGCTGCAGGCGGAGTTCCCCTCGCTCGCCCCGCATGCCATCCTGCCGAAGTGGCTCTACCTGCCGGAAGCGGCCGACGATTTCGAATCGACGGCCTCGCGGCTGGTGGCGCTCGCACGCCGGCGGGACCCGCGCCTGGGCGTCACGCCCGCGGCCAACAAACGCCGCCGCTCCAAGCCGGACTCCCGGAAATAGACCCCGGCTCCCCGGAGCGATTGCTCAAGGCTCCAGCGTCGCGGCAGGACGACTGCCCGCGTCGTCGCGGCCGGCCGGCTCCAGCCGTCGCGGCGGCGGGGGCGACGGCGGCGGTCGCGATCCGCCGTCCGGACGCCGGTCACGCCCCGTCGGCGGCGAATAGGATCCGCCGCGATCGGTCCGCGGCCCGCGAGGTTCGGAGCCATCCCCGCGCGGACGATAGTCGGTGCGGTCCGGACGGCCTTCTTTCCGCGGACCGTCGTCGCGCCAACGGTCCGTCGGCGAGCGGTCCGTCGGGGCAGTCCCGTCCGGACGACGGTCAGTGCGGTCCGGACGGCCCCGCCAGCGGCCATCGTGCTCGCCGGGCTTTCCTGGATTCCACCCGGTCGGCGATCCGTGGGGTCGGCCGTCAGGGTTCCGCGGCCGGTTCGGGTCGGTCGGCTTGTCCGGATCCCGCGGCTTGTCGCCATCCCGCGGTTTCGGCCAATACCGCGGTGGATTCGGCAGGGGCACGGAGTAATAATCCCGGTAGCGATAATTGTAGGGGTCATAGTATCCGTAGCCGTAACCATAGTCGTACGGATAGTAATGGTAGTTGGCCGACGTCACCGGATACGCGGCGATCAGGTCGTAGGACGGCGCGGCGCGGCCGACGAGACTGACGACCACCCACTCCTCCGGGGCTCCCGCTGCGGCCGCCGGGTAAGTCAGCTTCACCACGTATTCACCCTCGTTGGGCATGCCCTTCTCCGCGAGGTACCCCACCGCGAGCCGACGAAATTCGGCCAGCTGTTCCGCGGAGAATTCCCGCTCGTCCGAACTCTCCAGCACGGTGATCGTGTAGGAGGCCGCGACGGCACCGGCGGGGCGCGGCCGCGTTTGGCAGCCGGCCAAGGCCAGGATTGCTCCCAGCAAAGCGACGGCGACGAGGATCCGGCCGGCGTTCGTATTCATGAGAGGTAACCGCGGGGTGAGAGGATAACGGCGACGCCGGGAAGGTATGTTCGACGAGATACATTCGCAAGCAGATCCCTCGGCGCCGCTCGGCGCACGCGGGACCGCGCTTCGCGGGCAGCCTCCCTGCGGTCGCGCATCAGGGTGCGCGCTTAGATCATTTGAAATAAGCAGGCGCGATTAGGACACTGCTTCACATCGATCGCGCTTTTCAATTCGTCACGAGGCGCTCTAAGTTCTCCGTTCCAACCTCCCCTCAACGCCAACCAAACGATATCCATGCTGCCAACCGTCACTCGTCATCGCTTGAGTCCGCTCCTGGGAGTCGCCGCCGCCGTGCTTGCGTTCGTCTCCTCGGCGGCAGGCGCAGAGCGCCTCAACCTCGGAAATAAACGCCAGCTCTTCGTCGATTCCCACCTGCTGGCCGAGAAAAAGAACGTCGAGCTCGTGCTCCACCAGCCGGTCCCGCGCGAGATCGTGCTCACGGTGGACAAGCCCTGGGAAGACAATGTGATGACCTACGTCTCGGTCATGAAGGACGGCAATCGCTTCCTGATGTACTACCGCGGCACCGGAGCCGACGAGAAGTACGCCAAGGATGCGCCCGCCGGGATGTCCACCGGCAACTGGACCTACACGGCGGTCGCGGAGAGCACGGACGGCATCAAGTGGACCAAGCCGGTGCTGAACCTGGTGGAATTCAAGGGATCCAAAGCGAACAACCTGATCTGGCCGACCGACGCCAACAAGCCGTGGCGCGACAAGAACTACCCGGGCACCGACATCTTCCCGTTCCGCGACGAGAACCCCAATGTCGCGCCGGACCAGCGGTTCAAGGCCCTGGCCAACATCGGCGAGTACGAGCTGGCGGCCCTGGTGTCGCCTGACGGCTTCCGCTGGAAGCCGCTCCGCGAAAAGCCCGTCATTTCCTTCCCCAGCCCGAATCCCATGATGGATCCGCCGAGCGTCACCTTCTGGGACCCGAACACGCGCCAGTATGTCGGCTACCTGCGTCACTGGATCAACTACCGCATCCGCGGCTTCCGCCGGGTCACGTCGCCGGACTACGTGAACTGGTCCGAGCCGCAGGTGGTCAACTACCTGAACGGCGAGGTCGAGCAGCTCTACACCAGCATGGCGATCGCCTACGACCGCGCGCCCGACACCTACCTCTTCTTCTCGAAGCGCTTCGCGCGGTGGAAGAAGAAGCAGCCGAGCACGGGCGTGTCGGAGATCGTCTTCCTGAGCAGCCGCGACGGCCTGAACTTCGACCGGACCTTCATGGAGCCGTTCCTGCCGCCGGGCCTCGACAAGAACAACTGGCATCCGCGCGGCGTCATGATGGGCCGTGGCATCCTCGAGACTTCGCCCACCGAGCTCTCGCTCTATTACATCGAGAACTACGGCCTGCCGTCCGTGCGCGTCCGCCGCGCCACGCTCCGGCCGGACGGCTTCGTCTCGGTCCACGCACCGTGGGCCGGCGGCGAGTTCACCACGCCGCCCTTCGTCTACGACGGCAGCGAGCTCGAGCTGAACTTCGCGACTTCCGCCGCCGGCTCGATCAGGGTCGAGATTCAGGACGAGAACGGCCAGGCCATCCCGGGCTTCCGCATCGAGGACTGCGACGAGATCTTCGGCGACGAGCTCGACCGCACCGTCACCTGGGCCCGTTCCCACGACATGATGCTCAACGAGAAGAACGAGGAGATCCCCTACCCGCCGGGCAACTTCGGCCGCCCGCTAGCGGGCAAGACGATCCGGCTGCGCTTCGTCATGAAGGCCGCCGAGCTCTATTCGTTCCGAATCAAGTAACCGCATCCTATCCCGCGGCCCGCCTCCTCGGGGGCGGGCCGCTTTTTTTGCCCCGGCCGCAAGACCCGGCGGAGCGATTGGGTTCAAGGGGAAGGGATGGGCTTGCCCTAAATTCTCGGACAGAGGGTCGGGCTCCCGCCCGCTGGATGCCGGCGTCGTAACCGTCACCACTCCGACGACTCCACGCAGAGTCGTCACCATTACGACCCCGGCTACGAGGCACCAGGTCGGCACTTACATTGGGGTAACGGTCTATCACCGCCGCTCGCCACCCGCGTCGAGGCGAAGGCGGCGTTCTTCGACTACATCGAGAGCTTCTACAACCGCACCAGGTTGCACTCCAGTCTTGGCCATGTCAGCCCCATCAACTTTGAATCCCAACTGAACTAAATCTCCCCGGAATCACTGTCCGAGGATTTAGGGCAAGCCCAACCTGACCCCTTATTCCGACCTAACTTATTTTACCCGACCCGCTGTCTAACGGTTGGGGACCAGCTCACATCGCCACTAGCCGATTTTCAGCGTCCCACGTATATGTCCACCGCGCGTCAGCCAGCAGGTTGCCATCGGCGTCGTAACTGAATACCTCCGGAGTTTCAGGTACGAACGCACTGCGAGTGATTTCAGTCACTGCATCCTC
>JAEUGX010000034.1 GCA_016795545.1 Opitutaceae bacterium
CCGCCCAGGCGGCGCGGGCCCCCATGGGGGCCCCTCTGGACCCAACCAACCCTCCACTTGCAGTCGTAACCACAAACCCTAAACCATCCATCACCACCCCGGGACTCTCATTTTAACCCTCCAGTTCCGGGGGGCAGGTCAGCGGAAGCACTGCAAAAAAGTGGAAAGGAGAATGCGAAATATAAGACCGCTCGTGATGATGCCATGTTCTATTCGCTGTTGCTGGCCAGTGAAGGGCGCACTCAGGAGATTGCCGTGAAGGTCACTCATGCTCGGATCGAATGGGGCAAGAAGGATATGCTTAAAGAGATGGATCACCGAAACGAAAACATCTCGATCATTGTAAACAAATACGGAGAGGCTTCGATAGATTTGATAAAGAATCCTCGAAAAGAGGTGTTGGCATTGCTTGAAAGACACGCCTTGGAGATTGCACGCGATCGTGAAGACGCGTCTGGGGCCGATGCGAAGGCACCCAAAAGGCCGAATTAAGCGCTCTAGCGACGGCGCGCTAAATTCTCCGTACTACTCGCGCGGTGTTTCTGTAATAGTCTGTCCCTTTAAATGTCCCACGAGCGGGAATCGTGTTCGTCGATGAGACTGGCAGACGGATGGATTTTCACGCCTTGCGTGCGACCTTCTGCACAATGTTGGCGGTCAATCACGTTCCACTTGCGGACGCTATGCAGCTGATGCGCCACAGCGACCAGAAACTGACGATGAAGCTCTACACGGATGCTTCGCAACTTGAACTGGCCACCTCAGTTGCCATGCTGCCCGCCGTGGGCCACGTAAAGTTCAATCGCCTTGCCTGTTCATAATTAGCCAAAAAGTGAAAGCGCCGAAGCCAGGTCCACCAGCGAATAGGCCACCAGGTACAGTCCAGGTCGGAGGTCCCATCGAGTGGTTTTCTATCGCGATTGGAGTGAAAGGTGACGCATTGATTCCCGAAGAAATCACCGCGTTGTTGCAGCGTGAGCCCGACAGAGCGTGGCAGAAGGACAAGCCGGTGTATCGCGACGACGGCAGCATCAAACGTGTTCCTAAGTTTGGTGCGTGGTGGGCAGAGCTTAAGCGTGAACAGACCGATGAGTGGGATTGTGGTGAAGCGATTTCCGAACTGTTTTCGACGCTTCCCAGCGATCCCGTTATCTGGTGCAGGTTGGCAGAGAGATTCAGCCTGTCACTATCCGTCGGACTAAGCCTCGAGTCTTCAGGTTGTGGCTTCGAGCTCTCGCCAAAGATTCTGAGATTTCTCGGGGAGAGAGGCATCACCGCCGGATTCGAAATCTATTCTTAGGTCGGGAAAAATGGCTAACAAGACGCCAAATCCAATCGCAGGTAGTGGAGAGAAGATTGATAAGGCGAAGCCGCAGGATTACCGGTATTGGTTCGGCGTTCTAGTGCTTACGCCCATTTTTATTGGCGTCTTTGCATTCCTCCCATTCGGCAAGAAGATCTTGGACCGAGGTTCGACGGTGGCGGTTTGGACTTATATGGTCGTTGCTGGACTGGTCGGATTGGTGGCACTTCATTTCTGGGCGCGTTGGGTCCCAGCTAGGATCTCATTGTTTCTCGGCATCGGGGTCTGGGCTATGTGCTTTTGGGTGGTTTGGCATCGCCAATAAATGAAGTTCGGTCGCGCAATTCAGTGTGTCCAAGAACGTGTCCAAAGCTTGCCCGCAACGGGGTTCAAGGGGTCGCAGCGAGTCGCGTGAAGTCGCACGATGTTCAGCTTGCAACTTCCTGCGCGTGCCGCTTTTAGTCGCGGTGAAACGCATTCAGTCCTCTCCTGCGTTTCGTTGAAAATGGTCGGGCTGGTGAGATTCGAACTCACGACCTCTTGCACCCCATGCAAGCGCGCTACCAGGCTACGCTACAGCCCGATGTTCCATCGGAACGGCGAAGAAGACCCATGCGCCGACACGAGGCAAGTCCTTTTATTCCAGCCCCTCCGGGGGCGCTTTTTCGCGTCCAATTTGTGCTGCGTGTGGGCTGCAGGGATGGCCTGCCATCCGTAGCCTTATTCGCCTGCGGGAGTGATGTCGCTCCTACGCTATGGCTTTGGAGGGCATCCTTCGTCCGCGCTACGTTTGGCGAAGGATGGCGTCCCCGGCGTGACTCGAACACGCGACCGTCGGTTTAGAAAACCGATGCTCTATCCAGCTGAGCTACGGGGACAGAATTGATGGCTTTTTGGAGGCTCCGGCTCCGGATTGCAGTATTATTTCAGCGCGCCCAAAACCGCCGCGCCGGACTTGGCTGCGACGCAAATCTCCCTGCACCCTGGCGGAAAGCAAAGGCGGAAATGCCGGCCCTTACGATGGGCGGCGTATGAATCGTACCTGACCCTGATCGATCAGAAGGTCGGCGTGACCGTGATGCTCTGGCCGGGCGCGACAACGTAATCCATGCCACTACTCCAGCTGAGGTCATTGACCAGCACCTTGAACACCACGGGGATCGAGGCGTTTCTCACGGTGGCGGTCCAGAGATCGGCGCCGACGCAATCCATGGCGATTCCGCGGTCCCAACTCAGGCCCGGGCCCTCGCCGCGGAGGTAGAGGTGGTTGCCGAACCCGATATCGATCCGGGCGGAGATGAAGGTGGCGGGCGGCTCCGAGACGACGGCGGGCTTCTTTTTGGCGGGAGCGGCGGTTTTTTTGGCGGGCGCCTTGCTGACCTTGGCGGCGGACGAACTCTTGGCGGACTTTTTCATGATGGATTTCTGTTTTAGGAGGAGGAAGGAAGGCCTGTCTTTTTCCCATGACAAGCGACTCGCAACAGCAAATTTGAGGCCAGAACAACCAACCCGTTAACTGCCGGGCCGGGAAGGGGTAGCAGTTCCGGAAAATTTTGTTTTACTCCCGGCAAATCGTCCCTCAATAGCTTCCCCTCACTTCACGGGGCAGTAGCTCAGTTGATAGAGCGCGTCGTTCGCAACGACGAGGTCGTCGGTTTGATCCCGATCTGCTCCACCATCCTTCGCCAAGCGCAGCGCGGACGAAGGATGCCCTTCGAAGCTTCAGCGTAGGAGGGAGTCACTCCGGCATATCCGGGTTGATGGAGAGCAGGGCATTCCGGACATCGGCGGCGTCGGGCTTGCTGCCGTCGGCACGCTCCGCCGGCAGCAGCAGGCAACGCATCTTGATCCGGGAGAATGGCCAGGGGATGTAGAAACGGTCCCAGCTCCTGAGCCGCCGGGCCCGGGTGAACTCGGCGCCGAGCAGGACCATCGGGGCCTTCAACCGGCGGGTCACCACCAGGACCCCGGGCTCGACGACGTAAAGCGGACCGCGCGGGCCGTCGGGGGTGATGCCGATGTCGTTGCCGTCACGCATGACTTCAATCAGCGTCCGCGCGGCCTCGCGTCCGAACTGGCTGCTCGATCCCCGGACCGGATGCAGGCCGATCATGCGGTAGAAAGCCGCCAGCCAGGCGCCGTCCTTGCTGGCGCTGACCAGCCCGAACAGGCGGCGCCGCGTGCGGTAACGCCGGAAGATCTCCGCCGACAGGAAAAGCCGGTTGTGCCAGAGCACCACTGCGGCCGGCTGGTCGGAATACGTGAGGCGCTGGAGGGTTTCCGGGTCGGCCTCGAACCGCAGCGTCCGGCCCCAGGTCCGGACCAGCAGGGCCAGCAGCCAGAGCAGGAGCCGGCGCCAGCCGCGCACCTCGTTGATCGTTTCTGTGGCTTCCGAATGCAGGCCCCCGTTATGCGCGCAAGGCGGGGCGGCCGCCAAGTTAAACTTGAGCCGAGCCCGCGCCGCCGCGACGCTGGCGGGAGTGCCGACGCCCCTGCCGCCCTGCCCCCACCTCCCCAACCCGCCGGCGCGCATGGACGCCGGAGACCTCTCCCGCCACGGCCGCACCCGCGACGGCGGCTTCTACCTCACCGCGCTGACCTACGCGCACTACCTCTGGCAGCGACGGCTGGCCGCGCGGGCCATCCTGGCGCTCGACCGGGCGCTCGGCGCCGACCTCCGCGGCGACGAACCCCAGCTCCAGGCCTGGCCGCTGCCCTACCGGCCGATGGCCTGGTTCCTCCGCCACACCCCGCCGGAATTGTTCGTCGGCAATCCGCGCGTGCATTTCCAGCATCTCGCCGACCGCATGAACGAGCCTCGCCGCGACCAGCGCCGCTGGCGCGCGTGGGCCTGCTGGGCGCTCACCCGCGTGGTGCAGCCCGGGCTCCCCGGCGACCCCAAACACCGGGTCGTCGAGCCCACCGTCGATGAAATAGCGCAAAAACTCGAATTTCACGGCGTGCGGGGAGAGAAAATCCTGTGGAAATCTGTTTGGCAGGATGCGGTGAATGAACTCCACTGACCGGTGATTTTTGCGCGGCCGCGGCACCCCGCGCCGCCCGCTGTCCCACCCCTGCGCTTCCCCCCTCCCCCTCCCCGCCCATGATCCGCAAGCTCAGCCTCCTCCTCCTGCTGGGAATCCTCTCCGCCTCTTCTATGCAAGCATCCGACTCCGTCACCCGCGCCGTCATCGCCGGCGAAAAAGCCCGCAACGCCGCGCTCCTCGCCGGCGACGTCAACGCCGTCGCCGCCGTCCTGGCCGACGACCTGCGCTACATCCACAGCACCGGCAAGCTCGAGTCCAAGGCCGACATCCTCAAGGCCGTGACTGCAAAGACGCTGGCCTACCAGCGCATGGAGACGCTCAACCTGAATGTCGCCGAAGTGACTCCCGGGGTCGCCGTGCTCACCGGCACCATCGACCAACGGAAGCTAACTCCCACGGGCAGCTGGACCGACGCCAAGCTGCTCTTCCAGGCGGTGTGGCGCCTCGACGGCGGCGCCTGGCGCCTGGTCGCCATGCAGACCGCGCTGCCCCCGGCGCCTGCGAAGTAAGCGGCGCCGCGCCGCATGCGCAGATGTCAGGACCGGCGGCCGACGTCGGTCCTGGCCGGCTCCGCAACTTTTCTCCGCAGCCACAGGAACACCCCCGTGCAGACGACGCCGCCGGCGTGGGCGAGCGGGACCGTGCGTATGCCGTCGAAGCCCTGCACCATCAGCGGCGCCCGCGCGATCAGTTCGTGCAGGAGCTTCGCCGCGACCAGCGCCAGGACGCCGATCCACGGCCAGCGCGGCTCGTCCCGGCGCCGCAGCTGCAGCCCCGCGAGCAGCACCAGGGTCCCCGTCGCCAGGCCGGAAATGCCCGCGTAGCGCAGGAGGGCCGGATCAAACGCGAGCAGCAGCACCGAGATCAGCCCCGGGGTCACGGCGTAGAACCACCGGGCTCGGGCCGGCCAGAGTCGTTCCAGCCAGCAGCCCGCCGGCAGGAACACCGCCAGGTCCCACAAAAAATGGCTCGCTCCCCAGTGGACCACGTGCCCCGTCCACAGCCGCCAAACCTGGCCCTGGAGGATCAATCCCCGCTCATACAGCAGCGCCCAGGTCAGCGGCTCGACCAGCAAGGCGGCCGCCGCAATCAGCCCGATGCCGAGTGTGGCCCAGGGCCATGCGGGCCGAGTTCCCGAAGGATCCGAATTCTGCACCGCGGCAGCCAAGCGATTCCGGCCTTGTCGGCAATGCCGCGTTCCCCCTCGGGGTCCGAATCCCCCGGACCGCGCCGTCCCGGAACAAGCGGGGCGGATTCGGGTAATTCTAGGAGGCCGGGCCGGGGGTCGCACCCACTCCGGCTGCCCCGCGCCGCCACCCTGCTCCGCCCAACCTTGTAGTGTTACAGATATCTAACAGAATTCGGGCAAATCCGGCCCTCTGCCGGCCATCCCACAGCTTGCCAAATGTCGCTGGAACAGCTTTTAAGGTTACCTGACGCCGGCCACGTCGTCTCGATGCCTGCCAACCTACCTCCCGTATCCGGGACTCCATGAAAAACTTATTTTCACCGACGCCTCGCCTCCTGGCCGGCGTGCTCATCGCCGCGGGTTTCGGTCTGCCGGCAGGCGCCCAGCCGACGCCCGCCCCCGCCACCGCCTCGCCGAACGCCCCGGCGCCTTCCGATTCGGTCGGCCCCATCACGCTGCGGGACGAGAGCATCGAGCAGGTGCTGGCTCTGCTGGAACGCTGGACGGGCAAGACGATCCTCCGTCCCCAGGCCCTGCCAAACGCCACCATCACCCTGAACCTCCGCGGCAGCGTGACCCGCGAGGAGGCGATGCGGGCCCTCGAAACCCTGCTCGCCATGAACGGCGTGGCCATCAGCACGCTCGACGACAAATTCCTCAAGGTCACCGCGTTGAGCTCCGCGAAATCCGAGGCCCCCGAACTCATCACGGGATCGACCCTCGAGCTGCCCCCCAGCGGGCGCGTCGCCAGCAAGGTTTTCCAGCTGAATTTCCTGCGCATCTCCGAGTTCATGCCGCAGGTCGCCGGCCTGCTCAATCCGGTCGCCGGCAGCCCCCCGGTCGTTTTCGAGAAGGCCAACGCCGCGCTGGTCACGGATTCCCTGACCAACCTGCAGCGGATCGAGACGCTGGTGAACCGCCTGGACCAGCCGGTGCTCGCCGGGCTCCAGCCCAAGTTCTACCAGCTCCGCAACGGCGCCAAGGCCAGCGACGTCGTGAACAAGATGCGCACCATCCTGTCCGGCGCGCTCCAGAACCAGATCGGCACCGCCACCTCCTACAACGCCGACGACCGCACCAACCAGGTCATCCTGGTCGCCGACCCCCGCCAGCACGCCTTTTTCGACGACCTGGTCGCGAAGCTCGACGTCCCATCCGACCCCAACACCCGCAACGAGGTGATCTACCTCAAGCACGCCGCGGCCAAGGACGTCGCCACCCTCCTGAGCCAGCTGGTCTCGGGCCAGAACAGCGCCGCGAAGAGCAGCGGCCAGGAGACGTCGGTGCGTCCGATCGCCGCGCCGGCCGCCAACGCGCCGGCGCCCGGCGCCGCCCCCGGACCGGCCCCGGCCGTCGCCACCCTGGCCGGCATCAGCCTCGAGTCGTCGAACCAGTTCAGCTCGCTCCTGACGATCCTGCCCGAGGAGCGCAGCAATTCCATCGTCGTCTCCGGCACGGTCGACGACATCCGCCTGATCAACGACCTGGTGGCGCGCATCGACGTCCTGCTGGCCCAGGTCCGCATCGAGGTCGTCATCGCGGAGGTCACCCTCGAGGACAACGCCACCTCCGGCATCAGCGAGCTCGGGCTGAAGGTGGTCGGCGACAAGCTCGTCGGCTTCAGCGGCAAGGGCGCCGGCATCGGCGTGACCGACGGCACGATCACCAGCCCGGGCGCCTCCGGCAGCGGCACCGACCTGGCGGCCACGATCGCGCTCTCCACCACGCCCCGCAAGTCCAACGCCAACATCCTGTCCGTGCCCAACATCATCACGACGCACAACAAGGAGGGCAAAATCTTCGTCGGCGAGCAGCGGCCGGTCATCAGCAGCTACCTCAACGACACCGCCTCGACCGGCACGATCACGGGCTCGGGCTACCGCTCGACCGTCTCGTCCAAGGACATCGGCATCGACCTGACCGTCAAGCCGCTCATCGGCCTGGACGGCGCGGTGCAGCTCGAGATCAAGCAGGAGGTGAACGACGTCCTCGGCGACATCACCATCGACGGCAACCCCCAGCCCCGCATCGGGCGCCGCGCCACCGAGTCGTTCGTCAGCGTCAAGAGCGGCGAGATCATCGTGCTCGGCGGCCTCCAGCGCACGTCGCAGTCGCGCGGCACCAACCGGCTCGGCCCCATCCCCATCATCGGCGAGCTGCTGGGCACGCGCACGCGCAACCAGACCCGCACCGACCTCGTCTTCTTCCTGCGGCCCACCGTGCTCACGAACACCCCGGCCGACAACTCCGAGGCGATGCGGCAGGTCGAGCAGTTCCCCAAGGAGCATCGCGACCGGGTCAAGGACGTCCTGGCCTCCGAGCCGGGTTCCTGAGCCATGCCCGCCGCCCTGGACTCCCTGCCCCGCTTCCTGGCGGACTGGCCCGACGCCGACCAGCGCCAGCAGCTGCTCGAGGCCCCGCGCCACGAGCGCCTGGCAGTCTTCGCCCGGCTCAAGTCGCTGGACGAATCCGCCGCCCTCGCGCCGCTGGCCCGGCTGGCGGACCTGCCGCTCGCCACCGACCTGAAGCCCGATCCGGCCGGCGTGCCGCTGCTGCCGGCGCGCCTCGTGCACGACTACCAGGTGCTGCCCATCCTGCCGCCGGCCGCCGCCGACGCGGCCGCGCTCCACCTGGCCACGGTGTGGCCGCCCGACGCGACCATGACCGACTGGATCGCCACCTGCACGTCGCGGCCGCTGCGCTGGCACCTGGCCCTGCCCGACCGCGTGCGGCAGCTCATCGTCGAGAACTACGGCGTCGGCTCCGGCAGCCTCGACGAGTCGAACAGCGAGGCTCCCTTCGCCGCCCAGGAAACCCCGACCACCGCCACGGAGGCCGACGCCGACGCCGCGGTCGTGCGCTTCGTGAGCGACGTCATCGCCCAGGCCATCGACGACGGCGCCACCGACATCCACTTCGAGCCGCAGGAGGGCCAGCTGCGGATCCGCTACCGGGTCGACGGCCTGCTCGTGCCCGTGCCCGTGCCGGACAACCTGCTCCGCTTCCAGGACGCCATCATCTCCCGGCTGAAGATCATGGCGCGGCTCAACATCTCCGAGCGCCGCCTGCCGCAGGACGGCCGCATCAACTTCAAGGCCGGCGGCGACACGCTCGACATCCGCGTGTCGACCATCCCCACGATCTACGCCGAGAGCGTGAGCCTCCGCCTGCTGAACCAGAAGCGCGAGGCGTTCACCATGGAGAAGCTCGGCATGGACGAGGGCGAGCAGGCCCAGGTCAACCGCGTCCTCGGCTACCCGCACGGCATCATCCTGGTCACCGGCCCGACCGGCTCCGGCAAGTCGACCTCGCTCAACGCCTTCCTGCGCCAGATCAACTCCAGCGACCTGCGCATCGTCACCGTCGAGGACCCGATCGAGTACGAGGTGCCCGGCGCCAACCAGATGCAGGTCCGGCCCGAGATCGGGCTCTCGTTCGCCAGCGCGCTGCGGCACGTGCTGCGGCAGGATCCCGACGTCATCATGGTCGGCGAGATCCGCGACCGGGAGACGGCCGACATCGCCATCCGGGCCTCGCTGACCGGGCACCTGGTGCTCTCCACCCTCCACACCAACGACGCCCCCGGCGCGATCACGCGCCTGATCGACATGGGCATCGAGCCCTTCCTGGTCACGTCCTCCATCGAGCTCGTGATCGCGCAGCGCCTGGTGCGCCGGCTCTGCCCGCACTGCACCCGGCCCGGGCCGGTGTCGCCCGCCAAGCTGCGCGACACCCTGGCCATCCTGGGGCTCGATCCGTCCGAGGCCGACCAGGTCCGGGAGCTCGGCCAGCCCGTCGGCTGCGACCGCTGCCGCGGCTCGGGTTACCGGGGGCGCGTCGGCCTGTTCGAGATCCTGAAGCCCAACGACGAGCTGCACGACCTGATCGTCAAGCGCGAGTCGAGCCGCGTGCTCGACCGCTGCGCCCGCGCCCACGGCATGCGCACGCTGCAGCAGTCCGGCTGGGCCAAGGTGAAGAGCGGCCACACCACCCTCGACGAGGTCCTGCGGGTGATCACCGTGCTCGACAAGTGAGCCCGCCCGCCGGCCGCTGATTCCCGCCGTCCCCATGCCCCGCTTCACCTACACCGCCCGCGACGCCGCCGGGCAGACCGTGCGCGCGACGCTGGAGGCGCCGGCGCGCAAGGACGCGGTGCGGCTCCTGGCGGCCCGCGGCCTGCAGGTCGTCGACCTGGCCGAGGCCGCCGCCGCCGCACCGGCGGCCCGCAGCGCCGCGAAGGCGGCGCCGGAGCCCGCCCGGACCGCGGGCGGCCGCGGCGCCGGCGAGCTCTCCACCCGGGAGCGCCTGCCGTTCCTCCAGGCCCTGTCCGACCTGATCGCCAGCGGGATGCCCGCGGGCGAGGCGGTCCGCCTCCTCAGCCTGCGGCTCAAGGAGCCGCGCCTGCGGCGGCTGTGCGCCAGCCTCTGGGAGCGGCTCGGCGAGGGCCTGCCCCTGTCGCAGGCCCTGGCCACGCTGCCCCAGGTGTTCGACCCGCAGACGATCAACCTCATCGCCGCCGGCGAGGCCACCGGCAACCTGAAGGAGGTCTTGCTGCGGCTCATCCAGCATTTCACCGAGCAGAAGGAGTTGCGGCAGAAGCTGACCGCCGCCCTCGCCTACCCGGCGTTCATCTGCCTCGTCGCCATCTCCGTCATCCTCTTCTTCATCTTCTTCCTCATGCCGCGGCTGCAGGCGCTGCTGACGTCGCTCGGCGGCAAGCTGCCGTTCGCGACCCAGCTCCTGGTCGGCGTGTCGCACTTCATGCTCAGCTACGGCGTGCTCGTGCTCGTCGCGCTGGGGTTGGGCGCGACCGCCTTCTGGCAGTGGCGCCGGACCGAGGCCGGCCGGGCCGCGACCGACGCCTGGCTGCTGCGCCTGCCGGTCGCCGGGACGTTCCTGACCAGCTCCACCGTGCACAATTTCAGCCAGACCCTCGCCGTGCTCCTGGAGAACGGCGTCACGACCGCCGAGGCCCTGCGCATGACCGAGCGCACCCTCACCCACCGTCCGCTGCGCCGGGCGTTCGGCGAGGCCACGGACCGCGTGCTGGAGGGCGAGAAGCTCTCGCAGGCCCTGGCCCGGACCGGGTGCTTCCCCGACCTCGTGCTCGACCGCCTCGCCGTCGGCGAAAGCACCGGCAACCTCGCGCCGAGCCTCCGCGACATCGCGCGCACCTACCAGCAGATCCTCTCCCGGCAGGTTCAGGCTTTCACGACGATCGTCTCCAGCGGCGTGCTCCTCTTTGCGTTCTCCTTCGTGGCCTTCATCGCCTACGCCATCGTGTCCGCCGTCTTCCAGGTCAGCGCGAGCTTCAAGTTTTGAGGGCGGATCCGGACTCCGGCCGTTGGGGCCGGCCATAGGGCCGGCGCGCGGGTTCCCACCGGAATCCCCTCCCCGCTCCGAACGATTCCCGCGTCACGGCCCCAGCTCGGCCGAGACGATGCGGAAGCTGGCGTTGATCTGGCCGGGGTTGGCCCGGTCGGCGGCGAGGGTGAACTGCTCGAGGCCGATGTAGGGGGAGCGCTGCGAAAGCGCCTCGTAGAACTTCAGCAGCGGCCCCAGCTCGGTGCGGCGGAAGTTGGCCTGCACGGTGTGGAAGGCGAACTGGCTGGTGCGCTCGGTCCGCTGGCCGCTGATGTCGGCGCTGAGCCCGGCCTGGGCGGCCAGCTCGTTGAGCTCGCCGACGAGCCGGGTGGCGTTGAGTGTGCGCGCGGGGTCGAGGTTTTTGGTGGCCGCCACCGCCTTGGCGTCGATCTCCGGGCCGTGGTCGAGCCAGACGCGCTGCGTCGCCAGCTCGGCCCGGGCGGCCCGGGCCTCCGCGAGGAAGGCCTGGGCCCGGGCGAGCCCGCGGCCGCCCCAGATGAGCAGGGCCAGCGCGGCGAAAGCCAGCAGCAGCACCTTTTCGCGCAGCGCGCGGCCGAGGAAGAAAAGCTTCATGTGCCGGCCTCCGGATGCAGGGCCTCGGGCTTGAACGTCACCGTGAGCACGAACGACGTCACGCCCTCGCGCGAGCGCAGGTCGCGGGTCTCGACCCCGGCCAGCTGCGGCGAGGCCCGGAGCGCGGCTTCGTATTGCCCGACGTCGGCCGCGTTGGCGGTCTGGGCCTCGATCTCGAGCGCGAACAGCCCGGTCGTGGTGGCGCGCACGAACTGGATGGAGTTCGGACGCTGCTGGTTCACGAGGACCAGCATCTCGAACGGCATGAGCCGGCGCTCGGTCATCTCCGCGATGCGTGTGCTCAGCGACTGCGCCGTCTCGATCTTCTTGACCGCCGGCGCCTGCAGCAGCGCCTGGGCCTTCAGCCCCTTCAGCCAGAACCCGCCGCCGAACAGGGCGAGCTCCAGGAGCAGCAGGGCGGCGAGCCCGCCCAGGCACACCTGCACCGAACGCCACAGCATGAGGTCGCGCCGCAGCTCCGCCTGGCGTCCCGCCAGGAATTCCTTGTCCCGGACATCGGCGTCCCGCAGGCCGTCGCGGCCGAGGGTGAGCGCGAGCGTCCTCCGGCCGCCGGCCAGGCCGAGGCGCAGCGCGTTTCGCGCCCGGTCGAACGCCGCCTCGGCGGCGCCCGCGTATTCCTCCACCGGGGCGGAGTCCAGGCCGGTCCGCTGGCGGATTTCCGCCACCAACGCCGCGACCGCCGTCGCATCGGCCGGCCCGGCAGCCTCGCGCGCGAGCACGACCGCGGGCAGCGGGCCGGCGCCGTCCCAGGCGGCCGCCGCCAGCCCGCCGGAGGCGGTCCAGACCCGGAGGGTCGGGGTTGACGGCGGGTTGCCCAGCAGGGCGAGGAATGCGGGCAGCACCGCGGCCGACTCGCTCCAGCCGGCCGTCTCCTCGCTGGAAAAACGCTTGCGGTAGGCGGCGTACACCAGCGCCTGGTTCCCGGCGGGCGACACGACATGGCCGTAGTACATTTGCGCGACCAGGAACGGCGACAGGCTTTCCAGGGCCAGCTCCACCTGCGGGGCCACGGCCGCGCCGGGCGCGAGGGGCACGGTGCGCACGAAAAACCGGTCCGAGGGCAGGAGGACGACCTCGCGGGCGGGCGTGGATGTGGGTTCGGGCATGCTAGTTTGAGCTCTCGGGCAGCGGTGCGGGCGACTCGGCGTCCTCGCGAATCTCCAACACCTTGAACGGGTAGTCCAACTTTTTGATGTCGGGCACGGCAGTTTCAGCGGCGGAGGGAGCGGAGCCGGCGGTGGCCGCGTTGGCCTGGGCGCGGGCGGCGGCCTCCGGAGCCGCCTCGGCGACGCTGGCCCCGTTGGGGGGGGCCACGACGGCGCTGAGCCGGTACGACGCCAGGCCTTCGCGCACGGTTACGTTGACGCGCAGGGCGCGGATCTCGGCCCCGAGGCCCTGCAGGGGGGCGTTGCCGCCGAGGACGGCCGCGGCGTCGCCGGCGGAGCGGAAAAAGCCGAGTCCGCCGCCCTGGCGGTCGCGCAGCCGGAAGTCCCGGAGCGCCTGGACCTGGCCGTCGACCAGGCCGGCGGCGAGCAGAACGGCCGGAGAGGCGGCGTTGAGGTTGGTTTGGCCGAAGGAGTAAAGCGACACGTTGGCGGCGAATTCCCGCGCCAGCGCGTTGGGCCGGCCGTTTTCGTCGAAGAGAAGGTCACGGACAACCTCGACCGACGCCAGTTCCGCATAGGAACGCAGCGGGCGGTGCGCCGCGTTGTGGGGCAGTTCCGCCCGCTCGTAGTTGCTGCCGTCCAGGTCGAGCGAGGTCGGGGCGTAATCGGTCCGCGTCCAGACCAGGAGCGCATCGGTCGCCTTCTCGGCCTCGGCCGCCCCGACGCCGAGCAGCCCGAAGATCGACTCGAGCAGGACGGGATCCGCCCGCGGCAGGGAGATCTTGCCGCTTTCGTCCTCGAAGCCGACCTCGATCCGGGTGCCCTCCGGCGGCTCGTAGCCGGCGTACGCCAGGGGGTCGTCCCAGCCCTGGGCCGGGCTGAACAAGCCGTTGTCGATGGCCCGCATGTCCGCCAGCACGGCGAGTGTCACCTCCAGGGCCGAATAAGCCTCGCGCCGCAGCCGCGCCTGGTCGCCGGCGCGGGCGTCGGCCAGCAGTTCGGTGCCGGCCCGGCTGACGAACTTGGTCAGGAGGAAAGCCGCCAGCAGCACGGTCACCAGCACGAGCAGGATGACCGACCCCGCGGTGGGCCGCCGCGGCCAGCGGCGGCCGGGCGTGACGCGCGGGCGGGACGCCGGTCCGGACGGAATGGAGGGGACGGGGCTCATCTAGAATGCCGGCAGCGCCGAGGTGGGGGCCGGCAGGGCCACGGTGGTTTCCGCGGTCATCTTGCCATGGACGAAGCGCAGCGTGATCCGCTGCGGCGCCTGCCAGCGGCCCTCCCGGTCCTGCTGGAGCCGGGTTTGGTTCTGCCACGATTTGAAATCCGCCTGGTAGTAGTCGTACGTGAGCGAGACGCCGAACGGCGACAGCACCGTGACGCGCGGGGGATCCTCCTCGAACCGGGTCTCCAGGCGCGAATGCCAGTAGAGCAGCAGGCCGCGTCCGTCCTGGGCGGCGAGGGAGCAGACCACGTCCGGCAGCGGAGCGCGCGGCCACGGCAGCACGCGGTCCCCGTCCGGCAGATCGAAGGTGAGCAGCCGCTCGCGCGACCCGTTTTCCAGGCGGATCTCCTGCGCGGAGACCGGGGCGCCGCCGCCGCCCAACGCCCCGGGAGTGAGCGCGGCCCGGCGCAGGAGCCCCTCCACGTGCCGGGTTACGGCCCGCACGTGCTGGTCGAAGAGCCGCTGCTCCCCGTTGCGGCCCCAGATCTCGCCCATCGAGAAGATGAAGACGTTCATCGCCAGCAGCAGGCCGCCCAGCAGCGCCACTGCCAGCACGATCTCGACCAAGGTGAAGGCCCGGAGGCGGCGCGGCTTCATCGGGCCCGGCTCCTCTCGCTGCGCTCCCGGCTGGCCTGGCGCAGCTTGTCCCGCGTCGCCGCGTCGGACCAGGTCGGCCGCAGCAGCGGGAAGGTTTCCTCGCGCACCCACGGGTCGCGGGCCGCGGGGTCGCGGATCTCGCAGCGGAACCTGACCGTGAACAGGTCGGCCACCGCCGCCTCGTCGACCTTCGCCTCCCACCGCGCCGTGCGGCCGCCGGGCAGGTTCAGCTCGCCGCCGTCCTCGACCACGGCGCGGTCGGGCTCGCCCATGACGGTGGAGCGGACAAAGCGCACGTCCGCCTCATTGGCCTGGCGGCGAGCCACGGAATCGTAGCTGGTCAGGACGTTCACGTAGGTCGCCCCGAGCACGATCGCCGCGACGGCGAACATGCCGAGGCTGACGAGCACCTCGATCAGGGTGAAGGCGCGCTGCCGCCGGGTTCCGCTCACGGCCGGGCCTCCGCCTGCGCGATCAGCGGGGCGCAGGTCCACGGGTCGTAGGCGGTCACCCGGGCCGGGCCGGGGCCCACCCGGAGCTGGAGCCGGAAACGGTCGCAGCAGCCGTCGGGATAAAAACACACGAGCGGCACCTCCTCGGTTTCGAGCAGCACGCCCCCGACCAGGACGCTCGCCCCGCCCTCCCGGGCCCGCAGGAACTGCACGGCCGCGCCCCCGGGCAGGAGCCGCTCGCGCGGCGCGGAACCCGCGTCCCAGACCAGCGCCTTGCGTTCCCGGTCGAAGCGCAGGTAGACGGTCTGGTTTCCCGTCAGGGCCTGTTCCCGCGCGGCGTTGATGACGTCGCGCACGACCTGGTCGGGCTCCTGCTCGTCCATCGAGCGCAGGAGCGAGTTGATCCCGGGCAGCAGCATGGCGGCCAGCAGCGCGATGATCGCCAGGACCAGCAGCAGCTCGACCAGCGAAAACCCCGCCCGATCCGGGCGACGGCGGCGCGGCTCCCGGGCGCCCCGTCTTTCTGCCCACCCGTTCACCAGTTGCCGATATCGTCCGCCGTGCCCTCGGTCTTGTCGGGACCCTTCGACAGCACGTCGTAGCCTTCCTTGTTCTTGGTGCCGGGGTAGCGGTAAAGGTACGGCTCGCCCCAGGGATCAACGGGCAGCCGGCCGCCGGGGGCCTCGATGTAGGGCCCGCGCCAGCGCTCGGCCCGGTTGGCGGGGGCGGACACGAGAGCCTGCAGGCCCTCGGCGGTGGTCGGGAAACTGCCGGTGTCGATGTTGTAGCGGGTGAGCGGCAGCTTGAGCGATTCGGTGACGAAGATGCGGGCCACGGCCTGCTGGCTGTTGCCGAAAATCTTGTCGCTATTGCTGATCGCGAGGCCGGCGAGCATGGCCAGGATGCCGAGGACGACCATGAGTTCGACGACCGTGAAGCCGGCCTGGGGCGAAGGATGGCGGAGCTTTGTCATGGGAAATCAGTTGCGGTTCTGCGGACGGCCCTGGTTCGTCCCCGGGGCCGCCGCGGGATTGTTCTGCTGCTGGCGCAGGGCGCGGCGACGGCGGATCTCCTCGGCGACCGCGGAAAGCCGCGCCGCCTCCTCGGTGCTGGCCATGACGGGGCCTTGCGAGTTCGGCCCGGCCACCGGCACGGGACCGGCCGTGCCGGGAAGGTTCACCGGCTGCGGGCCGCTGTCGCCGGGATTGGGCGGCCCTGGCCGCGGCTGCACCGGCCGCAGCGCGACGATCTTCGCCTGCTTGAGCGGCAGGTTCAGGGTCCGGCCCTGGTATTCCACGGTTACGGTCGCCTTGTCCCCGTCGAAGGCCTGCACCTTGAAGGGCCGGCCCGACTCGTTGAGCCCGACCCACTGGGAGGAGCGGGAGGAGGCCTCGTAAAGGCTGAAAAACGGCTCGCCGCGGTCGACAAACATGCCGCGAAACTCGAGCGGGGTTTCGGCTTTCGGACCACTTTGGGGCGCCGCCGTCCCCTGGAATGGCGAATTCTGCAGCAGGCTGTCCAAAGCGACCGGAGCCGCCTCACCGATGGCGGGCTGGACGGATGCGGACAGAAGCAAAACGACTGGGCAAAGGCGGCGCATCATACCGGCGGAAAAGTAGTGGCCAAGGGGGATTCCGCAATGCCTAAGCCGTAAAGATAACTGGATAAATCTCGCGCGGACCTCGCAACCTTGCTGGATTGCGGACGTCAAAATTGTCCGCCCATGCGACGCTTCGCCCTGCCCCTCGCCCTCCTTCTCCTGCTCGGTGCCGCCGGCTTCGGGGTCGCGGAGCTCAACGAGGTCAAAAAACTGCGAGAAACGCTTGCCGGCCTGGATCAGGAGCGGGAGGCCCTGCGCAAGCGGGTCTGGGAGCTGCAGAAGCTCAACGGCGACCTCGCCGCCCGGCTCGATCGCGGCGCCCGGACCCCGAACGGCGGTGAGGACGCCTCCGAGCCGCCGCCGGCCCCGGAAGCCGGCACCACGGCCGACGCCCGCACCCGCGGCCGACCTGAGGGCGGTCGACTGGCCGCCGCCCTGGGCAGTCCCGAAGTGCAGCGCCTGATGGCCATGCAACACCGGGCGGCGCTCGACGGACGTTATGCGGCCCTTTTCCGGTCGCTGAATCTCAGCCCGGCCGATCTGGAGAAATTCAAGAACCTGCTCGTCGACAAACAAGCCTCCGTCAGCGACGTGATGGCCGCCGCGCGTGCCGAGGGGCTCGACCCGCGGACCAATCGCGACGAGATCCGCGCGCTCATGCAGACCACCCAGGAGGAGATCGATGAATCCATCCGCGCCACCCTGGGAGATGCCGCCTACGCCGAGTACAAGAACTACGAAGCCACCCTGCCCCAGCGGGCAATCGTCGACCAGCTGGCGCAGCGCCTGAGTTATTCCTCCACGCCCCTGAACGACTCCCAGTCCCAGCAATTGATCGCCCTCCTCGCCGCCGCAAACCCCGGCAAGGTCAACGCCGGCCGCACGGGCAACGTGATGCTGCAGGCCTTCGCCGGCCGCGGTGCGCAGGTGATGGGTGGCGGCACCACGATCAGCGACTCGGTCATAGCCCAGGCACAGGGTGTCCTCACCCCCCAACAGCTTTCCGCACTGCAAAGCCTCCAACAGGAACAACAAGCCAGCGCCCAGCTGCTGCAGGAGCTGCGCAATAACCGCGGCAAAGGCGGGCTGCTCCCCGCAGTCAGCATTGCCCCGGGCGGAAATTAAGCCGATACAGGCTTATACAGCCGAAGCGATAATCCACTCGGGCGTGCCGCCAGCAGGAGTCTGACCATTTCCCAGAGAGGATCAGCCTCGGCCGATCTCTGCCTCCCGGGCAGGGGGGCTACGGGGAGAAAAGGGAAACCGCGGACGGCACGAAAGGACATGAAGGGTGGAAATCTTTTCCTGTTTTTCTGAGTTCTCCATCCCTTTAACTACGGCCCCCTAGACGTAACGTGCACTTCCCCGCTACTCGGTGTCTGCCTGCGAGAGCCTCTCCCTCCCCTGTAGATTGCTTATAAGACGACGGCGGGTTCAGCCGAGCGGCGGATAATAAATACCTTCGGCCTATGCGCTCCCTTGATTAAGGAGGCACGGTTCTATTAGAGTTTATTTGATTTTAGTCGCCTCCCCGGCAACCCAAACCTGTCGGCATTCATCCCATCATGAGTCAAGTACCTCACCACATTTTGATCATTGGCTGCGGCTCCATCGGCGAACGGCACCTGCGCACTTTTCTGGCCACCAAGCGCGCACGCATCACGGCCTGCGACAACCGGCCGGCCATCCGTCAGCAGATGACGGAAAAGTACGGTGTTCCCGCAGTCGCCGACTGGCAGGCCGCCCTGGCCGACCCCTCGATCACCGGAGCGGTGATCGCCATGCCGGCTCCGTTGCATGTCCCGGCCGCCATCAAGCTCCTGGACAGTGGCCGCCATGTCTTGATCGAGAAGCCTCTGGCGCTCGACCTCACCGGTACCGACCAGCTGATTGAAGCCCGGAATCGCTCCCGTCGACATGCGGTCGTGGCCTACGTCTACCACACCATTCCCTCGGTCAAGGCCGCCCGCGAATTCCTGCTGTCCCCGAATTGCCCGTTCGGTCCAATCAAACATGTGGCTGTGAGCAACGGACAGCATTTCCCGACTTACCGTCCGGCCTATCGTGAAATTTATTATCGTGACCACGCCCAGGGCGGCGGCGCGATCCAGGATGCGCTTACCCACCTGGCTAATGCCGTCGAATGGGTCCTAGGGCCAACCAAGCGTGTGTATTGTGATGCCGACCACCAGGTGCTCGAAGGGGTGACCGTGGAAGACACGGTGAATGTCGCGGCCAGGAATGGTGGGGCGATGGTCAATTACGCCCTCACCCAATTTCAGGCTCCGAACGAAAGCCGCATTGATTTCCACTGCGATACCGGCTCCGTGCGGGTCGAAGTCCACAACCAGCGCTGGGGCACGATCAAGCGCGGCGATTCCGACTGGACCTGGCACGCCGCCCCCGTGGCCGAGCGCGACACCCTCTTTATCGCCCAGGCCAATGCTTTTCTCGATGGCTGCGAAGGCCGCCCGCAGGACCTCTGCTCGCTCGAGGAAGGCATTCAAACCCTGCGCTTTAATATCGCAGCCCTGAAGTCCTGGCGCACTGGCCAAGCCGTAGTGCCCTGATTCGGCGGCGCCACCCAATCCGCGCAAGCGGAGTCCGGCTAAGGGGGCATCCGTCCGATCGCTTGCGCCTGGTCGGGGGCAAACTCCAGATTGTCACTGCCGTCCGCATTCAAGGCGTAACGGAATGTGACCTGGGTCCCCTCGCCCTTCGTCCAGAAGAAATTAAAGTCACCCCGCACGACTCCATAGAGGGCCCGGCGCACGCTTCCGTCTGGTTCAAGTTCACTACGTACACGAAAGAGGTAGTGGGTTTCACCCGTGAGGTCGTTGTCATGACGGAATTGGGCGCCCTCGCGTGACTTGGTCCAAGTCAGTGTCGGTTGATAGCCAGTCTTTGGAGCCGCATACGGAAAGGGAAACTGAGAGCCTCTCCGTAACGGAAAATTCACCCGAATTATTCCATCACCTTCCCGACTGAAATTAAGCGTAAGCGAATAGGCGTAATGTTGATCCGACTTCGCTTCGCCTGTCCCAAGAAACTGAAAATCCGCTTCCTTCCCACGTCCGTAAGGCTGCACCCAGTCACCAATCTCAAGATCATATCCAATCGGCCGATCGCCTGGAGGAATCTGTAATCTCTGTTCATAACGAACCCGACTGGCGGTCGGATTCCGTACCGGTTTGAGTTCGAGGACTAGTTGCTGCTCAGCGGACGCGAAGCTCCGAATGCCCTTCTCTGTCGTAAGCGATCGTTGGGGGCCCGAAGTGAAATAGTAACCCTGTTTACCTACACCAACGGTGTAATCCTGACGGGCCGGACCCGACACCTCTGCCATTCCGTGCAGGTCGGTCAGCGATTGGACCGCCACGTCCTGGCCGCCTTCCTCATACCGCGGAAGGGACAAGTAGACAGTCGCACCCTCGACCGGAACACCGTCAGGATCGACCACTTTTACCCTGACCGAAACCGACCGGATCGGCAGGAGGTCGGAAACAGCTCCGTACACCTGACAGTACAAAAGCGTTAAGGTGAACGAGAGAAGCAAGGTTGGATTCATGCGATGGACGTGAATGCCGCGAAGGCTGAATCGGCGGTGGTGCGGTTTCTGAATACGGCAGGACGCGGGAAAGCTTGAGCTAAGGGGCAGCGTGCAGGCTTCCGTGCTCGACCATGGTTTTGAACAAAGGATGCACGTACGTGTAAGCGACGTTGATCCAGTCGCTGTGACGCCAGTTCCTGGATTCGGGGCTGGTCTGGCGAGATTGCGGCCAGCCATTCCGGAAACCGCTGCGATCGCTCGGCTGAAAATCCGTATTCATGTCGAAATTTCCCCGAAAGGAGTGGTCGGCAAAACGAGCGGACGGATTGCTGCCCAGTGCGAACGAAAGCGCGGGCAACCCTTCGGCCAAACATTTCGCCTTGGTCACGGCTTTGGCAGCTTCATCGCTGGCGGCGGCGTCGCTGACCGCGGCGTGCAAGCGTTCCCCCGTGTAACCCGGATAAAAACCATCGGACTCCCGTGCCTGGAATCGACGAAAGAACGGCTTGCCTGGCAGGAGGGTGCTTGGAACCGAATCCTCGCGGGCCTCGGAGGAGGATCGGTTGCGCGGTGCGACATAACCGAACGAGCCGGGCAACAGGTGGGGCGTGGGCTCGATCTGCCATTCGGGATTGAACCCCCACCCGCCGAATCGGGACCGAAACAGATCAGCCGCCAGTGCCGCACCGCCTTTGTTCTTTTCCTGCGAAACCCAGGCATGCCGGCCGCCGGAGAGAAGCGGCTCCAGCAATGGGGTGCCGTCGTCGTCTGGATTGGCCAGCACTTCCTCTCCCGACGAATAGAAGTTCGTCCCGCAGTCGAGCCTGGCGAACACCTCGCTCCAGGTGAGCCGGCTCCGTGCGTCGCTGGATGGGAAAAGCCGATGCCAATGCGTCGACCACAAGCGTTCATCGTAACCCTTCCAGGCGGAATGAGCCATCAGCGCCTTGCTGGTCCCGGTGATTGCCGAGGATTCGACCGCCTCCAAAGGCAGGGCCGCATTGAGCGCGCAATAGGCGACGACTCCGGGCGGCCTAGCCGCCGCAAGCCAGCGATCCGTGCGGGAGGGATCGCGCTCATGCGTCAGGGCGACCTGCGTCACCACGTTACCAAGGCTGTGGGCCACCACCGCCGTGGGCCCCTCCAGGGTCTCGAGGTAATCCCTGAAAGCCGCGGCCTGCGCCCAGGCGTGGCCCACATTCCGATGATAGTCCGGCGTGGCGCCCGCCGGCGCCGGCCCCTCGCCCTGCCCGTCGTCTCCACGCCAAAGTAGGGCGTGGAAGCGCGCCTGGGATCCCGCCCAGTAGAAACGCTTGAACGCCTCCGCGGCCCAGCCGCGAGCCTGGTAGGCGTTCACGTTGTAACCATGCACAAACACCACGTTCCTCCGGCTGCGCTCAGCGACGAAGGGATCATTGGGCGCGGCAGTCGTGCCCGGCTTCCCCAACTCAAAGCCCGGCCCGCGGTTGTCCAAGGCGATCGGCGTGCCCTGCGCCAGCGACCTGACATTGTGGTAGCGGTACATCGACTCCACCGGATCGATCTTCAACTCCAGCGACTGAGCGGCGATCAGCTCGTCGCCATGAAGCAGCTCCAGCACGAGCGGCATGCGCGTCGGACGCGAGGCCTCCACCAAGATGACTCCACCGCCCACCTCAATCAGCCGCTCCATAAATGCCGGCGAAGCCTTTGCGAGATCGATGCCCGCAGCCGTAATCCTGACCACCTCTGCCCTTCCTGCGCCACGATCGAGCCCACGGCCAAATCCCGACTCCAGCCGCGAGACCGGACCATGCAAGGGCTCGAACCCCTCGCTCCTCACGAGGTTGGTAAAGACCACGCCCAAAGCCTCGTCTGCATGCCTCAAGCGGTAGGTATATTCGGCGGAGCGCGGTGAAAAGTTGTCCAGCAATGGTTTCAGCTCCAGGCACACGGGAAAAAAATCGACGAGGTCACGGATTCCGTCCACTTGCTCGTCCCAAGCATCCCGCAGGGAAGAGTCCGAAGGCAGCGGCACATCGTCGCTCGACCCGGCCTTCAGGTCACCCTGGTCGTTGTCGTCATTCGCCCAGAAACGGTACGGCCGCATCGGATCCGTCGAGTCCTGCATGCTCTCAGACGTGAGGGAAATAAGCCCATCCCGGTTGGCATCGACTGCCGGTGGCTCGTCGAAGAGCCACGCCGTATATTCCCCATCTCGATTTCCCTGCCAAACAAAGGAAAAGGTCGGACTCGTGTCGCCATCCCGTGACCACTCCCTCTCGGTGTAGATAGGACGCTCTGGATCATCCAAGGGAGTAAAGATCTCAAACCACTTTACCTTTCGCGTGCGGCCTGCGGGGGCGAGGATGCAGTATTCCGCCTGAGCGGAATAGGTATCGAACTGGAATCCACCCGGTGGCAGCGCAACCCAGTCGTCGGTGTGATTCTGGAAATACCCGGGCCTTTTCGCCTCTTGGCCGACTTGCTCGAGCGTCACCTCGAACGACTCCGTATAACGCAACGGCTCACCCGACACGTTCACGCCCTCCCGGGCCAGTTTCCAGCTGGCCTGGGTGTCCGATAATACCTGGCCGTATTCCGCCGCAAAGCGGAGGTAGTTGGCGCGCTGAGCCGTCCAATGCTGGGAAAAGTCAAACCGATCTTGGGCAGCAAACGACCAGTAGCGTGGATCCTCGTTGGTGATTCGCCAGAGCGATGGATTGGCCGCATCGAAGACTGCCGACAGGGAGTAGCTGCCATCACCTTCGGGAGCGCCCGCGAGCGTACGCTGCCAGTGGAATTGCAGGTAGCGGTTGGTCGAATCGGACGCGAATCCCTGCACACCCGGCGTGCCCATTGACTGTTCGGGCACATACGACGAATACGTCACCCGCGAGAGCCAGGTCAGAGTCGTTACGGCTTGCTCGTTCGCATCCGCGGGATTGGTCCCAAGTGCCTGCTCTTGTCCGTCGGGTATTCCATCTCGATCCGAATCCGCGTGGTTCGGATCCGTACCGGCAAGCCATTCCTGCCGATTCCGCATTCCATCGCCATCTGGATCTTCCTCCGGATTCTCGCCTGTATGACCATAGTGCTCCCGTTCCCAGGAATCGGGCAGGCCATTGCCGTCGGCATCGCTCCCCCCTTCCTGAGCATCCGGGCCGGCATGAACGAGCGACCAACTGCGGGTTTCGCCGCCCGAACTTATCTCCACCCGCGTGACGAACTGGGCCGACATCCAAGCAGCTGGAAAGCTGATGCCGGTAACGATCAAGGCCGAGTGCTTGCGCAGTTTTTTCAGGCTAGCGTCCCTCCTGTTTGACGAAGACCGTGGCCACCCCGTCGGGGCCGGTTCTGACCGCGATTGATTTCCGGGCCTGTCCATCGGCCGACTCGGAGAGAGAATGGCCTCCCTGTTGCACGTGAAAAGACACCGGGGCGCGCACCAAGGGATTTCCCCTGGAATCAACCACCCGCACCCTCAACCCATGATCGGCATCCAGTCGACCATTCGACGCCTGGTCCGTCTGGATTTCAGGAAACCGAGCATCAAAATAATCGGTCGGATCGGTGCCTTCGATGAACTCCAAGAAATTATTCCGTCCGTCTTCGTCGAGATCCAGCCTCGCGTCATCTCCTCGCGGATTGAGTCCGAACCGCCGCTCCCAACCGTCGTGCAGGCCATCGGCATCCGTATCGACCCGCGCAGGATCCAGCCCCAGGTCGATCTCCATGCGATCGGTGAGGCCATCCCCATCCGAATCAACGACGCGGGGATCCGTATTCCAGGCAAATTCCTGGAGGTTGCTCAACCCGTCCCGATCCAGGTCATCGTCGCGGTCAAATGAATTGGGCGAGAGTCCGTGTGTGGCTTCCCATTCGTCCTCCATTCCGTCCGTGTCGGCGTCCGCAAACAACGGGTTCTCTCGCCCAAAGTAAAGATCATCGAGCATCGCCGCCTGCGTTTCATCGCCTCGCAGGCTGAACCGGGTGGCGGAAATGTCGGGCCCCGTTGAGAAGCCCAGTCCCGCGGCGCCGAGCACGCCCTCGCTGAAAAAGTCCCATCGCCGGGCGTCCTGGTCGAGCCGCAACGTGACCCTCGTCCAACCGAGGCAACGACCGTACGGGTCCAACGGCAGACGGGCACGGGTACGCCGCCAGGCATCCGCCGATCCCGCGCCCTCGCAAACCCACCACCAGGCCTGATCGCCCTCACCCACCAGCGCCCACCGTGCGGCGCCGGCATCGAAGCGCATTGCCTCATTCACGTTTTTTCCCGCGACCGGCCGCACCCAGAAATCGAGGAACCAAACTCCACTTTCGGTCGGGGAAGGCAGTGTCCGATTGACCGACAAGGCCGGCCTCGCTCCGGGAATCAGCATCGACTGGGTGCCTCTGAAAGAGTCGCTGGCTGTCACCCCAGTATCACCGTCTGCGCTCCAGCCACGCTGCCCCGAAAGCAATCCCGGAGCGTATCCGTCGGCAGGCTCAAAATGAGTCAGCCACGGCAATCCAGCCGTCACCACGACACTCCGCACGGCGGACTGGGTGGCTGCGCCCAGAGCGTCGACAGCCCGCGCCGAGCACAAGTACACGCCCTCCTCAACCCCCTGCCAGATCAGGCGAAAGGGCGGCGCCGTCAGAACTCCCAGGAGAGACGTGCCGGCAAAAAACTCGACCCGGCTGATGATTCCATCGGGATCATTAGCCTCGGCAACGAGAGCGACATCTGCCGGAGCAACGTTCTCTTCCACGGGAAGGAGCAGTTTAACTTCAGGCGGCAGGTTTTCCGGGCTCGGCGAGTGAGCCACGACGCGGGCTTTGCGTTCCACCTGAAGGTGACGGCAAATCAAGCCTCCGATGAGGCGGCTGCCGGGCTGCAACTCGACCCGGCTCTTCGGGGCAACAATCCGGCCATAGAAACGTCCGTCTTCGCCCAATTCGACATCACCCCGGGCAACCCGGACCTCCAGCCAGTCGGGATGTTCGGCCTGACCGGCGGTTCCCTCGACCGTGAAACCGCGTGCGACCGTGATCTCCACCGGTCCGCGCACGCTCACCCGGCTGGGTCCGGAAGCCTTCAGTTCCTGAAAATGATACCGAGCGGGCACGACCGATCCCGGGATCCCCAGGACCAAGCTGTTCCGGCCCTGGACGGCGAATTCGCCGTAATGACCCGGCGGAACCCGCACGTCCCCGGCCTGGCCTGAGACGATCAGATTGCGCACCGTCGAGAAATCGCGGATCTCCGCAGACGCCCGATTCAGGGTCATACTTAGCTTCCCCAGCTTGCCCTCAGACGCGCTGACTTCCGGCAATGCCACCCCGTCGGTCCGTATTACCAGCCGTCGGACATGCGCGCTGCCGTTTAGCTGGATCGTATAGTCGGACGGACGCTCACTGCCTGTTCCTTCCCACCATTGCCCAATCTGACCACGCCCCTTCTGACGAACCCGCGGGCGGCCTGGAACGATCAGATCACCCAGGATGATTGCATCCCCCTCAAGCCTGACCTCTTCACCGGTCATCATCCGAATAGTTCCATCGACTGTGCCCGCGATTCGCGGCGCGTGGTGAACGAGGATTTCCGCTCCGGCCGTCCCGCTCAACGCTGCCGGGAGGAAGGCGAGCATCCGCATCAGGGCGGAGAGGGGAAAAGCGGTTGGGCTCATGGAGAGTTGGCCCGCGAGCACCCTACGCGAACGCAGGCCCAGGCGCGGCAGGGAAAAGCGCCTCAGTTGAGGCGGTCGTAGAAGGCCGGCCCGCAAGTGGCCGCCTTGGCGGGCGGCGGCTGGGTTTAGCTAGTCTATCGCGTGGCGGTAGCCGACGCCGTGAACGGTGACGATGGTCTGCGGTTGATCGGGGCGCGGTTCGATCTTCTTACGCAGCTGCGCCACGTGCTGGTCGAGGGTGCGGGTGGTGCCGAAGAACTCGACGCCCCAGGCCGCGTTGAGGAGCGCATCGCGGGTGAGGACCTCCCCGGGATGGGCGGCGAACACCTCCGCCAGCTTCATCTCGCGCGCCGTGAGCGACGTGCTGCGTCCGTCGAGCGTGGCCGTGAACTTGCGTCGGTCGATCTCGGCCGCGCCCAGCCGGAAGACCGGCGGCAATTCCTTGGGGGCCGGACCCGCGGGCCGCGCCCGGCGGAGCAGCGCCTCGACCCGCGCGAGCAGCTCATGCACCCCGAAAGGCTTCAGCACGTAGTCGTCGGCGCCGAGTTTGAGGCCCACGACCTTGTCGACCTCCTCGCCTTTGGCGGTGAGGAACAGGATCGGCACGCGGTGCTCGGCCTTCCGCAGTTCGCGGCAGACATCGTAGCCACTGCGCTGCGGCATCATGACGTCGAGGATGACGAGGTCGTATTTCGCCTGGGGGAAAAGCCGGAGCGCCTGGGCCCCGTCGCTGGCGGCAGTCACCTCATACCCGTCGCTTTCCAGCGTGGCGATCAGGCCCAGCCGGATATTGGCGTCGTCTTCCGCGATCAGGAGGCGTGCTTTCATGGCAAATCGAGGATGAAGGCCGAGCCGCCGTCCGCGCGCGGCTCATGGCGGAGATCGCCGCCGAGGCCCCGCGCCAGCTGGCGCGCGATGCTCAGGCCCAGTCCGGCGCCGGTCTTGCCGGCGGTGAGGGTGTTGTCGACCCGGTGGAACTTCTCGAAGATCCGCTCCCGGTGCTCGGGCGGAACGCCGGGACCGCGGTCGAGCACGCGCACCCGGGCGCCGCCTCCCGGGCGCGGCGCGAGCTCCACGGTCACCTCGCCGCCCGCGGCCGCGTACTTCGCGGCGTTGTCGAGCAGGTTGAGCACGATCTGCTCGCAGGCGTCGCGGTCCGTCGCCACCGTCAGCGGCGCCCCGGGCAGGTCGCGCCGGAGCCGCAGCCCCGACTCCGCCAGCCGGGGCTCGTGCGTGTCGAGCAGCCGCGTCAGTTCCGCGCCCAGGTCGAGCGGCACGCGCTCGAACTGTTTCCGTCCCTGCTCGAGGCGGCTGAACTCGAGCGCGTTGCCGACCAGCCGGGCCAGCCGCTGGGTCTCGCGTCCGATCGTGCGCAGGTATTCCGCCCGCTTCTCGGCCGCCGGCACGCGGCCCAGCTCCAGCAGCTCGGCGTAGAGGCGGATGGTGGTCAGGGGGGTCTTGAACTCGTGCGACACATTGGCAACGAACGAGGTTTTCTGCGCCGCCTCGGCCTCGCTCTGCCGCGCCTGCCACATGAGCAGCGAGCCGCCGGCGAGGATGGCGACCAGCAGGATGACCGCCAGCAGCGACCCGACCGCCAGCAGTCCGGATCCGGCGGCGCCGGCCGGCGCCGCCGGCGTGTCGAGGAAGGCCACGACCTCCCAGCCGGGCAGCGACTCGCGGTTGAGCGGCAGGCGCACCACCGGCGCCGGATCCCCGCGGGGCACCAGGCCGGCCTGGTGCAGGACGCGGCCACGGTCGTCGCGCAGGGCATAACCCTCCCCCGAGCCGGTCTCGACCGGCAGCGCCGCGCCGAGCCGGGCCGCCAGGGCGGTCAGCTCGACCTCGACGCCCCGCACCTCGCCGGCCGCGGCCCGCTCGATCCAGCCGAGCAGATGCCGCCGGCCGTCCGCCGACCAGGCCGTCCAGCCCCGCCGGCCCGGCGGCAGGGGAGTCGCCGCGGCCGCCGGGGCATCGGCGAGCTTTTTTTCGTAGGAATCCGCCTCGGACGCGGCCGACCGCGAGGCGAACTCCTTGGCTTTCGCGAAATCCTGCGCCTCGCGGCGCGCGCTCTGGATCTTGGAAACATTGGCCGAGGCCAGCTGGCGCGCCTCGCGTTCGTCATTGCGGTAGGGCGCTGCTCCGACGGCGTCCCCCACTCCCGGCCCCTGGGTCATCGCCGCGGGGGCGGCAGCCGGGGAGCGCCAGGGCGGGCTCGATTCCAGCAGCGGGCCCAGCCTCCGCCGGAACCCGCGCGCCTCCTCATCCGCCGCCGTCGCCGGCGGAAACACGATCCGGCCATCGAGCATGCAGCGGAAGGCGCTCCGGACCAGCGGATTGGCTTTTTCCCAAGCCTGGAGCTCGGCATCCAGGCCGGCCGCCGGCATGGCCTCCAGGGTTTCCAGCAACCCGGCCTGGAAATCGCCGACCAGCAGTTCCACGTTCTCGACGATCAGTCCGGCCCGGGCGGCCACCGCCGCGCGTCGCGCCTCCGTGGCATAGGCTTCGCTTTCTGCCAGCCGGTCCCGTTCCCGCCGGAGCAGGAGCAGGGCGCCCGCCCCGACCGCCAGCGTGGGCACCAGCAGGAGCAGCCAGTAGACCAGGATGCGGCGGGAGACGGGCGACATGACGGGAGGCTAGGCGGGAGAACACCGGCAGGGCAATGCTCACCCGCGGCGGCGAAGGCGGGAGCGAGGCTAGCGGGTGGACGCGTTCTGCTGGCTCTTCACCTGCGTGCTGTCGGCCCGGTAGGACTTCCTCTGGGCGTTGCTGAGCCCCTCCCGCTCGAGCCGGTCCGCTTCGGGGGCGGCGGCCGCGGCGGACTGGCTGACGGCGGCATTGGCGTAGGTGTCGCCGATCGCGCGCAATTCCTTCGCCTGCTGGCGCAGCAGCGCGGCCGCCTCGTCGCGCCGGCCGGCGTCGACCAGTTCGACCGCCTTGTCCTTGGCCACCGCGAGCACGTTGGCGGCATAGTCGGCCTGGACCTGGTGGTCGGCGGAGGCCACGACCTTTTCCTGGCTGCTGGAGAAGGACACGTTCCGGCGAGCCGACAGGCTGGCCGCGCGGTCGTTGACCGCGTCCTCGTAGCTCACGCGCGCGCAGGCGATCTCCCGCTCCTCGCCGGGGCGGGCCGGGGAGAGTTCGACCTCGACCAAGGCGAATTTCTCCTGCCCGCCGTAGAGCTGGTTGAGCGTCAGCTCGGCCCGCTGTCCGCGGATGACGCCGTCGCGGCCGACAAACGCCATGGGGCGAACGCCCTCCGGGAAATCGATCTCCAGGACCACGCGGCGGGCGACCACGTTGAGGACATCGCCCAGTTCGGCGGCGAAGATGCGCGGCAGGTCGGAGCTGTGCTCCACGAAGTAGGTGTTCCCGTCGCTGCGCAGCGCCAGGCGGGTCATCAGGTCCTCGTTGAAGCCGAGGCCGAGGCCGATCGTCGTCACCGAGATGCCCTCCTTGACCAGCGACATCCCGAGCCGGCCGAGTTCCTCCGGGGAGCTGGGGCCGACGTTGGCCAGGCCGTCCGAGAGCAGGATGACGCGGTGAACATAGCGCGCCTCCTCGATGAAGCGGCGGACCTCGGCCGCGCCGCGGCTGACGCCGCCGTAGAGGGCGGTGTTGCCTCCGGCCTCGAGGCCGCAGATGGCGGCTTCCAGGCGGCGGCCGTCCCCGACCCGCTGGGCCGGGATCAGGGTCTCCACCCCGGTGTCGTAGGCCACCAGCGAGACGATGTCCCGGGGACCCAGCTGCCGGACCAGCTCGAGCGCCGCCTCGCGGGCCCGGGCGATCTTGTCGCCCGCCATCGAACCGGAGCGGTCGATGACCAGCGCCAGGTTGACGGGCGGACGCGCCTCGCGTCGGGGCAGCCGGATGCAGTCGAGGCCGATCTTGACGACCGCGCGTTCCGTGGAACCGGCCGGCAGCACGGCCCGGTCGACATCGACCCGCAGGCGAACCGGATCCGACGGGAGGGAATTGGCCGACAGCGACACCGCGCCCGTAAGCGCAGCCGCGAGCAGAAGCAGGACTTGGGATGATTTCATGGGAGTGAGGTTGGGTACGCCCCATTGAACCAGAAACCCGCTTCCGGGTTGTCACCGCCGGGTCAGGAAGATGTCAGGGAATTGTCATGGACCGCCCTCCACTCCATGATCCGCGGCGGATCAGTTCCGTCGGGAGTCGGTCGAGTCAGTCGAGTTGAGAGCGGGACCCGTGAAGCGCGAAGGGACGCGAAGTCCAAATCTCCGAGCTCTCAACTCTCATCTCTCAACTCGTTTCTCCCACTCCTCCATTCGCGGCCTCGTGCTTTCCTGAGTGCCCCATCCTTTCCGTGCGGCCAATCCGGAGAGACCGTAGGGGGTCGGGCCGGGGTTGGCCGTTCCGACCTTCGACCTTGGGACCTTCAACCCCCTGGGTCCGTCGGCACCCCGCGGGCTTGTTTTCGCGCCGGAAGCGGCTAACACGGAGCCGTGCTCCTCTTCCATCGCATCTTCAAATTCGAGAAGGCCAAGGTGGCGCAGATGGCCGAGCAGCGGCTCAACCAGCGCTATGCGCCGGGGGCCGCGTTCCCGCTCCAGGCGGCGGTGGAGCTCGACGGCCGGACCTGGCCGGCGAAGGTGCTTAACCTCTCCGGCAACGGCGTGGGCCTGGCCGTGCCCGGCGCCGGGCTGGCGGCCAAGGCGGGACAGGATTGCGTCGTCACCCTGACACTCGGCATGCACCGGCAGACGATCCCGGGACGCGTGGCCCACACTCGCGCGCACGGACGCGACCTGCAGGCCGGCATCGGGCTCCGTTTCGGCGATTTCCTGGTGCAGAAGGCCTATCTCCAGCTCCTGCAGCCGGTGGCCATCGGCCAGTCGCTGCACGCGGTGCCGGCGGACCGGGTGATCCAGAACGAAACCCAGGTCATCAAGCAGGTGTTCCGGGGCGACTACGAGGCGGTGCTCACGGTCTGGCTGGAGAAGACGTTCGGCACGCCGCTGCACAGCTTCGAGTTCCAGCTGCACGACTATTTCTGCCGGGCCGACGTGAAGGCGGGCGTCCTCGACGCCTATGCCCGCGAGGAGACCGAATCCTTCAAGGGCAAGCTGACCAACCCCGTGTTCGACGCCGCCGGCGACCTGCAGGACGAGATCCGGCAGCTGATCCGCTGGATCCTGCCCAACCTCACCCCGGCGGTGCCGGACGACGTCCGGGCTTTCCTGCAGCGCTTCGCCGGTTAAGGCCGCGACGGGGTCCTCCGCGCCGGCGGCCCGCGTCCGCCCTACCCGATCAGCCGGCGGGCGATCTCGTCGACCAGCTTGGGATTGGCCTTGCCCTTGGACGCCTTCATCACGGCGCCCTTGATGGCGTTGAGCGCCTTCTCATTGCCGGCCTTGAACTGGGCGACGGCTTTCGGGTCGGCGGCCAGGGCGTCGGCCACCCAGCGCTCGAGTTCGCCGGTGTCGGAGGATTGCCGCAGCCCCTGCCGCTCGACGATCGCGGCCGGCAGGTCGCCCGTGCGGAACATGGCGCCGAAAACCTCGCGGGCGATCATGGTGGAGATGACCCCGCCCTCAACCAGGCGCACGAGTTCGGCGAGGTGCGCTGGCCGCACCTTGCTTTCCGCCAGCGGTAGCCGGGCCGCCGCCAGCTCGCGCAGCAGGTCGTTGGCGATCCAGTTGCCGACGGCCTGCGGGCTGGCGCCCAGCCGGGCCGTCTCCTCGAAATAGTCGCCCAGCGCCCGGTCGGGCACGAGGACGGAGGTGATGCTGTACGGCAGCTGGTAATCCGCCAGGTAACGCCGCTGCCGGTCGAACATGGCCTCCGGGACGGTCGCCCGGATCCCCTCCAGCCACGCCTCGTCGACCCGGACGGGCATCAGGTCGGGATCGGGAAAATACCGGTAGTCGTGCGCCATCTCCTTCGAGCGCATGGCCGACGAGGCGCCCGCCTCGCCGTCGTACTGCCGCGTCTCCTGCACGATCGCGCCGCCGGCCTCGACGACGGCGATCTGGCGCCGGATCTCGTGGGCGATGCCGTCGCGCACGAAGGAGATCGAATTGAGGTTCTTCAGCTCCACCTTGGTGCCGAGACGCGTCTCGCCCTGCGGCCGGATGGAGATGTTGGCGTCGCAGCGCAGCTGCCCCTTCTCCATGTCGCAATCCGAGATGCCGCCCTGCACCATCGCGATCCGCAGCGCGGTCAGGAAGGCGAAGGCCTCGTCGGCCGTGTGCATGGCCGGCTCCGACACGATCTCCATCAGCGGCGTGCCCGCCCGGTTGTAGTCGACCAGCGAGTCGTTGGCCCCGTGGGTGAGCTTGCCCACGTCCTCCTCGAGGTGGATGCGCGTGAGCGGAATCCGCTTGTGCTCGCCCATGACGTTGCGCGACGGACCCGGCAACTCGATCTCGACGGCGCCGCCGAGGCAGATCGGCTGGTCGTATTGCGAGATCTGGTAGTTCTTCGGCGAATCCGGATAGAAGTAGTTTTTGCGGTCCCACTTGCAGACCGGCGCGATGCGGCAGCCGAGCATGAGGCCGGCCTTGATGACGCCGTCGAGCGCGGCCTTGTTCATCACGGGCAGCGCGCCCGGCAGGGCGAGGACGACGGGATCGGTGAGGGTGTTCTCCGGCTCGCCGTAGCCGGCGGCGACCCGGGTGAACATCTTGGAGGCCGTCCGGATCTGGACGTGGACCTCGAGGCCGATGACAGCTTGGTAGGTCATGGGTGCAGGGAGGCAGGGCGGCGCACCCCCTCCCGGGGCGCCGCGGAGTCGATGCGCCCGCGCGCGTTGGTCGAGCCGCCGGGATTCATAACGACGGATGCCGGTCCTTCCAGGCGTGCGCCTGCTCGTAGGCGGCGGCCACGGCCAGGAGCCCGGCCTCCTGGAAGGGCTGGCCGATGATCTGCAGGCCGACGGGCAGGCCGGCCGAGGTGAAACCGCACGGGACCGAGAGGGCGGGCAGGCCGGCGAGGTTGACGCTGATCGTGTAGATGTCGGTCAGGTACATCGCCAGCGGATCGGCCGACTTCTCCCCGAGGCGGAACGCGGCGGTCGGAGAGGTCGGGGACAGCAGCGCGTCGCAGTCCTGGAAGACCCGGACGAACTCCTGCCGGATCAGCGCCCGCACCTTCTGCGCACGCAGGTAATAGGCATCGTAGTAGCCGCTGCTCAGCACGTGCGTCCCGAGGATGATGCGACGCTTGACCTCCTCGCCGAAGCCCTCCGCCCGGGACTGGAAGTACAGGTCGACGGCGTCCTTGGCCGCGGCCGAGCGGTGGCCGTAGCGGACGCCGTCGTAGCGGGCCAGGTTCGACGAGGCCTCCGCCGTGGCGATCAGGTAGTAGACGGCGATCGCGTACTCCGCCGCGAGCGGCAGCGACACCTCGCGGATCTCGCAGCCGCGGCTCCGGTAGAACGCGATGGCGGACTGCACCGCGGCGCCGACCTCCGGATCGAGCCCGGCGCCGAAGAACTCGCGCGGCACCCCCAGGCGCCAGGGTCCCCGCCGGACCGCCAGTTCCGCGCCGTAGTCGGGCACCTCGGCCCGGAGGGAGGTAGAGTCCCGCGGATCGTGACCGGCGATGGCGCCCAGCAGGAGCGCGACGTCGGCCACCGAGCGGCCCATCGGGCCGATCTGGTCGAGGGACGAGGCGTAGGCGGCCAGGCCGTAGCGCGACACCAGCCCGTACGTCGGCTTCAGGCCCACGATCCCGCAGAGGGCCGCGGGCTGGCGGATGGAGCCGCCGGTGTCCGATCCGAGCGCAAGCGGCAGTTCGCCCGCCGCCACCGCGGCGGCGGCGCCCCCCGAGCTGCCGCCCGGCACGCGCGTCAGGTCCCACGGGTTGGCGGTCGGACCGAACGCGGAATTCTCGGTGGACGAGCCCATCGCGAACTCGTCCAGGTTCAGCCGGCCGAGCAGGATCGCGCCCGCGGCCTTGAGCTTCGCGGCGACGGTGGCGTCGTACGGGGAGACGTAATTCGCCAGCATCCGGCTCGAGCACGTCAGCGGCTGGCCCTGCACGGCGATCACGTCCTTCAGTCCGACGGGAATACCGTCGAGCGGCCCCCGCGCCCGGCCCGCGGCGCGGCGGGCGTCGGACTCGCGGGCCTGCGCCAGCGCCCCGGGCTCGTCGAACGAGTTGCAGGCCCGGACGCGGCCCTCGACCGACCGGATGCGCGCGAGGCAGGCCTGGGTCAGCTCGACCGACGACAGACGCCCGCCCGCCAGCGCGGCGGCGAGTTCCTGGACGGAAGAGAAGAGATGCGCGGACGACATGGGGTGGCCGCGGGTTACTCGACGACCTTCGGCACCACGATCATGTGCTGCCGCTGGGCGGGCGCGTTCCGGAGCGCCTCCTCGACCGGCAGGCCGGCCCGGGCGGCGTCGGCCTCCCACACGTTGTAGACCGGCGACGCATGCGCCATGGGCTCGACGCCCGTGACGTCAACCTGCTTGAGCTTCTCCACGTACTGCAGGATGTCGCCCAGCTGCCGGGCGAACTTCTCCTTCTCGGCCGCGGTGAGCGCGAGGCGCGCCAGGTTGGCGACATAGTCAATGTTCAGGTCGGAATTCGAGCTCATGAAGGCACGCGTTGCAGCCCCCGAAACAGGCGGCCGAACGGGCGGTTGGCAATCGGCAAAACACCCGGCCCGCCCGACGGCGCGAGCGAGCTTGAACCCGTCGCCGACCCGGTTAGGTTCGGGTTCAGTGGTATTCTTCAAACGTATCCTCAACTTCAAGGACGGCGGCGCCAAGGACGACAAGCGCGGCAATGCCCGTTACCCCATCGGGGCCGCGTTTCCGATCAAGGCCAAGATCACGCTCGCCGGGCGGGACGCCGAGGGCAACCCCCGGCCTCCCGAGGACAAGTCGGAGATCGACTGGGGCGGGCAGCTGATCGAGCTCTCCAGCACCGGCGCGAGCATCCGGCTCCACCCCTCCGCCGTCGCCGGGCGGGGCGAGAACTGCTGCCTGAAGCTGGAGCTGGACCATAAGCTCTTCGAGATCGACGGCTCGGTAGCGCATTACCGTTCCAACAAGCAGTACGCCACGTGCGGCATCCTGCTGAAATTCCCCGATTTCCAGACCCAGAAGGCCTACCGCCAGCTGATGGAGCCGATCATCATCGGCAACACCTTCCAGCCGGTGCCGGCCAAGGAGGTGAAGCAGGACGCGCCCGGGCTGGTGAAGGAGGTCTATGCCGGCGAGGAAACGAACCAGCTGACGGTCTGGCGCAACGAGACCGGAGGCCAGCTGGAGTATTTCGAGCTGATCGTGCACGACTACTACGTGCGCGGCACGGCCCAGACCGCGGAGCTGTCGATCGGCTACCGCGACGGCGCGCGCGTCGGCAAGCGCGTCTCGACCCCGTCGATCCCCATCGCCCTGCCTCCGGCGCCGACCGCGGAGGTCCGCCAGCTCTTCCAGTGGGTCGTGCAGAACCTCACCGCCAAGCACGTGCCCGCCGAGGTGCGCGCCTTCCTGGAGAAATTCGCCGCCTGAGCCGGAAGGTCAGGCGGGCGAAAGCCGGAAGGCGGAAGGTCGGGACGCCCGGCTAAGAGCGGACGACGATGGAGCCGTCCGCGGCGATCTCCTGCTGGATTTTGGCGAAGGCGGCGTTGACTTCCTGGTCGGTGAGCGTGCGTTCGCCGGAGCGGAACGACAGCGCGAAGGCCAGGCTCTTCTTGTCGGCGGGGAGCCCCTGCCCCCGGTAGACGTCGAACACCTCGACCGCCTCCACCCGGAACGCCGCCGTGGCCTGCGCCTCGGCGACCGCCACGAGCCGGGCGCGCACGTCGCTGGCCGGCCGGGCCGCGTCGACCACGAGCGCGAGGTCGCGCAGCGCGGCGGGGAACAGGCTGAAGGGGCGGTAGCGCCGCCGGCCGGCCGCGCCCGTGAGCCGCTGCGGGAGGATGGCGATGACGCCGGCCCAGACCTTGCCCTCGATGCCGAGGGCGCGGATCATCGCCAGGTTCATGAGCCCGAAGCGCGCGGTCCAGCCGTCGCGCATCTCGCCCGCGGCCGCCGAATGCCCCTCCTGCCAGCCCCAGAAGGAACCGCGCACGGGCGCCAGGTCGGCGTCGGCCAGCTCCAGCCCCGCCTGCCGCGCGAGGACGGCGACCTGGCGCTTCACCGAGTAGAAATCGGGCTCGGGCCGGCCCAGCCAGGCGCGCTCCTTGGGCTGGTGGCAGATCACGAAGCCCGCGGCGACGCATTCCTGGACGGTCCCGCCGAGTTCCATGAAGACGCGGCCGGTCTCGAAGAGCCGCGCCGCCGGCACGCCGCGCGACTGGTTCAGGCGCAGCGAATCGAGGATGCCCAGCACGAGCGTCGGGCGCAGGTGCGACTGGTCGTCGACGAACGGATTCGCCAGCGCCAGCTCCTCGGCGGCGGCCTGCGAGACCCAGGTGGTCAGTTCGCGCTGCGAGCGGAGCGTGTAGTTCACCACCTCGTGGAAATGCTGCCCCACCAGGTACTCGGCCGCGCGGCGATTGAAGACGGCGACCGGGTCGTCGTCGCCGTCGGCCAGCGCGGGCCCGACGCAGGGGGCCGCCGGCACCCGGTCGGTCCCGTGGATGCGCAGCACCTCCTCCACCAGGTCGATGGGCCGGTCGAGGTCGGTGCGGTAGCTGGGAATGCTCACGGTCCACGTCGGCCCGCCCCGCCGGTCCTCGCTCTCGCCGACGATGGCGAGGTTGAGCGACTGGAGCGCCTCGCGCATGTCCTCGTCGCTGATGTGGAAGCCCAGCCGCTCCCGGATGAACGCGGGCCCCACCTGGATCTCCCGGCTCCACGGCCGGTCGCCGCCGACCTGGAAGGACGGGCCGACGACGGTGCCGCCGGCCGTCTCCAGGATCAGGTCGATGGCCCGGTAGGCGGCCTCCCGCGTGCCGTGCGGATCGACGCCGCGCTCGAAGCGGTAGGAGGAATCGGAGGCGAGCCCGAGCCGGCGCGAGGTCGCGCGGATGGACTGCGGGCGGAAATAGGCGGCCTCCAGCACGATGTCGGTCGTCGTCTCGTCCACGCCCGCGTCCAGCCCGCCCATGATGCCGGCCACGACCAGCGGGCGCGTCTCGTCCGCGATCACCAGCATGCTGGCATTGAGCTCGCGTTCCTTGCCGTCGAGCGTGGTCAGCCTCTCGCCGTCGCCGGCGCGGCGGACCACGAGCTTCCGGCCGCCGAGCTTGCGGGCGTCGAACACGTGCAGCGGCTGCCCGAGCTCGAGCATCACGTAGTTGCCCACGTCGACCAGATTGTTGATCGGCCGCAGGCCGACGGCGCGCAGCCGCTCCTGGAGCCAGGCGGGGCTGGGCCCGACCTTGACGCCGGCCACCGCGATGCCGACGTAGAGCGGGCAGTCCTCGGGCGCCTGCACGGAAATGTCCGCCAGGAGGTCCGGGCGCGACCCGCGGGTCTCGCCGCGGAACCTGATCTCGGGAAACCGGATGTCGTAACGGAGCCAGGCCGCCAGCTCGCGAGCCAGGCCGAGGTGGCACAGGACGTCGGGCCGGTTGGGGGTGACCTCGATGTCGAAGATGACGTCGCCCTCGGGCAGCACCTCGTGCAGCGGCGCGCCGACCGGCGCCGCCGGGTCGAGGATGAGCAGGCCCGCGTGCTCGCCGCCGAGGCCCAGCTCGTCCGGGGCGCACATCATGCCATCGGACTGCTGCCCGCGGATCTTGGACTGCTTGATGTGGAAATCGCCGGGCAGCACCGCCCCGGGCAGCGCCACCGGCACGCGGTGGCCCGGGTCGCAGTTGTGGGCGCCGCAGACGATGGTGCGGACCCCGCCGTGCGCGGGCCCGACGTCCACCGTGCAGACGGAGAGCTTGTCGGCGTTGGGATGCTTGGCGCGGGTCTTGATCTCGCCGACCACCACGTGCTCCAGGGGCGTGAAGCGGGTGTCGACCACGCCCTCGACCTCGAAGCCGAGGAACGTGATGGCGCGCTGCAGCTCCTCCGCGGACGCGTAGAGCCGGACGTATTGCTTGAGCCAGTTGCGGGAAAGTTTCATGACAAAGGTAAGGGGGCGGCAGTTTCCGAACGGACCGGAGTCGGGGCGGGAGGGGCGCGGCGCCTTGCTCGGCGGGAGGCGCCTCAGGCGAACTGCCGGAGGAAACGCAGGTCGTTCTGGTAGAAGTAGCGGATGTCGTCGATGCCGTAGAGCAGCATCGCCAGGCGCTCGAGGCCCATGCCGAACGCGTAGCCGGACCAGACCGCGGGGTCGTAGCCCACGCCCTCGAAGACGGCGGGGTCGACCATGCCGCAGCCGCCGATCTCGATCCACTCCTTGTTCACCTTGGGCAGGTGCTGCGCGGAGAGGTCGACCTCGAAGCTGGGCTCGGTGTAGCCGAAGTAGTGCGGGCGGAAGCGGGTCTTCGTGTCCTTGCCGAGCAGCGACGCGAAGACGTAGTCGAGCAGGGCCTTGAGGTCGCGCACCGTGACGTCGCGGTCGACGTACAGGCACTCGATCTGGTGGAAGTTCGCGCTGTGCGTGGCGTCGCTCGTGTCGCGGCGGTAGACGCGGCCCGGCGACACGATGCGGATGGGCGGCTCGCCCTTGAGCATCGTGCGGATCTGGACCGAGGAGGTGTGGGTGCGGAGCAGGTAGCGCTCGTCCGGCACCTTCTTCGTGACGTTGCCGAAGCGGGCCCGCTCCGGGAAATAGAAGGTGTCCTGCGCGTCGCGGGCCGGATGATCGGCGGGCGTGTTGAGCGCGTCGAAGCAGTAGTACTCGGTCTCCACCTCGGGACCCTCGACCACGGAGAAGCCCGCCTTGCGCAGGATCCGGCACATCTCCTCGCGCACGAGCGTCAGCGGGTGGTAGGAGCCGGGGCCGGCGTCGGGCGACGGCAGCGTCGGATCGATGGCCGGCCCGAGCTGCGCCGCGATCTCGGCCTCGCCGATGCGCGCCAGCGCGGCGTCGAGCTCGGCCTGGAGCCGGGCCTTGGCCTCATTGACCAGCTTGCCGACGGCGGGGCGCTGTTCCTTCGGCACGGTCCCCATCTGTTTCATGAGGGCGGTGAAGGCGCCGTTGGGCCCGACATAACGGGCCTTGGCCGCCTCGAAATCGGCGCGCGCCGTGAGCGCGGCGAGTTCGGTCCGGGCCTGGGCGAGCAGGGCGTTGAGCGTGTCTTGCATGGTGGATTCGGTTGCCCGCGCATCCCGCGCGACGCGCGCCCGGTCGGAGGGAGCGAGGCGGCGCGGGAGTTGGCGGAAGCGGCAGGCGGAAATGAAAAAGGACGGGCGCGGAGGCCCGTCCTTCAGGGAAATGGTCCGAGACCAGAAGGCGAGCCTGCAGGCGGCTCGCGTTTTCGACTCAGGCCTTGGCGGCCTTGGCTTTCAACGCGTCCTGCGCCTGCTTGACCAGCGCGCCAAACGCCACGGCGTCGGCAATCGCGATCTCGGAGAGCTGGCGACGGTCGAGCTGGATGTTGGCGGCCTTCAGGCCTTCGATGAAGCGGCTGTACGTGATGCCCGCCTCGCGGCAGGCCGCGTTCAGGCGCACGATCCACAAGCCGCGCATGTTGGCGCGCTTCTTCTTGCGGTCGATGTAGGCGTACTGCCAGGCATGCTGGACCGCTTCCTTGGCGTAGCGGAACAGCTTGGATTTGCTGCCGAAATAGCCCTTGGCGTATTTCAGCACTTTCTTGCGGCGCTTGCGCGACGCGGGGGAGTTGGTGACACGAGGCATGTTGGATTAGTGGTTTGGGCGCCGGCGGGTCGTCTCGTTAGGATTCACCCGCCTGGCGTAACTTCGGTTGACGCTTCGGCTGTCTTAGTGATTAGAGCCCAAAGGGCAGACAGCGCTTGAGCGGCTCGGCATGGCCATCAGCCACGAGCTTGTCGCGGGAGGCACGGCGCTTGGACTTCGTGCTTTTCGCGGCCAGCAGGTGACGGAAGCCGGGCGTGCGCCGGATCAATTTGCCCTTGGCGGACAACTTGAAGCGCTTGGCAACGGACTTTTTGGTCTTTTGCATGGATGGAGCGGGCCAAAACAGAGCACGCCCGATGGCTTGGCAAGTATTTTGTCCCAAAAAACCCCAACGGGCGCCTCTGGCTGCCAAATCTCCTAAATCGGCCGCCGACACCGGGCTACGGCAAACTACAGGCATTCGGCGCCTCGCCGCCCCCAAGCAACCTGAACTCAGGCGGTTGAACACAAATTCCGCAGAATGATTTGTCCGCTCATTCGACCCAGCGACACCGTAAAGCGGAGTGGCGGGTCTCCTCCACACTTTCTCGGTTACCCACCCCGGCTAATCCCGGTAGTTCAAGGCCGGCTCCCGGTTTCCGAGCAGAGGTTCGTATTTGAAGTCGGCTCCCCGACGTTCAATGAGTTCGGACTTTGCCTTCGGGATGATTTCGGGACGGGTAAACAGATCCACCGCGTTGAAAGCCAGCGTTTTGGCCGCGACCACGCGGCCCTTGGCGCAAATCTCCGTGGCCCCGCAAGCGGCCGCTTGCCAGCTGTGCGACGCGGTCCCCGGAACCCAGGTGGCCGTCCGAATGCCGATGGTGGGAACGACATAACTGACGTCGCCGACATCCGTCGACCCCCCGCCCTCGCCGTCCGGGTCGATGCGCAGCGGCAGGACCTTGCGGGCGAGTTCGAGCGCGCCCGGCTTCCCGCCGGGCAGATTACGCCCGAGGGCTTCGGCAAACAGGAGATCCTGGGCATCGTAGTCGACACCGCCCACGCGCTCGAGGTTGACCTGGGCGACCCGGGCCAGGGTTTCATTGGGCAGCAGGTTGTAGACGCCCCCGATGATCTCCCAGTCCACGGTGGTCCCGGTGCCGAGCGCCGCGCCGCGCGCGGCATTGGTCACGCGGTCGAACAAGGCGCGGACGATTTCGCGGTCGCGGTGGCGGACATAATAATAGACCTCGGCGAAGGCCGGCACGACATTCGGCGCCTCGCCGCCGCGCGTGATCACGTAGTGGATGCGCGCATCCTGGGGCACGTGCTCGCGCATCAGGTTGACCATGGCGTTCATCGCCTCAACTCCGTCGAGCGCCGAGCGTCCGCGGTCGGGCGAGCTGGAGGCGTGCGAAGCGATCCCATGAAACCGGAATTTCACCGAGATGTTCGCCTTGCTGGGCCCCGGATTGACGACATTGCGGTCACTGGCGTGCCAGTGCAGCACGGCGTCGACCTCGTTGAACAGGCCCGCGCGCACCAGATAGACCTTGCCCGAGCCTCCCTCCTCCGCCGGACAACCATAGACCCGCAACGTGCCTTTCTGTCCGCTGGCGTGCATCCAGTTTCGCACGGCGATGGCCGCCTCCACGGAACCAGCGCCGAAAGCATGATGGCCGCAGGCATGGGCGGCCTTGCTGCCCGGCCGCTCCTTCCTCTCCGGCGTCGCGTCCTGCGAGATGCCCGGCAGCGCGTCGTACTCGGCCAGAATCCCGATCACCGGTTGGCCGACGCCATAGGTCGCCACAAACGCGGTGGGAATTCCCGCCACCCCCGCCTCCACCGCAAACCCGGCGGCACGCAGCTGCTCCTGCAGGAGGGCGGAACTCTTGTGCTCCTGATAACCCACCTCGGCGTACTCCCAGATTTTCCGCATGATCTCCGAATAAGTCCCGCGATTGCGGTCGATCTCGGCGGCTATGCCCACCTTCGGATCCCCCGCCCCGCAAACGCGCGCCGCCGCCAGGAAAATGAACAACCCAATCTGGATTCTGGAGAATAAGCGCATGGTAGGAGAAGAGGGGGTTTGACCGTCGCACCCGAACGCTGCCGCGCTCGACACTTGCAGGCGGAAGTGGGCTCAAGGCAACTCATCGCACCGGCTGTGACAAGACTGCTCTCGAATCGCGCCATTGAAAGTTTCCCGCAGACAACGCCGTTTCCTAGGCTCGCGCGAATGCGACAAGCCGCCGGCCGCTTATGCCGGCCGAAGCCGGAATGCCGGACCTAAATCGACGGAATCGCGCGCACCTTCGTTGGCAGGCAGAGCGCGAATCCACGACCGCCGATGCGATTGGCTCCGGAATTCCTGAAAAGGGGTTGACAAGCCCCTGCCGATATTAACGTTTGCCACTCCGTTTTTTGATGGCTTCCTAGCTCAATGGTAGAGCAGTTGACTCTTAATCAATTGGTTCGGGGTTCGAGTCCCCGGGGAGCCACCACCTTTCTTTCACCTCACTGCTGCCCCTCCGGATTGCCGGATAGACAAGTGTTGTTTTTTCCCAGTCACTTTGGCCAATTGCGCGCAATGCGCCGCGCCGGCGTAGCTCAACGGTAGAGCACCTGTTTTGTAAACAGGCGGTTGCGGGTTCGAATCCCATCGCCGGCTCCACCAGCCCTGCCGGCATCGGCGTTTCGCGCGCGCCAGTCCTCATGCGCTCCTCCTGACGCGTGATTCACTGCCCGATGGTGTAATGGTAGCACAAACGACTCTGACTCGTTTTGTCTAGGTTCGAGTCCTAGTCGGGCAGCCACTTCATGACACCGCGCGAATAATTTCGCAATCAATACAACAAAGCGCATTGACACGCCAAAGTGAATGTCAGCAACATTTGCATTCCCGAATTTTTTTGGTCATCTTGCTTGCGTCTAAACACTCGCTTTCCCCCAACTCCGGCCACTTGGCGGAGCCGTCATTGTGTGACGTAATTGGCGCGTCTCGTGCTTATTGATGATCCCCACTTTCCGTTAAAAGGAATACACCACTACGCTAGCGATAATCCATCCTACATTCACTATGATCACAGCACAACTCCCCTTGGCGATTCTTCTGACGAACCCGGACGGCAGTCCCATGACCTCCATGGAGCTGTTCAAGCACGGCGGCCCGATTATGTGGCCGATTCTCGTGGTGTCGTTCCTGCTGATCACGGTGGCCATCGAGCGCATGATCTTCATCGTTCGCGAAAATCGCCGTCGCGAGCCTGAGCTCGTCGACAAGATGCTTGAGAAGGTGGAATCTAATGACATCGACGGCGCCCTGGAGCTCGGTAAGAAGAGCCAGGACTATGTTGCGCGCATCCTTGTATACGCGCTTACACATAAAGAGCACTCGCTGGGCAACGCCTTCACCCGTGCCGCCAGCCAGGAGCTTCAGCGCTTCAGCCAGGGTCTGCCGACTCTCGACACCTGCATCACCGCGGCCCCGCTGCTCGGTCTGCTCGGTACCGTTACGGGCATGATGGGCACCTTCGGCGCGCTGGGTGGCGGCGACATCGGTGCGGCGGCCAGCAAGATCACCGGTGGTGTTGCCGAGGCCCTTATCGCCACGATGTGCGGTCTGGCCATCGCCATCATGGGCCTGCTCCCCTTCAATTACCTGAACGCCCGCGCTGAGGAAGCCCGCCACGAGGTTGAGGACGCTTCCAATTCGCTCGAGATCATCATCAATAAGTCCGAGAGCACCAGCAGCCGCTGAGCTCTGCCGCGGCTTTAACCTTTAACACTTACTGTCATGCACGGTGGTGGCGGCGGAACAGGCCCAGGCGGCACGAAAAAGGCACGCATTGAGATTATCCCTCTCATTGACGTTATCTTCTTCCTGCTTGCGACTTTCGTTCTGTTCACTCTTTCCCTCAACAAGTCGAACGGCGTCAGCGTGCAGTTGCCCCCGGCCGAGACCGCTGAACCGCGCGACCCCGCTGGTACGGTGACCATCAGCGTCACCGACGAGGGCACCATCGCATGGAACAAGGACTTGGTAACGCTGGACGAATTCCTCCAGCGGTTGCAGCAGTACCGCATCCAGGAGCCGGAAGGCCGCATCCTCATCAACGGTGACGAGCGCGCGTTCTTTGCCCAGGCGGTCTACGTCTTTGACGAGGCCCGCAAGGCCGGCTTCACCAAGGTGTTCATCGAAACCCGCGCCCGCTGATCCGGGCCGCCTAATTTTCGGCGGCCCGGCCCGTATAACCGAGTAGAAGCCCACATCATGGAAGGCACAAAAATCAAAGTTTCGAAACGGAAGCAGGCGCGCATTGAGATCATCCCTCTCATCGACGTCATCTTCTTCCTGCTCGCGACCTTCGTCCTCTTCACCCTCTCGCTGAAGCGCATCGAATCGCTGCCGGTTGACCTGCCCGTCGCCAAACCGCCCACGGGAGAGCCGCCGCCGACCGATACGGTCACCATCCAGGTGTCCGGTGAAGGCGCGATCTTCTGGAACCGCGAACTGATCGACATGGGTGAGGTGCCTTCCCGCATTGCCTACTACAAGACCCAGACCGACGACCCTCGCATCCTGATCGCCGGCGACGAGAAGGCCCGCTTCGGCACCACCGTCGCCGTGCTCGACGAAGTACGCAAGGCCGGCATCCAGAAGTTCTCGGTCGAAACCCGCACCCGCCCGACGGGCAAATAACCCACCCGCCCATGAAAAAAGATCTTATCATCGGCCTCGTGGCATCGCTCGCCCTCCATTTCGGTGTCCTGAATCCCCTCCAAGGCAAGTCTCCCCCGCCCAAAAAGGCCCCGCCGCCCAAGGAAGAGGTCATGGAATTTGTCATGCCCCCGCTTGAGGAGGAGCCAGACGACAAGGTTGAGGAACTGGACAACGAGCCCGTGGAGAACCAGATGGCTCCTCCGAGCCTCGTCGACATTCCCACCGTCGTGCCGGTCAATGCCTTTACCCAGCCGCTCACTCCTCCCCCGCCCCCGGGCATGACTCCGTCCAAGGGCGCGATCAGCATCCCGGTCACCAAGCCTGGCGCCAATTTCGGCCGCGGCATCAAGGACCTGTTTGACGTCGCCAACCTCGACCAGCGCCCGGTCGCGCGTGTCCAGCCGCAGCCGACCTACCCGTACGAAATGAGCCGCGCCGGCATCAACGGCGAGGTCGTCGTCGAATTCATCATCAATTCCAACGGCGACGTGACCCAGACCCAGGTCGTCCGCTCTTCCCACCGCGAGTTCGAGGTTCCGGCCATGCAGGCCGTGCAAAAGTGGAAGTTCAAGCCGGGCCGCAAGGGCGGCCGCGCCGTGAACACCCGGGTCTCTCAGCTCATCGAGTTCAATCTCGACGACAACCGCTAAACGCGCAGGACGACCATGTCGAAGTTCACCTCTTTTGTCCGCATCCCCGCTGTCTTCGCCGCCCTGGCGATCGGTCTCGCCGCCCAGCAGACGCCCCCCCGCGAGTACTTCCCGTCGGAGGCCACCGGCGAGATCCTGCCGCAGTACAAGACCGCCGTCGACGCGAAGAATTATGATGGCGCCATCGCCATGCTCGACGCCCAGCTCAGCAAGGTCGCGGCCGACAGCTACGACGCCGCCCTGCTCCTGCAGCTGAAGACCCAGACCCTGCTGCAGAAGGGCGACTTCACCAAGGCCATCGAGCCCATGGAGAAGGGCCTCGCCCTTTCCGACAGCAAGACCCCCACCTACTACGACGAGCGCGCGACGCGCGAACTCGTCTACTTCCTCGCCCAGCTCTACGCGCAGGAGGCCATCAACACCAAGAACCCGACGCTCGCCGTCAGCCTCTACGACAAGTCGGAAAAGGCCATCCAGCGCTGGCTGAAGATCAATAACAACAAGCCCACGTCCGAATCGCAGCTGTTCTACACCCAGATGCTCTACGGCCGGGCGACGCTGAACGCCGACAAGCCCGACCTCGAGGTGGTGAAGCGGGCCCTTGAGCAGGCCGACATCGGCCTGCACCTGTCGACCCGCCCGCGCGATACGCTTTACCTCATCAAGCTCGTCTGCCTCCAGCAGCTCAACCGCAACGAGGAGGCCACCGAGATGCTGGAGCTCATGGTTAAGCAGAAGCCCGACTCCAGTTCGTTCTGGTCCCAGCTCGCCGCCCTTTACCTCAGCACGGGCAACGACCTTCGCGCGGCCCTCACCATCGAGCGGGCCCAGAAGTTCGGGCAGATGAACACGCCGAAGGACAATTTCAATCTCATCGGCATCTACTTCAACATCGGCGAGTATGAGGCTTCGGCCGACCTGCTGGAGGCCGGCCTCAAGAGCGGTCGCGTCGAAAATGATCCCAAGAACTGGGAGCTCCTCGCCCTCAACTACCAGCAGCTGCAACGTCCCTTCAAGGCCATCGAGGCCCTCAAGCAGGCGACCAAGGCCTTCCCGAAGTCCGGCCAGCTCGAATTCCTGATCGCCCAGGCCTACCACTCGATGGAGAAAGCCGAGGATGCCCTCCCCCACCTCCAGGCGGCTGTGGCCAAGGGTGAGCTCCAGCGCCCCCACCAAGTCTATCTGTTTCTCGCCTACATCGCCTACGAGTTGAAGAAATTCGATATCGCCATGGAAGCCGCCAAGAAGGCCGCCGAGACACCCGAGGGCGCCAAGGACGGCCAGAGCATGGTCCGCGCGATCGAGGACATCCTCAAGGACCGCGAGGCCAAGAAAAACAAGATGTGATCCCTTCCCTTTAACGCACGTAGCACACGACCATGAACAAAGCTTACATTATCTTCCCGCTTCTCGCCCTCGCGATTTTTTCCGGGTTCTACCTGAATTTCAGCAAGGGCTACGAGGCCAAGCTCGCCGCCGACAAGGCCAAGGCCGAGGCAGCCCGTGTCGAGAAGGCCAAGAAGGATGTCGCGGACCGCGATCTCGCCATCAAGGCAGCCATCGAGGCCCAGGAGAAGCGCAAGAAGGAGCGTGAGGCGAAGGAGGCCATCGACGAGGCCAAGAAGGTTGCCCGCCAGGAGGCTGAGGACAATCGTCAGCGCGCCTACGATGACCGCAACCGCCTCCGCGACCAGGTTTCCCGTCTCAAGAAGGAACTCGAGGAGGTCAAGGCCGCCATCGCCAAGGCTGAGGACGAAAAGAAGCGCCACATCGACGAGAAGGCGTTCCTCCAGACCTACGTGAAGCAGGCCGAGGCCAACGTGAAGTACTACTACGATCTGCTCGACAAGATCGCCGCCGCCGAAGCCGCCCGCGCCGCCGCTGCCGCTGCCGCCGCAGCCGCCGCGAAGAAAAGCTGAACACCGCACCCTTCGACACACATGAACAAGTCATACGTCATTGTCCCGATCGTCCTTCTGGCCGTATTCGGTTTCTTCTACAATGTGGCCAGCAAGGAGATGAAGGCCAAGGAAGATGCCCGAATCGCCGCGGCGGCCAAGCTCAAGAAAGAAGAGGAAGACCGCAAGCGCGTCATCGAGGAGAAAGCCACGGCCGACGCCAAAAAGCGCCAGGATGAGCGCGAGGCCGCCGACGCCGCCAAGGAAAAGAAGAAGCAGCAGGATTACGAGGATGCCCTGAAAAAGCTCCGCGACGAAACCGCTGATTACGCCTCCCAGGCCGATCGCCTCAACAAGGAAGCCAACGGGCTGGAGCTCCAGATCTCGCAGGGCCGCACGGACCGCGAGCGCCTCAACCGCGAAAGCCTCGCCCTGGCCAAAGAGGTCGAACTGGCCAAAATCAATCGTCGTAACGCGGAACTCGAAATCCAGCGGATGATCGAGATGCTCAGCAAGAAGCTCAATGAGAGCTCCATCGCCGCGGCTCCCCCGCCACCCCTGGCGCCGACCAATACTCCGGCCAAGTAACAACGTCCCGGTTTCTTCAAACCGCTCCCTTCCCGGAGCGGTTTTTTTGTGCCCGCTATCCAAGCCGGGTTGATTTCCGATCATGCGACTTTCCGGGCTCCTGCTTCCTAAATCACTTCCCAAAGCCAATTAACATCGCAGTCGAACTTGGCGCGCAACCGCGGCGGCTCGCACGGGTGGAATGACCACCTCTTTCGCCCTCATTCTTCGGCATCTATCCGTCGACTTGGCCCGGCGCTTGCTTTCCGCGCTTGGTCCTTCTTCCCGGTGGCGGGCGAGGAAAGCGACAGGAAAGCTCTCAACAACCGGTCCTGCTCGCTTGATCGCCCGCTAGGGGACGAACGCCAAACCAACAAACCAAAACCACCCAATACATGAAGAACAAAGCACTCATCCTCGCTGCGCTCCTCGCCGGCGGCTCGCTCACGGCCCAGGAGCCCGCGACACCGGCCGAAGCCGCGACGTCGTCCTATTCGGTCACCGTGGACTTCCCTTACGCCAGCAAGTATGTGTTCCGTGGCATACAGTACGCCGAAGGTTCGTTCCAGCCATCGGTCAAGGTGACCGCCGGTTCGGCCTATATCGGCCTCTGGACCAACCAGCCGGTGACCAGTAACATCGACAATGAGATCGATGTCTTTGCCGGTTATGGTTTCAAGCTGAGCGACACCTGGAGCCTGGATGTGGGTGCCACCCTTTATTATTACCCGGAGCTCGATGAGAGCAGCGGGCTTGATGAAACCACCTTCGAGGGGTATGTCGGCCTGAACGGCACCGTCGGAGCGGTCACACTGGGCATCTATGCCTTCAATGACTTCACGCTGGATACCTTTACGGTACAGGGCACCGCCGGCTACAGCATCCCCATGGGTGACAGCGCCTCGCTCAACCTCCTGGCCACGCTGGGCAACGTGTCTCCGGACGGCGGCGACAGCTACGTCTACTACGGGCTGGGTGCCACGATTCCCTACAAGCTGACCGATAGCGCGACGTTCAACGTCGGCGGCCAATGGGCCAGCCACGACCTCGACGGCGTGGACGACAGCCATGTCTGGGTGACTGTCGGCCTGACCGTGACCTTCTAAGTCCGTCTCTTCGGCAAAGCCTCCCGCCCGCTCCAGCCCCGCTGGAGCGGGCTTTTTTTGCCCCAACCGCCTTGCTCCTGACAACCTATTGTCAGGAGTAAAGGCATCGGTCATGCGGCGGTTTGCCTTCCGCCTCAACCTCGCCTTTCGTCCTCGGAGTGCGTCCTCATTCCAGCCCAGCCCCCGAAGCCATCCGCCTGCGCGGCGTCCGCCAGAACAACCTGAAGGGCTTCGACCTCGATCTCCCGCTCGGCCGCTACATCGTCGTGACGGGTCTCAGCGGCTCCGGCAAGTCCTCCCTCGTCTTTGACACGCTCCACGCCGAGGGCCAGCGCCGCTACGTTGAGACGTTCAGCGCCTACACGCGGCAGTTCCTCGATCTGCTGGACAAGCCGCGCGTCGATTCCGTCGAAAACATCCGGCCCTCGATCGCCATCGAACAGACCAACACGGTCAAGACCTCCCGCTCCACGGTCGGCACCATGACCGAGCTGACTGATTTCGCCAAGGTCTGGTTCTCTCATGTCGCGGAGTGCTTCGATCCGGCCACCGGCGAAAAGGTCGAGGACGACAATCCGCGCACCATCTGGGCCAAGACCCACGCGGCCCAGCCGGCGGCGACCCTGCTGCTTTGCTTCCGGGTGGCCAAGCCCGACAATCTCAAGTGGCCGGAGGTGCTCACCAGCATCAAGGGCCAGGGCTACACCCGGGTGCTCGTCGCGGGCCAGGAGTCGGCCCTCGAACTGCACCGGATCGAGGACGCGCTCGCCAAACCCGCGCCGGCCGCCCTGCGCGCCGCCACGCAGCTTTTCGTCGTGCAAGACCGGCTGCGCATCGCGACCGAGAACCAGGGGCGCTTCCTGGAAGCGTGTGAGACCGCCCTGCATTTCGGCCATGGCGAGATCCACCTGTTCTCGGCCGAGCCGCCCTACGCCGCCGCGGGCCACTACTCGCGGGGGCTGCACTCGCCGGCGACCGGACGCACGTTCCGCCCGGCGTCGCCGGGCCTCTTCTCGTTCAATTCCCCCCTGGGCGCCTGCCCGAAATGCCGGGGCTTCGGCCGGGTGATCGACATCGACTACCGCCTGGCCATCCCGGACCACTCCGTCTCGATCGACGACGGCGCCATCCGCGCCTTCGAGGGCGAGGTGTTCAGCGAATCCAAACGCGACCTGCTCAAGTTCACGCGCAAGCGGGGCATCCCGACCGACGTGCCGTTCGCTGACCTCACCGCGGAACAGAAGGCCTTCGTGATCGAGGGTTCGCCGGGCTACGACGGCGAGACCCGCCGCTGGCCGGAATACTGGTACGGGCTCAAGGGCTTCTTCCGCTACCTCGAGACCAAGACCTACAAGATGCACGTGCGGGTCTTCCTCTCCCGTTACCGCGCCTACAATCCCTGCCCGGCCTGCGGCGGCGCCCGGCTCCAGCCCGAGGCGCTCTGCTGGCAGTGGCGCGGCCGCACCCTGCCCGACCTCTACCGCCTGCCCATCAGCGAGCTGCTGGCCCTGATCGACGACCGGGAGCCGAATTCCCCGCTCGCCTCCGGCCAGGCGGAAACGGCCGGCGGCGGCGCCCACAGCGCGGCGTTGGCCCGGGACTCGATCCGCACCCGCCTCCGCTACCTCGAACAGGTCGGCCTCGGCTACCTCACGCTCGACCGCGCCTCGCGCACGCTCTCCGGCGGCGAGGTCGAGCGGGTCAACCTGACCTCCTGCCTCGGCACCTCTCTCGTCGACACCCTCTTCGTGCTCGACGAGCCGTCGGTGGGCCTGCACCCGCGCGACATCTCCCGGCTCATCGGCATCATCCGCACGCTCACCGACAGCGGCAACACGGTCGTCGTCGTCGAACACGACGAGGCCATGATCCGCGCCGCCGACCATGTCATCGAGGTCGGCCCCGAGCCCGGCGCCCGCGGCGGCCAGATCGTCTTCCAGGGCGCGGTCGCGGCCATGCCGCACTCCGCGGCCAGCCTCACGGGGGCCTACCTGTCGGGCCGCGCCCGAATCGATCCGCCCGCCCGGCGCCGGCCGGTCGCCGGCGAGGGCCCCGGGCCTGACCCGGTCCCCTGGCTGGCGTTCGCCCGCGCGACCAAGCACAACGTCCGGGACCTGAGCTTCCGGCTGCCGCTGCGGCGCCTGGTCTGCCTCTCCGGCATCTCGGGCTCCGGCAAATCGACCCTCCTCGACAACGTCATCGGCCAGGGCCTGCTCAACCAGCGGAACCTGATGACCGAGGACCCCGCCGAGATCGGCGCGATCACCTCCGACCTCGCGTTCTCCGAGGTCGTCCTGGTCGACCAGTCGCCGCTCAGCCGCACCCCGCGCTCGAACCCCGCGCTGTACTGCGAGGCGTGGGAGCTGATCCGCGAACTCTACGCCGCCACGCCGGCGGCCCAGGAGGCCGGCCTCAATTCCTCCAGCTTCTCCTTCAACAGCGGCGAGGGCCGCTGCGACCACTGCCAGGGCCTGGGCAGCGAGCGGGTCGAGATGCAGTTCCTCTCCGATGTCTTTGTGCCCTGCCCCCTCTGCGAGGGCCGGCGCTTCAAGCCGGAGGTGCTTGCCATCGCGTGGCAGGGCCGCTCCATCTCCGACCTGCTGGCCACCACGGTCGCCGACTCCCTGCCGCTCTTCGCGGAGCAGCCCGTAATCCGCCGCCGGCTCGCCGCCCTCGACGAGGTCGGGCTCGGCTACCTCACCCTCGGCCAGCCGCTCAACACGCTCTCCGGCGGCGAGTCCCAGCGGCTCAAGCTGGTCCGCTACCTGGGCGACTACGCCGGCAGCGAGGGCGCCGCGCCCGGCGGCGGCGCGCCGCCGCCGGCGCCCGGAGCGCTGCTGCTGCTGGACGAGCCGACGACCGGCCTCCACCGCCACGACGTGAAACGCCTGCTCGGCGTCCTGCAGCGCATCGTCGACCGCGGCCACAGCGTCGTCGTCATCGAACACAACCTCGACGTGCTGAAGTCCGCCGACTGGATCCTCGAGATCGGTCCCGAGGCCGGCGCCCGCGGCGGCCGCGTCGTCGCCGAGGGCACCCCGGAGCAGATCGCCGCCGCCGACACCGCCACCTCCCCCTTCCTGCGCGAGGCCCTGGCCGAGCGCCCGGCCCCGCCCGCGCCGCCGGCCGACTCCGCCGGCGCGCCGCAACCCTCCCTCCGCCCCGCGGCCCTCGAGGTGCTGGGCGCCCGGGAGAACAACCTGCAGGACCTGTCCGTCTCCATCCCCCATCGCCAGCTGTCGGTCATCACCGGCGTCTCGGGCTCCGGGAAATCGACCCTCGCGTTCGACATCATCTTCGCCGAGGGCCAGCGCCGGTTCATGGAATCGATGTCGCCCTACGCCCGGCAGTTCGTCGAGCAGCTCCCGCGTCCGGACATCGACCGCCTCACCGGCATCCCCCCCACCGTCGCCATCGAACAGCGGGTCACCCGCGGCTCCCGCAAGTCCACCGTGGCCACGATCACCGAGGTCGCCCAGTACCTCCGCCTCCTCTACGCCCGGCTCGGCATCCAGCATCACCCCGAGACCGGCCGGCCCGTCACCCCGCTGTCCACCGGCCAGCTGCGCCAGCTGCTCGCCCGCACCCTCGCCTCGCCGCCGGCCCGGCGGGCCCGGCACCTCTACCTCTGCGCCCCGCTCATCCGCGGCCGCAAGGGCCATCACGAGCCGATCGCCCAGTGGATCGGGAGGCAGGGCTACGAGCTCATGCGGGCCGACGGCCGGCTGCTGCGCGTGGACACCTTCCAGAAGCTGGACCGCTACAAGGAACACGACATCGAGGTGGTGGTGGCGGACCTCAAGGCGCCTCCGCCCGCGCGGACGGCGAAACGCGCCCCGGCCCCGCTCGACGCCGCCCTCGCCCTCGGCCGCGGCTCCTGCTTCCTTGTGGACCAGGCGGGCGCCGTGCTGTCGTGGTTTTCCACCACGCGCACGGATCTCCAGACCGGCGAGTCGTTCCCGGAGCTGGACCCCAAACATTTCTCCTTCAACTCCCCGCGCGGGTGGTGCCCGACGTGCCGCGGGCACGGGCGCATCTACGACTGGATGCTGCGGCCCGACGAGGACGAGGAGCGCTCGGACGAGGTGGCCGACGCCCTGCGGGTCTTCGATCCCGACGATCCTTCCGCGCACGGCCGCCCCTGCCCCACCTGCCTCGGCGAGCGCCTCAACCGCGCCGCCCGCGCCGTCCGCCTGCCGCTCAAGCGCGGCGCCGCCATCTCCCTGCCGGAACTCACGCGGCTGACGCCCGCGGCCCTGCTCGCCCGCCTGCGCGCGCTCCAGCTCGACGCCCGCGGCCGCCTCGTCGCCCGTGACATCCTGCCCCAGATCGAGGAACGCCTCCGCTTCCTCGGGCAGGTCGGACTCGACTACCTGCAGCTGGACCGCCCGACGGAGTCGCTCTCCGGCGGCGAGGCCCAGCGCATCCGGCTTGCCGCCCAGCTCGGGTCGAATCTCTCCGGCGTGCTCTACGTGCTCGACGAGCCCTCCATCGGCCTCCACGCGCGCGACAACGACCGGCTGATCTCGACCCTGCTCGGCCTCCGGGACAAGGGCAACACCGTGCTGGTCGTCGAACACGACGACGAGCTCATGGAGCGCGCCGACCGCATCATCGACCTCGGCCCCGGCGCCGGCGTCCACGGCGGCCGCCTGCTCGCCAACGACACGCCGGCCGCCCTCAAGCGCAACGCCGCCTCGCTGACCGGCCTCTTCCTCGCCCGGGGCATCCCCCACCCGGTCCGCGGCAGCTACCGCCCGGTCGACGCGCCGGCGAAGTCCTCCCGGGCCCGGGGACGCACGGCCGACGGCTCCGCCCCGGACGGCTGGCTGGAGCTCCGCGGGATCACCTACCGCAACCTGCGGGACCAGCACCTGCGGCTGCCCCTGGGCCGCCTCACCCTGGTCTGCGGCCCGAGCGGGGCGGGCAAGTCCACGCTCTTCCGCGACATCCTGCATCCCGCGGTCGCCTGCGCCGGCAAGCGGAAGCAGGCCCGCCTCACCGGCCGCGAGTTCCTGCGCCACGGCGCCTTCGAGGCGGAGTTGTCCGCGGGATCGGACGCCGCCCCGGCGCCCCGGCCCCCGTTCCGGGAACTGCGCGCGGCCGACGGCTTCCGCTCGGTGATCGAGGTCGACCAGTCGCCGATCGGCAAGACCCCCCGCTCCACCCCCGCCACCTACCTCGGCATCTTCGACCTCATCCGCCAGTTCTTCGCCGCCCTGCCCGAGGCGAAGATGCGCGGCTACCGCGCGGGGCGCTTCTCCTTCAACACCGCGGGTGGCCGCTGCGAGACCTGCGCCGGCGCCGGCCGGATCAAGTTCGAGATGGCGTTCATGCCCGACTCGTACCTGCCCTGCGACGCCTGCGGCGGCACCCGCTACGGCCCCGAGCTCGCCGACATCACCTGGAAACAAAAGACGATCGGCCAGGTGCTCCAGCTCTCGTTCGAGGAGGCGGCCGCGTTCTTCGACTTCCACTCCCAGCTCTCGCAGGTCTGCCGGCTCATGGTCGACTGCGGCCTCGGCTACCTCACCCTCGGCCAGAGCAGCCCGACCCTGTCGGGCGGCGAGGCCCAGCGCCTGAAGCTGGTCACCGAACTGGCCCGCGGGCTGCAAACCTACCGGGAGCGCTCGCGGGACATCGCGATCCGCAACCTCTACCTGCTCGAGGAACCCACGATCGGGCTGCACCTGAGCGACTGCGAGAAACTCATCCGCGTCCTGCACGGCCTCGTCGACCAGGGACACACCGTGGTCGTGATCGAGCACCACCTCGACCTGCTCGCGGAGGCCGACTACCTCGTCGAACTCGGGCCCTCCGGCGGCCCCGGCGGCGGCGAGATCCTCTACCAGGGCCCGCTCGCGGGCCTGCTCGGGGCCAAACGCAGCCCGACCGCCCCCTACCTGCGCGCCAAGCTGGCGAAACCGGCCGGCGCTGCGAAACGAACTTCCGCGGACGAAAGGCTGCAGGCCGTGAAAGCTTGAGGCCGGAGGATCTTCCCCCCGCACGGGGACGACCTCCGGCATACCGCCCGGGGAGTCCGGGTGCCGCTCTACCGCCGCGGACCCCTCCATGATTCCGGCTGCGCCGAAATCCGCCCGGGATCCCCCGCGAGCTCCGGCCCTCACCCGCGGCCGCGGCCGGACAGCTCCCGGCTCGGCGCTACGGCCAGGTCGAATCCGGCCTCGTCCAGGCCGCCCACTTCGCGCTCCGCCCACGCGGCAAAGGCGATCATGCCGGCGTTGTCGCCCGTGTGCCGGGGCTGGGCGCAGACGAACGGCACCCCGGCCTCCCGCGCGATCCCGCCCAGGGCGGCCTGCAAGGTCCGGTTGTTCGCCACGCCGCCGGACAGCCCGAAGCTGCGGTAGGCGCCCCGCTCCAGGGCCAGGCGCGCCTTGCGCCCGAGCGCGTCGAACACCGCCCGCTGGTAACTGGCGCAGAGATCGGCCCGCCGCCGGACGATCTCGTCCGGTGGCATCTTCTCCAGCTGGTAGCGGAGGCTGGTCTTGAGGCCCGAGAAACTGAACTCCAGCGACGAACGCTGCGCCACCGCCTTCGGAAAATCGAAGGCCCGCGGGTCGCCCCCGGCCGCCAGCCGCTCCACCTGCGGGCCGCCGGGATAACCGAGCCCGAGCAGCTTCGCGCCCTTGTCCAGGGCCTCGCCGGCCGCGTCGTCGAGCGTCGACGCCAGCGGCCGGATCCGGCGGCCGGCGTCAATCGTGAACAGCAGCGTGTTGCCGCCCGAGACCAGCAGCCCGAGATGCGGCAGCAGGCCCGCGAACGCCGCCTCGAACTCCGCCGGCTCGCGCGCGTGCAGGCCCATGAAGGGCGAGAACGCGTGCGCCCGCAGGTGGTTGACCCCCACCACCGGCCGGTTCCACGCCAGGGCCAAGCTCTTGGCCGCCGCCACTCCCATCGCCAGACAAGCCGCCAGGCCGGGACCGGTGGTCACGGCGATCCGGGTGACCGCTCCGGGGCCGCCGGCCGGCAGGGCCCGCGCCAGCAGCGGGCCGAAATGCGCCAGGTGCTCCCGGCTCGCCAGGTCGGGCACCACGCCGCCATAGGCCTCGTGCAGCGCGATCTGGCTGTGCACCCACTCGTCCAGCCGGCCGCCCGCCGGATCGAAGAGGGCGACGGCCGTCTCGTCGCAGGAGCTTTCGAGCGCGAGGATCATGCGCGCCTAGTGGCCCCGGGCGGCCAGCACGCCCGTCAGGACTTCCTCGGCGGCGGCCAGCTGGATGTCCTCGATCCGGTCGAAGCCGAAGCGCTCGTTGAATTCCGCGGGGGCGGTGAGGTCGGGGCGGGACTGCTGCAGCCGGATCTTGGCCTCGTCGTCGGGCGAGACCTCGATCTCCACCTGCGGCTGGATGCCCTTCTCATGGATCGTGACGCCGCTCGGGGTGTAGTAGCGGGCCGTCGTCAGCCGCAGCCCCTCGCCATTGCGCAGCTCGATCACGCTCTGCACCGACCCCTTGCCGAAGGTCTTTTCCCCCACGACCACGGCGCGCTTCGTGTCCTTCATGGCGCCGGCCACGATCTCCGCCGCGCTGGCGGTGCCGCCGTTGACGAGGATGGCCACGGGATAGGTGCGGCGGGCGTGCCCCCCTTCGGCGCGGTAGTTCTCCCGCGACTCGGGCCCGCGGCCCTGCGTATAGACGATGAGCTCGCCGGCCTCGAAGAAGGCGTCGCAGACCGCAATGGCGGCGTCGAGCAGGCCGCCCGGGTTGTTGCGCAGGTCGATGACCAGCGCGCGCAGGTTCCGGCGCTCGAGATCCTCCAGCGCCGCGGCGAACTCCTCGCCGGTCCGCTCGCTGAACTGGGTGATCTGCAGGTAGCCGATCCCGCCCGGACGCAGCACGGCGTTGCGCACGCTTTCCAGCCGGATCCGCTCCCGCTTCAGGGCGAAGTCGATGGTCCGGTTCTGCGCGGGGCGGAAGACGGTCAGCGTGACCACCGTGTTGGGCTCCCCCCGCACCAGGCGCACCGTTTTCTCGACGGAGGGGTTCTCGATCGGCCGGCCGTCGATCTTCACCAGCCGGTCCCCCCGCCGCACGCCCGCGCGCTCGGCCGGGGTGCCGGCGATCGGGGTGATGACCACCACCTGCCCGTCGCGCATCTCGACCTGGATCCCGACTCCCCCGAAAGCGTTGCTCAGCTCCTCCTCCGCCTCCTGGAACTCGTCCGCCAGCAGGAATTGCGAATGCGGGTCCAGGCCCCCGACCATGCCGTCGAGCGCCGCCCGCGTGAGGTCGTCATAGCCCGCCGGGGCCTCGCCCACATAGTTTTCCTTCACGACCTGCAACACCTCGCGGAAGTAGCGCACGTTCCGGTCGCGCTCGCGGTCGGGCCACCAGCTGGGCGCGCCGGAGCGCGCCGCGAACTGGGCGAGGCCGTAGCCCGCGAGAATCGCGGCCACCACGAGAAAAAGGCGTTTGGACATGGCTTTCAGTGTGCACAATTGTTTGGGTTGGCAAATGGGTTCCTCCTCCGACTTCTACGAGATCTTCGCCACCGAGCCGGGTGCCACCGCCGGGGTGTCCTTCGCCCGCTTCATGGAGCTGGCGATGTACCACCCGACCGCCGGTTATTACACGCGTTCCGCCCGGCGCGTGGGCCGCGATGACCAGGCCGATTTCTACACGGCCACGTCCTTCAGCCCCGTCTTCGGCGAGCTGGTCGCCGCCGCCGCCGCCGCGCTGGTCGCGCCGCGCCGCCCGGAGGAACTGACGTTCGTCGAGCTCGGTGCCGAACCCGGCGGCGGCATCCTCCGCGACCAGCCGCACCCGTTCGCCTCCTACCGGACCATTTCCCTCGGCCAGCCCTTCGAGCTGCCGCCGGAGGCGGTCGTCTTTTCCAACGAGCTGTTCGACGCCCAGCCGTTTCATCGCGTCGTCTGGCGCGGCGGCTGGCGGGAGCTCGGCGTGGCCCTGCACGGCCGGCACCTGCGGCACGTGGAGCTGCCCGCCCTCTCCCCCGAGCTCGCGGCCTGGGCGGACCGCCTGCCCAAGTCGGCCCCCGAAGGCTATCATATCGACCTGCCCCTGCGCACGGTGCCGCTCCTGGAACGCATCGTTTCCCTGCCCTGGCGGGGACTGTTCCTCGCGTTCGACTACGGCAAGTCATGGCCGGACCTGGCCGAGAACCACCCGTCGGGCACCGGCCGCACCTACTACCGGCAGAAGATGGGCACCGATCTGCTCGCCCGTCCCGGACGGCAGGACCTGACCTGCCACATCTGCTGGGACTGGCTCGAGGACAGCCTGATCCGCTCCGGGTTCGGCGAACCCGTGGTCGAATCACAGGAAAGCTTCTTCGCCCGCCGGGCGGGCGAAAAGCTGGCGGCGATGATGGCCGCCGAGGCCCGCTCGTTCAGCCCGCGCAAACGGATGCTCCTGCACCTGCTGCATCCGGCCAACATGGGGCAGAAGTTTCAGGCCCTCCATGCTTTACGCAAATGATGTCCCGGCGTTCGCCTGAACCAAATTTCCCTTGCTAAGCGAACGGGCCGTCCTTTACTCACGACCCTTTAACTCAAGAAACACCATGGCACGAATTTGCGCAATCACCGGCAGGCGCCCCGTCAAGGGCAGCATCATCAACCGCAAGGGTCAGTCCAAGAAAAGCGGCGGCATCGGCACACACGTCACCAGCCTGACCCCGCGCAAGTTCCGTCCCAACCTGCAGTGGATCAAGGTCAAGCTGCCGAACGGCGGCACCAAGCGGATGTGGGTTTCGGTCAAGGCCATCAAGGCCGGCCTGGTTCAGAAAGCCTGACCCCATCGCTCAACGAGAGCATCCCCGGCGAGGCTGTCTCGCTGGCTCGACCCGCAGCTTTCCCGCTGCGGGTTTTTTGCCGCCGGCCGCCCTGCCTCCGGGCTCACCGGAGCGGCAGGGGGGCGTCACGCGAGGAGGTCCTGGAACTCGCGGTGGCGTTCGATGAACTTCGCCACGTAGGAGCAGGCGGGCACCACCCGCCTTCCAGCCAGCCGGGCGTCGGCCAGGGCCCGGCGCACGAGCTGCTCGGCGATGCCCCGTCCGCGCAGTTCGGGCGGCACGACGGTGTGGGTGAAAACCATGCGCGGCCCGTCGAGCTCGTATTCGGCGACCGACAGGTGCCCGTCGACCCGCGCCTCGTAGCGCGAGGCCGCCTCGTTGTGCTCCACCGGGATCGCCTCCGACATGCCCCAACCCCTAGCTTCTCCCCGGCCGCGTGCAAGCGCGCAGGCCGGCGGATCAAGAGGGCGGCCGGCCGCGCAGCTTCGCCGTCATCCGGCCGAGCACCGCTTCCAACTCCTGGCGGCCTTCGATCTTCCAGGCCCAGAGCAGCAGGCCGTAGCAGCCCGCGGCCAGCGGGATCAGCGTCACGACGACCAGCAGGTCGCGGCCCTTGGCCGGCAGCGGCAGAAACAGCGCGAGCCTCTCCCCACCCCAGACCACCAGGCCCATGACCAGGGTCGCCGCCAGGATCTTGCCCAGGCTCGGCAGGAGCGGCGCGAGGTGCAGGCCGCTCAGCCGGCGGGAAAGCCGCGTCTGGAGGTACCAGGCCTGGGCCAGCACCGCGAGGTTGCTGGCGAGGGCGAGGCCCACGGTGGACAGGGTGCGCATGAGCGCGACGCTGAGGACCAGGTTGACGACAAAGCTGAGCGCGGCCGCGCGGACCGGCGTCGCCGTGTCCTTGAGCGAGTAGAATCCGCGCAAGGCCAGGGTCGTGAACGAAAGGAACGGCAGGCCCAGGGCGTACACGACCAGGATCGGGGCCATCAGCCGCGTGTCGCTGGCGTGGAAGGCCCCGCGCTCGAACAGGAGCCGGATGATCGGCTCCGAGAGCAACGCCAGCCCGGCCGCCGCCGGCACGTTGACCACCAGCACCAGGCGGAGGCCCTTGTGGTAGTCGGCCGCCAGCGCCTGCCAGTCCGAGCGCGCGGCATGGCGGGCGATGAGCGGGAACACCACCGTGGCGATCGCGGCGGTGAAGACGCCGATCGGCAGCTCCATCACGCGGTTGGCCAGGTTGAGCACCGACGCGGCGTTGTCATTGAGCGAAAGCCCGATGAACCGGGAGATCGAGATGTTGACCAGGTAAATGGCCGAGCCGATGACCGTCGGGCCCATCAGCCGCATGATGTCGCGCACCCGGTCGTCCGGCCGCAGGTCGAACCGCGGCCGCCATCCTTCGCGCCACAGCACGCCCGCCGGCACCAGCATCTGCAGGCCGCCGCCGAGGAGGACGCCGGCGCACAGCAGGTTCATCCGCTGCGGCGCGTCCCACGCCCACCAGCCGCCCAGCCCGAGCGCGGCGAGGCACGCCAGGTTCAGCCAGACCGGCGACAACGCCGGCTCGGTGAACCGCCCCAGCACCTGGCAGGCCGCGCTGAACACGGCGGCCAGGCAGACCAGGATCATGTAGGGAAACAGCATCACCGCCAGGTCCGCGCCCAGCAGCAGGCGCTGCAGGGTGGCGTCCGCCACCCCCGGAGCGAGCCCGAGCAGCGGACGGGCGTTCATCAGCACCAGCGTGGCCAGCCCGACCAGCAGCACCGTCGCCACCAGCAGCCAACTGGCCACCTTGCTGACCAGCGCAAAGGCGGCGGGACGGTGCCGGTGCTCGAGCTCGTGACTCATCGTCGGCACGAACGCCGCCGTCAAGGCGCCCTCGCCCAGCAGGCGGCGGAAAAGGTTCGGCAGCGTGAAGGCCGACACGAAGGCCGAGTTGAGGGCGCTCGTGCCGAACGCCGCCGCGATGAAGATCTCCCGGACCAGCCCGAGCACCCGCGAGGCGACGGTGACCGTGGCGACGACGCCGATGTTTTTCAGGCTTTTCGACATGGCGGCACGCGGGGGGTCGCCCGGGGCTCTCCGGCGGCCGGGCCCGATTCCGCCCGGGCACCGGCGGCGCGAAGGAGGTTGGGGGGCGCGCGCAGAATGGCCGGGACTACTGCACCGAAAGCTTGAGCGCTCCGCCCTCGATCGCCACGTCGCTGAGCTTCGCCCACGCCGCCCGGACGTCGTCCGGGATCTTCTCCCGGTCGGTCAGGTGGTTGACAAGCCAGCCGGGCACCGCCGGCAGCAGATGGAGCGGGCAGGAGCCGAGGTAGACGGTCTCGGGCTTGAAGACGAAGCGCTCGCCGGAGCGGACAATGACGCCGGTGGCCTGCACGGTGACGTCCTTCATGACGCCGTACCAGTTGAGCGTGCACTTCAGGCCCACCTGGATCTTGCCGTCGACGATGCGGAAGTTCGGCTTGCCGGGAATAAAGATCCCCTCCGGGGCCTTGGCCGGCTCGGGCGCGCCGGCCTTGGGCGTGCCGCCGCCGACATCCTGCACCTTGAGCGTGGCGCCCCAGGCGTTCAGCTCGTCCTCCACCACCTGCACGCTGGCGCCGGCGAGGAACTGCTTGTGTTTGGCCTGCCAGGTCCGGCTCTTCGCGTTGCTCTCGGCGCCGGGGAGATAGTAGATCATGCCGCGCGCCGGCTCCTTGGGCATCTCGCGCACCAGGGTGACGGGCTTGAACACCAGGTAGACGCAGGCGCCGACGACGCCGACGACGAAGCCCAGGATCGCGCCCAGGATGACTTCCGTGATGCTGGGGCCGTAGAGCGCTTTCTCGATTTTTTTGTCAGCCATGGCGATAAGGGGTTATTTGGCCGCCGCGGGCGCGGCGGGTTTGCTTTCGGCCTTCGGGGCCGGCTTGGCCTCGCCGCCCTCGGACTTGGCCGGCTTTTTCTTGTAATCGGTGATGTAGAAGCCCGAGCCCTTGAAGATCAGCCCGGCTCCGCCGCCCACCTTGCGCTTGAGCGCCCGCCGCTTGCAGGCGGGACAAAGCTTGAGCGGCTCGTCTTTCATCGACTGGAAGGCCTCCATCTCGTGGCCACATTTCGCGCAGACGTATTCGTAGGTGGGCATGGCGATAAGCTGGCCCTGATATGATTCGTGGCGCTCGCCTTGGCGAGCCTGTTCTGGGTCCGGCGCACAACAAAGCGTTTGCCAACAGCCGCATGCACGGGAGAATTCCGCCTCCCGCCGCATGGATTTTACCGCCCAGTTACAGGCCTACCGGAACCGGGTCGAGCGCGGCCTCGCCGACCTCGTTCCGCCCGCCGCCACCCGCCCGGCCCGGCTCCACGCGGCCATGCGCTACAGCCTCGAGGCCGGCGGCAAGCGCCTCCGCCCCGTCCTCGTCCTCGCGGCCGCCGACCTGTTCGGCGCCCGGGAAGCGGACGCCCTGCCGGCCGCGGTGGCGATCGAATGCCTGCACACCTACTCGCTCATCCACGACGACCTGCCGTGCATGGACAACGACGACCTGCGCCGCGGCCGGCCCACCGCGCACCGGCAGTTCGACGAGGCCACCGCCCTGCTGGCCGGCGACGCGCTGCTCACCCTGGCGTTCCAGCTGGTGGCCCGCCACTACGCCGCCCTGCCTGCCGTGTGCGCCGCGCTCACCCGCGAGATCGCCGACGCCGCCGGCAGCGAACAGCTGATCGGCGGGCAGATGGAGGACCTCCTGGCCGAAAGCCGAGCCGACGCCACCGCGGCCGAGCTGGAATTCATCCACCTCAACAAGACGGCCGCCATGCTCCGCGCCGCGCTGGCCGCCGGCGGACTCTGCGCCGGCGCCGGACCGGCCGAGCTGGAATTGCTCCGCCGCGCCGGCCGGCACCTCGGCCTGGCTTTCCAGATCGTGGATGACATCCTCGACGCCACCGCCGACAGCGCCACGCTGGGCAAGACCGCGGGCAAGGACGCCCGGGCCGGCAAGACCACCTACGTGAAGGTGCACGGCCTCGCCGCCTCGCGCGGCCATGCCCGCGCGCAGTCCGAGGCCGCCATCGCCGCCCTGCGCGCGCTGCCGGGCGACACCGCCTTCCTCGTCGCCCTGGTGGAGAACATGGCCGTCCGCGCCAGCTGATCCGGCCCGCCCCGCCGTCGCGTCAGTTCGCGGCGTCGGCGGCCTTGACCAGATCGATGAACGAACGCGCCTCCAGCGAGGCGCCGCCGATCAGCCCGCCGTCGATGTCCTTCTCGGCCAGCAGCTCGGAGGCGTTGCCCGGCTTCATGGACCCGCCGTAGAGGATGCGCACCTTCTGCGCCAGCGGGGCGCCGTAAAGCTTGGTCAGCAGGTCGCGGATGAAAGCGTGCACCTCCTGCGCCTGCGCCGTCGTGGCGACCCGGCCCGTGCCGATGGCCCAGACCGGCTCGTAGGCGATGATCACCGTGGTGATCTGCTGCTTGGTGACGCCCGCCAGCGCGCCCTCCACGTGCCGCTGCACCACCGCCAGCGTCGAGCCCGTCTCGCGCTCGGCCAGCGTCTCGCCGACGCACACGATCGGCTTCAGTTGGTTGGCCAGGGCCGCCAGCACCTTCCGGTTGATGAAGGCGTCCGTCTCGCCGCAATACGTCCGCCGCTCGCTGTGCCCGAGGATGACGTGCGTCGCGTACAGGGTGCGCAGCATCTCGGCGGAGATCTCCCCCGTGAAGGCGCCGTTCTTCTCCGGGTGCATGTTCTGCGCCCCCAGCTTGATGGCTTGGCCTTCCAGCACCCGGCCGACGCTCTCCAGCGCCGTGAACGGCGGGCAGAGGACGATGTCGACCGACGTCACGCGGCCGATCTCCGCCACGATGTCCCGGGCGAGGATCGCGCCGTCGCCGGCCGTCTTGTTCATCTTCCAGTTGCCGGCGATGACTTTCTTGCGGATCATGGGCAGCAAGTAGCGGGAAGGGGGCGCGGGTAGCGAGGAGAATTTTTTCCGCTCAGCTCTCGAGGAAGGCCACGCCCGGCAGCACCTTGCCCTCGAGGTACTCGAGGCTGGCGCCGCCGCCGGTGGAGCAGTGCGTGACCTTGTCGGCCACCTTGAACTTCTTCGCCGCCGTGGCCGTGTCGCCGCCGCCGACGACGGTCGTGGCGCCGCGCGCCGTCGCGGCCGCGACGGCCTCGGCCATGGCCCGGGTCGACCCGGCGAACTTCTCGAACTCGAAGACGCCCGACGGGCCGTTCCAGACGATCGTCCGGGCGCGGCCGATGGCCTCGGTGAAGAGCGCGATCGAGCGCGGCCCGCCGTCGAGCCCCATCCAGCCGGCCGGGATGCCGGAGGCGTCGGTCGCGTCGCGCGTGTTCGCCTGGGCGTCGAAACGGTCCGCGCAAACGTAGTCGACCGGCAGGATCAGCCTCACCCCGCGGGCCTGCGCCTTGGCCACCAGCTCGGGCACCAGCTTGGCGCCCTCCGCGTCAAAGAGGCTGGCGCCGATCTCCATGCCCTGCGTGACCTTCTTGAAGGTGAACGCCATGCCGCCGCCGATGATGATCTCGTCGGCCCGCTCGATCAGGTTCCGGATGAGCGGGATCTTGTCGGCGATCTTGGCCCCGCCGAGGATCGCCAGGAGCGGCCGCTGCGGGTGCTCCAGCACCGCCGCGAAGGCCTTGAGCTCCGCCTCCATCAGGAAGCCGGCCGCCTTCTGCGGCAGGCTGACGCCCACCATCGACGAATGCGCCCGGTGCGCGGTGCCGAAGGCGTCGTTGACGAACACGTCGCCCAGCCGCGACAGCGACGCGCGGAACGCCGCCACCGCCGCCGGGTCGGCTTTCCGCGAGGTGCCGTCCTCGAGCTTCACCTTCCCCTCCTCCTCCAGGTGGAAGCGGAGGTTCTCGAGCAGCAGCACCTCGCCCGGCCGGAGCGCCGTCGCCTGCGCCTCGACCGCCGGCCCGACGCAGTCCTCGGCGAAGGCCACCGGGCGGCCGAGCAGGCGCTCGAGCTCCGCCGCCACCGGCCGCAGCGAATACCGCGCGGTCTGCTGGCCGTCGGGCCGCCCGAGGTGCGACATCAGCACGACCGCGGCGCCCCGCTCCAGCGCGTGGCGGATCGTCGGCAGCGCGGCCGCGATCCGCTGGTTGTTGGTGATGGCGCCGGTCGCCTTGTCCTGCGGCACGTTGAAATCGACGCGCATCAGCACGCGCCGGCCGGCCAGATCGAGGTCACGGATCGATTTGAATTTAGGCATGGGGAATGGTTGGCCGGGGAAAGGAGGGGCGCAAAAAGAAAGCGAGCAGGAGCCGGCTGCCGCTCGCTGCTCGCTTCCGCCGTGCGCGGTCGCCGCGGCTCAGAGTTTGGCGGCAACCTTCTTGGTCAGGTCGACGACGCGGTTGGAATAGCCCCACTCGTTGTCGTACCAGCTCACGAGCTTGAAGAACCGGCTGTTCAGCTCGATGCCGGCGCCGGCGTCGAAGATCGACGAGGCCTTGCAGTGGATGAAGTCGCTCGAAACCACCTCGTCCTCCGTGTACTCGAGGATGCCCTTCAGGTAGGTCTCGCTCGCGCGCTTCATGGCCGCGCAGATCTCCTTGTAGGCGGTCTCCTTCGTGGTGCGGACAGTCAGGTCGACGACCGAGACCGTGGGGGTCGGCACGCGGAACGACATGCCCGTCAGCTTGCCCTTGACCTCCGGGCACACCAGCGCGGTGGCCTTCGCGGCCCCGGTGGTGGCGGGAATGATGTTCTGGGCCGCCGTGCGGCCGCCCTTCCAGTCCTTCTTGGAGGGGCCGTCGACCGTCTTCTGCGTGGCGGTGTAGGAATGGACCGTCGTCATCAGGCCCTCCTCGATCCCGAAGCCCTCCTTCAGCAGCACGGACACCACCGGCGCCAGGCAGTTGGTCGTGCAGGAGGCGTTGGAAATGATGTTGTGCTTCGCCACGTCGAGCTTCTCGTCGTTGACGCCCATCACGACCGTGACGTCCTCGCCCTTCGCGGGGGCGGAGATGATGACCTTCCGGGCGCCGGCCGTCAGGTGCCCCCGGGCCTTCTCGGCCTCGGTGAACAGGCCCGTCGACTCGATGACCAGCTGCACGCCCAGCTTGCCCCAGGGCAGCTCGGCCGGGGTCTTGGCGCTGACCACCTGGATCTCGCGGCCATTGACGACCAGCACGTCGTCCTCGGCCTTGTCCGGCGACGATTTCTTCGACGCCACCGTGCCGTTGAACCGGCCCTGCGTGGAGTCGTACTTCAGCAGGTAGGCCAGGTTGTCGGCCGGGACGATGTCGCCGACGGCGACGACATCGAGGGTGGTGCCGAGCAGGCCCTGCTCGCACAGCGCGCGGAAAACGAGGCGGCCGATGCGGCCGAAACCGTTGATAGCTACTTTGACTGCCATGAGATGGTTGGGTTGTGGTCCTTCTGACCGCCGGCGGTGAATGCCGGCAGTCTCCCGGAATCAAGAGCACCGCCCCGGCCTTGGCAAGTGCGATGACGGGCCCGGGGAACAGTGCCCGACGCCAGGCGGCGTCACAGCTGCGTATCTGCGTGCCTGCCAAGGCACGCCGCCGCCCTCCGCCGGGCTAGTCGGCCTCCGCGGTCCACAACGAGCAGCCCAGCGCCGCGATGAAGCAATCGGGGGTGACCGCGTAGCCTGGCGGCCGCTCGTGCGGCGTGTAGAAGGCTTCCTGGTCGGCGACCAGCTGCCAGCCGAGCGCGGCGAACGCGCCGATCTCCACGCGCACGTTCTCCAGCGTGGGATTCACCGCGAACAGCAGCCGCTGCCGGCCCTGGCTGCCGTCGGCGTTGTAGACCAGGATGAGCGACGCCAGCGCCGGGCCGTGGAACGCGCGGAAGAAGCCCTCGGAGGGGCGCGACCACTGGCGCAGGAGCTGCCCGCGCGGCGAACGCCGGAACGCGATCCAGTCGGCGAAATACCGGTGCGTCCCGGGGTAGCGCGCGATGCGGTGGTAGTCGAGCGCGTTGAGGTCGCCGCGCTGGTAGGTGTTGTTCACGCCGTGCTTCGACCGCAGGAAATCCTGCCCGGCCGCGACCAGCGGGATGCCGACCGAGGCGAACAGGATCGCCGCCATCAGGTGCGTCCGCTGGCGGTCGTTGTGCGTCGGCCGGAAGCCGTTGTACTCCGGGTTCTCCGTGATCTGGTCGATCCACGTCCGGTCGTCGTGCGACTCGGTGTAGTTGACCGTCTGCGCCGGGAAGAAGGCGAAGTGCCAGGGCGACCCCTTCATAAAGTATTCCAGCCGGTCCGCCGCACCGAAGCCGCGCACGTACTCGCGCACGAAGTTCCGGTAGCCGTCGTTCCACGAGGCGAACCCGGTCGGCCGCAGGGCGGCGGCGATGTGGCCGCGGAAGCTCCACGGCTCGGCGATCAGGATCACGTCCGGCTTCACCCGCTTCACCGCCGCCTCGATCTCCCGCAGCACCTCCACGCCGATCAGCTCGGCGAGATCGAAGCGGAAGCCGTCGACGCCGTAGACCTGGATGAGGTGGATCAGGCTGTCGCAGATCAGCCGCCGCGCCATCGCCGAGCGGCAGCGCAGGTCGTTGCCGCACCCGCTCCAGTTCGCCAGCTCGCCGGTGTGGTCCAGCTCGAAGTAGTACTGCTTGTCGATGAAGAGCAGGTGCGCCGGCTCGCCGACGTGGTTGTAGACGACGTCGACCACCACCGCGATGCCCTGCGCGTGGAACGCCGCCACCAGCTCCTGCAGCTCCTTGACCTGGGTCGCGCGCGCGGGGTCGGCGGCGTAGGCGCTGGCCGGGGCGAAGAAGTTCACCGCCATGTAGCCCCAATGGTATTCCTCGCGGGTCCGGTTGTCGAACTCGTGCAGCGGCTGGAGCTCGACGGCGTTCACGCCCAGCTTCCGCAGGTGGAAGTCGGGGCTGCGGACCCACTGCGTCAGGCCCGCGTAGCCCTGGCGCTCGGCGGGCGAGAGCGGCAGCGGCGCGTGGGCGGCCAGGTCGCGCACGTGCGCCTCGGCGATGACCAGGTCCTGCCAGGCCGGCGTCGCGAAGGAGCGGTCGCCCCGCCCCACCCACGCCGGGTCGAGCACGATGCCGGGGCCCTCCCGGCCCACCGCCGCCTGCGCGTAGGGGTCGAGCACCTTCTGCCCGGGCTGGAAGTTGCCGAACACCCCGGGCGGGCCGCTGACCGAGTACCAGTAGAACCACCCGTGGAGGTTGCGGTCCAGGTGCGCCTCCCACACGCCGCGCCAGCCGCCCTCCTCCTCGCGCCGGTCGAGCTCGTAGCCGAACGCCTGCTCCTGCCCCGCCAGCGTCTCGCAGAGGAACAGGCGCACGTGTTTGGCCCGCGGGGCGAAGATCCGGAACGTGGTCTCGCCCCGCTCGATCCGCGCGCCCAGCGGCAGGTCGCTGCCCATCTCGTGGAAAAACCGCCCGAGCCGCAGCCGCACCTTCGGCGCCTGCTGGCCGTCCCGCAGGTGGACGACCGAGTAGGTCTGGTTGAGCACCAGCGGCCGGGTCGTCGTGAACTGGAAGAGGTTGCGGCCCGTCCGGTGCCGGTAGATGGCCCGGTTGAAATGCCCCTGCCCGTCCGGCACCAGGTTGGTCGCGTCGCGCGGCAGGTCGAGCCAGCGGTTGTCGCCGGTGACGAACTTGAACTGCCGCGGCGGGTCCGCCAGCAGCGGCGCCGCCGGCCGCGGGAGCCGCCAGACCCGCCGGCCGTTCAGCTCGGCGGCCTCCAGCCGCCACTCCGGCCGGCCCACCGCCTCCTGCCAGCCGTTGAAGTCGCCCGCCACGAACACCGGCATCGCGTCGAAGTCGACCCAGGTGTGCTCCTCCGGATCGAGCACGAACACCAACCGGCCGGCATCGTCGACGTAATAGGAAGCCTCGTCCGCATACCGCGAGGGGGCGGCCGGGCTCAGGTCCTCGAAGGCGAACGCCTTGTCGCCGGGCGCCAGCAGCGGCAGCGACTCACCCGTCCAGTCGGCGTCGAGCTCGATCACGCCGGTAGAGGCGGTCGACAGCCAGGCGCGGATGATGCGGTGTGGCCATGCTTCCATGCCCCGCTAGGGTGCCGGAGCGGGGCCGAAGGCGGCAAGCACGGGTTTCCCGTCGAAATACGGCAGCAGCGACAGCCCGAGCACGTGGCACACCGTGGCGCACGTGTCCTCGGTCCGGATCTGCAGCTCCTCCTGCTGGGTCAGGTCGTACCCCGGCCGCACGCCGGGCCCGTGCGCGATCCACGGGATGAAGCGGCTGCGCGGGTCGTACGCGTCGTGGGTCCGGCCCTGCCCGCCGTGGTCGGACGTGACGAGCACCAGCGTGGCATCCGCCAGCCCCGCCGCGCGCAGCGCCGCCAGCAGCTCGCCCACGTGCGCGTCGGCCCGGGCGATCCGCCCCAGCTGCTCCGCCGAGCCCCAGCCGAAATCGTGGCCGCTCAGGTCCACCGCCGGGAAATGCACGAACAGCAGGTCCGGCCGGAGCTCGCGGATCACCCGCGCCGCCTCCGCCGCCACGTGGGCGTCGTCCTTCTCGTCCTGCGCGGGCATCCGGACCGCGTCCAGCGTCCCCGGCCGGGCCAGCGGCTCGAACTTGGACTTGCCCGCGACCAGCGCCGTCCGGTACCCGGCGCGCCGGGCCATCTCGAAGACCGTGGGGTAGGCGGGATAGACCGGCTCCTTCAGCGGCAGGTCGACGTTCCACTCGATCTTGTGCTTCCGCGGGTTCACGCCGGTCAGCATGCTGACGTGCGACGGCAGCGTGATCGCGTAAGCCGTGGTCTGCGCCCAGAACGAATAGCTCCCCTCCCGGATCAGGCGGTGCAGCACCGGCGTGTCCGCCAGCAGCAGCCGGTCCGGCCGCAGGCCGTCGATGCTGATGATCAGGACGCGCTCGATCGCCGGCACCGGCCGCTCCGGCTTGGCGGCCGCGACGCCCCCGCCGAACGGCAACGCCGCCGCCATCAGGATCCTGCCCAGTTTCGTCATGCGCATCAGGGCCGCGACCGTACGTCCGCTTCCGGCCCTGTAAAGGGGCCCGCGGTGACGAATGCGTGAACAAACCGCCGGCCGCCGGGCCGGAGCGCGCCGCACCCCGGGCTTGCAAATTCGGCCCGCCGGCAGCTGCTTGTGCCGATGGAACGGATCCTCGTCGCCATGTCCGGCGGCGTCGACAGCAGTGTCGCCGCCCTCCTCCTCCAGCAGCAGGGCTGCGCGGTGGTCGGAGCCTACATGAAGAACTGGATCAACGAGGACCACGTCCTCGGCCATTGCCCGTGGCGGCAGGACATCGACGACGCCCGCGCCGTCGCCGACCGGCTGGGCATCGAGTTCCGGGTCGTCAACCTCATGCAGGACTACCGCCGCCTGGTCGTGGACTACCTGCTCGACGGCTACCAGCGCGGCCTGACGCCCAATCCGGACGTGATGTGCAACCGCGAGATGAAGTTCGGCGTCTTCGCCCGCTACGCCCGGGCCGAGGGTTTCGCGGCCGTCGCCACCGGCCACTACGCGCGCCGCCGTCCGGCCGCCGACGATCCGGACGCGTTCACGCTGCTCGAGGGCGCCGACCGGAACAAGGACCAGTCGTACTTCCTCGCCCTGCTCAGCCAGGAACAGGTGCGCGGCGCCCGCTTTCCCATCGGTCACCTCGCCAAGCCGGAGCTCCGCGCCCTCGCCGCCGCCGCCGGCCTGCCCACCGCGCAGAAGAAGGACAGCCAGGGCATCTGCTTCATCGGCGAAGTCAGGATGACCGACTTCCTGCGGGCCTACGTGCCCGAGCATCCGGGCCCGATCGTGCGCGCCACCGACGGGAAGGTCCTCGGCGAGCACCGGGGCCTCCACTACTACACCATCGGCCAGCGGCGCGGCATCCGCATCCCCTCCAACACCGACGCCAAGGCCTACGTCGTCACCGGCAAGCGCGCGGACGACCACGCGCTGCTCGTGGCCTTCGACGGCCCCGACGCCCCGGGGCTCTGGCGCGACGAGTGCCGGGTCCACAGCCTCAGCTTCATCGGCCGGCCCCTCACCGCGCCCGCGCGCATCGAGGGCCGGGTCCGCTACCGCGACCCGCGCGTCTACCTCCGACTCGAGCCGGGCCCCGACGGCACCGCGCGCGTCCGGTTCGACCGGCCGCAGCGGGCGCTGGCCGCCGGGCAGATCCTCGCCCTCTACGACGGCGAGCGGCTCCTCGGCGGCGCCGTGTTCGCCTGACCGCACCCCGCTGCCGGCCGGGTCAGCCCTCCTCGGCCCGCGCGTTGAGGGCGCCGAGGTACGCTTGCAGGCCCTGGACGAAGGGGTGCTCGAGCAGGATCGCCGCGGCGTCCTTCGGCCGGGGATCGTACTTCCACGGGAGTTCGGCCGCCGGAATCGCCTCGAGCCACGCGGCGGAGGCGGTCAGCGGCCAGAGCTCCTCGGTCGGGGGCAGGTCCGCCAGGGTCCGCTCCGCGGCCCGCAGCGCCGACCACAGGCGCGGGATGTCGCCCACGCGCTCGAGGTCGGGCGACGCGTGCCGCCGGCCCGGGTCCAGCTCGAGCAGCTTGAGCTGCAGGTCGTCGCGCTCCTGCGCCGAGAACGTCACCTGTCGGTCGAGCCCGGCCAGCCGCTTCCACGCATTCAGGTACAGCGGATCCAGCTTGACCGCCGCGCGGTAGTATTCCGCCGCCTCCGGCAGCCGCTCCTGCTCCTGACGCAGGTAGCCCATGAGGTAGTGCAGCTGCGGCCGCTCGGGACGGGCCTGCAGCATCTGCGCGAAGACCCGCTCGGCCACGCCCTGGGATTTCTCCCCGGCAAACACATGCTCGCAGCCGAAACAATGGCTCTCCACCCGCCCGAAGCTGTCCGGCATGAGCTCGAAGGCCCGGCGGTAATGCTCGGCGGCCTCGTCCATCCTGCCTTCGTGCGCCAGGCGCACGGCCAGGCGGGATTGGATGCAGTAGGCGTCCTGGAAGAAACCCAGCGACTCCCGGTACATCGCGATCGCCTGGTCGTAGGCGCCGAGGTCGTACCACCGGTCCGCGTCCTCCGAGAGCCGGATCGCCTTCACCACGCCCTCGAAGAACCGGGCCTTCTCCGCGTCGCCCTTGGCCGCCATGGCCTGCGCCATGAAGGCGTAGACGCGCATGCGGTCGCCGCGGCCCTGCTCGCCGTCCGAAGGATCCACCGCGATCGCCTGCTGCAGCGTCGCGACCGCCGCGTCCACCTCCCCGGCATCGAGCTGCAGGCGCGCCAGCCAGATCAGCGGGCGCTCCTCGTAGCGGTCGGCGGCGGCCAGCCGGGCCAGCAGCGGCCGCGCCTTCTGTCCGGTCATCTCCAGGTACGCGGCGTACACCGCGTCGGCGCCGGGCGCCGCCACCAGCTGGGCCTCGAGCAGGCGGCGCGCCCGGGCTTCGTCGCCCGCCTGGCGCGCCACCTGCGCCAGGTAGAAGCCCACCGGACGCCGGTTCGAGCCCACCGTTTCCCGCAGGAGGTCGGCCGCGTCGCGCACGTCCCACAACGGGCTCCCGAGAATCAGCTCGCGCGCGTCAGCCCACCGCTCGAGCTCGACCAGCACCCGCAGCTGTTCCGCCAGCAGCCGCTCCAGCGCATAGCCCGCGATGTCGTCCCGTTCCCCCGCCTCGCCTTCGGCCTGGCGCGCGGCCTGGCGCCGCGCCGTCACGTCCGCCAAGGTCTGCCGGCCGATCCGTTCCGCGTCCGCCCGGCGCCCGGCCTGGTTGAGCGTGCTCACGAGGCTGGCGCGATGGTCCACGGCGCCGGAGGGCGCCTCGGCCCAGGCCGCGGCGATCAGGGCTTCCGCGGTGGCCAGGGCCTCGTCGGCCCCCGGCCGGTCGCCGCGCAGGTCCGCCAGCGCGAGCAGGCGGATGGCTTGCTCGATCTGCAGCGCCTTCTCCTCCTTGGTCGCCGCCGTCTCGCGCACCAGGCGGCGCAGGCGGGCGACCGCCTCGGCCAGCTCGCCGGCCGCCAGCTCGGCGTCCGCCTGCATGCGCTGCACCCGCAGCCGGTCCAGGCCCTCGAAGCGGCCGGCCTCCGCCATCGCCTTGACCAGGGCCTTCAGCTCCGCCTGGCGTCCCAGCTGGGCGGAAAGCCGGTTGAAGCGGTCCCACTCGTTCGCCGCCGGCACCTGCTGCAGCCAGCCGCGAAGGAACTCCCAGAGCGCCTCGGCCCGCCCGCCCTGCTCCAGCGCGTTCAGCCCCTCGTACGGCAGGCTCAGCTTCGTCCCGGCGCCCGGCCGCGTCGCGAACGCGACCGCGTCGGCCACGCGCTCCTGCTGGATCAGCCCCGCAAGGTAGTAACCGCACGCCGCCTCGAATTCGTAATCGTCCGCCCCTCGGTCGGGAAACCGGGCGAGCAGCGCCTCGAACAGCGCGGTGCTGCGCACGTCGTGGGTCAGCCCCCAGGAGGGAAACTTGACCTGTCCGGCCAGCTCCAGCGCGAGCGCCCGCGCCAGCCGGGCGGTGGCTTCGCCCGTGTCCCGGTTGACGCCCAGCCTCACCGGCAGCGCCAGCGCCCGCCGGAGCAGCGCGGCGGCCGGCGCCTCCCCGGCGTGCGCGACCAAGTCCGGCAGCGACAGCTCCGGCACGTGGTTGCCATCCGCCTGCTCCGACCGCTGCGCGGCGAGGTACCGCCCGACCAGGGGCCGCTCGAAATAGGGCGCCAGGGCCTCCTCGTCGGCCGCGTTCGCCGCCATGAAATCCTTCTGCAGGGCCTCGATCTTCGCGCGGGCCGCCGCCTCGTCCTTGGTTTTCTCGTACTCGGTGTAGGCCGCGAAGAACTGCCGCTGCAGCTCCGCGCCCGCCGCCATCAGCCGCCGCAGCCGGGCCAGGTTCTCCGGCCCGCCCAGCTCCCGGATCACCGCGGCCTCGTCCACCGGCTCCAGCGCCTGCAGCTGTTCCTCGAACTGCCGGACCCGCTGGGCCAAGGGCGGCGCGTCCGCCGTGCGGCCGCCCAGGCTCTCGCGCAGCTGCGCGAACGCGAACTCCGCCCGCGGGTCGTTGCCCGCGGCGGCCGCCGCCGCCGCCAGGCCGGCCTCCACCGCGGCGCGATCGCCGGTGAGGTAAGCGAGCAGCCAGGCGCCGGTCTGCGCCTGCCGCCGCTCCCGCCCTTCCGGCAGCCCGGCCGCGGCCTGCTCGAGGGCGGCCCGCAGCTCCGGCCACTGCGCCGGCTCGGGCAGGGCGCGCAGCACGTCGCCCAGCCAACGCTGCGGCTTGCCCGCCCGCCGCGCGTAGACGCGATCGGGCTCCAGGTTCTCCTGCGCCGCGAACCGGCGGTATTCCTCCACCCAGCCCGCCACGGCCTCGCCGGCCGCCGCCGGCACGAGCGCCCCCCCGAGCAGCATGACGATTCCGGCCCATCCCCACCGCGGTATTTTCATGGCCCAACCCTGCTTTTCCGTCCGGCCACTGGCCAGTCTATCCTCTCGCGGCGGCGCGAAAAATTTGTCAGGTTGCGGTGACAGGCGGCGCGCAAAACGCGTGACGCCGCCGTCCGCGTCGCAAGAATGGCCGCGCCATGACCGGACTCATCAGCAGGTGGCGCGACCGGATCGAGCGGGAGCGCCTGCAGCCCGACCTCGCGCGCGCGGCCCGGGCGACGGTGGGTTTCATGGGACCCATGCTGGCGGCCTACGCCTGGCAGCTGCCGGTCGAGGGCATGTTCGCCGCCATCGCGGCGCAGAACGTGGGCATGGTCGACGTCCGCGGCTCCTACCCGCTGCGGCTCGGCCTGCTGCTCTTCATGGCCGCCGTGCTCGGCGGCGGCGCGTGGCTGGGCAGCGTCGCGGGCGCCGACCTGCCCCTGGCCCTCGCCGCGACCCTCGTCCTGATGCTGGCGGGGGGAGTCTGGCGGCATCTCAGCGCGGAGTACGGCCCGTCGCTGGCGACGGCCTCCTTCCTCCTCTTCCTGATCGCCCTCGCCCACCCCGACGGCGCCGCCCTCGCCCACCGCCACTTCCTCGCCGCCCTGGCCGGCGGCGTCTGGGGGGTGGTCGTCCAGGTGGCGCTGTGGCCGTTCCGCGCCCAGCACCCGCTGCGCCGCACGGTCGCGGACAGCTGGCTGGCGCTCTCGGACCTGCTCGCGGCCATGTCGCCGGAGGAAAACCCTCCCGCCGGCGGCCGGCACACGCTGATCGCCGAGCGGCAGGCCCAGCTCCGCACCGCGCTCGACCATGCCACCGGGCTCCTGGCGCCGGCGGCCGGCGCGGGCCGCCGCCCGTACCTGCACCAGCTCGAGGAGCTCAACCTCGCGGCCGCCCGGCTGGGCACCCGCTTTCTCGCGTTCAACGTCGCGCTCGAAACCCTGATGGCGCGGCCCGGCTTCCCCGACCTCGCCCCCAGCTTCGCGCCGCTCGTCACCTCCCTCACGAACACGACCCGGACGATCGCGCTGACGATCGTGTCGCGCCAGCCCTCGCACCTGGCGGCCGGCGAGGTCCGGCTCCGCCGCCTCGGCAACCTGCTCCAGGCGCTCCAGGACCGCGTCCTGGCGCAGACGGCGCACGCGCCCGACGCCGCCCAGCTGACCACGATCATGCGGCAGATCGGCGCGCTGCTGCCGGGCATCCAGGCCGCGCTGCACGCCACCACCGAGCGCGCCGACGAGCGCGCCGCCTTTTCCCTGGAGCTTTTCGACCTGCAGACCTGGACCCTGCGCCCGCTCGCCTCGGCGCTCAACCTGCGCTGGCACGTCGACCCCGCCCTGGCGCGGTTCGTCGCCCGGGCCACGGTGCTGCAGCTGGCCGGGGTCGCGGCCTTCCAGCTGACGGGGCTCGAGCGCGGCTACTGGCTGCCGCTCACCATCCTGGTCGTGCTCCAGCCCGACTACGGCTCCACCCGGCAGCGGGCGGGACAGCGCGTCGTGGGCACGCTCGCGGGCAGCGCCCTGGCCAGCGTCCTGCTCTGGCTGCCGCTGCCCACCGCGGCGCTCTTCACCCTGACCGCGCTGACGATGTTCGGCTTCGCGTTCTGGCTGAAGCGCGCCTACGGCATCGCCGTGTTCTGCATCACGCTCTTCGTGGTCCTGATCACCGAGGTGTCGGCGCCGGTGACCTTCGGCTTCACCCTCGAGCGGCTGGGGTTCACCGCGGCCGGCGGCCTCCTGGCGCTGCTGGCCGCCCAGCTCTTCTGGCCCGTGTGGGAGCGCAACGTCTTCCCCGGCCTGCTGGCCCGCGCCCTACGCGCCAACCGCGACTACCTCCGGCTGCTGGGCGCGCGGGTCGCCGCCGGCGGCAGCTACGACGAGCCCGCCATCGCGGCCAAGCGCGCCGCGGAGGTCGCCAACAGCGCCCTCTTCACCTCGCTGCAGCGCATGGCGGCCGACCCCAAGAGCCAGCAGGCGGGCCTCGAGGAGGCCGCGGCGCTCGCCAACGGCAACCAGCGCCTGACCCGCGCCCTGACCGTCGTGGCGCTGCACCTGGCGCCCGGCCACGCCCTGGACCGTCCCGAACTGGCGCGCTTCCTCGACCTCGCCGGCGCCGCACTCGACCACCTCGCCGACTCCGTCGCGGCGCCGCCGGATCCCGCGCGCCTGGCGGAGCTGCGCCACGCGCTCGACGCCCTCGCCCTGCCGGCCCCGACGGGCAGCGACCGGACCTCCCTGGAGCACTCGGTCTACGCCCAGTTCGCACGCTGCGTCACCGAGCTGAGCGCCATGCTGCTCGCCGCCGGGGCCGCGTCCACGGACCACGCCCCGCCCTTCCCCGCGGATGCCGCGAGCGGTCCCGCAGCCACGCCCTGAGCCGGACGCCTGCCGTGGCCGCGATGATCAAGCCGGCCAGCCGGTCCCCGCCCTCCCGGCAGGGCCGCGGAATGGGGAGCGCAACCGCGTCCCGCCGATTCCTTTTCCGCTTTTCCGGGTTCCACATCCTTTCCCTTCCGCACGGCCGTCCTGGCGGGATTGAGCTCTTCCCCCTCGTCACCCAACTCTCAACGGCATGATCCCGCATCGGTGTTCCGCCGGCGGTCAGACCCTTCCGCCGAGGGAGCCCAGCGCGAGGCTGGCGGCGAAGCCGAGGAACACGACCCCCAGCGCCCGGTCGATCCAGTGTCCGTGCCGGAGGTACCGGCGCCGGACCGCATCGTGGGTGAAGGCCGCCGCCACGAAGCTGAACCAGGCCACGGTCGCGGCCGCCATCCAGGCCCCGTATCCGACCTGGACCCATTTCGGCGTCGCGGCGCTCACGGCCAGCGGGAACAGCGCGATGAAGAAGAGTGCGGCCTTGGGGTTCAGCACGTTCACCAGGAAGCCGGTGGTCCACGCCGCGCGGTCCGAGGGCCGCGCCGGGGAAGCGGCCAGGTCGAGGTCGCCGCTCCGCGGGCGGGCGCGCAGCAGGGCCTGCAGCCCGACGCCGGCAAGGTAGGCCGCTCCGAGGTACTGCACGACCGCCAGCGCCGCCGGCGACCGCTGCAGGAGCAGGCCCAGGCCGAGCAGGCTGTAGGCGACGTGGACCGACAGCCCGCAGCCGATGCCGAAGCTGGTCCAGACCGCGGCCCGCCGCCCGTGCGTCAGGCTCTGCCGGAGCACGATGGCGAAATCCGGACCCGGGCTCGCGACGGCCAGCCCGTGCGCCAGCGCGATCGTCGCGAACTCGCCCCAATAGCTCATCGGCCGGCACCGCCGCTCGCTCGCGGTCCTCGGGCGCCCGCGGCGATCAGCCGCGCAGCTCCATGTCCTGCGGCACGGTGCTCAGCGCCTCCGCGAGGGTGCTCAGGCCTTCCTTGACCTTGATGAGGCTGTCCTGGTGCAGGGTCTTCATGCCCGCCTTCATCGCGAGGCGCTTCAACTCGGCGGTCTCGGCCTCCTTGTTGATGGCCTCGATGAGCTCCTCGTTGTTGATGAGCAATTCATGGATGCCGACCCGGCCCTTGTAGCCGGTGCCGTTGCACTTGGTGCAACCCTTGGGGTTTGCCTTGTAGATCGAGCCGCTCCAGCCGATGCCGCGCATCAGCACGTCCTTCTCGCGCCCGTCCGGTTCGTAGGCGGTCCGGCAGACCTTGCACACGCGGCGCATCAGGCGCTGGGCGCAGACGCAGACCAGCGACGACGAGATCATGAAGGGCTCGATGCCCATGTCGGTGAGCCGGGCCACCGTGCTCGGGGCGTCGTTCGTGTGCAGGGTGGAGATCAGGAGATGTCCCGTCAGCGCGGCCTCGACCGCGATGTTCGCCGTCTCCTTGTCGCGAATTTCGCCGACGAGGATGATGTCGGGGTCCTGGCGCAGGAAGGCGCGCAGGGCGGTGGCGAAGGTCAGGCCGATCTGCCGGTGCATCTGCATCTGGTTGATGCCGGGCAGCGTGTACTCGATCGGGTCCTCCGCGGTGCGGATGACGACCTCGGGCGTGTTCACCTCGTTGAGCGCCGAGTACAGGGTCATCGACTTGCCGGAGCCTGTCGGGCCGCAGTGCAGGATCATGCCATAGGGCTGGCGGATGCAGTCGCGGTACTTGGCCAGGTTGGCCTCGGTGAAGCCCAGCGCCGGCAGCGGCAGCGTCGACTTCTGCTTGTCCAGGATACGCATGACCACGCCCTCGCCGTGATTGAGCGGGGCGGTCGAGACGCGCAGGTCGATGTCGATGTTCTTCTTGTTGTACTGTTTGAAAACGATGCGTCCGTCCTGCGGCAGGCGGCGTTCCGCGATGTCGAGGTTGCACATGATCTTCACGCGGGCGACCAGGGCGCCGGCCACCTTGGCGGGCAGCCGGAGCTTTTCCTGCGTGAGGCCGTCGATGCGGTAGCGGACGACGACTTCCTTTTCCCACGGCTCGATGTGGATGTCGGAAGTGCCGGCGAAATAGGCGTCCTCGATGATGCGGTTCGCGAGCTGGATGATCGGGGCCGACTCCTCGTTCTCCAGGTCCTCGTCCTTGATCTCCGTCTCGTCCTCGTCGAACTGCGCGCCGAGCTGGTCGACGACGTCGGAGAACTGCACCTCGTCGTGAATCTGGTCCTTCTTGAGCTTCTCGCGGATGTCCGCCTCGCGGCCGAGCAGCCGCACCACCCGCTGGCCAGTCTTGTCCTGGATCTTGGTGGCGACCGTCGTGTCGAACGGGTTCGCGAAGGCCACCAGCAGGAAGTCGCCGACCTGGCCGACGGGCAGGATCAGGTTCTTCTGGCAGAACTCGAGGTCGATCTTCTCGAAGGTGTTGGTGTGAACCCGGTACCGGGCGACATTGTAGGGCGCGAGCCCGAGCGCCCGGCACTTGGCCAGCAGGAGCTGGAAGGCCGTGATGTGGTGGTCGGCCTGCAGGATCTGGTCGAGCTGGTCGCCGGTCGGCTCATCGGGCCGGGCCAGCAGGACCGCCTTCTGCTCGGCGGAGAGTTTCCCCATCTCCTCGAGCTTGTCGATGATCTGCGTCTGGGTGCGTCCGAGAGGCATGGCTCAGGTCGCGGGCGGGCGGGCGCCGTTGGCCGCGGGAAACGGCGCGCGGCTGCCGCCGGGGATCGGCGAGCGCGAACCGCCGGGGGGGACGGGCGCCACCGTGCCGCCCGGCGGGATCGGGAAGGGCGCCCGCGTGCCGCGCGCGGCCGCGTGCTTGCCGCCCTCGGTGCGCTCCGCGTGCACGCGGTCGAGGAAGTCGGCGATGATGTCCATGGTCGTGGCCTGCCAGATGATCTGGCCCCCGAGCTTCTTCTCCCAGTGCGCGCGCACCGCGGGGCTCAGGTAGTAGGCCGTGGCCACGAAATGAAAATCCTCCTCGCGATCGAAGGGCACGCTCCAGGTGGCCCAGCAGGCCTCCAGTTCGATCTCCTTCTTGACCTCTTCCGGCACCTCGTAGCCGCGCAGGTCGATGACCCCCACCCCGTGGTCGTCCACGACATGGTGCAGGACATCCTCCTCCTTGAGCACCTTCTTCTCATAAACCAGGATGCTCAGGACGGAACTCTGCCGCATCTGGCCGGAAGCCGCGACCTCCAGCAGGCGTTCGTTGGCCGCCTCCAAATCCTCGAACTTCACGAGGTTATGCTCAATCAACGCCGAGCCGAGAAGCCGGTTGGCGCGCATGAGCAGGGGCCGGTATTCCGTCATCATTCAGGGGTTAAGCTAGTCCGGGCCGGGCGGCTTGGCGATTTCTTTTCTTTCGCGCGCAGGCGGAGGACTCGTTTTAACAATTCTTTCCGCAGCTTCGGGATGCCCTCTTCGGACAGGCACGAGATCGGCACGTGCGCCACCTTGGGGTAGCGTCGCTTGAATTTGGCCAGGTTGGCCGCCGCGGCGGGCTCGTCCATCTTGTTGGCCGCGACCAGCCGCGGCTTGTCGAGCAGCGCCGGGTCGTAGAGCTCGAGCTCCCGCAGGAGCTGCCGGTAGTCGTCGCGCGGATCGCGGGCGTCGGTGCCGGCCAGGTCGAGGATGACCAGCAGCAGCTGGCACCGCTCGATGTGCCGGAGAAAACGGTGCCCGAGTCCGCGGTCCTCGCTGGCCCCGGCGATCAACCCGGGCACGTCGGCGAGGACCAGCCGCTCGTACTCCTCCGGGTACTCGATGACGCCGATTTGCGGGTGCAGCGTCGTGAAGGGATACGGGGCCGTCTTCGGGCGGGCGTTGGTGATGAGGTTCGTGAGCGACGACTTGCCGGCGTTGGGAAAGCCGACCAGGCCGATGTCGGCGATGCTCTTCAGCTCGAGCCGGAATTCGCCGGTCTCGCCGGGCTCGCCGGGGCCGGCCTTGCGCGGGGCGCGGTTGACCGACGACTTGAAGCGGGTGTTGCCGAAGCCGCCCTTGCCGCCGCGGCAGAGGACGAACTCCTGCCCGTCCTCCAGGATCTCGGCGACCATCTCGCCGGTGTCCAGCCGGTAGGCCACGGTGCCGAGCGGCACCCGGAGCACCGCTGGCCGGCCCTCGCGGCCGTTGCAGTCCTTGCCCTGCCCGTGCTCGCCGCGCTCGCCGTTCCAGTGCGGCTTGAACTTGAAGTCCACCAGGTTGTTCTGGTCGTCGTCGCCGCGCAGGACGACGTCGCCCCCCTTGCCGCCGTCGCCGCCGTTGGGGCCGCCCCAGGGCTCGTATTTCTCCCGGCGGAAGCTGATGCAGCCGCGGCCGCCGTCGCCGGCGCGGGCCTTGATGGTGGTTTCGTCGACGAACATCGGGCTAACACGCGCGTTTCGCGCCGGATGTCAACCGGGCGCTCACACGCTCACCTTGATTCCCTTCCGGTAGTAAGTGGGCACGTCCAGGTCCTGGCCCTCGAACAGGTTGCGGTCCGACTTGTCGAACGTGCCGCGGTTCTCCGTCGGCGCCGCGCCGAAGCTGAAGACCTCCTGCGTGGGCTGGTCCGCCGCCCCGGCGGGCGGGCGGGCGGCGCCCGGGGTCACGGTGGTCTTGACGTTCGTGCTGCTTTCCGGCGCGACGCCGGTGGCGGTCGGCCCCGGGGGCCGGCTGTCGGCGCGGCGCGGGGTCGCCGGCGCCGGACGGCGCGCGAAATTGCGGCTGCCGAGGTCGGTGGTGCCGATGACGCAGATCTCCACCCGGCCCTGGAGCGCCTCGTCGATGGCGGCCCCCATGACCACGTGCGCGTCGCGGCCGAACTCCTCCGTGAGGGCCGACATCAGCTCGTTGACCTTGGTCAGGCTCAGGTCGGCGCCGCCCGTGATGTTCACGAGCAGCCGGTCGGCCTTGCGCGCGTATTCCGGCGTGTGCAGCAGCGGGCAGAGCTTCAGGTCGTCGAGCGCGGCCTGGGCGGGATTGTCGCCGGAGCCCACCCCGAGCCCGAACAGCGTCTTGCCGCCGCGCTGCTGGAAGACCTGGCGCAGGGCGGTGAAGTCCACGTTGATCAGGCCCGTGCGCGACAGCATCGCCCAGATCGACTTCACGCCGCGACCGATCCACTCGTCGGCCCGCGCAAACGAATCGAGCACGGTCTCGTTGTCCGCCGCCTCCTGCAGCAGCACGTCGTTCGGCAGCGGGATCACCGCATCGCAGACCGCCCGCAACGCGCGCAGCCCCTCCTCGGCCTGCTTCAACCGCCGCCCACCCTCGAAACTGAAGGGCAGCGTGACAAACGCGATTACCAGCGCGCCGCCCTCGGCCGCCACCTCCGCCACCACCGGCGACACCCCGCTGCCGGTGCCGCCGCCCATGCCGGTGACCAGAAACACCAGGTCGCAGTCCTTCACGACCGTGGTGAT